>JADGEO010000066.1 GCA_016744335.1 Anaerolineales bacterium
ATACCATCAGAATGAGCTAGGACTTCCTCGTCTGGTTCAAGGATGGCGATTTCGGTTGCGTTTAGCAAATCTGCTAATGCTTCTTTGGCTTCTGCATAACTTAACGCATTATCTTCCATAAATCTTGTGGTTGTAATCACGCCACCTGCGTAATTATCAACAAGATTCCCACCGTCTAGCAAGAGGGGCGTTTCACTTCGTTGAAGTTCATATTTATTTGCAAATGTGTTGAAGCTATTTTGAACTTCTTCGCTTTCTTCTTTACTCATTGATGCCCAAGTATATTTAAATTGAACAGGATTTATGGGATTTACAAGTGTAAAATCTCGCGCCCAAATATCATAAACTTCTGCTTCAATTAGTATATCTTCAGGTAAATCATCTTCGTAATAGGGTTTTGTATCTGCGTCTACAATCACGACAACATTATCGTTGCCCATAATTGCTTTTGCGTATTCTATTTGAAAATCTACAATCTCATCGAATGCGGGTTGATAATAAGTTTCGTGAACAGAAGGAGCTGATAAGACCAGCAACATCCGCTCATCTGAAATTTGATTAGACGAATCTTCTCCTTTACTACATGCAGATAAGATTATTAAGAACACTAAGGCTATAAGGACTTTTTTCATTTTTTCTCTCTGCAAGATAAATCTTGCGTTACGAGCAGGGGTTATCAGCAAAGATAACGCGTCCACAACCTCAGCAAGCTGAATACACGCGCGTTTCGGACAGTTTCTCCCCTTAAAAAGACACTCGGTTTTTATTATCCAAGTCAAGTTTCCCTCATCGTAAAGTTGACGCACTGATGAAAAAATTATGACTTACGAGAAAAAACCGAGTGTCTCTATATCGCTAAATATAATGCAATTCTCGCGCTTGTTTCTTTAAATCTGCACGAAAATCGGGGTGGGCAATACCGATTAATGATTGAGCACGCTGCCGAATCGTTTTGCCGTATAAATCTGCTACGCCGTATTCTGTAACCACGTAGCGAACGTGATTGCGCGTGGTGACAACGCCCGCGCCCTGCTTCAACATGCCCGAAATACGAGTAAATCGTTTGCCGCTACGCGTGGTGGTGTCACTGGGCAAGGCGATAATTGGTACGCCGCCCTTCGAACGAGATGCGCCATACATAAAATCGAGTTGACCGCCAACGCCACTGTAGAGCTTTGGTCCGATACTATCGGCACAGACTTGCCCTGTTAAATCGACCTCAATAGCAGAGTTGATGGCAACCATTTTATCATTTTTAGCAATCACAAAGGGGTCGTTCACATATTCTGTGCGGCGCATTTCGATGATAGGATTATCATCTACCCAATCGTAGAGACGTTTGGTGCCAATGACAAAGCCCGCCAATATCTTGCCTTCATGCAGGGTTTTTGCCGCGTTGGTGAGCACACCAGCTTCAACAAGGTCAATTACACCATCAGAGAAAAGCTCTGTGTGAACGCCCAAATCTTTTTTATCGTAAAGATGTTTTAGCACCGCATCAGGTACCGCACCAATGCCCATTTGCATCGTTGCTTCGTTAGGAATCAAGTCGGCGATATATTCTGCCATACTTTCTATTGCCGGAGATGGTTTGCCATCACCCATTGATTTCTCGGCGATTTCATAATTCACAGGCACAATATGGTTAATTCGGCTAACGTGAATAAAGGCATCGCCCAGCGTGCGCGGCATTTTCTCGTTTACTTCTGCAACAATAATTTTTGCTGATTCTGCGGCAGTTTTTGTTAAACCCACCTCTACGCCTAAGCTACAAAAGCCATGCTCATCGGGGAGTGAAACGTGAATTAAGGCAACGTCAAGGGGCAGGTGCCCATTTTTGAAAAGCAAGGGGAATTCAGAAAGAAGCACTGGCGTAAAATCTGCTCGTCCATTTTGTACCGCTGAACGGATATTATCGCTGATAAACATGGTATTAACGCGTAAATGCCCTTCCATTTCAGGTCCCGCATACGCGGGTGCTCCTACGGTTAATGCTTGGTTGACTTCTACATCTTTCAACTTAGGTGCCCTTTTTACCAGCGCATCTAATAATTTATAAGGCACAGAAACATTGCCTGTTAGAAAAAGTCTATCCCCTGATTCTACAACTTTTACAGCATCGTCTGCGCTAAGAATACGGTCTTTATAACGTGTTTTCCAATCCATGATTTATTATCCTTCACCTAAATATGTATTGGTGGCGTCTTTGATTGCAGGCATATTCTTAACTGCATTCTGAATGCCACGGTCTGCTATTTCAAGAATATAAGGCATAGCGGCGTTCACAAAAGCATGTGTGGCTGTTCGTGCAACCACCCCAGCCATATTTGGAACACAATAGTGCATTACTTCTTCTTCTGTATATACGGGATTATCATGGGTTGTAGGTCGAGATGTTTCGATACACCCACCCTGATCAATACTTACATCTAAAATTACGGAACGTGGCTTCATCGCCTTTACCATATCACGTGTTACCAAAATTGGGCTTCGCTCGCCAGATGCAAGCACTGCACCAACAACCACATCTGCGTAAGCTGTGGCTCGTTCGATATTATAAGGTGTCGACATCATTGTTACTGCACCACAAAACTGTTCAGAGACTCTAGCAAGGGCATCCATATCGTTATCTAAAATAGTAACATGTGCGCCTAAGCCCAGAAAAGAGCGAGCGGCATAAGTGCCTACTACGCCTGCGCCCAAAATAACGACCTCTGCTGGTGGCACACCCGGAATCATGCCCAAGAGAATGCCACGTCCGCCCCATTTATTTTGCAAAAGCCGTGCGGCTGTCTGCGCCGCCATCGCTCCGCCAATCTGGCTGGAAGAACGCAAAACGGGATGCGTGCCATCTACTTCTTGAATTTGCTCATAAGCAATTGTTGTGATGTTTTTTTTACGCAAAAGGTCTAATTTATCTTGCCGCGCCGAAGCAAGGTGCATAAAAGACGCGATAGCCGAATTAGGCTGTAACCAGTCGATTTCATACTTCATCGGGCGGGACATCTTAAGCAAGAAATCTGCCCGACCATAAACTTCTTCTGGTGAAAAAGCGATTTTTGCGCCCGCTCTTTCGTATTTTATATTACGAAATCCTGCCCCTCTGCCTGCTTGGTCTTCGACAAAACAAGTATGCCCTTTTTCGCAAAGTATCTGAACAGCCGCTGGAGATAAACCAACCCGATATTCATGGGGACGTATTTCTTTAGGAATGCCGATAATCATATTTTTTACTCCTTTTTAACGGGATGAAAAGCCGATTCAAACGTGCCTTCAGCTTGCTCCCGTTTAATTAACATTTTTTGACGATACGCGCTTTCTCGCATAGCGCATCACTGTGAAGTTTAACACAAACTCTCTCGAAAACATATACCACCAAGAGAAAAAAGTACATTTGAAAGATAAAAACTGACGATATTCACATATAAAGCATAAAACGTGAAATGTGGCATGTGAAACGTAATAATTATATCGTTCTGAAATGCCAAGCTCTCCCCTTTTGCATTTTCTGGAGATGCGTTTTCTTGGAGCTGTCTTACTGTCTACTCATTCTTTTATGTCTCACCATGAGGCAAGCTAAGCTCTAAACTTATCCCAATAACGCGCTAACCCCACCGAAGCCATATGCAAGGGATTGGCTATCTCATAAACCTGAAGCGTCTCTTCACTCACACCTTCTGCTTGGGCTTGTTCTTTCATCCATATCACCACTTTTTTCCCCAACTCATCCACCGTTGGCTCGGAGGGCATTACTGCCTCTAGCCAGCGTGATGTTTCATCTACAGAAGAAAGAGCCGATTTCAAATGTCGTTCAGCATCATCGAAAACCGAGAAATGAGTCGGGGCAATGCGTTTGAAGTTCATGGCAAGTAGTTTTTCTAGGCTTTCGTGCCACTTTTCAAGATGCAGTTCTGGCGGCACTAAGGGCAGGCGAACGTAATCGTAATTGGGCATTCGTACGCCGCCAATATCGCCCGTAAAGACAATATCCTCTTTGATGCACCAAGAAATATGATGCTCGGCATGTCCAGGCGTATGAACAGCGGTCATTGTTAAATCGCCAATGCAAATATCTTGCCCATCTTCAGCGACAATCAAATTCTCTTCAGGAACGGCTAGAAAATCACCCCAAAGTAAATCCATTTTATCTTTATAAATGCGTGTTGCGCTTGCTATCAGTTTTTCTGGATTAATCATGTGCCATGCCCCAACAGGATGCACACAAACATTTGCACCGTGCTCAGCTAACCAACCTGATGCGCCCGCATGGTCAAGATGAATATGCGATAAAAAGACGTGCGTAATATCGTCCAAGTTAAAGCCATGCTCTTTTATTCCTGCTTCTAAGGCAGAGGTCGTTGAGCCAGGACCTGATTCTACGAGCACTGCCCCCTCGGAGTGTGGAATTAAATACGCGGCAATGGCTTCTTTTCGGTTTAGAAAATTTAGATCTATTGTATATACTTTTCTTGACATTCTTTATTCTCCACGAAATTGGAATTATCTAGGGTTCTTTACAGGAAAATGCCCACGAAGGGCACTCAAGTTTAGGTTACGCGCTTTGCGGGCATTTATCCATCTGTCAAAATTAGCGCAGAGCTATTTCGCTTTGCGCACGCAGGGCTGAGAGCGAATCTCGCAAATCTTTCAGCGTTTTTTCGGTCTCTTCTACCCTTTCAGATTCAGAGTGGATATAGCGGGTATAAGGCGTGATACCTTTTTTAATGCGTGCTACGGCATTTTCTGATTCTTTGCCAAATTGAGTAGAGAGAGCCGTGAGTAATTTGCCGCGCAGGGTAGCCATTTTTTCTTGAAAATCTTCTTTTGCTTGTTTACGTTTATAGGGGATGACAAAAAGCCCTAAAATTGCCATCGTGCCAGCCGCAAGCGTGCCGGTAATATCGAGCGCAGTAGATGCAATAGCAACGGCGACTAACGCGCCTAAACCAACCGCACCTGCTTCGAGCATTGCCGTTTGCGCCACTGCCGCCTCAACACTTTTTGCTAACTCACTTGCTTCTTGGTTGAGGTCATAGGTTTCTACGATGCTCTGGGCACTTTTGCCAACAGTATCGAGTAATTCCCGGCGACGTGAATCTTGCGGAATATGCGCCTCGCCCACCAAATGCTCTATATTCTCAGCCTGCCGCCTTTGCAAATAGCCCATAATTTCTTGCCATTCGTGCAAATCTTTTTGCACCAACCAATCAATAAGATGCTGTACTTTGTCTTCAATTTCTTGAGGCATATCTGCCATAACATCGTGCTCAAATTCGGCACGAATTTTCTCGCCGCGCATTAGCTCTTGGATATTGGTGAGGCGCAATTTTGTATCAAAAAAATCTATTCCCCTATTTTCTAATCTGTATAAAACATTTTCTACTTCGGCAAGGCGTGGTTCTAGCTCTGCCTTAAGCTCTCGTTCGTATGCGGTTATGGTGGTCTCTAAAGCTCGAACGGTGTCTTGATCATCTTTCAAAACTTCATTTTGCGCTAAGTTGGCATTTTCTGCTTGAACAATCAGGTTTTCTGCTACGCCAAGAGGGTTGTTAAATTTCAACTTTAGTTGAGTGCTATCATCTAAAGTGGCGTTGATATAATTTTCCAGCGCGTCCATGTTGCTGGCTATGCGCAACTCAGCTTTTTCAGCAGAGTCACTTTCTACAACAGCGCGCTGGGCTAATTTAGCAGAAACAGAGAAAAGATCCACTTTATCGCCCAATAAATTCGTGGCGTGCTTGATAACAAAATCTTGTACTTCTTTCAGGGACTTTTCATCGTCAAAAATATCAATTTTATTCAAAACGAAGACAACTTTTTTGCCCCAAGTCAAAATTCTCTCTAAAAACTGACGCTCGCTCTCTGTCATTGGGCGATCTGCCGAAGTGGCGAAGAGAACCAAATCGCTACGCGGCACAAATTCGTCTGTTAAACGCTCATGTTGGCGAATCACGGCATTGGTGCCGGGCGTATCTACGATATTTAACTCTTTCAAAATCGGCAAAGGGTAGGTATAAACTGCAAAACCTTCATCGTGTATTTTTTCTTCGGCTTTTTCGCCCCACTTCACCAAAGTCACTCGTGAGGTGGTGGGCGTGGCACCTTCAAGAAGGGCTTTTTCACCTAAAAGCGCGTTTAGCAAGGCACTTTTCCCTGCGTTAAACTCCCCCGCTACTACTATCAAAAAAAGTTCATCTAATTGTAAAACCGCTTTTTTCAATTTATCTAGTGCCTCGCTCGGCAAGGCTAAATTAGATAAAGCAACTTGCATATCGGCAAGGGTTTCCTTTTCTTCTCGTAAAAATTCAGCTTCTTTTTCGCTGAGGATGGATTGACGCATAGGGCTTCTCCTATTTCTTTGGGATGAAAGCTATTATACCGCCTCTTCGGATGTGAAGAAAGCGGGACGCGCGTACTTCGACTTGGCTCAATACAAGTTTTGGGCTTGATTGCCGCGCATTTAGCTTGAGTGCGGGTGAGGGACAAAACCAAAACGCACAACATCCCACCAGCTGAACAATAAAAAAGGCCCTCTGCGAGGGGCCTTTTGCTTACTGGTGTTTGTCTTCAGAAAAACGCCCACGAAGGGCACACAAGCCTAATGCAGACTCGTCGCGGTGCATAGCACAGATCCAATGATTAAACCGCCGAATCTGCAACGCCGGCTTTGGCATTGTTCACGAAGAAGTGCATCCGATTAAAGTAGTTTACTTCGCTAACGCCCGCATCTGTGTCGAGAAATAGGAGATTAAGTTTGGGGTATTTATCTTTCATTCTTTTTTGAATGCCTTTGGCTACGATATGGTTGGCAATACAGCCAAAGGGTTGCAGACAAAGTACATTTTTAATGCCATCATCTACAAATGAGGCAATTTCTCCAGCAATGAGCCAATTTTCACCGTAGAGATGGTTTAGGCTGAGGATTTCTTCTGCTTTATCTGCCATATCTTGAATATCGTGATGGGGGTGATAGTATTGAAATTCTTGCATAACGCCATCGACCGCCCTCAAAAAATTGCTGAGCAGTTTTTTACCTAAGAATGATAGTAACCAAAGCGCATCTGCTTTTTTTAGATTTGTTTTCACGCCATGCGCTATGCTGACCAAACCACCTGAAAAGAATTCGATAAAGGGAGGGATGAAGACTTCAATGCCTTGCTCCATCAGCCATTCTGCCACATAGTTATTGGCGAAGGCGTTATATTTTACATAAATTTCGCCAACAATCCCCACTTTGGGATATTCTTTATCGATAGTTTCAATGGCGTTAAAATCTCTCACCGCATCTTCTAGGCTTTCGAGCAAGGTGGCTTTCTTGATGAGTGTCTCACCTTCCATGAAAAGGTTTAGGTATTTATCTCTCACTTTTTCTGCAGAGCCTTTATTTTTTTCACGAAGTGCGGTGGCGTAATATAAATCGGAGAGCGCGTCTGTATACATAATGCTGACAGCCGTTTTATAAACATATTTCTTGATGTCAAATTCAAAGCCAGGTTGGTCATTTAACGCATCTAAACTTGTCGAAAAGGTCACTACGGGCACATCTTCAAACCCCGCTGAAAGCAGTGCCTTCTTAATCATAGATGGGTAACTGGTTGCGCGGCATTGCCCACCTGTTTGTGAAAATCCTACCGCCGTTGTATCTATGTCGAATTCGCCCGATTGAAGGGCTTTTACCAAATCACCAACACAAATGAGGGCGGGGTAGCAAACATCGTTATTTACAAACTTAAGCCCCACATCAACCGTCTCACGATTAGCAGGCGGAAGTGCAACAATTTTATAGCCCATATCCATAAAGGGTCTTACCAGAGCGGGGGAATTATAGGGAGAAAAATCGGGGACAATGATAGTTCTGTCTCTATCTTCTACGCCAAAGGTTTTGACTTTTCTTCTTGGCGTAAAAGTATAAGCACCGTCTTTCTTTCTGTTTTTTAAGGCTTCCATCATTGAACGTAGCCTGAGTTTTGTAGAGCCTGCGCTCTCTATCTCGTCGATGCGGATAACTGTAGGCGTTTTTCCGTATTGCGCCAAAATTGTCTTGACTTCTTCCATGATAAAAGCATCGGGACCACAGCCAAAAGAATTTAACTGGACAACCTCAACATTATCTTGCTCCCCAGCCCAGCGAAGGGCATGGTAGTAGCGAGAGACATATTCCCATTGCGTCATAACGTGGCGGTTATCTAAGGTTTGCCCTTCTTCAACGGGCACCGAATCTACTGTGATTACGTCTAAGCCGAAATTCGTTAAAATATCATGAATTTTATGGTTGATAAGCGGGTCAATATGGTATGGACGCCCCAAAAGCAATATCATCGAACGCTCATTCGCTCGCGCTTCTTCAATAATTTCTTTACCAATTACCCTTGCTTCTTCTTTGTGTTCACGATGAAGAACAAGAGCTTTCTCAAAGGCTTTATTTCTTATGCCTTTTGAGATTCCGAGTTCTTTTAGATAGTTCGTACAAACTTTTTTGAGTAATTTCTCATCGTTAAAGTTGATTTCTAGTGTGTCGTAAGGAATATCAAATTTTTCTTGCGGGGCCATCACACTGCCTATAACCTCTGCATAACCTGAAACTATAGGACAATTAAAAACATTATCAGAATCAGAGAACTCTTCCTCCTCAAAAAAGACCATCGGATAGAAAATGCGATCTACGCCCGCATCAACAAGGTCTATTATATGCCCTGCAACCAGCTTAGCTGGAAAACATAAATTATCAGACATGATATACCCAGCACCACTCTGATAAATCTCAGTGCTTGAAGGCGCAGAAAGATGCACTTTAATGCCACTCTCGACCAAGAGAGTATTCCAAAAAGGAAAATTCTCGAAAATATTAAGCACTCTGGGAATGCCTATTGTCATCACTGGCTCTATCTCTGGATCAGTTTTACGCTTAAATAATAAATCGTATTTTAGAGAGGTCATACTTCTCCCCTTCTCCATCGTTTCCCCGCTATTCGAGAATATATTCTCACACCGATTGCCTGAATAAAATACATTCTCATTAGGAAAAGTCATCTTACTAACTACACAGATATTTTCACACCCTCTACAGCGAATATCTCTCCTATCGTATATACCAATTTCATCTAAATTCTCTAGTCCGCTAAAAGAGCTTTCCTTATACCCGTTATTGCTAAAACTGTCTCTAGCCGTCAGTGCCGCGCCATAAGCGCCCATCAACTCTGCGATATCAGGACAAGTCACTTCTTTGCCCAATAACTCTTCTAACGCTTTTTGAATGGCAGGATTACGAAAAGTACCCCCTTGGACAACGATATTATCACCAAGCACATCTATATCTGTTACCTTCAGAACTTTATGAAGTGCATTCTTAATCACAGAATATGCCAACCCTGCCGAAATATCATTGATTTCAGCCCCCTCCCGCAATGCCTGCTTAACCTTAGAGTTCATAAAAACTGTACAACGAGTGCCTAAATCACAGGGGGCGTTCGCAGAAACCGCCAACTGCGCAAACTCTTTTACCTCATAACCCATCGCGCTCGAAAAGGATTCGATAAAAGAGCCACATCCAGAAGAGCAGGCTTCATTAATTTCAATACTCTGAATCTCGCCATCTTTAACAAAAATGGCTTTCATATCCTGCCCCCCAATATCCATAATAAAGCTCACATCTTCATCAAAAGCTTTTGCCGCCTGAAAATGCGCCAAAGTTTCTACCATCCCCTCATCAAAACTAAAAGCAGATTTAATCAAATCCTCCCCGTACCCAGTTACCACACTGCCTGCAATTTTTGGAGAAATCCCCTTATCATCAAAACGTTGGCGTATTTTCCTAAAACCATTCCGCACTGCCTCTATAGCATCGCCCCGATTGCTCCGATAATAATCAAAAGCTATTCTGCCCGCCTCATCAACCAAGACCACCTTCGTGGTCGTAGAGCCAGAATCCACGCCGAGAAATAAGTTTTCGCCATTCAGCTCAGATACATCTACTCGACCGATTTGCCGCGCTTCCTGAGCATCTTTCCATCCCGAAAAATCATCCTTTCCTATAAATAAAGGCGCAAGACGAACTTGATCGGTGCTTGAGTGCGCTTGGACAGTGCATAACTGGTCGAACAACTTGCTGAGGGTAAAGGGCTTTCGCTTCGAACTCTCAGCCAAAGCCGCGCCCATAGCGGGCAAAAGTTCTGCATTTTCTACTTCAAGTATATCTGCCGAGGTGATTTCCATTCCCTTTTCAAAGGCTTTTCGTAATTCTGGCAAAAAAGTCAAAGGCCCCCCGCTAAACAAAAACAAAGGAGCAGGCTCATGCCCCCTTGAAAGCGTTGCCAAGACCTGCAAAACAACCGCACGAAAAACCGAAGCAGAAATATCTTCTTTAGAAATATCTCTACTGAGCAGATTTTGCAAATCTGTCTTAGCAAAAACACCGCAACGAGAAGCCATCGGATAAATTCTCTTATAATTCTTCGCAAGATCATCCAACTCTGAGACAGGCACATTTAATAAAGTCGCCATCTCATCAATAAAAGCCCCCGTTCCCCCCGCGCAAGAACCATTCATCCGAATATCGGGTCTGCCCTCATCATCAAAAAATATCATTTTGGCATCTTCGCCCCCAATATCAACTAAAGTCTTTGCTTCTGGATATAGTTGCCTGACCACCTCAGCAGAGGCAACCACCTCTTGAATAAAAGGTAAATCGAACTTCTCTCCCAACCCCATCCCCGCAGAGCCAGTGACTAATAAATCAAAATCAACATCACCAAGAATCTCCTCCGCTTCTTTGAGAATCGATTTTATCGTATCTAAGGTTTCAGCATGGTGACGGCGATATGCCGAAAAAACAAGTTCAGCGTCCTGATTTAATATAACCACTTTAGCCGTTGTTGAACCAACATCTATCCCCATTCTATAATTATATTTCTTCATTTTTTTTCAACCTTTAATAATTACCTATTCATTAATAAAATCTTGTGGTTTACAACAAAATACTTTATTTTTAGTTGCGAAATAGGGCTGTCACCAAATGCAAACTCCCTCTCATTGCTTCTTTGCAGAATACTACACAATCAATACTAAAACATAATCATCCATTTTTAGCAATTCTATACAAAGTTTGTCGATTTTACCATAAATATAGCTATAACCATCTATAAGCGTTCTTTTTGCATACGCTCACCCCAATATAATTTTAAAACAACATAACTCAAAAACGGTTATAATCCCCCCCATGTTAACTCCAAATCAAATTGAAGCCCGCCTCGAGCGGGTACTATTAACCGTACAAAAGCCCGGTCGCTATGTGGGCGGCGAATATAACGCCATTCACAAAAATTGGGATACCATCCAAACCAAAGTCGCCCTGCTTTTCCCCGATATTTACGATCTTGGCATCTCAAATGTTGGGCTCAAAATTCTCTACGACCAAATCAACCAGCGTGACGATGCTCTCGCCGAGCGCGCCTATCTCCCATGGTTAGATTTTGAAGATGTGATGCGCGAAAACGAGATTCCCCTTTATGCACTGGAATCAAAGAATCCGCTCGCAAATTTTGATATTATCGGGATCACCATCCCCTACGAGACTTTATACACCAACACGCTAAACGCCCTCGATTTAGCTGGCTTGCCCTTAAAAAGCGCAGATCGCGGCGAAGAGCATCCCCTCATCATTGCAGGCGGACACACGGGGACAAATCCCGAGCCAATGCACGCCTTTATTGACGCCTATGTCGTTGGGGAAGGGGAAGAAGTCATTCATGACATCGTAGAAGAAGTGGCAAGGAGCAAGTCTGCAAATGAAAGTCGTGCAGCGTTGCTTTTCGCTCTCGCTCAAATCCCTGGCGTATATGTGCCTTCGCTCTACGAAGTTGAATATCAGGATGATGGCACAGTAGCGGCAACCAAGCCCAAGGTCGAGGGCGTTCCGTCACGCATTATGAAAAGAATCGTGGCGAAGTTACCGCCTCCGCCCACAAATTTCATCGTCCCAAATATCAAATCTGTCCACAACCGCGCCACCGTAGAAGTGATGCGCGGCTGTACGCGGGGCTGTCGCTTCTGTCACGCCGGCTTCACAACTCGCCCCGTGCGAGAACGAAGCGTAGAAGAAGTGCTAGATGCGGCAGAGAAATCTATTGCCAGTACAGGCTATGAAGAATTATCATTTTTGTCGCTGTCATCATCCGATTATACGGGCATCGCAGAATTGGTCGAAGCCGTAAATGAACGTTTTCCAGATGAAAAGTTAAGCGTATCTTTGCCCTCGTTACGGATAGAATCGGTCTCACTCGATTTGATGGAAGGGCTGAAAAAACGCCGCTCGGCAGGATTTACGCTCGCCCCCGAAGCCGCCACAGAACGGATGCGGCGCATTATCAATAAATTTATCACCGATGAACAATTATTGACCACCGCACGCGAAATTTACGAACGCGGCTGGACCACAATTAAGCTCTATTTCATGATCGGGCATCCATCAGAAACGCTCGAAGACGTAGAAGCGATTGTCGATTTGAGCCAAAAAGTACTCAAAGAAGGGCGCAGAGCAATTGGCGGGCGTGCAAAATTAAACCTAAGCGTAGGAACTTTTGCGCCAAAACCGCAAACACCGTTTCAGTGGGTTTCAGTAGATACTTTTGAGCAAATTAATGCCAAACAGGATTTGCTAAAGAAGAAATTGGGGCGCGGCATTCGCCTTTCGTGGACAGAACCAGAAGATACAATGATAGAGTCTTTTCTCTCGCGTGGCGACCGCCGACTATCTGATGTAATTCTCAGCGCATGGAAAAATGGCGCAAAGTTTGATGCTTGGGGCGACCAACGTCGCTACGAAACATGGATGAACGCTTTCGCCGAGCATGATCTTGACCCCACCTTTTATACCCACCGTCCCCGCCGTGTAGATGAAATCTTCCCCTGGGAACATATTTCTACCGCCGTACATAAAAAATTCATTTTCAGAGATTATCAACAATCTTTAGAAGGCAAAATCCGCGTAGATTGCCGTGAGCAATGTTTTGCCTGTGGCATTTTGCCCCAATTCAACGATTTGCGGCGCGAAAACCCTGGCAAAGGGTGGATGTGCCCGGAAGTAAAACCAAAAAAAATCAGAAAAATGAAAGATCTATCTATGGAGACCCTATAATGAGTGAAGCTCTCCCCCAAAAACGTCTCCGCATCAAATTTGCCAAAGAAAACGCCCTGCGTTATATCGGACATCTCGATTTACACCATATTTGGCAACGCAGTATTCGCCGTGCCGGTCTGCCCCTCATCTACAGTCAGGGATTTCACCCGCAACCCAAAATCCAGATTGCATCTGCCCTCCCGCTAGGGTTTTCTAGCCGTGCTGAATTTGTTGATATTTGGATTTCCCCCGAAGCTGAATACTCCGTTGAGGGGCTACAAAAAAATCTACCTGAAGGCATTAAAGTTTCAAGCATCGAAGAAGTGGATTTACGCGCCCCCGCCCTCCAAACACAAGGGGATTACGCCGAGTACGAAGTCACTATTTTGGATGAAATACCCGCAGACGAACTTGACCTGAAGCTTGCATCCCTTATGGACGCGGAATCTCTCCCCCGTGAAAAAAAGAAAAAAAAGCGCGGAAAAGTCCGCACCTTTGATTTACGAACCTTGATTCTAGATTTACACAGGCTTCCCCTTGATGGAGAAAATGAACGCATCTATATGCGCTTCACCGCTCGTGAAGGCGCAACAGGAAGACCCGATATGATACTTAAAGAGATGGAGATTCCCATCGAAGCGGCACGGGTCGAGAGAACCGCGTTGGTTTTCAAAGCGTAACGCGACATTCATATCGCCCTTTTATATAAATCAAGACAAATCTTGTACTACGCAAGAACAGAAAAACTTTTGACATATTCCCCATCATTGAAAAGAAGATGATCTAAGGAGAAAACATGACCAAACATCTCGTTGTAGTCGCTGGAAACATCGGCGTAGGCAAAACCTCACTCACAGAACGCATGGGAGATCGGCTTGGCTGGTGTACAGACTTCGAATCAGTAGCAAATAACCCCTATCTATCCGATTTTTATGCCGATATGCGCACATGGTCTTTTCATTTACAAATTTTCTTTTTAGGACATCGTGCAGAGCAATACCTTAAAGTTGCCAGCGATGCCCGCTCAGCCATTCTTGACCGCAGTATTTACGAAGATGCCTATATTTTTGCCCGCGCCTTGCACCACTTAGACAATCTATCAGAGCGAGATTACCTAGCCTATAATCGTCTTTTTGGATTAGTTGTAGAAAGTTTGCCCCGCCCCGATTTACTCATTTATCTCAAAGCACCCGTAGAGGTGTTAATGGAACGCATTCAACGCCGTGCAAGAGATATGGAAACAGGAATTACCGCTGAGTATCTTACACTACTGGATTCTTTCTATGATGAGTGGCTCAACTCTTTTGATCTTTGCCCTGTATTAACTATTCGTACCGATGACCTTGATTATGTTCACCAACCCGAGGCTTTAGAAATTGTCACCCAACGCATCTTAAAGCAATTATCAGGGAAAGAAACTGTAGACTTACGAGGAAAATAATGGATTCAATGAAAAAGTTCTCTCAATCTTTTGGGCTACACCCACTTGTAGGGTTTGGTATGTTTGCAATAGACATGATGCTTTTTGGCTCAGAGGTGCTCACCTTTGAATTAACTTGGCCCATCTCTGTTCTAGTTGGCGTGGCATTAACACTTCCTAGTATTTTAATTCAGCACCACAGCTTTAAAGACGATTGGGGCGCGGCTATTGGTAAAGGCGTATTAATTGGCGTATTAACCGCTATCCCCACGCCCCTCCCAGCATTAGTTCCACTGCTAGGCGGCGCAATAGGAACAATGCAAATGCTAGGAAGCGGAAGTGAAGATGCAGACAGAAAACAACTCGAAGCAGGTGAGGATATTGTGGAAGGCGAATACGAGGATGAAAGTTAAGTACTCAATATAACGAACTCAATCACAACATAATTTTTTATGATATGGTCATTCAATCTTCACATTTCAATTTTAGGTAATGGTAAATTTTGACTGATATGAAAATATGTGTTTCGCACTTTTCCCCCTTCCCTTCAACAGGCTCAGAACACCGCCTACCCTTCCCCCTTTGGGGGGCTAAAGGATAGAGGGAAGTCAATTTTAGCCACTATCCAATTCTATACAAATACCTGGTGGAATAAGGATTTTGGTAAGCTACTCAGACAAAAGAGCTATTCAATACCCGAGAATTATTACCCAATTTTGATGCTATAATCAAACAACAAAAGTATCATAAAACTGGAGTTGCAAATGGAGATTGAAGCAAAATTCATTTTATCGGATATACTCAAATTCCAAAGCCTACAGGCTGTAGACCAAATTGGTGATTTTTCGCTATCAGCACATCAAATTCAACAAGTACACGACACTTATTTAGACACAAAAGAACGCTTAATTTTGGCAAGCGGATATAGTTGTCGTTTACGAAAAACAGAAACAGATGTCTTAATAACAGTTAAGGGGCTAGAAAAAGCAAATGGGGCTATTCATCGGCGAAAAGAATTAGAGATTTCGCTCCCTCTTTATGATATTCCCCAAAATTGGGGGAAAAGTCCAGCACGTAATCTTATCTTGCAATTAATAGGGGATGAAGAGTTACTTCCGCTTTTTGATTTTCAACAAACGCGCGTTTTTCGCCAAATTATGCAAGAAAAAAAAACCATCGCACAATTAAGCCTTGATAATGTACATATTGTTTCTGGAAATCGAAAACAGAGATACTTTGAGCTAGAAGTTGAACTAAAGCCAGAAGGCGCACAAAAAGATTTGGTACAAATTGTTACCTTACTGCAGGGTGAGTGGAATCTAAAACCTGAGAAGTTATCAAAATTTGAACGTTCTCTGAGATTTATGAACGAAGTTTCTCCAGAAGAAGAATTGCTAACGCCTCAAGAAAACGCTATTTGTGCGCAAATCGCCAAGCGAGATGATATTTATGCTTTGCGCGCACAGGGTTTATTGATGCTTGATAAAGGGGAAACACCAAATGACGTTGCAGAATATACACAAAGAACGGTTGGTACAATTCACCGCTGGCAGAGAGCGTTTCAGAAAAAACGACTGGGGGATTTTCCTAAACGCATTTTATTAGAAACCCTTCCTGCCCCAGCTATTATCCTCCCTGAAATGCCCGCTGAAGAAGAACCTATGCCCAGAAAGAAAAAGGCTGAAAAACATCAGCCCAAATCGCAACCACTTGAAAGTTTACTCAAACGCTATCTGGTAGACCAAGACCATGCTCGTGCGGTGGCGGACCACGCACTTAGATTATTCGATGAACTTGATGATTTTCACAACTTAACGCCGAAGCATCGCCCACTTTTGGAGAAAGCCGCGTTTTTACATAATATCGGATTGGTCTCTGGGGCTAAGAGACACCACAAAAAAGGACGAGATATTCTCTTGGAAACTCCCCCTCAAGAGTTAGATGCCCAAGAGCAATTGATGATCGCCTTAACTACATGCCTAAATCGAAAAAAAATGACTTATAAGGTCTTAGAGAAAAGGAAATCTAAAAAAGTTTTCTCTAAACTCTCAAATAAAGCGAAAAATGAAGCTATGGCACTCTCGGCTTTAATTCGACTAGCAGATGGTTTGGATTATTCCCAAAGCCAAAGTAGCAAAATTGACCAAATAACAGAAAGAAAAGGAAGAGTGGAGCTAAAAATCGTAGGGACGCACGCTACAAAAGATGCTGCCCGCGCTCAAAAAAAGAGCGACTTATGGAAACTTTTATTTAAGACAGAGCTACACTTCACTGCTGAGGCAACTGCAATTGATAATGCTTCTTCCACCCAAAAAGATCACCCAGATAAAAATATCCCCTACTTCCTTGTTCAAGTATTACCCACGCACCCCGGCATAAAAGCAGATGGCTCTATGAGCCAAGCCGGGCGAAAAATACTTACCCTACAATTTCAGCGCATCCTATATTATGAGGAAGCTCTTCGCAAAAATAAGGATATCGAAAACCTGCATAAAATGCGTGTGGCTACGCGAAAAACCCGAGCCGCATTTCATGTATTCAGTGGGCACCTAAATAATAAAGGCTCAACGTGAATTAGCATGATTCTAACCAGCATATCCGTGTTGAGCTAATACTTGTAATCGGAAGTTATCAAAGTTTCTGTAACCATAAGCACGATTGATAATTGCACGTATAGCTCGGTTTATTCCTTCAGAAAAAGCATTGGTTATGCCTTCTTCAAAATACCTAAGAATTTCTTCCCACCAATTACGAAGTGTTTTTACAAATTTGGCAAGATACCGGCTACCTGTTTTCTGCGCTTTCCATATCCATACTTCTAGAAATCGTTTAGCTTGCTCGATATTTTTGATTTTTTCAAAGATATTGCGAAATTCTTCTTTGAGCAGATAGGCTTCTCGTATTTCAGAAGAAATAGCCAAAACATTTTGTAAGTGACCTTCTTCTTTTATGCTAAGGTTTTGTCTGTTTTTCACTAACAACCACCGACTACCTTTGAGAATTTCTTTTACCTCTTCATCAGCTTTTCTTTGAATTGTACGTCGCAATTTAGTGATATTTTCATTGAGTTGTTTTACAACATGGAAGCGATCTGCAATCAACTTAGCCTGAGGCAACTTTGCTTTTACCGCATAAAAATAAGG
>JADGEO010000067.1 GCA_016744335.1 Anaerolineales bacterium
TAGGTTTTTGCCAAGTTTACCAACTCCCTTAGTTTTTGAAAACCACTTAGTGACTATTTGAGCCTAAGTGTACTAGTATGATTTAATGTTTAAAATGCCTTATCCCAGTTAGGACCATTGCAATCCCCAACTCATCTGCTTTGGCGATGACTTCTTCATCACGAATTGAGCCACCGGGTTGAATGATGGCGGTTACGCCCAGTTTGGCGGCTTCTTCTATGCCATCGGGGAAGGGGAAGAAGGCATCGGATGCCATGACGGAGTCGACTGCTTCGTCTCCCGCACGCTCACCAGCGATGCGGACACAATCTACGCGGTTGGGTTGCCCGCCGCCAATGCCAAGGGTGAAGCTACGCTCGCCATCGTTTTTTGCAAGTAGGATGGCATTCGATTTTACGGGCTGAACGGCTTTCCATGCGAATTTTAGGGCGTCCAGTTCTTGGGGAGATGGTTGCTTTTTGGTGGGAATATGCCAGTTGGGCGCATTTGCTGGGGAGCCGGTATCTATGTCTTGACGCAGGAATCCGCCCACTACGGCACGCAAGTCGTGGGTCACGCGCGGCGCGTCCAAATCCACTTCCAAGAGACGCAGATTTTTCTTTTTAGCGAGCAGGTCACGTGCATCTGTATCAAATGAAGGGGCGATAATGCACTCGACAAAAAGTTTGCCCATATTCTCTACAAATTTAGCGGTGATTTTGCGATTACTGGCGATGACGCTGCCAAAAGCGGAAACAGGATCGCTGGCGATGGCGGGGATGATGGCATCTTCGACTTTGGGCGCAGTTGCGATGCCGCAGGGGCTGAGGTGCTTGACGACAACGGCGGTGGGCGTGTCGAAATTTAGGACAGCATTCCAGGCACCATCGAGGTCGAGAAGGTTGTTATAGGAGAGAGGCTTGCCTTGTAGGAGATTGCCGCCCATTGTGCTGGCGTTGGGGTTTTCGGCGTAATATGTCGCGGATTGGTGTGGGTTTTCGCCATAGCGCAAGGTTTGGATGGGATATAGGGTGAGGTTGAGCGGTGCATCTTCTTCGACCAACCCGGCAAAATAATTTTGGATGGCATTATCGTAACGTGCGGTGGTTGCGAAGGCTTTAAATGCCATTTTTTGACGGAAATTCTCGTCATTGAAACTGGCAATATCATCGGGGTAGTCGGCAGGGGTGCTGAGGGTGGTGACGCGGTTGAAGTTTTTTGCCGCGGCGCGCAAAAGGGCTACGCCGCCAATATCAATATGCTCAATGGCTGTGGCGAGAGTGGAATCGGGCTGAGAAACGACTTCTTCAAAGGGGTATAAATTAGCGACTACTAAATCAATAGTTTGCCAACCTTGCTCGGCTAAATCGGCGCGGTCTGTTTCTGTGTCACGCGCTAAAATGCCAGCATGAATGGCGGGATGTAAGGTTTTGACGCGCCCGTCAAACATTTCGGGCGCGCCGGTGATTTCAGTGACGGGCGTAACGGGTAGCCCTGCTTTTTTTAACGCGCGGGCTGTGCCACCACTGGCGACTATGCGCCAGTTTTCAGCGTTGAGTTTTTGGGCGAGTTCTATGATTCCTTTTTTATCCCAAACAGAGAGTAGGGCGGTTTTCATATAATCTCCTTGCTAGTTGTGTTTTGAATTTAATTACGTTTTTTCATTCTTAGACCAACAAATTTCTAGCGCGAAAAGTACGAATGTAAAAATATGTGTCTCGTACTTTTCCCCCTTCCTAGCCTTCCCCCGAAGGGGGAAGGGATATATCTCCCCCTTCGGGGGAGATGTCCGAAGGACAGAGGGGGCAAACGTCAGCCAATTTTAGCCACTACCAATTCTTTAAGGTTTTTTCGCGTTAAAAATATGATATTTTATCTTTTGCAGAAGGCTTTCGCGCTCAAAATTAGTTTTTGGTGGTGTTAGAAATTCAAAACTACAACTATTGAGTAGTCTCTTCAATCGTAAGTTTCGAGTTTGTTTTATGCACTAAGTGCGTTCTGCAATTGTTTTTGTCGCGAGGGTGATAAATTCATCCACGGAAATTGCACCGCGGTCTTCACCATCTCGCATTCGCAAGGCAACCGCGCCAGCTTCGACTTCTTTATCGCCAACAACCAACATATAGGGGACTTTTTTCTTCTGCGCTTTGCGGATTTTCGCGCTCATCCGCCCACTATCGGCGGCGACTTCAACGCGCATTCCAAGTAATTCCAATTTCTTTTTGACTTCGTAGGCGTAGTCGAGATGGTCATCGGTGATGGGAATGAGTACCGCCTGCACGGGAGCAATCCAAACGGGGAATATACCTGCGTAGTGCTCAATAAGGAAACCAATCATGCGTTCATGCGTGCTTAGAGGGGCGCGATGGATGCAGAGGGGAATTTCATCTTCGTTGTTGGCGTTCGTGAACTTCAGATCAAATTTGGCGGGCACAGAGAAATCAACCTGATTGGTAGCGAGGGTGAATTCACGTCCAATAGCACTCCAGACTTGTACGTCAATTTTAGGTCCGTAAAAGGCGGCTTCGTCTTCCACTTCTACATAGCGCACACCGCCATTTTGCATTGCTTGGCGCACCATATCTTCGGTTTTTAGCCAGAGTCTTTCATTATCTACATATTTTTTTCCCAGCCCTTCTTTAGCGTGTGTGCTAAAACGCATGACGTATTTTTCGATATTAAATATCTTAAAATACTTCATGTACAGGTCAATTACTGCCATAAATTCTTCTTCAAACTGGGCTTCTGAGCAGTAAATATGGGCATCATTCATTTGCATAGAACGAACGCGCATCAGCCCGAAGAGTTCGCCACTTTTTTCGTAACGGTAGCAGGTGCCATATTCGGCAAGACGGATGGGAAGATCACGATAGCTATGGGGGCGCGCCGCGAAGATTTTGTGGTGCATGGGGCAATTCATCGGCTTGATATAGTATTTACCACCTTCCATTTCCATTGGCGGATACATGCTCTCGGCATAATAGGGGAGATGCCCACTGCGGATGAATAAATCTTCCTTCGTCAGATGCGGGGTGCGAACTTGTTTGTAGCCGGCTTCGCGTTCCATCTGCTTGGCGAGTTGCTCTAACTCTTCGACAATCACTGCTCCATTTGGCAACCAAAGCGGGAGACCAGGACCAACTTCTTCATCGAAGGCGAAAATGTCGAGTTCTTTGCCTAGTTTGCGGTGATCGCGTTTTTTGGCTTCTTCGATTTGCCAGAGATGAGCGTCTAATTCTTCTTTTGTGTTCCACGCTGTGCCATAAATACGTTGAAGTTGCTGATTATTTTCATCACCGCGCCAATATGCGCCAGCAATAGACATTAGTTTCACTGCTTTAGCATTAATTTGGCTGGTATTTTCAACATGAGGACCACGACACAAATCGACAAAATTATCGTGGGTATAGGTAGAGATTTCTACTTCACCTTCGAGTTTTTCACCGTATTCATCTACGCCGCCAGCTTCAAGACCAGCTATTAACTCAAGTTTATAGGGTTGATTTTTAAATATCTCACGTGCTTCATCGGCAGAAAGGACTTGCTTTTCAAAGTCGTATTGTCTGCTTAGTGTTTTTCGCATTCTCTTTTGAATCTGCTTTAAGTCTTGAGGAGTGAGGGTGCGTGGCAACTCAAAATCGTAGTAAAAGCCATCTTTTACGGGTGGTCCAATTGTATATTTGGCTTCAGGGAATACTCCTAATACCGCCTGTGCCATAACATGTGCGGCAGAGTGACGGATTTTATAAAGTTCACTATCTTCGTACTTGATTTCTTCAGACATTTAAATCTCCTTTATTTTTTTGTACACGGATTTTCGCGGATTTCACGGAGAGAAATTTTAGAATTATGGGGAAAACATAAAAGTTTCTTCCGTGTTTCTCCGTATGCTCTGTGTACAGAAAGCTTTGAAGCATATTAAACAAAAAACTCCCGTCCCAATAACTGGGGCGAGAGTGCCTCTAGCGAGATGATCTCACGGTTCCACCCAGATTTACCCTTCGACAAGTTCAGGGTATCTCTTTAAGCCTATAACGGGACAATCCGTTTCACTTACTAGGTATTCAGCGTTCAGTATTCAGTGTCCTGTTATTGATAACCGATCACTGATTTTCTGTTTCCTGATTACTGTTCTGTTCAATGCTCATGGGTGGTTTTCTGTGGTGAAAATTTAAGCAAGCTCTCAATCTTTGGCTCGCTCTTCCTGTTGATTTTACTTACCACGTACTCGTCCCAATCGACGCGTTTTTTATTTTACGGGCAGAGTGACAAGCTCTGCCCCGAGAAAAGTGGGCGGTATTGGACTCGAACCAACGACCTTTGCGATGTCAACGCAACGCTCTAACCAGCTGAGCTAACCGCCCGACTTAACGAGAGGTATTATAACGAGAGTGAGCGTTTTTTGCAAATCCGATTGACACCCTTTTTAGCATCCCTTACAATCGCAGTTCGTTTAAGTGCTAATTGCACTTACCAAAAATCACATGATAAAGGAAAAGGTATGATCATTTCAGAAAGCTACATCCCTCTCATAACGAACATCTTTAAAGCACTCCTGATATTTATTGGAAGCATCGTAATAGCTAAATTGCTTCGAAAAGCACTTGTTAGCACTCTCGAAAATCGCAAAATAGAAAATGAAGGTGGAGTCTTATTAGGACAATTACTTTATTGGAGCATTCTATCTACAGGAACCATAATTGCCCTACAGCAACTATTTGATGTCTCTGCCTTTCTCACAGGTCTTGGCATACTCGGCTTCACCCTTGGTTTTGCACTTCAAGACATTATGCAAAACTTTGTTTCTGGCATAATACTTCTTATTCAACAACCCTTTGATCTTGAAAATTTTGTCTCAATTTCTAATTATCAAGGCACCATTAAAGCCATTCACATGCGTACTACAGAAATAAAAACCTTAGACGGACGTTTTGTTATTATCCCTAACGCACAAGTTCTATCTAACCCAATTGAAAACTACAGCCGAGCAGAAACCCTTCGTATCGATATCCCCGTTGGCGTAGGCTACGATACAGAACTAAACACCGCTCGCACCGCAATTTTAGAAGTGTTGCCCGAAATAAAAGGCTATCTCACCGACCCCAAACCGCTCATTATCTACGATTCATTTGGCGCATCCTCTATTGATATGATGGTTGGTTTCTGGATATCGACCAGTGAAAATAATATCTTTGACGCAAAAGATGAAGCTGTTGTACTCATCAAACACGCGTTAGATGAAGCGGGTGTAGATATTCCCTTTCCCATCACAACGGTTCATATGCAAAAATAAAGCCCAACGTAAAAAGACAAAACGGGATTGGATAAAACCAATCCCGTTTTTTTATTAGACATCTTGCATAAGTGCTCTAGCCGCCGTTCTCGGCGGCGTATTTCAGCTAAGCCTGCGCCGAGGACGGCGCAGGGAGCGTGGTTAAAATGACTTTTGCAAGAGGTCTATTGGATGAAGAACCGTACCGCGCGTGACCTTGGGCTTGCGTGCCTTCGGTCAACATTATCGCTGGCCTAACGCGGATGTTGGGGAAAAGCACTCAAGCTCAAAACACGCGCGTCGCGGGGCGTTTTCCTATTCTTCTTCTTCGCAGACGGCTTCCTGAAATCCATCTGCTATTATCTCTGCCAGCAATTCTTCCCCCTCCGCTGAAAGATGAAAAGTATGCCCAATAAAGTATTTGGGCGGGATTTCATCCCAAAAATCGAGATAGGCACGGTCTTTAGCCTCAGTCTCATCTGCTAAAAATTGGCGATATTGGTCATAAACCCAACGGGGATAGCTTTTGTTGTAGCGAATATCACTATTTTCCCCTGAGGCGATAAACATGGGCTGGTTGACAAAAACAATCGGGGTATCGCCAGCAATTTTCTCGCCCGCCTCAAAATAATGCGCCCAGAGATAGGGGACGATATTGTCGGTTTCGTCAAATTCACGAAATAGCGTTTCGTTTTCAAGGTTATTTGGGTCTTCAATTAGTGGCGTTGGCGGCGCATTTGGGGGAATATATTGGGGCTGATAATCTGATTTTGTACTGAGCCATTCAATGCCTAAAATTTGTAGACGAAGCAAGCGAGCGAGTTCTTTGCGCCGCCCTATAAAAGTTTTTGCGTAGAGGGATTTTTCTTCATAGTCAAATTCATCGTAGGGGTATTCCCATAAATCGTATTCCTTAATTAGCTCAAAAATGGGGTCTACATTGGCTATTAAAAAGGGATTTGGCGGTTTGGGCAAAATTGTTCTTAATGTGGATGACCAAATGATAGCGTCGGGGTCATATTTCATTGCTTCATTCAAGATGAGCAGGTCCTTCATGGCTGACATGTGTGGAAAACCGAGGTTGTAAAATTTAACATCCTTAGAAAAACATTCGTTTTGAGATTTATTGAGCCAAGCTGAAAGGCTTTGCTCACTTTCTAACTCATCGCCCCAGATGGACGAATCGCCGATGATGATGACACGGAATTCGTTTTCACCTTTTGGCGCAGAAATTTCATGGGAAGCAAAATGCGCATCTATAAGATCAACTTCGTCAAAGGGGAAGCGTGTGCGTCCTGGAAGAATTGCGTTGTAGGCTGATAAACGCTCAATTGGGGGATTCCATAAAGCAAAAAGCAAATTTGCCAAGACAAAAATAAAAATAGTTTTTAAAAATAGTCGTAGGGGGTTTATTTTCTTCATTTAGGCTATGCCGAAAAGTGTAAATAAGGCTTCTTTCGCGAGTGCGGGCGTGGGGAGGGCAAAAAAGACCCAGCCTATAGCCACAAAGTTAAAGGTTAGCAATATATTTGCTCCCGAAAGGATATTCTCTTGGAAAGGAGATAAAGTTTTCTTAGTGTTATTTTGTCTTGCCCAATTTGTCCAACGATTATGAATGAATAGCCCCACGCCGTGCCATAACCCCCACAGGAAAAAGTTCCATGTTATTCCGTGCCAAAAACCGATTAGTATCATGGTGCTTAATTGAACAATTGCTAAAGTTACCCAAGTAGGCAAATTCTTTTTTCTTAAAAAGCGGGTTAGGGGGTTGAAATAATAGGCGCGGAACCATTGCGTTAAGGTGATATGCCAATTATTCCAAAATTGAGCTATATTGGGCTTCAAATAGGGATTACGAAAATTCTCAGGCAATTGAATGCCGAGCAATCGCCCCATACCAATAGCGATGTCGGTATATCCGCTAAAGTCAAAGTAGATTTGAAAGGCGTACGCGTAAACGATGACCCACATCCATCCCGAAGTTTGAACATTTTGTACCAAGCCTGCATTCATAGCAATCGTTGCTAAAGTATCGGCGATGATAAATTTCTTGAATAATCCCAAAAAGACGCGCTTGCTAACAATTATCCAATCATCACTCTTCAATACCTTAGGCTGGCGTAATTCAGGGAGAAATCGTTGAATGCGGTCAATGGGTCCTGCGCTAAGTGCGGGGAAGAAAATCACATAACTCATATACTCATCTAAGCTAATGCTTGGCAAACGATTTGATTGTTTATCACGAATTGTATGAATTAAACGAAAGGCAATATAAGAATAGCCAAACCACTGAATTCTTGGTGAAGTCTCTAAAGTGCGATTTAAAAGAGTTGTCCCCCAAGAAGTAAGCAGAGGCAATAAGTTGGGAACGCGGATTAAAATAAAAATGAATAAGATAATAATAAGCATTCCCACTTGCCAAAAATAAGCTGATTTTATAGTCTTTGAAATAACAAAGAGCACCAAAAATAGTGCAAGTGTTGCTATAAAAAAAAGAAGAGGCCGAGGTGGGAAAAAAGCGAGTGGTTGGAAGAAATCAAAATAACGTGTGGTGATAATTGCAAAGACAGAAATGAGCAGAAGAAAAAAAGCCAGCCTGTTCTTTTGATTAATACGAGTTTCAGGTGAAGCCGTTATAAACCAAGAAATTAGAACAATAAAAAGTGTTAATGTTGGAATCCAAAAGGTGAAGTTAGCGGGGGCTGTTTCGGGCTGTAGCCAATAGATGATAAGCACACTGCTCACCATCAAAACAAGACTGCGACCGCGTTTTATTTGCCCTAAAACAGCCGCAAATAATAAAAGGATGAGTAAATTAATCAGCATCTAAAAGCCTTGATAAATCCAGGTTGGCGAGGTGTCTGCGGTGAAGACTATTAATACAATCATAATAATTGCAA
The DNA here is from genome assembly GCA_016744335.1 of Anaerolineales bacterium. Classification (GTDB taxonomy): domain Bacteria; phylum Chloroflexota; class Anaerolineae; order Anaerolineales; family Villigracilaceae; genus Desulfolinea. Next base: position 8,152 of record JADGEO010000067.1, read on the forward strand.
AAATAAGGGCTAATATATTTTCGTTATTGAATAAGGCTTCTATTTTTTTACGCATTTTTAATCCTGTTCTTTTTTCTCTGTGGGGATGATTTTATCAGGATTTTGGGCGTTTACCCAAAAAATGTGAAGAGAAGTTATGGTGAGCGTATAAATAATGTCAGATAATCTTTCAACGCGAATATTCGCGTTGAGGAATCTATCCAATCAACAGAGCCATACCTTATAATCTTGCCCTATGAAAACAAACCATCAAGATTTTATCAACGGCGCACGCGACAGCCTCCCAATTTTGTTGGGCGTAGTCCCCTTTGCGCTAATTTGTAGTGTCGCCGCCATTAGTGTAGGGTTAAATCCCTTTGAAGCGGTCGGCATGTCTTTTATCGTCTTTGCGGGCGCATCCCAACTCGCTGTTTTACAACTAATTGGCGAAGGTGCTGTCTGGGTCGTGATGCTCATCACTGCTTGGGTCATCAATCTGCGCTTTATCATGTATAGCGCAAGCCTTGCCCCCTACCTGCAAGATGAACCAGCAAAACGTACAATCCCATTTGTCTATATTCTTTCGGACCAAGCCTTTGGTGTTTCGATGAGTAAATTTGCCAATAAAATGCCCGATAACCCCGCTTGGTATTATTACGGTTCTGCCCTAGCCATTTGGATAACGTGGATTATTAGTGCAATCTTCGGTGCGCTACTTGGCAACCTTGTCCCCGAGAGTTGGGGGCTGGCTTTTGCCTTCCCGCTCTCTTTTATGGCACTCATGTTTGCCTCCATCAAAGACCGCCCCACCCTCATCGCCGCGCTAGTGGGCGGGATAACAGCCATTGCCACCAAAGGTTTGCCCTATAATCTCGGATTAATCATCTCGGCTTTTCTAGGCATTTTAGCGGGCGTTTTCGCAGAAAAAGGGGGGAAGAAATGAACGGATTTCCCCTCTGGATACTCTTCATTGCGCTTGCTATAGGCAACTTTGCCCTTCGATATTCTTTTATTTATCTCTTCGGCAAAGTGGATGTCCCCGACTGGTTACGAGACGCTCTCAAATTTGTGCCCGCTTCCGTTTTAGCGGCATTGGTTTTCCCCGCATTGGTCTACACCGAGGGCGTTATCAACATCTCTTTCGAGAATATCCACCTACTCGCTGGGATGGGAGGTGCGCTGGTTGCATGGCGTACAAAAAATGTCATGTGGACGATAGTTGTGGGAATGGTTTTGTTCTGGATTTTACAGACTCTCTAAAATCAATTGGGATGAAGGTCTCCGCGACGAACTTGACCTCAGCTTGAATGCCTTTCCTCAACATTTTTGCGATGTAAAGGCGTGCGAGCAGAGCCATTCAAACGCATCCCCAGTTGGGGATGCAGTACCCCAGCCTAAAAAACGTGCGCCACGCTGATATTCATCAATCTTTGTCCAATTTCAGTTAAATCGCCTTAAAATAGGCTCTTTATTGCGCATATCCCTTCTTTTTTCTTCTTTTTGGCATATCTTCGTGTAGTACCCCATAGATTTAGGGCTTCAGATACCCTTTTTAAAGCAAAAGACGGTGGGGATTATTGCCCACCGTCTTCTTTATTTTCTATATTTTTTCAAAAACCGCCATACAGGGGGAATAATTAGCAAAAGAAAAACCAATCCTATAATCAGAATTTCTGACCACCCCACCGTGAGGACGGGACGACAAGCGAGCGTGGAAAAAATAAGGAAGAGTAACGTAATTTTTTGAGGTAATTTCATAGTATGATTTTACCTTATGCGTTCACTTTTTATGCTGGTTTACGCGCCGTAATCTTTGCGCTAAAAACAGCTTTATAGACTGCCTCTTTTGACAAGCCGCCTAATTGGATTTCTCCTCCGAGCTGGCGGACGGCATCATCAACTTGATCGCGGTCTAAATACTCGGGGGTGATTTCAACATCTACGAAACCCGCGTTTTTTATACCTGAGATGTACTCTTCAATATCGAGTGCACCTGAGACACATCCCGCCCACGCGCTGAGGCTTTCTCTTAGCCCATCGGGGAGTTTTCCCTCTGTGACCATATCGCTGACGGCTATTTTTCCGCCTGGGCGCATGGTTCTAAACATTTCACGAAAAACTTGTGCTTTATCGGTGCTGAGGTTGATGACACAGTTTGAGATAATCACGTCAATACTCGCATCAGAAACGGGAAGATGCTCAATCTCACCCAGGCGAAATTCGACATTATTTATGCCTAATCTGGTTTTATTGGCGCGCGCTTTTTCAAGCATGGCAGGGGTCATATCTACGCCAATGACGTGACCTGTTTCACCTACGCGTTGACCAGCGAGAAAGCAATCGATTCCACCGCCAGAGCCGAGATCGAGAACCCTTTGCCCGGGAGTGAGGGCGGCGAGCGTGATGGGGTCGCCGCACCCCAGTGAGAGACCGGTCACTTCTTCGGGAAGTGTGTCTGTATCTACATTTTGGTAGTATTTTTCTAATGCCGCGATATGCACAGATTCGTCTTTGGTGTCGCCGTCATCGCCACAACAAGATGTTGGGACGGGGGTGCATCCGCAATCGGTTTGGGTGCCAGATTGAAATTCTTCGGCAATTTTGCTATAGCGATCGCGTACAGCGGTACGGACATTGAGTTCTGTTTTTTCGGTGGTCATTTTTATTTCTCCTGATAAATTTTTCTTTGTGGTGACGACTTTGGTCGTCTTGTTAAGGACTGAATCCCTTAGAACGAGGGAGGGGATATTAAGTTTTTCTTTGGCACAATGCTTTTTTAGCGGAAGCAAGCTTAAGTTCACGCGCGTTGCGGGTAAGCGTTCAGGGGTTTCAAAATAGAACACGGATTTTACAGATTAGACAGATTTTCGCGGATTTTAAAAACTTTTTTGTTTTTTATATGTGTAAAGATGACAAAAACATATAAACTTTCTGGAAAAAATGTAGCAAAAGCATTAAAAATTCGCGTCATTCGCTCATTCGCGTAAATTCGCGTTGAAAGCTTTTAGTATGGCTGAACGCTTACCGTTGCGGTTCTTTATCCACTTAATCTGTGGCACACTTTTTGCTCATCTTTTCTGCATCTGTCCCGAAGTATTTTTTCTGAATCCAGAAGGCGACTGAAACTAGCCCGATCATCACAGGGACTTCGATTAGGGGGCCTATCACGGCGGCGAAGGCTTCCCCAGAATTGATTCCAAAAACGGCGATGGCGACTGCGATGGCGAGTTCAAAATTATTGCTGGCGGCAGTGAACGAGAGCGTGGCGGATTTTTTGTAGCCTGCGTTGATTTTGTAGCCCATCCAAAAACTGATGAGGAACATGAGTATAAAATAGATGATGAGCGGAATGGCGATGCGGACAACGTCCATTGGGATGGCTACGATGAGATCGCCTTTGAGGCTGAACATGACCATGATGGTGAAGAGCAAGGCGATGAGCGTGAGCGGGCTGATTTTGGGGATAAATTCATTATGGTACCAATCTTTGCCTTTTTTACGGATGAGAAGGGTGCGCGTGAGGAAACCCGCAATAAAGGGAATGCCGAGATAGATAAAGACGCTTTTAGCGATTTCGGCAATGGTAATTTCTACGAGACCGCCCTCTACGCCAAAAAGGGGCGGGAGGAGGGTGATAAAAACGTAGGCGTAAAGGCTGTAAAAGAGAACTTGGAAGATGCTGTTGAAAGCGACCAAGCCTGCCGCATATTCGGTATCACCTTTGGCGAGATCGTTCCAGACGATAACCATGGCGATGCAACGTGCCAGCCCAATGAGAATTAGCCCGACCATATAATGGGGCATGTCTTTGAGAAAGATAAGGGCGAGGGCAAACATGAGGATAGGACCAATAACCCAGTTTTGAATGAGCGAGATGCCGAGAATTTTCCAGTTACGGAAAACGTCCCCCAGCTCTTCGTAGCGGACTTTGGCGAGGGGCGGAAACATCATTAGAATTAATCCGATGGCGATGAGGATATTGGTTGTGCCAATTGAGACAGTAGTGTTGAAATTTTGCACGGTGGTGGGGAAAAAGTATCCGAATGCTACGCCGATTGCCATCGCGAGGAAAATCCACAGGGTGAGGTAACGATCGAGGAAGGATAGGCTTTTGTTCATATTTTCTCCTTGGGAATTTAGAGGGTTTGATACTCAATCCCGCCTGCCCGTAAACGGGACAGGCTCAAGGCGGAAGCCCCGCTGGGGCTGATACGTGAGGACGATTTATCGTCCTTTAGCTTTGAGCCTGTCGGGTTTACCCACAGGCGTTCTTCTAATACAACTCAACCGCTGCCATTATTTAGCGTAAATGTGCAAGCAGACAAATAGACATTCTTCTATATGTTTCAACAAAAAAAAGAGACTCTTAATTTTAGGCTAAGGCAAATTCTAGTTCTGGCGCAAAATCTCCTGCAACCTGACAGCAAGCGGCAGCAATTTTTTTCTGGTTGAGAGAGTAAAAGACTTGCTTTCCTTCACGGCGCGAATCGACTAATCCCGCTTCCTTTAGGATGCTAAGATGGTGTGATACGGTGGGCTGAGATACATTTAAGTCTGAGACTATCTCGCCAACACTGAGCCATTTGCAACAGCAAAGACTCATTATTTTTTGGCGAGTTTCATCCGCGAGGGCTTTAGCAAAGTTAACTGTGTTTTTTGTCATATTGATAGCTGTCTATTTGTTTTGAGCAATACTAATAGGCAAGTGTCTATGTGTCAAGTGGAAATCGTGTATAAGAGCCAAGTACTCGCAACATAATCGCGTATTCGTCTAAATGATTTAATGCACGTTGCACAGTTTCTTCGTTGACTATGCCTAGAAAATCGATATAAAAGAGATATTCCCAAGGTTTTCCTGCCAGTGGACGGGATTCTATTTTCGTTAAGTCAATATCACGTAGAGCAAAAACGCTCAGGGCTTTGAAGAGTGCGCCGGGGATATTTTTTAGCGAAACGACAATCGAAGTTTTAACGTCCCCTTCTGGGGCGATGATTTGAGGCGTAATTTCAATAAAGCGGGTGTAATTTTCGGGATTATCCTCAATCCCCGCTTGTAAAATTTGCATCTCATAAATCTCTGCGGCACGCTTGGAGGCAATTGCTGCGGTGTTTCTTTCCCCGCTACTTTTGAGCATTTTCACACTCCCTGCTGTATCATAAACAGCATTTGTCTTCACGCCCAAATTACGCAAATAGCCATCACATTGCCCCAAGGCTTGGGGATGACTCATCACTTGCGTAATTTCATTTAGTTTCATACCGGGAAAGGAAATTAGGCAGTGCCGCACGCGCAAATAATACTCGCCAACAATATGTAATTTGTGGCGTAAAAGTAAATCGTAATTATGATGGATGCTCCCAGCCAAAGAATTTTCGATGGGGACTAATCCCGATTGACATTCTCCTGAAGCAACCGCGTCAAAAACTGCATCAAAAGATTCATAGGGAATCATCTCTACCGAATCGAAATATCCATGCCCCGCTTCTTCGCCGTATGCCCCCGTTTCTCCTTGAAATGCGACTTTCATTTATGCTCCTTTGTTGGACCGCCGTATTGGCTCGTATCACGTGTAGAAAAAAAACAGGCTTACTCCGTCCACTCTGATAATTCCTTATCAAGTTCATTTAGGTCGCGAAGTAAAATCCCGGTAGCCTGCCATTTTTTACCACCAAGTTTCTGAGTTGAAAAATCACGTACAAAATCAAGTGCAGATTGTTTCCAGCCACTTCTGGAAAAACCCAAGAAGTATACTCGCCATTTGCCTTCGTGAGGCAAAACTTTATCCGTTTTCTCTATGAGTGCCTTAAGAACATCGGCACCAACAGGATATCTGCCCCACTTAGATTCTCCCAATATCAATGTTTTATTCATGAAATTTACGCCAGCAACGTCTATTTGCGCCTCTTTATTCCAAATGCTACCAACCTGATCTGGCAGAAAGGGGATTATTCCTTTGCCTGAAACACGTAATAACCATTCTCTAGATAATTCTTCCCATGTATGAGTGCTGATAAAATCAATTAGGTGTTTTTTTATTTCTGCTAGAGCTTGGTTTTGTACGCCTAAAGCAAGCTGAGCCTGACGGCGAGAGAGAAAACGATAATAGAAACGCAAATAGGGGTCTGAAATATAATGTCGCCCTCGTCGAGTAGCTCCACGAGTAGTTACTGGAATTCTTCTTTCTACAAAACCAGTTTGTAGTAGATTTTTTACATACATAGAGATGTGACGGTCGTTCATTCCAGCGGCTCTAGCCATATCACGCGGTGTCCGGTGCCCATTGGCAATTGCGTGTAGAATAGCTACATAATTGTGAATCTCCGATACAAAATCCTGTAATAATAAACGGGGTTCATCTTCACTCAAATATGTACCACTCAAAAGATGCTCTTTGATATTTTTATCGAGGGATACCGATGGCGAGAATTGCTCCCAATACGCAGGAACCCCACCAAAAATTGCGTATAAAGCCACGCGCTCATCGGTTTTAAATTTTGGAAAGAACCCCTTGGTTGCCTTAAATGGCAGTGGTCGCAAATGCAGTCTTGTGGTTGCTCTGCCATATAGCGGAGCTTGATAGGATAATACTTCTCGCTCCATCATGCCTAAGTGAGAGCCAGAGATAATTAGGAAAAGATTGGTGCTTTTTAGACTATGATCCCAAGCATTTTGCAAAATACCCGATAATCCTTTCTCCAGAGCAATTAAATAGGTGAATTCATCAAGGATTAATGTAAAGCGTTCATGTTTTGCCATACGAGCGACTTGCTCAAAGGCTTGCTTCCATGAAGCATAGGAAAAGTTATCTGGCACAGGGGCGGAAGATTCAAAACCAAATAAAGCTTGGGAAAAAGAACGCAGTTGCTCTACAGGAGATGTCGGTTCTGCTACCCAATATAATGCCCTCGGAGATTTTGTATTAATCCAGTGAGTGATTAAGCGAGTTTTTCCAATGCGCCGCCGTCCATACAGAATTAACATACGGGCTTGGGTGTTTTGCCATTCGCTTTGAATGTGATTCAGTTCGTTCTTTCGTCCGACAAAGGGGGATATGTTCATTACAACTCCTCTCTGAGTAATTTGAGTTAGTATAATCCTGTTTACTCAAAAGTCAAGGAGCTATTTTGTTTCTACCTGTTCAGTGGCAGTCTCTTAGCTCGGCGTATTCCCTCCTGGGTATATACACTTCACTCGTTGTTTATCCCAACAATGTGGTCGAAAATCAAGGTGGCATAATCAATACAAGCAGCCTTAACATTTTGCCACTCTCTCCAACGTACTGCTAGGTTTTTATATTCAGCCAGATTAAGTTCTTCGAGGTCATAAGGGAGTGGTTGTGCTAGTTGAATTTGTAATTGTAGCAATGCGGATTCCCCATTTGCTTGCGGGTATAAATGGTCAAACGAGCGCAAGGCTTCAACCATCTTCTCTGTACCCATATGATGTGCTAAGGCTACAAAATCAAGATAATCACGAGTAGCATTACGTTTGGAGAGTGTTGCATAATTCAATCTACTCTCCACCTAATCCCCATCATAGGGGATTTTTTTTGCCTAAATATGTCGA
>JADGEO010000068.1 GCA_016744335.1 Anaerolineales bacterium
GTTTGTTGGTTACTTACCAAGTGTACACGCTCAATGCGCCACCTTCATTTCGTTTTGTTAAAGTGATGTGTAGCTAGTGTATGGCATAAAATTAGGTGTTGATTTATTGGTATAATTAAAGTGCTTCAAAAGTACTTGAGTTTGTGGAAAAAAGAGTCATCCCCCTTTTTTAGTTTTCAGAGCATAAAGTATTATTAGAGAGGAGATAAAATGCCTGTTTTAGAAATGATTATTGGTGCCATTGTGGAAATGGGGATCGAAACATCTTGGGATTCTATAAGACATCGTGAATCTATAATCAAAATTCTTCAAAGATTTGAGTTTGATACTAATACCCCTCCTACAGATTTTGATGGAATATATGCTTATACGTTAGTAGAATATGGGATTTCAAAACCAGCACCTGTACTTAACTTTTTTCGTAACGATTATATTCAAGAGGCATATAAAAGATCTTTTTACGAGAATGATGCATCTATTTTAGAACGTGAAGCCGAAGAAATTATCCAGTGGAACCAGGAAACGGGTAAGTTAGGGAGTATAGATTATGACCCGCGCCGTGAATTCGCGACCTTTACTATAGTCTTTAATAATTTTGTTAATTATAGTCGTACGCCGTCTGAGGCACGAAGGGATCAAAAACTTGATGAAGTATTAAAGCAACTTGGACGAATTCACTCCCAAGGGCTAGAAACTCTTCGAGTTGAAGGGCAAAAAATAACAGAAAAATTTTCTCAGTTGAATGGAAACATCATAACTTCGTCTATTACTTCTAAAGAGAATAATCGTGTTCGCTGGTTGCATCTCTCAGACTTTCACGTTGGGAAAGATAATTATGGACAAAAACGCCTTTTCAAGAATCTTCTTGAGTATATTAAGATGCAAGTGGATGAAGGTAAAGCACCTGACATGGTGTTTATCACTGGAGATATAGCTAACAAAGGGCAGGAAAAAGAGTACGAAATTTTTTATGATGATTTCTATCTTCATCTCTATGATGTACTCCCTCGAGAATGCAAAGAAAATATTTTTATTGTCCCAGGAAACCATGATGTAGATCAAACACAAGCGCGTGCGGCACGTACGCATGATGTTCTTCTATCTATTCCTGAATTTCTAGATCCAACGGAAGAGGGATTATTTGAGCGAAGCATCCTTTTGCCTCGCTTTAATGCTTTTATTAAAAATGATTTTAGCTATTCGGAAGAAGAGCATTGGTTACGAACCCAAAATGGAGCGTTTCAAAAAAAACTTGCCATTAAAGGATATTCTTTAGGGATTATTGGTATAAATACTGCTTGGCTCTCTAACAGTGATCAAGATCGCCACAAACTTTCAGGTGGTATTCATATATTAGAAGAAGCTCTTGAATTTCTTGAAGATTCTGATATAAAAATTGTGCTAGGGCATCACCCTTTGGATTGGCTTTTAGATTCCCAATTAGATTTGACGCGAGCAATTTTAGGGAAAAAAGGAGCTCTTTACCTGCATGGACATTTGCACAAAGGCAAAGGGCGTTACGATGAAGGCGCGGGGCAACTTTTTATAACATTGCAGGCAGGTGCGGGGTTTCAGGCAAGAGACGATGATTTATGGGTTAATGGTTTCTTATCATGCGAATTGGATTTGACAACGCATAGCCTATGGGTAAAACCAATGCAATGGTCTAGCGCCAATTACGAGTGGACTCTGGACACAACGGTTTTTCCCAACGGAGCTCGTCAAGGGGATTGCTGGGAAATCCATCTTCCTAAAGCTCCTGAAGAAACACCAGTGTATACTCCTAAAAAGATAGATTCTCTAGATGAAGATATAAAACTCCCTCATGGTTGGGCTTTTATTGACAAAAAGTTTTTATCTGAACGAAATGTAAAGCTGGGGCATAAGCAAATCATTAGTTTTTTTAACGGACGGGAACCTGCTTGGAGAGAAGCACTTGCATCAAAAATCCCTCGAAGGGAAATAGTTAACCAATTAATAGAAAAAATAAAGGGTGCTCAAAACAGGAAAGAAGCGCATCTTGTCCTAATAAAAGGAGCAGCTGGAGAAGGAAAGACAACTGCATTCTTGCAAACAGTCGTTGAATTGATGCAAAACAGTAATGAATGGAATGTTCTTTGGCATTTTGATACAACAACCCCTTTCCCAGCAGAGACCATTGTTCGCTTACCCGTATCAAATAAGACGTGGCTCATCATATCGGATGATGCTGAGACAATTGCTCTTCGAATTTATGAGACAGTCAAAGAATTACAGATACAAAATCGTCAAGATATTCAATTTCTTCTTTGTGCTCGCGATACCGATTGGATGGCTGAGAAAATCCCACAGCCATACAGATGGAGACAATATATTTCTTTTGAAGAAGTTCTTTTGCGCAATTTAGCTAAAGAAGATGCGCGTAAAATAGTTGCTGCTTGGTCTGCTTATGGTAAAGATGGGCTTCAGAGACTCGACGGATTAGATTATGACAAAGCCGTTCAAAACTTGATTGACGCGGCAAGATTGAGTCCAGATTCGCAGTATGGCACATTTTTAGGAGCTATGTTGCGGGTACGCTGGGGAGAGGAGCTTGAGGAGCGTATTGAGAAATTGCTATACAGATTACAAAAACAACATATTCAGGGGACGGAATTTACATTGATGGATGCCTTAGCATATATAGCGGCACCTCACGCTCAAGACATCTCTATTCTTTCTAAAATTTTATTATCAAAAGTATTAGGTATTTCTAATACTAGACTTAAAAATTTAGTGCTTGGTCCTTTAGGTGAGGAAGCAATTATCGCTACTACTGGTAAATATATATATACTCGTCATCAAGCAATTGCTAATACTACACTAAAGATTCTTTCTGAGAAATTCTACTTAGACATAGATGAATTTTATGTAAACCTAGTGAGAGCGGCAGTAAAGGCGTTTGATGCTAACGAGTATCTTCCTAAAAAAACAGAATGGATTTATTTGTCGTCTAAAGTTTTTAGCCAAGGCAATCAAGAACTTGGCATTCGGCTAGCACAAATTGCTCATGAAGTGCGGCCTCATGATGGTTATTTTATTGTTAAACTAGCGCAACTATATCGAAAGGCTGGGCATTTGGAACAAAGTACACAAGCATTTCGGAGTGCATCAAAAGATGTAAAAAAACATCGTGGTTTTTATTCTGAGTGGGGGGTGTCCGAAGGAAATTTGGGAAACCATGCAGTGGATATCTGGTTATCAGCATACACTTTATCTGATCAACACAGCCGAACGCCACCAGATATGAGGCAGGCGAAGATTTCCTTGAGTGGTTTGTCTTCTGTATTTGCTGAATTATTTGACCGATATAATCAAAATGATTTTAGTAAATCAGCTGGTGCCGCCGTACAACTAGGGTTGAGTTTGTATCCCTATGACAGGGGGCTTCAAAATAATCAAAGCAGAGCTCAAGGATATGGTATAAAAAAGACAACTCCAAATGAAGCAATGAAGCAATTAGAACAAGGAGTTGTTGTAGCGTGGAAACAAAGAGAGACCGAGATTGAAAATATCCCTGCTGCTACAGACTTTACTTATGCTGGATTAAAACGTTTGCTTTCATTAGATTAAAAATGAAAATCATCGCCATCGCCATGTCGCGCATCCCCTCGCCAAATGCCAACGGCATTCAGGTAATGAAAGTCTGCCATGCCCTCGCAGAACTTGGGCATGACCTGACCCTCCTCGTTCCTGATATGGAGCCGTGGGGGTCAACGCGTGCAGAAATCAGCGAGCATTATGGGATAGAAAAAAACTTCAAAATCCGTTGGATTAGCACTAAATCTCGCCGTACTTTCACTTGGCGAGCCCTCCGTGAAGCCCGCAAATATACCCCCGATTTAATCTATAGTTGGTCGCCCCAAAGCACCGCTTTTTCCCTTTTGCACCGTCTCCCCACCATCCACGAAATGCACGAGCCGCCGCTGGGACGTTTTGGTCCGCAGTGGTATCGCGCTTTTCTCCATCTCGGCGGGACGAAGCGTCTCGTCACCATCACGCGCGCCTTACGGGATTTATTGGATGCAGAGTATGGGATTCCAGCGGACGTTATCATTGCCCCCAATGGCGTAGATTTAGACCAATACGGAACGCGCGTGACCCCAGAACTTGCTCGCCGTGAGTTGGGCATAAAAGAAGCCCCAACGGTGTGTTGCACCGGGCACCTCTACGCGGGGCGCGGCGTGGAGACCTTTCTGCGACTGGCAGAAAAAAGCCCACGGGCAAACTTCTTGTGGGTCGGCGGGCAGCCAGATGACGTCCACGTATGGCGCGGACGCGCATCCGATAGAAAGCTGAAAAATGTCAAATTCACGGGATTTGTCCACAACGCGGAACTTCCCCTTTATCAATCTGCCGCAGATATTTTGATTGCTCCCTACGAGAGCAAAATTGCTGGCTCCAGCGGCGGGGATTCGGCATCTGTTGCCAGCCCGATGAAAATTTTTGATTATATGGCGGCAAAACGCCCTATCATCACCAGCGATTTGCCCGTCATCCGCGAGGTGCTGGACGAAAAAAGCGCAATTTTCTGCTCGCCAGACGATGTGGATACGTGGCACGCCGCAATCACTAAACTTTTGGGTGATGATGTCTTGCGAGAGAAATTAGTAAAAAACGCGTATAAGCGTATAAAAGAATTTACGTGGGAGGAAAGGCAAAGGAAGATTTTAAAAGGTTTTTGACGAAAGCAAGAACCTGTTCCCTTCAAGGGAACAGGTTCTTGCTTTGTTCACTTAATTTCCGTCACAATCACGTTTTTTGCCCCCGATTTCAATAATGCCTCAGCAATTGCTGGGGTATTTTCTTTTGTGGATAGGGCGATCATATTCCCTCCCCGCCCTCCACCAGATAGTTTTGCCCCGAGCGCCCCTGCATTTAGGCTTGCCTCCGTTAAACGATCTAATTCTTGGCAAGAGACATCCACCTCTTGCAAAATGCGATGATTTTCATTCATTAACGCGCCCAAGCGTTCAGGATGCCCGCCTTCGATTGCCTGACGCGCGGTTCTAGTGATACTTCCAATTGCCGTGAAAAGAGTCTCTATCTTTTTAGTGTCTTCTTCCCATAATTTACGCACATCGGCTACAGATTTTTTTGTTGGTGCGTGGATGCCCGTATTGGCGATGAGGATGGTGAAAGGTTTGGTAACTTGAAGGGTTTTGATAATAGGTTTCTCTTGTAGGGGAGGGGGGGGGGCGTTACTACGAGGGGAGAGAGGGGAATTTTGAAAGAATACAGGCTTTTCGTAAGTGATTACTGTGTTGTCTATCCCTGAGGGTGTGCCGTGATGGATTTTCTCGATTTCGTAGGCAATTTCGTTTACTTTTTCATCATTTAGCGGAGAGTTGAGGTAGGCAGATAAGGCGCGGATGATAGCTACTGAAACCGCCGCACCTGAGCCAAGTCCTGAGGCGATGGGGATGGTGGAGGTAACTTTTATTTTTATTCCATTCTTTTCTCCCCCTTCGGGGGGAGATGTCCGAAGGACAGAGGGGGGGGAGATGTCCAACGCCGCAAAAACAGCGTCCACAACGGAAGCAAGCGGATGTTTACGCGGGAGGCGGGGGAGTTCTTTGTATAATCTGATGTCGGGGGCTGATATCCAGATTCCGGCACGTGACACGGTTGAGACCTTCGCTTCTGCAAAAAGTTTTTTTACAGGCACGGCTAGTGCGGGTTCTCCGTAGACGACAGCATGTTCGCCAAAAAGGATGATTTTTCCTGATGCGCGCCCCCCTCTAACTCCCCCCTCATGGGGGAGAACTTGTCCCTTCCCCATGAGGGGGAAGGCTAGGATGGGGGTACTCACGAGAGGTAGAAAACTGCCATTGCTACAATTCCCCATAGGATGATGGTGATTTGAAGGGGGCGGTCTGTGAGGACAACTTCTTCGGGTGCGCCGGTAACTTGTGAGACTTGGATGAGGTAGAGATAGCGAAAAATGGCATAAATCACGAAAGGAATCGTGAGCATCATGATGTGGTTGTCGGGGAGGTTGGGTGCGGTGAAGGTGTAGAGGCTGTAGGCGAGGATGGTGGTGCTGGAGACGATGGTAATAAATTGGTCGAGGAGTGGGAGGGTGTAGCCTTCTAGCACGCGGCGATGTGATTTTGCCCCATCGGCAAGCAGGGTGAGTTCAGCGCGGCGTTTGCCAAAGCCTAAATAGAGTGCGCCGAGTGTGGTGAGCACATAAAGCCATGGGGAAAATCTTTCTACGCTTATGAGCGTTACGCCTGCGTGAACGCGGAGGACGAAACCTGTGGCGATAATCATCACATCTAAAATGGGAATGTGTTTAAGCCATTTTGTGTAGGCAAGCATCATTAGAAAATAAAAGGCTAAAACACCTGCAAAGGCTGGCTCTAGTAAATAGGCTATTGGTAGAACCATTGCTACCAAAAAGATGCCAAATCCACGCGCTATATTTATGGGCAATTCGCCCGATGGGAGGGGGCGAGTTTTTTTCTTTGGATGCTGGCGGTCGGCTTCTATATCGGCAATGTCGTTAAAAACATAGACCGCGCTGGCTATGAGACAAAAGAGTATAAATCCCGCTATGGTGCGCAAGGTGGGGACAAACTCAAATAGTTGCTTATCGAAAACCAGCGCAAAGAAGATAATTACGTTTTTGATCCATTGGCGAGGGCGCATTAGGTGTAGGAGTGATTTAAACATAGGGGTATTTTACTCGAAAACAGGTTTCCTTAGAAAAAACTTTGGTTTTTAGAATTATCTGTCTCCTTTAAGGGGGACTTTGTATTCGCCTAAAAAAAAAGCCACCCGCTCGCGGGTGGCTTTTTGATTTTATCTAAAAGACGCTTATTCAGCTAAAGCTGAGGCATCTTCGGCTGTTTCGGGCATCCCTGCCTCAACCCAGCGGATGAAGATGTCTATATACGCATCTTTGATTGGTTTTCCGTTTGGCGGCATAACGTGGATTGTACCGTTTACGCCTTCAACTTCATGCCCTTGAATGGTCTGGAGCAAAATGCTATCCATATCACCAGCTACGACGTTGGGTGCGTTATCCCCGTTATTGAGGATGCCAGCGTAATCTTCCATCAGGTAATTATTATTTTCTTTTCCTTCGCGGTGACAAGAAAGACATTGACGTTTTACTACAGGTTCAACATGCACTTCATAGGAAGGTACTTCACCCTCTGCCAATACGGGTACTGCGGAGGTTACTGCACCTTCCGGTACATCGGCTCGGTCGTCCCAAGTATAGCGCATAAAGGTTACGATATATTCTAACTCGCTGGGAGATAATTCCCCGCCGTGTGCGCCACCAAAAGGCGGCATCCCTAAGCTGGGTTGCCCATAAGAAATAATTTCGTAGAAACTTTCGTCACTGCGAGTATACATCTCATCGTTGCTACTAATGGATTTGACAGGTAATTTCTCTTCAGTTCCATCGGCGGCAGTGACTGTAATCTCACCACCTTCGCCATCGGGTCCGTGACACTCAACGCATTCGATAGAGTATAAATCTTGCCCTAAACTCATTTTTTCGGGGACACTGCTGGCAACATGTACTTCTTCTGTTGGCTCAGCCATTGCCAAAGTTTGTTGGTAGGTTACGCCTGTAAGTGCAAGAAAAGCAAAACTTGCCACCCAAAGAGCTGGCTTTTTCCATGCAATCTCTTTTTCAGGGTTTTTATAAAGAGAAAAGAAAAGCACCCCGGCAAGCAAGAGAAATAAAATAAACGCGATCATATTCGTCATTATTGTTGAAGCCATCAGCGTTAATATTACTATCGCTGAGACAATGGCACTCATTATGCCAAGGGCAACTTTTCTCTTAGAATTATGACGAAGCGGGTTTTTATCGTAAAGGGGCAAAAAGATTAGTAAGCCAACCAAAATGCCAGGAATAACAGCCGCACCTACCCATTCTAATTGACCAGGGAAGTATTTCAGGAACTCAAAGAGAAAAAGGAAATACCACTCAGGGCGGGGCACATAGGTTGCGTCAGTGGGGTCAACTTTAGGCTCTGGGTGAACGCCAAGAAAAGTTGCTAAACCAATCAGCAAAATGAAAAGCCCAAAGGCTACCAATAGATCCTTATAAATGCTATCGGGCCAAAAACGCTCGGCGTTTTGTATGCTGGCTTCATATTTATCATTTATTTTTTTCTTCATTTCATCATTCATCGGTAAACTCCTTTACACCTTGTGTTAATCATCTTGGTCTGGATATGCAGATTCACCATGACGCATAATCAGATATAAATGAAGACCGATTAATCCAGCCAATGCGGCGGGTAACATCCAAATATGGGCAGAGAAAAAACGAGAGAGCGTAAGCGCACTCACATCAGTTCCGCCCCGTAAGGCTCGTAAGATGAAAGGTCCAATGCCCGGCACAACCCCCCCGATATTTGTGGCTACCACCGTTGCCCAATAAGCACGTTGGTTAAAGGGAAGCAAGTAACCCGTAAAGCCCATACCCAAAGTTAGCAAGAAAAGAACACTGCCAACCATCCATGTTAGTTCTCGAGGATATTTATAAGATGCCGAGAAAAAGGTTCGTAACATGTGAATGAAAACAACGAAAACCATTAGAGACGCGCCCCAATGGTGCATACCGCGAATTAACCAACCGAAAGCCACGTCGTTCATAATATATTGAATACTATCGTAAGCGTGGTCAGGGGTTGGGGCATAGTACACGGTCAGGAAGATGCCCGTTACCCCCTGCATAATAAAAAGAAATAAGCTGGCACTGCCGAGTGTGTTCCACCAATTGCCATGAGGCTCAGGGCGGTCAAGCAGCATTTTATACATATCGTCAAAGCCCAGTCTTTCGTCTAGCCAAGCATAGATATTTTTCATCATAATTATTTATCCTTCGTGAGCCAGAACAGCGGGGAACTTAACAGAAAGGGTACCCTCTTCAACTTTGGTCTCAAAATGGTCTAGAGCATGAGGTGGAGGTCCAGCATTTACTTCACCCTCTATATCAAACTGAGCATCATGACAGGGGCAAACATATTCTTCTCGCTCTTCATTCCAATTTACGCTACAACTCAGGTGTGTACAACGATTGGAAAGAGCCAGAATATCGCTTTCTGATTCTGATTTGCGTAAAATAAAACCGCCATAGCTATTAACTGTTTTCTCCCACCCATTAATATTTGAGCGAGTGAAAGAAAATGCTGTAGGGGTGCCAATGGGGTATCCATCTAAAGGTCCTAACGGGATCCATGCTTCAGAAGATTGTACATTAAGAGCAGGATCGATTAAATAACTAATAATCGGAATGCCCATCGCTATGCCCATAACGCCACTGAGCGTAGCTGTAACCGCCTTCACAAAATCCCGCCGGCTTATTCGGTGTGAACTTGCCATGCGTGCCTCCTTAAAGTTTAAGAGAAAAATATACTAAATTAGACTACATCATTATAAGGGGCGAGTTTATCTTTATATAGAGGAAGTCTGAAACTAAATATCCGTGCATATCGTCACTTTCTGCGACTATCTCCGAATGAGATAATAAATGTGTTAGATTAATAAGGTTCTTTTTGTTTGGATTATATGCTCGCAACGCGCGTAACCTGAGCGTGCTTGCCCTCAACCAGTGTTGGTGCGGGGGGGGATACGTTTTTTTGCTCACGCTAAATCCCCAGCTTGGGGAGGACACCCAGCCCAAAACAAGGGCGGTGCAGTTTTGTCATCCAAATACCTAAACTGCTTTGTATCTTCAAATGATGCGTTGCAGTTCGTGATTATAGTCCAGCCCGTAGTGTGTCGCATCTGAAAACCAGATGGAATGCACTACTACAAAAAAATCCTGTTACAGGAGGCGCAAATGGCTCTAAATCGGAAAGTTGGTTTCTTTAAGGGACTAAAATATAAGGGGGGCGGTCCAATGTGGGCGTGGGTTCTACATCGCACCAGTGGCTTAGCCATGGTGGTTTTTGTTGGGCTTCACATTATTGCCGGTTTTCTCACCCAGCAATTTGGCAGTGAGGCGGGGATTGCGATTAATACCATTTATGAAAATGATATTTTTCAGTTGGTAATTTTCTTCCTTGTTATCTTCCATGCGGTGAACGGTTTGCGAGTAGTTATTTTAGACCTTATCACACCACTTCTTGAGTACCAACGTGAGGCTATTTGGCTTGAGTGGCTTATTATTATGGCTCTTTATTCGCTCGTGATTTTTTCTGTACTTCACGATGTAATGATGGGTTAGGAGGAGATAAATGACTTCACGAAAAGTAGCAAAACGGGGTTTTAACCTCGATTATGTGATGTGGCTCTTTATGCGTCTCTCTGCCTTAGCCATGTATGCTGTTGGGCTAACAGGTTTAACCGCCGCACTTGTAATGGGTGCACGTACTCAAACAGACCTTAGCACACTTGTCCGCTGGACTTTTTTCCAAAACCCTAGTCATGTTTTTAGCAGTGATATTGTTGTTCTTGATAACTTCATTAATCAATTTTGGCAAATCATGCAAATTACAATGGTCTTTTTTGGTGTAACGCACGGTTTAAACGGTTTACGTATTGTTGTTGAAGATTTTATGGGCAGTACAATATGGCGCACCTTATGGCGTGGCTTTATTTTCTTCGCATGGATTTTTATTACGCTTGTTGCCATCTATGTTGTTTTGGCTTCATAAAGGAGTGAATATATGAAAACTCATCAATTTGAAGTCGTTGTAGTCGGCGCAGGTGGTGCAGGTCTTATGGCAGGGCTGTACGCATCTAAATCCGCTTCAACGGCTGTAATTTCTAAACTTTATCCTGCACGCTCTCATACGGGTGCCGCTCAAGGTGGTATTGGTGCCGCACTTGGCAATCTTGAAGAGGACCGCCCTGAATGGCATACCTACGACACCGTAAAAGGTAGCGATTA
The DNA here is from genome assembly GCA_016744335.1 of Anaerolineales bacterium. Taxonomy (GTDB): domain Bacteria; phylum Chloroflexota; class Anaerolineae; order Anaerolineales; family Villigracilaceae; genus Desulfolinea. The sequence continues at coordinate 10,886 of JADGEO010000068.1, forward strand.
TCTTGCTGATCAAGATGCAGTCGAGTTCATGTGCAAAGAAGCTCCTGGTATTGTTTATGAGCTAGAGCATATGGGGCTTCCTTTTAGTCGAACGGATGAAGGGAAAATTGCTCAACGCTTTTTTGGCGGGCATACAAATAACGAGACCACAAAACCCGTAAAGCGAACTTGCTACGCCGCCGACCGTACAGGGCATATGATTTTGCAAACGCTTTATCAGCAAAGCATTAAGAATAAAGTCCAGTTTTATGATGAATTTCAAGTTTTGGATATTATCAAAACGGATGAAGGTATTGCTGGCATTGTAGCTCTTGAAATAGCCACTGGTGAGATGCACGTTTTCCATGCAAAATCTATCATTATGGCAACAGGTGGTTGGGGACGCGTTTGGGAAATTACCTCTAACGCTTTTGCTTATACGGGTGATGGCGTAGCGATTGCGCTCAGACACGGCATTCCTGCACAAGATATGGAGTTTTTCCAATTCCATCCCACAGGCATCTATAAGATGGGTATTCTCATCACTGAAGGTGTTCGTGGCGAAGGCGGCATTTTGCTCAATGGCAAAGGCGAACGCTTTATGGAGAAAGAAGGAAATGCTCCCAACGTAAAAGAGTTAGCCTCGCGTGATGTGGTTAGCCGTGCCATGTATCAAGAAATGAAACAAGGCAACGGCGTTGACGGAGAACGCTATCTATATCTTGATGTTACCCCTGAAACAGTGAATAAATATGCAGCTCTTGATGGACGTACTCGCCCAGACGGGACTCCTTATGTAGTCACTGGCGAAGAAATTCTAGGAAAACTCCCCGATATTATTGATTTTTGTGAAACTTATTTGGGCGTGAATCCTGTAACCGACCCTATGCCCGTTCAACCTACGGCTCATTATGGCATGGGCGGCATCCCCACCGATAATTATGGTCGCGTAGTTGTAGATAAAGACCGTAAAGAAATCATGCCTGGGCTTTATGCAGTTGGTGAAAATGGTTGTGTTTCTGTACATGGCTCTAATCGTCTTGGCTCAAACTCCTTGTTAGATTTGGTTGTCTTTGGCAAATTCTCTGGTATTGAAGCCGCTAACCACGCCAAGAATAGCGAGTATATTCCACTTCCTGAAAATCCCACTGAATATGCAGAGCAACAACTTGATGCCTTACGAAATGCAGATGGAGACGAGCGTCTCTCTGAAATTGGCAGAGAGATGAAAGAAGTCATGTTTGAACATGTTGGTGTTTTTCGTGTAGAAGAAGGCATGAAAGAAGCCTTAGAAAAAATTAGAGAATTGAAAGTCCGTTTCAAAAACATCAAAATTGACGATAAAGGCAAACAGTTCAATATGGACTTGCTCAACGCTTGGGAATTGAGCAACCTGCTTGATATCGCTGAAGTGACCACAGCCGCCGCCTTAAACCGCAAAGAAAGCCGTGGCGGACATGCTCGCAACGATTATCAAGAACGCGATGATGAAAATTGGATGAAGCACACCCTCGCTTGGCTAGAAGAAGATGGAGTCAGGCTAGATTATAAGGATGTTGTTTTTACCAAATTTGAACCAAAGAAACGGGTCTACTAGGAGAGATATGATGAAAAAAATTACCTTAAAACTCTTCCGCTATAACCCAGAAACAGACACGAAACCACACTACGACACCTATAAATTAGAAGTGGAGCCTACAGATCGTGTTCTTGATTTGTTGGAGAAAGTCAAAGGCTATGAAGACGGCACGCTCTCTTTTCGCCGTTCTTGTGCTCATGGTGTTTGTGGGTCTTGTGCTATGCGTGTTAATGGCGAAAATAAGCTCGCTTGCAAAACGCTTATTCAAGATATCAAATCCAGTAAAATCACTGTTGAGCCAATTCTTGGTATGCCCGTACTCAAAGATATGATCGTAGATATGGAACCTTTCTTTGACAACTACAAGAAAGTTATGCCCTACTTCATCAACGATGATCCAAAGCCAGAAAAAGAACACATCCAAAGCATTGAGGAGCAAGAACGCTTCGATGATACGGCTAAATGTATTCTTTGTGGTGCTTGCACCACGTCTTGCCCTTCATTCTGGGCAAACGACGAATATGTTGGTCCTGCCGCTATTGTCAACGCACATCGTTTTATTTTTGATAGCCGCGACCAGGGTGCCGCAGAACGCTTACAAATTCTTAACGACCAATTTGGCGTTTATCGTTGTAGAACTATCTTCAACTGTACCCTTGCCTGCCCTCGTGAAATTGAAATTACCAAAGCCATCGGTGAAGTCAAAAAAGCGATTGCTACGGGTAGCCTCGACTAGCGAAAGAAATACCCTAGCATATCAAAAGGACGAGCTTAAAAGCTCGTCCTTTTTTGTTTCCTAGTGGGGAAATTCATCAAAGCGATTTCGCGATAATAAAACAACTAAAGAACAGGCTCTTTCTTATTCCATTTTTTCCCAAACTGTCGAAGTATTGCCATTCTCAGACAATATCGTCAACATATCACCCTCAATCTCAAAAGTGTTCGAATTGCTGAGAAGCATCATTAGGGTAGTTTCTTGTTGCATTAACGCATCGTTGGCGCAAGCCATTCGCGTTGCCATTAATGGACCTGCAACTAACTTATCTCCCGACACTTCATAAGTGCCTGAGAATTGATTACACCCAACGTTACCGCTTAGTATGCCTTCTGCATCAAAAGAGATAATTGCCTCTGTGTCTGGCACAGCCGCAGTTTGTGCGTCTGTTTCACCATAAGAGACCAATGTCCAGTTTGTATCGCTTAGGGGGTTTTTCCCTGTGCAGGCAGATAATAATAGGGTAAGTAAAAGTAGCCAAAAAAGTTTTCTTTTCATCATATACCTCGAGTTTAGAATTGGTTTATAAGAATCATATCGTATCACAAAGTAAACGTATTTTGTTTCGGTATAGTTCCCGTTATGAGGATAATAGAAGTTTTCGCTCTCTTCATGGGAAGGGCGTTCCCGTTGTGAGGATAATAGAAGTTTTCGCTCCCTTCATGGGAACGGCGTTCCCGTTATGAGAATAATAGAAGTTTTCGCTTTCTTCATGGGAACGGCGTTCCCGTTATGAGGATAATAGAAGTTTTCGCTTTCTTCATGGGAACGGCGTTCCCGTTATGAGAATAATAGAAGTTTTCGCTCCCTTCATGGGAACGGCGTTCCCGTTGTGAGGATAATAGAAGTTTTCGCTCCCTTCATGGGAACGGCGTTCCCGTTATGAGAATAATAGAA
>JADGEO010000069.1 GCA_016744335.1 Anaerolineales bacterium
GCTTCTGGGATGGCATATCTCACCGGTACAACTATGGGATATTTAATCGGTTTTGTTCTTTCTGCCTATCTAATTGGGAAAATGGCAGAGCGCGGTTTAGAGCGGAACTTGCGTACTTCTCTACTTCCCTTTATTGCAGGCACTTTCGTTATTTATTTTTTTGGCGCAGGCTGGTTGGCGATGCTTTTTGGTATAGAAAAAGCCCTCGCTCTTGGTGTTTTACCTTTTATTATTGGCGATATAATCAAATTGATTTTAGCGGCATTGGCATTGCCTTTGGCATGGAAATTTGTGCAGTAAATGAACGGCGGGTTAGGCTTTAGTGTGAGTTTCCTATTGTGAAAAAGGGCTATCTCTATCTTATCGGATATCTCGCCAAAATTTTAAAAGCCGAATTTCGGGGAGAACTGTATGCCTAAAAGGGAAATAATATCGGTAAGGTAATCATTATAATTACCAGTGATATTAAAATCATTGGCGCACCGATTTTAATATAATCACTAAAGCGATAATTTCCGGCACTCATTACGAGGGTGTTTACGGGCGAAGCAACGGGTGAGGCAAAAGCCATTGAAGCCGCTATTGCCACAGACATGAGCAAGGCATGAGGCTGAATGCCCAAATTTTCGGCAATTGCAAAAGCGAGCGGGGCAATTAGCACTGCCGTAGCAGTATTTGAGAGTACTTGAGTAAAAATGGATGTGGTGATAAATAATGCACCAATAATCCAAACGGGGCTGAGCGTGCCGAGGGCTATAGTTAGATTTTCTGCGAGTAAATCAATAAGACCAACACTTACCAAAGCCGCACTCATGGGCAACATCCCGGCTACAAGAACAATGCTTTTCCAGTTGATGAAATTATAGGCTTCGTCTATGGTAAGACAGCCCGTTAATATCATCAATAAAGCGGCAAGCATAGAAGAAGTTGCCAGCGGCATAAATTCGCCGACCATCATAATTACCATGCCGAGTAAAATTAATCCTGCTAGTGGCGCTTTATCACGTTGTGGCGGTCCTTGTATTTCTTCGGGGTGTCCCATTACCACAAAGTCTTGGCGTTTTTTGCGTAGCGCAAGGATATTCTCCCATGAGCCTTGTACAAGCAAAGTGTCGCCAAATCGCAAGCGGGTGGTTTTTAGATTGTGCGGTTTATTGACTCCGGGGCGTTGAATGCCAAGCACGGTTAATTTATAGCTGTGCCCAAAACTTAGTTTTGGCAGAGTTTTCCCTATTAGCCGTGAGCGTTGCGGGAGCAAAACTTCGGCGATGCCCACTTCTTCATTGCTGATGGCTCGCTCATCGGTGGCTTCGGCGGGCTGTACGCCCAAATTCCATGCGGCAGAGATATGCGCTACATCGTTTGTATCGCCTTGCACGATAAGCAAATCGTTTCGTTGAAAAGTGGTCTCTACAGAGGGCTTTAGCCCTTCTTCTTTACCCGCTTGCCAAATTAGGCGTGTTTCGCCTAATTTCATCATTGTTTTGGCTTTAGGTTTGCGCCTTATTTCGAGAATAGTCACGTTGAAGTGCGCACCAAAATTAGATTCTGCGATGCTTTTGCCTACCAGCGCAGATGCTGTTCGGACGCGCAAACGATGAAGATTATCGGGGAGGCGATAACGCTTGGCAATCTCCTCCGGTGTTTCGAAGCGTTGCAAGCCCCTCGTCCGCGTACGATCCGGCAATATCTTCTTTCCAATCGTGACCATGAAAAGAATCCCTGCTATAACTAAAATTATTCCAATAGGCGTATAGTCGAAAAACTGAAAAGGTTCTAGTCCTTCTTCTCGCAATAGGTTGCTAACAATGATATTGGGCGGTGTCCCGATGAGCGTGGTAGACCCGCCAAGAAGCGCGCCATAAGAGAGGGGGATTAGTAATTTTGATGGGCTGAGGTGAACGCTAGACGCCATGCTGGTAATGGCGGGGAGCAAAACAGCAACTGTGCCCGTATCGCTCATAAACGCCGATAGGAGCGCCACTGTAAGCATAACAGCTATAGTTAGGCTTCTTTGCCCGCCGCCCGCTATTTTTAGAATCTGTCTGCCAATAAACGCGGCAAGCCCTGTTTGCAAAATTGCCCCACCAATGACGAATAAAGATGCAATGGTGAGCACAATTGGGCTAGAGAACCCCGCTAGGGCTTCGGTTGGCGTGAGTAGATTTGTGACCATCAACGAGATGACGACAATTAGAGCAACTACATCTACGCGTAACCATTCGGTGACGAAGAAGATAATGGCAAAGGTAAGGATGCCAAGAGTAAGGTACATTTGTGCTGTCATAGCGGCGATTATACTTTTTTTCATGAAATTGAGCGAATTTAATTTTGAATAGAGGCAAGATATTTGTTATACTCAATGATTATGACTCTAATTCTAGACGCCCATCAAGATTTAGCATGGAATATGCTTGCCTTTTCACGTGATTATACGCGCTCTGTTCATGAAACGCGTCAAATAGAGCATGGCTTGCCAGTCGTGGCGCATACGGGCGATACTCTGCTCGGCTTCCCCGAATATCAGCAAGGGAAAATAGGCGTTATTTTTGCCACACTTTTTGCCCCACCAGCCAGACCAAAGAAGAGCACATGGGAGAAATTGGTCTACCATAATTTTGATGAGGCGCATCAGATTTATAGCCAAGAATTAGATTTATATAAACGATTGGTGGATGAGCACCCCGATAAATTTGACATCATCCGTGACGTGCGTGATTTGAACTTGATTCTGTCTAAATGGCAGAATCCTGAAGATAAGCACCCGCGCCCTACTGGGCTAGTGCTACTTATGGAAGGTGCCGAGGCTATTCGCTCCCCTGAAGAATTGCCAACTTGGTGGGCGCAGGGACTTCGCATTATCGGGCCTGCATGGTTAGGGACGCGTTATTGCGGCGGTTGGCATGAACCTGGTCCCCTCACCGGGGCGGGCAGAGAACTCCTTGCTGGCATGGCAGAAATCGGCTTCACGCTTGATATAAGCCACATGGATGAGCCGGCCACCCTCGAAGCCCTTGATATTTACGAAGGCGCAATAATTGCCAGTCATAGCAATGCAGAGGCGTTATTGCCAAATTCGGGCACAAACAGACATATTTCAGACCGCGTTATTCATGGCATTATTGAGCGTGAGGGCGTGATAGGCGTTATACCTTTTAACGCTTTTTTGCAAGTTGGTTGGAAAGAAACAGATGGGCGAAAAGGCATCACTCTTGAAAACCTTGTTGCGCACATAGACCATATTTGTCAGATTGCGGGTGATGCGTATCACGTTGGTATCGGCTCTGATTTTGACGGTGGATTTGGTCTCGAATCTGTGCCTCATGATATAGATACCATTGCAGATTTGCAAAAAATAGCCCCGCTCCTTAGAGAACGCGGGTATACTGAGAAAGATATTGCCGCTATTTTTGGTGATAACTTTATTGATTCCCTTAAGAAAAACTTACCCGCTAGATAACTATTTTATCGTTTATGACAACTTCTAAAATTGAAAATTCTCGAACTTACCCCACCTCAATTAGCCTTGGGCTATTTCTTACCCTTTTCGGACTTTTAATCTTTTCTGTAGGTGCAAAACCAGAATGGTTTAATCTAGATCGTAGTTCCGTTGTGGGCTTTATCCAAATCGCTGTTTTTACAACAGGGTTAGGCATTATCTCACTGGGTGGATATATCGCTTTAGTTGCTTTGTGGGGAGATTATGAACGCTCTATCGCCGCCGATATCGGGCTAAGGCTCGTAGCAACGGGTTATGTTCTCGCTATATTTACCGGTATGGCAGACGTTTTTGGGATGGGGTCGCACCTTTTTCCCGATGTCCCTTTTTTCGGTCCTCTCCAAGCAACAGGCGTTGGCATTGGTCAAGCAATGATTGCGCTTGGCTTTTTGATGACCATACCTTACGGAAAGTGGCGGGAAAAATAAGCCTTTTTATAAAAAACTCGATAGTTGTGATTTAGCGTTTCCAACGCCACTAAAAATTGATTTTGAGCGAGAAAGCCTTCTGTAGAAGATAAAACATTATCTTTTTAATGTAAATTCCGAGAATTTAGCGAAAAACACGAAAAGAACCTAAAAGCACTCGTGTTTTTCGCTCTTTTTGTGCTTTTTGTGTTAGAAATTTTATGGTCTAAGAATGAAAAACCGCAATTAAATTTAAAATACAACTATTAGAGAAAAAATAATAGCTTTATTCTCTAGCGGGTCTAATACTCAGCCGCTTTGCGGCGATAAGATAAATTTTACTAGGATACCCCATCCGCTTGCGGCGGGTAGTTTATTAAGCACCCCAACGCTAGGGTGCTTTTTCTTTACATAATCTTTACAATGTCTTTGTGAATTGTTTACAGTTTTTTTTTATACTCTTTCAAGTTATAAGTATTTCTATTTTTAACAACTACATAGCTTATCCACAGTGTCTTCACAGTGATTTCACAGTGATTTCACAGTATTTAGTCTTAGAATTAAATTAGTTAATAAGTGCCTAGTCATTGAACTGTGATGATAGAACATATAAGGTTAATTGATAAAAAGGAAAAGATGTTTTCAAAATTATTTTCAAATAAAAAAATATTATTAATTATGGTAGTGGTTATTGCCTCTGTAACCCTAGGTGGATATTATGCTTTTCAAAACCTTCTAGTGGATTCAGAAGCCGAAGTAGCTCCAAGTATCGAAACTGCCAATATTAGCAAAGGTGATATTAGCTTAGTTGCTACTGGGACAGGTTCTTTAATTCCAGCATCAGGCGTGTCTAATGCTTTTCAAGTAAGTGGCACAGTGTCTGATATCTATGTAGCAGTTGGCGATAAGGTCGAGACAGGGCAGGTATTAGCAGAGCTAGATGATGCCGATATACAAAGTGATTATGAAGCTGCTAAACGTGTTTTACTTGAGATGACGTCCGATAAAGCTATTGCTGAAGCTCATCAATTAGTTAATACTTCCCAGTCTGGTTTAAATGAACCGCGCAATATTCTTATCTGGATGCTTAGTTCAACATTATTCTACAGCGAAGAACGCTTAGAAAATGGACAACAGGCTTTAGATGATCTGAAGGAGGCTGTAGGGGAAAACCCTAGTGCTGAAGAAGAAGCCGAAATAAAAGAAGCTGAAATCAGTGTTACGATGTCAGAATATAATCTCATTGATGCACAAGCGTATTACGAGGAATATCGTCTAATTAAATGGGGTGAAACGGAAAGTTTTGGGCGTGGACGCAATAGCCGCACTGAATACGTTACCGTTACTGATCAAACAGGTGAGACATATTATGTGAGTAATGGTCCCTCTGAAGAAGAGATTGCTGTAGCTCGTGCCGATTATGAAGTAGCGAAAGCTAACTTACTCGAAGCCCAATGGTATTACGATGCTTTGCTTGGTAAGGAACTACCTGATGATGCTTCCAGTTCTAGTCTGGTTGCTCTTGAGCAAGCACGTGTGAACTTAGAGAATGCTCAAATAATGTTAGCGGCGCCCCAATTGAGTGCCCCTATCTCAGGCACGATTACATCTTTGGATTTTAATGTTGGCGATAAGGTTGATGCATCTACCAATCTTCTTACTATTTCAGATTTGTCTGTGCCCTACCTTGAAATTTATCTGGATGAGGCGGATTGGAGTTTGGTTAAGGTTGGTAATTCAATCGAGGCCTCTTTTGACGCTCTCCCCGATCAAATTTTTAATGGGACAATTGTCTCAGTTGAGCCTAGTTTATATACTTCAGGCAATTCTTCTGTGGTGCGTGGATTAGCCAAGCTGGACTCGCTTGCTGAAATTTCAAACTTCCCAGTAGGGGTAAATTCTTCAGTAGATGTGATAGGTGCTCAGGCTATGGGCGTGGTGTTAGTTCCTGTTGATGCTTTGCTCGAAGATGCTTCGGGACAGTACGGTGTCTATCTATTAGAAAACGGTGAAGCTGTTTATCGTGAAGTAGAGATTGGTTTGCTGGATCTATTTTATGCCGAAGTTCTTTCTGGCTTGCAACTTAATGATGTGGTGATTACCAATAATTAGCCACATGAATAAAAACATATAATATAACTGATTAAATATAATTTTTAAAAAGAGGAAATTCATGTCTCAAAAAACTAACTCTCGTTCTATCAAAAAAATACTAGGAATCATTTTGATTCTGCTCGTACTCGGCGGAGGCAGTGCCTTCGCTTATAATCTATGGTTTGCTCCAGAAGAAGTCGCAGCTGAAACGACCATGAAGACGGCAAGTATCCGCCAAGGGGATTTGACACTCTATGCCACCGGGACTGGTTCGTTGATCTCCGCAACAGATGCGACCTTTGGTTTCGATTCGATAGGTCAAGTCACTCTTGTTAATGTTACTGTGGGTGATATGGTCGAGGCTGGCGATGTGCTAGCTGAAATCGACGATACAGATGTTTATCTTACCTATCAGGATGCCGTACGTTCTCTCAACGAGATTGTTTCGCCATCCGCAATCGCTTCAGCAAAACAGGCTATTGCCGAAGCGGAACTAAGCCTAATTGATACTGAAGCTTATTTAGGTTATTTGATTAGCCCCAGCATTTTGACTTGGGAAGAGAATGTACTAGAAGCACAAAATGCACTTGTTACAGCAGAAGCTGAAAATAATGCTGATAAGATCGCAGAAGCAGAGACCAGCCTTGCAACGGCAGAAGCCAAGTTGGAATATGCACAGAATGATTATTACGTTTATGTGGATGAAACCTTTGCCGAGACAGAGACCGATGCACGTACTGGAGATGAAAAAACGATCTGGTATTACGATGAGAAAGGCAATCGGTATAAGAACTTATTGATCCCGACCGATCTTGATGTTGCACAAGCACGTGCTTCCTATGAGTTATCGCAGGCAACCTTAGACGAAGCCAAATGGTATCTAGCTGTCCTCCAAGGTGAAGAAGTTCCTGAAAACGCGACTGGTTCGCAACTAGCGATCTTTGAAAGTGCACAAACGAAAGTGGATAATTCTTTGGCTGATTTTGAAGCTACCCAATTAGCTGCTCCCATATCTGGCATGGTAATTTCGCTTGATATCAATATTGGCGATCAGGTTAGTTCCCAAAGTAGCATCATCACCGTTGCGGATACCAGCACTGCCTACCTAGAGATATTTTTGGACGAAACAGATTGGGGTATGATCGCTGTTGATTATCCAGTAGAGGTTGTTTTTGATGTGTTGTCAGACAAAGTTTTTACAGGCATCGTTGAATCTGTTGACCCAGCTCTGTACACGTCGTCGAACACATCGGTGGTACGCGCTATCGTTCGTCTGGATGATACTTCTTATAGCGGTACTAAGCTTCCACTCGGGTCTGCTGCCGCGATTGAAGTAATTGGTGGAAAAGCCGAAGAGGCAATCCTTGTCCCAGTTGAGGCATTACGCGAAGCATCCCCTGGTCAATACACTGTATTTGTAATGGTAGATGGTGAACCAAAATTGCGAGTGGTGGAAGTTGGTTTGCAAGATTTGTTTTATGCTGAAATTTTTTCAGGTTTAGAAGTAGGTGATGTGGTCACTACGGGCATCGCGGAGACAGAATAATGGCTACTCGTTTAATTATTAAAACCAAAGACCTGACCCAAATTTACGGCATGGGCGATGCAAGAGTTGCCGCGTTGGATGGCGTGAGTATCAGTGTGCATGAAGGTGAATTTGTAGCCATTATGGGACCTTCTGGTTCAGGAAAGTCTACGCTGATGAATATCTTAGGCTGTCTTTCTCGCCCAACTTCTGGTGCATATTTCTTAGACGATGAAGATGTAAGTGGCCTGGATAAAGTTGAGTTGGCTGGTATTCGCAATAAAAAAATTGGTTATATTTTTCAATCTTATAACTTGCTTTCTCGTACCACTGCACTAGATAATGTGGTTTTGCCTTTGCAGTATGATCGCTTGACTGAGCGTACAACAGAAGAGCGTAAAAAGGTCGCAATGAAGGTTCTTGAAATGGTTGGTTTGGCAGACCGTGTAGAGCATCAGCCCCAAGAACTTTCGGGTGGACAGCAACAGCGTGTAGCCATCGCCCGTGCTTTGGTCAATAGTCCCGTACTGATTATGGCGGATGAGCCGACCGGCAATTTGGATAGTAAATCGGGAGCAGAAATTATGCAATTGCTCCACGACTTGCACAATCAGGGCGCAACCATCGTCATGGTGACGCACTCAACTGAAATTGCCTCGCATACAGAGCGCACAATCCACTTGCTCGACGGGAAGATAGATAAAATTATCGGCAATGGAAAGAAGGCAAAACAATGAAAAGCTCAGAAGTATTCAATATCGCTTGGGCGGCGATATTAAAAAATAAAGTCCGCTCCTTACTCACTATGCTTGGCATCATCATCGGTGTTGCGGCAGTTATTGTGATGGTTGCTATCAGTGCAGGCACAGAGGCAACCATCAGCGAGCAAATTACCAGTTTAGGCTCAAATCTTGTTTTTGTGCAATCTAGTTTCTCTCGCGGTGGGGCAGGCGGAGGAATGCCGCAAGGTGGTCTTGTTTATGATGATGCTGCCGCGATTGCCGAAAATGTGCAGGGCGTTGGCGGTGTAGTTGTTGAACAAAGCGCAACTGAAAGCATCAAAGCCGATGGCGTTGTCCTTGATGGCATCACTCTTTTAGGCTCAACGGCCGATTTCCCCTCCGTGCGTGATATGGATGTCGCCGTGGGTCGCTATTTTAACGAAATCGAAGTAGAACGTAAGCAAAAAGTTGCCGTCTTGGGCGCAAGCCTCGCCGAAGAACTTTTTGGTACAACTGACCCTATTGGACAAGATATTACTGTGGGTAATACGCGCCTAGTCGTTATCGGCGTTCTCGAAGAAAAAGGCTTGGTCGGCGATGTCGATTACGATTCTCGCCTCTATATGCCCATTACTGTCGTCCTCGATAAATTTGCTCCAACCCAATTTGCAAAAATTATGGGAGACAGTGTTCGCTTAATTTACGTTGAAGTAAATGACCAAGAAAATTTAGACGATGTTATTCTTCAAATCCAATTGTTAATTGCCAAACGGCACGATTTGCCCCTCGAAGAAGCCGATTTCACTGTCACCACCCAACAGGATATTATCGGTACGCAAGAAGCGACCACAGCCGCATTTCGTTCCCTTCTAGGATGGGTAGCTGGTGTCTCGCTCATTGTGGGTGGGATTGGAATTATGAATATCATGCTCGTTAGCGTGACGGAAAGAACACGTGAGATTGGGATTAGACAATCCATCGGAGCGACCCCAAATGACATCCGCTGGCAATTCCTGACAGAAGCTCTGCTATTGAGCTTGGTCGGTGGCTTCATCGGCGTAATCTTCGGCGTGGGTGGCGCATGGATATTTGGTTCTGTCAGTGGAATGCGTACTGTTGTCGTGACAGAATCCATCATCCTGGCATTTAGCTCAGCGGCCCTTGTGGGTGCATTCTTTGGCTTTTACCCAGCTAATAAAGCCGCAGAACTCGACCCAATTGATGCACTAAGATACGAATAAAAACAATCCCTTGGTTGAATAGGCGATACTCTTCGCCATATTGAAACCATTATCATCTGAAAGAATATCACGTTGTGGTTTTGATACGCTCTTCGCTATCGCTTTGGGCTACTCAACCACCACTAAAACATAAGGAAAACTAAAATGAAAAAAACACTTTTACCTCTCATATTAATCTTCGTTCTGGCATTATCTGCTTGCGGTGCTACTGACATAGCAAAAGAAACAGTATCTAGTGCTGCTCTCAACATTGATTATGAAAATGCCCTCTCCACTCAATTACAACTCTCGATTGGCACTTTCAGCCTTGAAGGGACAGACCTTGCTGTAGATGCGGTGCAAGCCGCTGAATTAATCCCCTTATGGCAGGTTTTGAACAGTTTGACTGAAAGTGGCTCTGCTGCTCCCGAAGAAATTGATGCGCTCATCGTCCAAATTGAAGAGACGATGACAAATGAACAAATTGAATCTATTGCTGCTATGCAACTTACCCGTGAAAATATGGGCGAAATTATGCAGGAATATGCGCTCACAATGGGCAGTGGCGAAGCCGCTCCTGAAGGCATGGTTCCCGGTCAGGGGCGCGGTGGCTCAGATGTCCCTGGGTTGAGTGGTGGTGGTGGAGGAGGAGGCAGAGATACGACAGGTATGAGTTCTGAACAAATCTCGACAGCCCAAGCCGAACGTGAAGCAAATGGTGGTGGCGTAGCGGGCAGCATGATGAACAGCAAAATGTCCGGTGTCATTATTGAGGCACTGATTGAGTTATTGCAGAGTAAATAGAAAAATCTTTTTCTATAGACAAAAGAGTAATGTGCTTTGAATTCAAAGTGCATTGCTCTTTTTTTCTATGAGGGAGATGATAAAATTGAATTTAAGAAAAAATGCCTAAAAACTAAAAATTTGGAGAAAAACATGTCTTTTGATAAGAATAATATCGCTTCGTATATAGACCACACATTACTCAAGCCAGATGCCACCTTGGCGCAGATTGAGCAACTGTGCGCAGAAGCGCGTCAGCACGGATTTGCGTCCGTTTGTGTAAACCCAGCTCATGTTCACACGTGTGCCGAGATCTTAGATAGCGGCACTACGCCCAAAGTTTGCACGGTGATTGGATTCCCGCTTGGCGCGTCCGCGTCCTCTGTCAAATCCTATGAAACTAAAATCGCAATCGAAGATGGCGCAGAAGAGATTGACATGGTCATCAATATCGGTGCGCTCAAAGAGGGTAATGTGGGTTTGGTGAAAGCCGATATTGAGGGCGTTGTAAAAAGGGCTCACGCAAAGGGTGCGATTGTGAAGGTGATTATAGAGACGGTTTTTCTAACAGATGCTGAAAAAGAAACCGCTTGTACGCTTTCAAAAGAGGCAGGTGCAGATTTTGTGAAAACCTCAACTGGCTTTTCTGGCGGTGGTGCGACTGTAGAAGATATTGCGCTTATGCGGCGGGTGGTTGGTGCTGAGATGGGTGTGAAGGCTTCGGGTGGCGTGCGAAATTTAGCAGATGCACGCGCGATGATTGAGGCAGGCGCAACACGAATTGGCGCGAGTTCTGGCGTGAGCATCGTGCAAGGAATTGAGGGGAAGGCGGGGTATTGATGGATAATATCCCTAATTTTCGTGATTTTGGTGGCTACCAAACTCAAGGTGGTGCTTGGCTAAAGAAGGGGTTGCTTTACAGAAGTGGTAAATTAGCGGGTGCCACAGATGCCGATTTAGAGAGGCTTTCTGCTTTGCAAATTAAGACCATTTGCGATTTGCGTTCTGAACGAGAAAAGCAAGAAGAGCCAGACCGTTTTCCTAATGTGGTGCCGACTACTTTTTTTAATATCCCGATGCGTCCCATTGTCGATTATCATGCGCGTTCTTGGGGGCGTTTATTTTCTTTGATGTTTGGCGAAGAACGTAAAATAGATTATATTGCTGAGTCGTATAAAGCTTACCGTGAATATGCAACAGGTTATTTGCCCCAGCTAAAGGCACTTTTTGAGCGGATTTCAAATCCTGATAATTTGCCTCTTTTGATTCACTGCTCAGCGGGCAAGGATAGAACGGGTGTTGTTTCTAGCCTGATTCAGCAAATTTTGGGTGTTCCCGTTGATACGGTGATGGACGATTATTTAAAAACCAATGGGAATTTGAGTGTGTACACAGCGGAAATTGTGAGAAGGCTCAAAAGATTGGCTTATTTTGGTGTCCCGTGGAAGATGTATATGCCTCTTCTTGATGCGCGTAGTGATTTTTTGAATGCGGCTTTTACACAGGTGAAAGAAGAATTTGGCGTATTTGATGAGTGGGCACGGAGCGGAATTGATTTTTCTGAGAAAGAGCAGAATGCGTTTTCTGAAATTTTTTTAGGGTAGTTTTGAATCTCTTTCGGGTACATTCCCCGTAGCTTGCTGCGAAAAATCAGATCAACTTCCGCTGTGGATACTCCGCTTTCGTGTCGAAGGCATCGAAAGTTGAGCTTTCAGCAAAATAATTTGCTGTGGGGCGGTTCATGTGAAGTAATGGAGAGAGTAGATCGACTTATATCAGTATCGGATAGACAATATTTTGCTCTATCCGATACCGATATGCAAAAGAAAATTACCAATCAACATCTTTGGTGAGATCAAGCAAAGTATTTGACTCTATATGCAAGACACGCACCAGACAGCCTATAGACATGGGGACAAATTGAAATTCAAAAGGTTCTGTGTCTTCGCTATACCATTCCCAAGCATGGAAATCACGGAAGAAATTGCCATAAAAGCCGAGTATATTTTCGCCGTCAACAAATTGATTATCGTGCGGATAGATGAAGCTACCCCATTCGCTTGGTTCTTGAAAGACTTGAATATCAATTTTGTTGGGCAAAATTAATTCTAATGGCGGAGGGGTAATTTTATAAAAAAAGCTTACCCTTTCGCATGTGCCTATTAGTTTTGCTCCTTGCGGATGCGAACGAAGATAATACTCAAAACCACCGCCCACGTCTCCATAATGCGGACGAAAACGTCCGGGCTCGGTAGGGAGTTCTTCCAAGTGATGAAAGGTAGAGCTAAGACTACTATCAGGAGGTTGATAATCGCGGGCGGTGATGCTCCCGTTTTTCTCTATTCTATCGGAGATGATTTGCCAGTCTATATCGCTCAACCATTTGCGTATGCGCTGTGAGTTGCTTTCATCTATGCGAATCTGGATACCGGGAAGGTGTTTTTTGCTCATAATTTTCCTTTATAGCTCGAAGCCCACCCAAAGAGAGACTTCCATTTTTGCGACAATATCATTTTGGTTCATAATTTAATCACCTAGCGGTCTTACAAATACAAGAATAACACCCACCACCAAACCAATAATCGCACTAGCGGTCCCTAAAAGTGCAGTGCCAACAAAATGGTTTTCCAACATCAATGAGGGGATGTTCACTGCATTTTTCAAAAGCAAAATGAAACTGATTGATAAAAATATTGAAACTCTGATCGAGTGGCGAACACCGAAATGTGTAAGCCGCAATATATTGAATAAAACAACCGTTGTAATTACGAAGAAGGGAGTTGTCTCTACTGTCCAGGGATAGACATAATTCCATGTCAAGCCTATTACAACAGCACTCACGATTGCAACAAAAACGGTTTCTTGAATTTCTCGTGATTCTTCTTTGAAACCATCAAACGAAGGGTTTTGTCGCCTGCTATTTTCATGGATCGCATTGCTGACTTCTTGCAATCCATAACCGATTTCTTCACCATGATAGTCATGGTTGACAACGGCATTATTATCTCCCTGAACAAGATTGCCAGCGAAGTCATTGCCGATATTTACCTGTTTTGATGATGACTGACTTTGATGTTCAGACATAATTTTCCTCTACCCAGCCCAACTCATCCCTTGAATCGCTCTCTCAAAGAACAACCCATAGACCTTATCGCAGGTTTGGCTAAAGGCGGGACGGTCGTAGGTGTCGGGCAGATTTTGGTCGAGGATGATTTCAATGGCGGATTTGACTTTGATTTGGCTTTGCTGGTCTCTATACCAATCTTGCACGAGGACGGAGGGCTTTTCTTCTCGCAGACGTTTGAGCAGGAGTTGGGCGGCGTTCTTGAGGGCTTGCTCTTCGGCTTTGGTGACTTTCTCTTTTTTCATCAGGTCGAAGAGTTCGAGTTCTTCTTCTGTTAGCCCTTCTCGGATATAGCGTTCTTCTTCTTCGCTCAGGTCTTTGCCGAAGTTCATCAATTCTTCGAAGTAGATTTCAGTCGTGGAGCCACCTGAATTATAGCGGTCAACGATATTTTGGTATCGTTCGGCAAAGTCGATGCGGGTCACGTTTTTTTCTAGCATCTGTTCGAGCTTAGATTCGATGAAGGCGCGCAGATCGGTGATTTCGATATTTTTATAGGGCGATTTCTGGAATTCGGCTTTGAGGGCATCAACATCAACCTTGCTGAGATTCCACTGTTTGCCGCTTTGCACGATTTGAAATTCGGCTTTGGGTTCGGCGATGCCTTTTTGCCCCTCTTCCTCGGCGGTGACTACGC
>JADGEO010000006.1 GCA_016744335.1 Anaerolineales bacterium
CTTGACTTTTTAAGGTGCTTTTCAAACACTGTCGAAGAAACACTTGACCTATTTTACAGAAAAATATTTGCACAATCAGAAAGAATAAAACAATATTTTCCCTGTGTATACATTTTGTATACGCCCCTCTGCTAGAATAAGCGCATTAGCAAGCTTATTGGGTGTGGTTGGGTCGGGGAAGGGTCGCCACGCAGAAAGAAAATCAATAGTCGGCGGTGATCTGGGGGTGATTAACTGCCGATTTTTGATTCCAAAGCGGGTATAATGGGCATATCTTAAAATGGAGTTCAAAAATGTCTTTATTAAACTTGCCTTTTTTGCTTGAAACACGGCGCAATCATGCCCTTGAACATGCTACGCTAAAAATCCTTTCGCCGAAATACCCCGACCGCCAGATGGGTGGACATTCTAACCCAACTGGATTTATGATTATCGGTGATGTCGATACAGATGCCCTCCGCGCCGCGGCGGACGAGGCTCTCAAGCGTCTACGCGCTGGTGAACGTGATCTTGCCATTCATCCTGGTTGCGGGACCAACTACGCGACCTCAGGCTTGCTCGCTGGTTCTCTAGCTTGGTTTGGTCTCTCAGGTAGAGCGTCTTGGGGCAAAAAGGCTTGGCGCATCCCTTTTATTTTTCCCTTAGTCTTACTTGTTTGGCAATTGAGCAAACCGTTAGGACCCAAATTACAAGACGGCATCACCACTGAAGCCGAATTGGGTGATATGGAAATTATCTCTATCAAAAAGATTCGTCCTTCCTTGCATCGAGTAGTTACTGCCTAGTTCTTATTCTCATGCGAAGCGACCTTTGTGTGAGCTAAATAACTTTTCACGTTTCACTGATTACTTAAACTATGTCAAAAAACACCCTCCGCATCCTACTCATATACGGCGATGATGAATTCGCTCTCGCTCGCCGCCTTAAAAAAGTTCAGAAACGCGTAGATAAAGATGGGATGAATACCACGCATTTCGATGCGCATACTGCACGAAAAGAAGACCTAAATATGGCTATCAATGCCATGCCATTTCTCGCCGAGCGCAGATTAGTTTTTTTAGAAAAACCCTCTCCGCAATATAGGGGTAAAAATCAACGGGCAGATTTCATCCAATTCTTAGAAAGTGTGCCAGAAACTACCGTTCTCGTCCTTCATGAAGAAATAGATGGAAAAAAAGCGGGCAAAAATTGGCTCGTCAAATGGGCGCAAAAGACAAAAGAAATCGCGCGTGCTGAAGCCTTTATGCTTCCCAAAGCATGGGAAACCAAAAGTTGGGTTGCTCGCATTCAAAAAGAAGCCCAATCACAGGGTGGTGAAATTGATAGTCGTGCCGCGGCACGTTTGGCAGAAATGACAGGAGCCAACACCCGCCAAGCCGCGCAAGAAATGACCAAATTGCTCACCTATGTCAACTTTGCGCGCCCTATTTCTTTAGCAGATGTAGAGCTTGTGAGTGTCTCCACCGCGCAAGGGGATATCTTCGAGTTAGTTGATGCGCTGGGAAATGGGAGAGGAAAAGAAGCCCAAGCCATGCTCCACCAACTACTTGATGAACAAGACCCCTTCTCTATTTTTGGCATGGTTGTGCGCCAATTTAGGCTATTGCTCTTAACGCGTGAGGTGTTAGATAATCGCGGCAACGTGCAAGCTGAATTGAAACAACATCCCTTTGTCGCGAAAAAACTAGCCTCCCAAGCACGGCACTTCTCTATCTCTACCCTCGAATCTATTTATAAACGCCTGCTAATTATTGATGAAGAAGCCAAAACAGGCAAAGCTACCCTCGATTTATCTTTAGATATGTTGGTAATGGAACTGGCAGGGAGTTAAGCTCGTTTTATTTATAATCCTTCCGCACAGGATAAAAAATATCTCTAATCTCGCAATCTGTAATTGCTCGCCCGCCGTGTTCTACGTTGGATGGAATTATAGCAATCATTTCCTCATCCAAAATCTGTTTTTCTCCATCTAAAACCATCTCAAATTTTCCTGAAATGACAATTGAAATCTGTTCGTGCGGATGTGTGTGCGTGGGCAATTCTGCGCCAGCCTCCACGCGCCAAAAAGCGGCGGTCATATTCTCTGTGTGGGCAAATTTGGCGTGAAACCCCTTCACAACTTCTTTTTCCTCGATCGTAGAAAGTGCTATAAATGGCATATTTTCTCCTTTGCATATAAATTCTCCCCTATCGGGGGAGATTAAAGAGGGGGATATAATTCTAAACCATAAAAGGATATTTGCATGAAAATTCGCTCCATTACCTATTTTTTTAATCCTGGTTTTCCTTTAGATGAGGATAAACTGGCGGCCGTCGATAAGTTTTTGCGTGTAGCAAAAAGCGCGTATCAATCTGCGGGATATGAAGTCCAAACTACGCGGCTCTCCACACCCTCTTTTACTCAAATACTTGGGGAATCCCAACTGGATGCGTTGCCTTCGCTCGCGTTTCAACTTGCTTCCGCTATGGAAACAATGGATGCTGAGTACGCTTCTCTTGGTCCCGCACGCCCAGCTTTTCCGCGTAGCTACGAAGTTATTCCTGAGGCAATCTCTGCGAGTGAAAACATCTTTTTTTCTGGTGAAATGGCAAATGCCCAAGAAGGAATTTCACTCAAAGCCATCAAAGCCTGTGCCGACATAATCGTAAAATCAGCAAAAATAGAGCCAAACGGATTTGCCAACTTGCGCTTCACCACGTTAGCCAATGTCCCCGCGGGCGGACCTTTTTTCCCTGCCTCATATAATGAGGGGGATACGCCCGCCTTTTCTCTCGCCATAGAAGCCGCCGATTTAGCCGTAGATGCGTTTAGTGGCGTAGAAACTGTTGAAATTGGACGAAAGAGATTGATAGCTTCACTCGAAAAGCATGGCAAAAAACTAAGTCAAATTGCAAAAGTATTAGAAAAAGAGCATATTCTCCCCCCTACGGGGGGAGATGTCCGTAGGACAGAGGGGGGTAGTTTTCTAGGTTTTGATTTCTCCCTCGCCCCTTTCCCCGATGATGCGATTTCATTAGGCGGTGCGATAGAAGCATTTGGTGTGAGTAAAGTTGGCTTGCATGGTTCTTTAGCGGCATCGGCAATTTTGGCAGAAAGTGTCCAAAAAGCAGATTTTTTGCACACAGGCTTTAATGGCATGATGATGCCCGTTCTCGAAGATTCTGTTTTGGCTCAACGCGCTGCGGAGGGGAGTTTGACGGTGAAAGATTTACTGCTCTATTCTGCTGTTTGTGGCACAGGGCTAGATACGGTGCCTTTGGCAGGAGATGTATCAGCCGAGCAAATTGCGGGGGTATTGCTCGATGTTTCAGCCATGTCTCTGAGATTGGCAAAACCGCTTACGGCACGCCTTATGCCTATTCCTGGCAAGCAAGCTGGAGACAAGACTGAATTCGACTTCCCATTTTTTAAAAATAGTCGCGTGATGAGGTTGGAATCTGCACCATTAAATCATCCTTTTGCGGGTGAAGAAGTCATTCCAATAATGGCGCGGTAAATCTCTATGCGGGTTCTTCCCCGCTAATGCAAGGTATAATTAGCAAAATTAATTATCTCAAAGGAGACTCTTTATGAATTTACCAGAATATGCTTTTTTCAAAGGCGAGATTGTTCCCTATTCAGAGGCAAAGGTGGGTGTGTTGACTCATGCGCTCAATTACGGAACGGGCGTTTTTGGCGGTGTGCGGGCGTATAAAAATGATGAGAATGGAAAGCTCTATCTTTTTCGTCCCTATGACCACTATAAGCGATTTTTGAATTCTTGCAAGATGATGCTGATGGATTTTGACGAAACGCCAGAGAGTATGACGCAACATACGATTGATTTGGTGAAGAAGGGTGGTTTTGCAGAGGATGTTTATATCCGCCCGCTGGCTTATAAATCTGACGAGATGATTGGCGTGAAGTTGCACGATGTAGCAGCAGATTTTACGATTGTGGCTTTGCCTTTTGGTAAATATGTTTCTAATGATACGAACGCGCATGTAACTGTCTCTTCGTGGCGGCGTTTGGACGATAATGTGATTCCCGCTCGCGGAAAAATTAGTGGTGCGTATGCGAACTCGGCGTTTATTAAGACTGACGCGGTGCGCTCTGGTTTTGATGAGGCACTTGTTCTGACGCAATCGGGGCATCTTTCTGAGGGAAGTGCTGAGAATATCTTTATGGTGCGTGATGGTGTGTTGATTACGCCTGCTGTTTATGAAAACATCCTTGAAGGCATCACACGCCGCTCTATTATGCAACTTGCCGCGGAAGAACTGGGCATGAAGGTTGTAGAGCGTCCTGTTGACCGCACAGAAATTTATATTTGTGATGAACTTTTTATGACTGGCACCGCCGCACAAGTGACGGCTATCACCAAGGTTGATCATCGCCCTGTTGGAAATGGTGAGATGGGACCTGTTGCAACAAAGTTGCGTGAGTTGTTTTTTGATATTTTGCGCGGGCAAAATGAGAAGTATAAAGATTGGAATGTGGAAGTCAAGTAGGGGAGATGTTGGAAAATAAAAAACGCCGAGATTTTATAATCTCGGCGCTTTGTTTTTAGCGTGTAGCTATAATCCCCGCTCCCCTCGAATATAAGGCACCCCCAGTGCGGCGGGGGCACCGATTCTTTTGCGTGAGGCGGCACGAGACCCCCAAACGAGGGCGATGATGGTGAGGATAAAGGGCATCATCTGAAGGAAGAAGCCATAATTGGAATTTACATAAAGCGGATTTGTCATCCCAAAAATCAATGCAGGACCTTGTAAATCGAGGATGAATCTGCGAAGCATACCGAAGAGGTAGCCACCGAACGCGGCACGCATGGGATTCCATTGAGCGAAGATGACTAAGCCTACGGCTATCCATCCCTGCCCGGATGTGGTTTGGGTGGAGTACCAGCCGGGGGAGACAGAGAGCGATATGGTTGCGCCTGCTAAACCTGCTAGCAATCCGCCGACAAAGGTGTAGAAGTAACGTACGCCATAAACACTAATGCCAAGTGTGTCTGCCGCGGAGGGTTTTTCGCCAACGGCTCGGAGGTGCATGCCGGGGCGTGTTTTGTTGATATAGAAGGCAGTAAGAGGGGCGAATATATAGCCTACATAAACCAAAATGCTATGCTCTGAAAAGAAAACCGACCCGATAAAAGGGATGCTAGAGAGCAGGGGGATGTCTACGATGGGTATAGTTGGGGGGTGTTGACCCGTAAGTCCCTCTCCAAGAACGAGAGCAAGCCCAGTGCCAAGAAAGGTCAGCGAAAGTCCGCTAACTACTTGGTCGGCTTGGAAATTAAT
Organism: Anaerolineales bacterium; assembly: GCA_016744335.1. GTDB lineage: Bacteria > Chloroflexota > Anaerolineae > Anaerolineales > Villigracilaceae > Desulfolinea. The sequence goes on from JADGEO010000006.1 coordinate 5,284, forward strand.
GGTTACTAAGGCGTGTGCGAGACTTAAAATCCCTCCTGCAAGCATAGCAACGAGTAAGCCGAGCCAAGCGTTATTTGTGGCGAGTGAGGTGCTAAACCCTGCCATTGCGCCGAGAAGCATCATGCCCTCTACGCCAAGGTTGAGTATGCCTGAGCGTTCGGCAAAAACTTCGCCAATTGCGGCGAAGAGAAGGATAGTGCCAGTGGCAAGCCCTGCGTGTAGAATGATTTCTATATTCATTTATGCCTCCTGCGGATTTAAGTTAATTAGGCGAATTTTGTAGCGAAGTAAAACATCACTGCTAATTACCATAAAAAGGATGATGCCCTGTAGGAGATAGGCGATTCCTGAGGGTTGAATTTCTCGTCCTGCCACGATGAGTGCGCCAAAGAGAATTGAGACGAGGATAACGGTGAAGGGATTTAGTTTTGCCAGCCATGCGATGATGATGCCTGTAAAGCCATAGCCGGAGGAGATGCGTTCTTGTAACCGGTGGACAACGCCGCTGATTTCGGACATGCCCGCTAAGCCAGCGAGTGCGCCTGAAAGCATGAAAACAAGAATGATATTTTTGGAGATATTTAAGCCTGCATAACGTGCCGCGGCGGGGTTATCGCCAATGAGTTTGATTTCGTAGCCCCAACGACTGCGTTCTAGTATCCACCAGATGATTATTGCCGCGATGATGGCAATGATTACACCCAAGTGAAGGGTGATGCCTGAAAACATGCGATATTCTCGGGCTAAGTCTGAGAGACGAGGCAACCAAGCTACTTTTGCAAATTGTGGGGTCATTTGAAAGCCCGCATCGCTCCATTTATCGAAAATCCAGAAGTTGTTCCAGTAGAGGGCGATATAGTTGAGCATGAGGGTAATGATGATTTCATTAACGTTGTATTTGGCTTTTAGAATACCAGGGATAAAGCCCCAGATTGCACCACCGATCATGCCCATTATCATCATTAATACGATAATAAGAAATTTTGGGGTTGTTTCTAGGTTGACCATGGGGACAAGGACAACGAGGCTGGCGAAAAACGCGCCCATATAAAATTGTCCTTCTGCGCCGATATTCCAGAGTTTCATTTTGAAGGCAACGGTACAAGCTAGACCAACCAAAATAAGTGGCGTGGCTTTTACCATTGTGTCTGAAAAGACAGCCCAAGAGCCAAAGGTGGCGGTGAAGAAAAATTTAATTACCCGTAAGGGCTCGCCGCCAATAATTTTCAGCAAAATGCCGCTGATAATAAAGGCGGCTATGACAGAGCCTATGGATACTGCGGCTGGCAACCATTTGGGGTAATCTTCGGTGCGTTTTTCAAAAATTAGGGTGTAGGGAAGGTTCATAGCAATCCTTTTTTTTATACACGAAATTTGTAGAGTTTACGGAGAATTTTTTTATGAAATACGTTTTAGGCTTTATGTTTTTCGCCGGTCATCATTAAACCAATTTCTTTCATATTTGCATCTTTTGCGTCTAAAATGCCCATTACTTCGCCTTCGTGTAGAACGGCGATTCTGTCGCTGAGCGTTAGTAATTCTTCTAGCTCTTCGGAGATGAGTAAAATAGCTGTGCCCTCTTCGCGTTGTTCGAGCAATAGACGCTGAATGGATTCTATTGCGCCTACATCTAAACCGCGAGTAGGTTGCATGGCGACCATCAGTTTTGGATTGGTCGTGATTTCACGCGCTAGAATTACTTTTTGCAAATTACCGCCAGATAGTTTACGTGCCATTGTGCGTACATTAGGCGCAAGAATATCATAGGCGTTTTTCAACTCACGAGCATGATCTCTAGCTTCGGTGAAGTTGATGCTCCATTTCGTTCCAATAGGTTCATCACGATAGTTTTTCATAATCGTATTTTCGGCGATGGTCATATTGGGTGCAGAGCCAACCCCCGTGCGGTCTTCTGGGATATGAGCCACGCCTTGTGCGATAGCCACACTTGGTTCTTGGTTGGACACATCTTCGCCGTTGATTAGGATTTCTCCATCACAATCGCGTAACCCGGTTATGATCTCTGCTAATTCGCTTTGACCATTACCTGCTACACCAGCGATGCCCAAAATTTCTCCCTGACGCACCTTGAGCGAAAGTTTATTTAAGGCACGTACACCTTTGTTGTTGATTGCGCTAACTTCTTTTACATCAAGTACAACATCACCAGGGGCTTGTTCTTTTTTCTCTACACGGAAAACGACCTTGCGTCCTACCATTAGTTCGGCTAATTTTTCGCTTGTCATTCCTGTAACGTCAATGCCTTCGGCAGTCGCTACTCCTTTGCGTAAAACGGTTAATCTATTTGCAACCGCGGTGACTTCATTGAGCTTATGACTAATAAAGATAATGGATTTATCTTGCTTGGTCATTGAGCGCATGGTTTCCATTAAATCGTCAATTTCTTGGGGTGCAAGCACAGCCGTTGGCTCATCCATAATAAGCACACTTGCCCCGCGATAGAGGGTTTTCAAAATCTCAACGCGCTGTTGTTCCCCAACTGATAATTGCCAAATTTTAGCGGTGGGGTCAACGTTTAAGCCAAATTGCTCTTGCAAATCTCGGATTTTTTGGTCATATTTGGGCAAATCCATGAAGAACTTTGGTTCATTCAAACCGAGCAAGATATTCTCTGTCACCGTTTGAGTGGGGACGAGCATAAAGTGCTGATAAACCATGCCAATCCCCTTGGCGATGGCATCTTTTGGCGAGTTGAAATCAACCAATTCGCCATGTATGCGCATTGTTCCCGATGTGGGTTTATACAGTCCTGCTAAAGCACTCATTAAGGTACTTTTTCCTGCGCCATTCTCGCCTAATAAAGCATGAATTTCACCGTGCTTTAGGGTGAGATTAACGTGGTCATTTGCTAACACGCCCGGAAAGCGGATGACAATATCTTTCATTTCTACAGCATTCGCGACAGCGTTAGCGACAGCATTAGGGGGAGGATGTGAAGTCATAGGCAAGGCTCCTGTTTTAAGGGGATAATTTTAAAGTTGCAGGATTGCAAATCTTCAGAGATTGAAGTCTCTGCTCAAATAGGAAGTTTGGTTAAACGAACTTCTTATCTCAGCAGACAACTCATCTTCGAGTTTTAATCTAAAAAAAGAAGAGGCGACCTTTATGGTCGCCTCTCATTATTATATTACACAAACTTAGTCAAGGGTGGGCAATTCAGCGGTGATATTCTCGTTCCACCAGTACATACAAGTGGTGCACTCGCTACCAAATTGAGAAAAACCGTCGAGATCAAGCTGTTCGAGGCTAACGCCATCTTCGAGAACAAGATTACCTTGATTATCGGTGATGGGTCCCATGAAGACATCAAAACGGGTGAATTCGCCAGCTAACATGGCATCCATGGTGTCTTGGATCAGAGCTAAATCCTCAGCAGGAAGTTCAGCAGTACCAGGCATCATTTCTTCGCCTTCTATGAAGCCGAGCAAGCCTAAAGCACCAGAGTCAGCATCGAAGTATTCCCAGCCGCCAACCCATTCGCCAGCTTTTGATTGTTCAACAATATCAGCATAAACAACGCCCCAATTCCAGTACATGGAAGTCAAGCATGCGTCTACTACACAATTTTCACTATAGTCAAAGGTGATGCCCCATTTACCTTCAGGAGCGGCTTCGGCAGGAGCGGGGGTGTCAGCACCGGTCATAACAACTTGTGCACCAGCATCAAAGAGGGAAGAAGCAGCTTCTTTTTCTTTGATAGGATCATGCCAAGTGAAGATCCAGCGAACATCCATTGTGCATTCGGGGCAGGTTTCTTGTGCCCCAAGAGCAAATGCATTGCCCAAGCGGAGTTCTTCAGGAATTGGGAAGGTGGCGATATAACCCAATTTGGGGTTGCCGTCCATTGTTGCGCGGGAGCCAGCTAACATACCAGCGAGGTACTTCATGTCTTCCATTGCGCCCATCAAGTTACCAAAGTTGGCACCATTGGCTTTGAAACCACTAATGTGAACAATATCTACATCGGGGAACTCATCAGCAACGATTTCAGAGGCATCCATAAAACCAAAGGAAGTAGTAAAAATCACATCAAAGCCTTTGCGAGCTAAAGAGCGGATTACTTGTTCAGCATCTGCGCCTTCGGCAACGTTCTCAACATAAGCGGTGTGAACATCTTCAACATTCGCTTCAACATATTGACGACCAACATCATGCGCTTGTGTCCAACCACCATCATCATGGGGTCCAACATAGACGAAAGCAACATTATATTTGCCTTCTTCAACGGTAGGAATCTGATAAACACCCTCTTCTGCGGGGGCTTCTTCTGCGGGGGCTTCTTCTACAGGAGCTTCATCAGCAGAGGCTTCATCAGCAACGGCTTCATCAGCGGGAGCAGCTTCGCTACCACCGCAAGCGGTAAGCACAAAAGATGCGATTACCAAAACACTTAAAATCCATAAAACTTTCTTATTCATTTCTTTCTTCTCCTTAGATATATAGGTTTGAAAATTAAAAATATTTTTAGAAAACCACTGTTCTTATAACGACCTCCTTTCACGTCAGGTATTATAAAGCAAAACATCTTACTTACAAGATAAATCTTCCATTACTTTAATCACAACTTCTTTTTTTAGGAGACTGGATGGTGTCTCCACCTCTATCCGTTTCCAAAGAGGACAAAGTAAAGGTTTCATATAAGATGGAGAAACCTGCTTCGCGCGTGTGGATAGTTGGTACGCGTTTTCCCAATCGTTCGTGTGAGCGTAGGCTTCTATAAAAACAAAATTCTCCGTTGGGTCATTGGGGTGGTCGCCAGAGTTGAAGGCTTTTTTGCCTAACTTCACGACCTGCTCCCAATCGCCACGTTGTTTAGCTAACTCTGCTTGTTGAAAATAATAGCACCATCTATGCTTGGGTTCTGGTGCGTAAATTTCAGGCACTCTTGGGTTGCCCTCTGTCAGAATTAGATCAGGATCAGAAAAAGATACAGCATCTCTCAAAAGTGTGTCTGAAATAAATTTATTTTCAATATCAATTACAGGGTCAACAATATGTAAACATCCCGGCGGAGAGAAATTGATTAAAAGCATCTGATTGGTGTTGCCGTTAAACTCGCCAGCTATAAAATCGTGGGATAGAGGCATATTTTCTTCGAGATTTTCACCCTCTACGCCAAAGCGAGAGCGCAAATAATAAAGCATATAAGGGATGTGTTCAGCAGTCGTATCGGGGGCGTAAATCCAATTTAGGGGTGCGCTTAGTGAGTTGTCGGCATAAAACTTGAGAGCACCTTCGTTGAGTAAAATGGTTGTGTTTTCTTCTAAATCGGGAATTCGCCAAGACATTTGCCAGAAGAGATTTTTTTGCACTATCCAATCTCGTCTATATTCATCTGCCCAGAGAAATTGTCTGCCTGCCGAAAAAGCAATTAGAATGGCGAATAAAATTACTTGCAACTTTTTGCGTGGGATTAGTGAAATAATGCCGACAAGGAAAAAGACACTTCCTAGTATAAAAGGTAAAGTGGCTCTATTTGCAGGAAAGCCTAATGAAATTGGTAAGCCCGTAAGCCAAAATGGGACGCCCGCGAGGAGGGCAGAGATTATGCCGAGGAGGATGAGGGTGAGTGCCCCCATCCTAGCCTTCTCCCGAAGGGGGAAGGGACTGCCCCCCCCCCCTTTGGGGGGAGTTAGAGGGGGGCGGGTGAGAGCAAATAATACCGCTCCAAAAGAAATAAAAATAATGCCAAGATAAATTATTATCGTCACTTTGCCTTGTAATTCAAAATCGGGCAAGATGAAAGCTTGCCCCCATGCGGCAACGAAGGTTGTGTAGAGACTAAGAAGGATGGTTTTGAATAATTCTGCTATGGTGAGGAGTGGCACGGTGCGGAGTTCATTGAGGAGGCTGTATTCGTAAACTTGATTGTTGAAGATGAGGGTGCGCACCAATGTTGCCGCCAAGAAAACGCCAAGATAGGGCAACCAAGTTGAAAATACGCGCGAAGCTCGCTTTTTCCAATCTGAAATATCTTGAAAAACTATCCAAAGTAGCAGGGGACGAATCAAATCTAAGACGAAAAAATATTCCCCCATAATGAGATTTAAGGCTGATGCGAGTAAACCGAGATAAATAAAATGTGGTTTTTTTATTCCCCAGAGCATTGCGAGAAGTGAAAAAAGGTAGAGCGAATAAGTGGTGAAATGATAGCCGTAAACGAAAGAGACGAATTGTTGGGTGAAGCCAGTGTAGAGGAGAAAAAGTAGGGCTGAGGCAAGGGCAAGATTTTTGCGGGTGGGGAAAAGTTGACGGAAAATTCCCCAGAAAAGAAGGGCGGTGAGCCAACGCCAAAAGAGGGCGAGTATTTGCCAATAAAGGGGTTTATAGGGAATAAATTTTGTGAGGATGCCGTACCATATTCCCCATGCGGGACGGTTTGTGGAGAAGTATTGTGTGAGTGCATCTTGACCGAGTTCGTAGCGAATCCAGCCGATGGGGAGATCGTCCCAGTAGAAGCCGAGTTGGGGCGCGAGAATGCCGTAGGCAAGCATAGTGATAGCTGCAAGGATGAGGGGAGGGGATTTGATGAAAGCGAGAATGCGTTTCATATATGCGTTCTCGCAGGGGCGCAGCTGCGCCCCTACGAGAATAGGTTAATTAGGGAACGATCCAAGTACCCGTTTCGCCATTTAGGGCGCGTTGGATATTTGGGGGATCGGTGACGAGGGCTTTTTTGCCACCTTCTTTCAGGAATTTAATAATTGCCTGAACTTTGGGGAGCATACTGCCGGGGGCAAAGTGACCTTCTTCGATGTATTTTTCAGCTTGAGCTACGGTCATTTCATCGAGCGATTCTTCATTGTCTTTGCCAAAGTTGATGGCAATTTTTTCGACTGCGGTGGAGATGACGAGCAAATCGGCATTGATTTTGTTGGCGAGTAAGCCAGATGCAAAATCTTTGTCGATCACGGCTTCTACGCCGCGTAAATTGCCATTTTCTTTCTCTACAACAGGAATACCACCACCGCCAACAGCGATGACGGAGAATCCGCCGTCAATTAATTTTTTGATAGCATCTACTTCAACGATATTCATCGGCAATGGGGAGGGCACAACTCTGCGCCAGCCACGGCCGGCATCTTCGACAAAATCCTGTCCTTCAGCCATGCGTTCTTTGGCGGTTTCTTCATCAAGGAAAGAGCCAACGGGTTTTGCTGGGTTTTCAAAAGCAGGGTCATCTGCGCTGACTTCGACTTGCGTCACAACGGTAACGGCTGTTTTATCAATGCCGCGTTTTTTGAACTCGTTTCGCAAGGCTTTTTGTGCCATATAGCCAATAGCACCTTGCGTATCTGCACCACAATAATCCATCGGGACGGGGTGCAGCTCATGCAAAGATAGCTCAGAGCGGCGTAAAATAAAACCAACTTGGGGTCCGTTGCCGTGCGTGATGACTACATCCCAACCATCTTCAATCATCCCAGCAATATGTCCCATCGTTTCTTTTACAGCGTCAAATTGATCGGGGATTGATTTCTTTGTTTTATCTGTAATCAGTGCGTTCCCACCAACGGCAAGAACGGCTACTTTTTTTTCGGTCATGTTTTTCCTTTGAGTAGATCAGTGGAGCAGTGGAACAGGGCGCAGTGTCGTAGAAGGCGGCTTCTTCTTTGATAGCACGTTCTCCGTATTCTTTATAGCCTTGTTTTTGGCTACGAACATAGCGAATATATCCATTAAGGATACGGATTGTATTGCCGCAAAGTTCTCTTTGAGAGGCTAATTTGGCTTTTGTATAACCAAGTTCATCACAAACGATAAAGGCGTTCAAAACTTCTTCAAGAGAGCCTCGAGCGATATAGAAGAAACCTAAGCTATCAAGATAATGATAGCGTCCATACCCTTACGCGATATTAAGTGTAATGCTAAGGGAAGCGCGGCGTATTTGACTTGCCAAGTTATATTTCTCTTCGACGGGCAATGATTTAGCAACATCATAAGCCATCTTTACAACCTGCAAAGCCAGCTTATAGGCATCTAAATCTTCAAAACCGCGCTCCCCAGTTACTATAATTCTTCTAATTCACTGATTCACTAATCCCTAGTTCATCGTCAACGCCATAACAGCTTTCTGCGCATGAAGACGATTTTCAGCTTGGTCAAAAACAACAGAGTTAGGACCATCTAAAACTTCACTGGTGACTTCAACATCACGGTCAGCGGGGAGCGGGTGCATATAAATCGCATCTGGTTTTGCTACGTTCATTTTATCTTGGTCAACAATCCAGTCTTTGTATTTATCTTGAAGACGTTTTCCCTCTTCGGGATCAGTTGTCGTCATCATGGGACCCCAGGATTTAGCATAGACGACATCTGCATCTTTAAAGGATTCTTTCATCCCGTCAGCAGTATCGATAATCTCGAAGTTGGTACCAGCGAGACGTGCTTGTTCTTGGGCTTGCGCAACGATCTCAGGCATTAGAGGGAATTCAGGCGGATACGCCAGAGTTACATCCATGCCGAAGCGGGGCATTTGCAAAATAACAGATTGTGGAACCGAAATCGGTTTCAGATAAGAATCAGCATACGCCCAAGAAACAACAATTTTCTTTTTGCGCAAATCTTTGCCTTTCTTTTCCTGAATGGTCATCAAATCAGCCAAACATTGGAAGGGATGGTAAATATCACATTGCATATTCAAAACAGGCACACGGCTTGTGGATGCTACATCATTAAGATAACGATTGCCATCTTTCCAATCGCAGTGACGGATAGCAATCCCGTCGAAATAGCGACCAAAAATCTCACCGATTTCTCTGGTGGTATCTCCGTGAGAAATTTGGGTAGTGGTGGAATCAATAAAAGCACCATGCCCGCCAAGTTGAGCCATGCCAGCTTCAAAAGAGCTGCGTGTGCGTGTGGAGGAGAAGAAGAAAAGCATTGCGAGTGCTTTATCGCGCAAATAGGGGTGAAGTTGCCCCAAAGCACGTTTTTTCTTTAAATCCCATGCTACTTCTAATACGGTCTCAACTTCTTCTTTTGTGAAGTCTAAATCGCCAATAAGGTCACGTCCACGAAAATTGGTTTGCATTTTGAATCTCCTGTTTTATGAAAGGGTGAGTTTGTTAAAACTGCATTGCAGTTTGAGTTATGAGATTAAAGCCGATGTGCAACGCACCTTGCTAGGTGCAATGCACATCTATCTATTAACTATTTAATGAGTGAAGGCAAAATAGCGTAAAACTCAGTTGCTTTTACCATATCATCCAAAGGCACAGAGTCGAGCACGGTATGGGCAGTTACTTCATCGCCAGGACCAAATCCAATAGCGGCGATTTTGGCTTTACCAGCCCAGTAAACGCCGTTGGTCGAGAATTCCCATTTACCAGCAGGGGCTTTTTCAAAGCCAATGGCTTCACGAGCTTCTAAACCAGCTTGTACAAGGGGATGATTTTCTTCATAAGCCCAAGCGGGGAAGTATTTATCAACAGGGAAGACGAAACCAGTGTAAGAAGCCTCTTCGTAGAAAAGTTCTTCAACTTTGACGGTCGATTTGAATTCTTCGGGGATTAATGCTTCAATTTGTGCAACAACTTCTTCTTTTGTTTCGCCAAAGGTCATGCGGCGGTCAATATAGATAATCGCTTCGTCAGGAACAGCGTTGATTGAAGGAGTTTGCACTGTCATATCGCTAACAGTAATTTTTCCATGACCGAGAAATTCGTGGTTGCCCAAGCTGGGTTCTAAATCACGGATGCCCGCTATGACGGGAATTAGTTTGTAGATAGCATTATCGCCAACTTGGTTGGATGCTGCATGAGCAGAGACGCCTTTGGCAACAACGCGCATTTCTAAACGACCTTTATGCCCACGATACACGTTCATTTTGGTTGGCTCGCCGATGACGACAAAGTCGGGGGTGATTTTGGGGTCAACTTCCACGAAGGTGTTGGGGGCAATGCCGTCGCACCACTCTTCCATGTTGCCGAAGTACCAAGCTGTCCAGCCCTCAAGCAAGCCCAAATCACGGGCGAAGCTGAGACCGTAAATCATACCGGGGGTGCTACCTTTCTCATCACATGCACCGCGTGCGAAAAGTACACCATCTTCCACTTTACCTACAAATGGATCCCAATCCCATTCTTCTGGGTCGCCAACGCCAACAGTGTCGATATGTGAATCGTAGACGATTACTTTTTCGCCATTGCCGATGCGTCCCATGATATTGCCCATTTTGTCAAAACGGACTTCGTCAAATCCCATTTTGTTCATTTCGGCGGCAATGCGTTCGCCGACATCTTTGAGCTGTCCTTCCATGCTGGGGATGGCGACAATATCCCGCATAAATTTGATGATGTCTTCTTCTGCAGCGTCAACGCGCTTTTGGATTTCTTGTACTGCTTCTACTTTTGATAGTGCCATTTTAAAAAAACTCCTTAAATATAATTTTTATCAACATTTTGATATTGATATTAACTTTGTATATGGCCTAAAACATGAAAATCAAAATAGCCGGGCAAGAAATAGCCCAAGCTATAGTCAATTACTTGTTTTGCGTCTAAATAAATACGAGAACTGATGCGCAATAGAACATCGCCTCGCTGAATTTCGAGAGCCTTTGCCACCTCTGCTTTTGCGCTGGTGGCATTTACGCCGATTCTTGCCACTGTAGGAAAATCGCCTCGTTCTAACATAAAATCGAGTACTGAGCCTTTGAAATTTTCAGGTAACTTATCTGCAGATAAAAATTCGTTAGGGAGAATGTCTATTAGATATGCAGCGGGACGTTCGCTGGTGCACATCACACGAGTGACTCTTGTTAGTGGTGTTTTTGTTGGCAGCCCCAATTTTCCCGCTTGTTTTTTGTTCGCAGGCACCGTCTCGATTTTTAGGTCTTTTACTTTTATAGTTTCCCCCATTCGCCTTGCCATAGTTTGAATACTTTCTAAAACTTCAAGCCCGCTCTCTAAAACGGGGGCATCACCGACTGCAAAAGTTCCTGCTCCTTGTCTTCGGCGAATTAATCCTTGTGTTTCAAAAGTCCGCATCGCCTCGCGTAGTGTGGCGCGGGAAACACCCAATTGTTTTGCCAATTTTGGCTCAGAAGGCAAACGCTCTCCTGCGGGGACAGAAGAAATAACAGCCCCTAAATTATTTTGTAATTCCTGAAAAGGTGAAGGTAAAGCCATAGTAATTCCTATTAGACCTGTATTGCATCTCACAGATGCGTTAGAGGTCGGCTAATCCGATGTACAGCGCATCCAAAAGCAGATGCAACGCATATCTACTCTATAACGGGTACAAATTCAAACTTGGTCACATCGACCAAGCCTAAATCTGAAATTCTTAATTCGGGGATAACGACCAAGCCAAGCAAAGAAAATTGCATATTTGGGCTATTTAGTGTACATCCGCAAGCCTTGAAACCATCTAAAACCGATGCCGCCTTTTTTGCCACAATCGAAGCCTCTTCGCGAGACATCAGCCCAGCAATTTCCAGCTCAACCATGCCAATCACTTCGCCATCTTTCACGACCACTTGCCCCCCGCCAATTTCGGCGAGTTTATTCGCGGCAATTGCCATATCTTCTTCGTTTGTGCCTGTCACAATCATATTATGGCTATCATGTGAGTAAGTGGAAGCAATGCCACACTGCTCGGTAAAACCAAATCCGCTCACGAGACCTACGCTTATTCTACCGGTAGCATTATGCCTTTCAGCAACAGCGAGCTTTGCAATATCACGCTCAATATCTGTTTGGATTTGACCATTTTTTGGCTGGATTTCTATCTTAAGATGTTTGGTGGGTGCCTGATTTTCTATCACGCCGATGACATTCGCCGTGACGCTCTTGTGTGAGCTTGATTCCGTTAAAATAGCAAAATCTTGCGCCTCGAGCGGTTTCGCCAAGTGGACAGATTTTCGCACCCATTCTGGATATTCAATCTTTGGCAAGTCAATCGTCAAATCGCCATTTTCTGCAATCACCTGCCCTTTGGCGATGACCATTTCGGGTGAAAAATCGTTTAGGTCTTCAACAATCAGCACATCTGCCCATCGGCTGGGGGCAATCATGCCCATTTTACGAGATACGCCAAAATGTTCGGCGGTGTTAATTGTCATCATCTGAAGTGCAATCATCGGTGGCAAGCCCACGTCAAGAGCGTGGTGCAAAACTCTGTCCATGTGCCCATCTTCAACGAGCGTTTCCACATGAGAATCATCGGTGCAGAGCAAAAATCGGCGTGAATCCAGTTTATGTTCAAGAATCGCACCTACTTGAGATTCAACATCGTGCCAAGCCGAGCCGTAGCGGAGCATGGGGCTCATGCCCTGCCGCGCCCGAGCAATGGCGTCTTCGGGGCGTGTGCCTTCGTGATCGTCTTCGATGCCAGCGGCAACATAACCGTGAAAATCTACCCCTAAATCAAGGTTTGGATAATGTCCGCCAATTGTTTTGCCTGCATCACGTGCGGCGGCAATTTCTTCCATCATTTTATCGCTGGCATTGAAAACACCAGGGAAATCCATCACTTCACCGAGACCGATAATACCGTCCCATTGCATGGCTTCGGCGACATCATCAGGCGTGATTTCTGCGCCCGGGGTTTCAAATCCTGGTGCAGAGGGGACACAAGATGGCATCTGCACCCAAACGTGGATGGGCTGCTCAGCGGCTTCATCAACCATCAGTTTTACACCCTTGAGACCAAAAACATTGGCGATTTCATGCGGGTCAGCGAAAATACCCGTTGTGCCACGTTTGGCAACTGCACGTACAAATTCAGTGACAGTCACCATGCCTGACTCAACGTGCATGTGTCCATCGAGCAAGCCGGGGACAAGATATTTGCCGCCAGCATCAATAATTTGCGTGTTTTCGCCAACACAATGCGAAGCGTTTTCGCCAACAAAGGCGATATGCCCGTCAACGATGGCAATGTCGGTATTGGGGATGTATTCGCCAGTTTGAACGCTAACCCAAACACCGTTACGAATAACGATGTCGGCAGTTTCGCGCCCCATAGCGACGTTTACGAGTTTTTTTGTAAGATTTAAAGATGACATAATTTTTTCTTTCGGTTATAGGTTGAAGGTTTAAAGTTGTAAGTTTGCAAGAGGCAAGTTAAGGACTAAAGTCCTTACTACGAGGGGAATTCTTTGTAGTAATCGCTTTAGCGATTGTTTGGTTCTTTGAACCGTGGCTGTTTTTTTCTATTTGCTCAAACAGTTTTCTCTTTTTTGATGATAGATGTGTGTTGCATTTGAAAAATGTGCTGCACATTGGGTTAAATCAAATGATGTTTAACCCGAAGTCAAGTGCAATGTAGCCCTTTTATTTATTTTTCTAAAAGTCTCTTCGCCGCTATATTATGCTTTTCAATCAACTTTCGCTCATCTACTGTGATCAACTGTCCTTCTTTGATAACGAATTTCCCGTTCACAACCGTGTAATTCGCTTTGACGGGTTGGGCAAAGATGGTCGCGGCGACGGGATCGTGGAGTGCGCCCGCGTAATCAAGAGTATCAAGTTTGATGGCGAAAAAGTCGGCGACTTTGCCAACTTCGAGAGAGCCAATGTCCTTGCGTCCTAAGACATCTGCGCCGCCGCGTGTAGCGAGATATAATGCATCTCTAGCAGTCATTAGTTTTCGGTTTTCGCTGGAGAGAGAATATCCCGTAATACCTTCTTTGACGCGGGCGAGCAACATTGCTTGCCGTACTTCGCCAAGTAGATGTGAGCCGTCGTTGGAAGCAGAGCCATCCACGGCGATGCTCACTTTTACGCCAGCTTCGGTTAATTCTTTAATTGGGGCGATGCCAGAGGCAAGTCGCATATTCGAGGAGGGGCAGTGGGCTACGCCGCAACCTTCTTTTGCGAAAAGGTCAATTTCTTCTTGATTAACATAAACTGAGTGGGCGAACCAAACATCGTTGCCAATAAAACCAACTTCTTTCATATAGTCTACGGGACGATGCCCAAACATATCAATGCAGAATTGTTCTTCGTCTTCGGTTTCGGCGAGATGGGTGTGTAATTGCACGCCGTATTCTCTCGCTAAAATTGCCGATTGCTTCATTAATTCAGATGTAACGCTGAAAGGGGAGCAAGGGGCAAGCACGATTTGGGTCATCGAGCCAGCTTTGGGATCGTGATAACGTTCGATGAGACGCTGGGAATCTGCGAGAATCGCTTCTTCTGTGTCCACAACGGAATCAGGAGGAAGTCCACCGTCTTTTTCGCTCAAGCTCATTGACCCGCGAGAAGCGTGGAGGCGCATCCCGATCTCTTTTGCGGCATCAATCTCATCGTCCAACTTGCTTCCGTTTGGATAGAGATAGAGGTGATCGGACGCGGTTGTGCATCCCGAAAAGGCGAGTTCTGCCAGTGCAGTTTGAGTGGATATGAAAATGTCTTCAGGCGTTAGCCCCGCCCAAATCGGATAGAGGGTTTTGAGCCAGTTGAAGAGATTTGCGTCTTGTGCGGGGGGCACAACGCGGGTTAGGGTTTGGTAAAAATGGTGATGGGTGTTGACCAAGCCGGGGAGAAGGGCGTGCCCGCTTAGATCAAGAATTTCATTGGCAGTTTTTGGGAGTTCGGTGGTGGTGCCAACTTGCTCGATAAATCCATCGCGAATAAAAAGACCACCAGACGCGATTTCGCGCTGATGGTCGTCCATTGTTACTAGAATCGTAGCATTTTTTACGAGAAGGGTGGACATATTTGTTTAGTCCTTTAATTAGTGCTTTTCAATGAGGTTTGAGTTGTCAGACAACTTCCTATAGTTTAGCAAAATTTGGAGAGGATGTCAATAAGTTGTCAGACAAGTTTCTTCTAAAAACTTAACAAAAAAAAGCGAGACAGCAACTTTCGCTGTCTCGCTTTTTTTTTGTGTTATTTTGAAATCGTTTTAGATTACAACAACGTCTTCTGCTTGTAAGCCTTTTTGGCCTTGTGTAACAGAAAATTCTACACGTTGTCCTTCTTCTAGGTTTTTGTAGCCATCACCAACGATAGCATTGAAGTGGACGAAAACATCGCCACCTGAAGCACGTTCGATAAAACCGTAGCCTTTGCTACCGTTGAACCATTTAACTGTACCTTGTTCTTTTTCAGACATAATTTGAAACTCCTTTTTATAGATTAGTATGTCGCTGGGTCAAGCATGGGTTCCAAATCAAAATCTTACTCTTGCGTTAGAACTTCTGTTAATCAAGCGACGTAAGTTTACCTTGTTATTATTCTTGCGTCAACAGAGATTTTTAACCAATATCCTCTCAATCTACGTTCTTGAGAGCGAATAGAAAGCGGGTGTTTTGAATTACTTCATTCGCTTAATGGCGTGGGTGAGAGTTTTATCTGATAATTCTGCAAAGCTCATCACCACAGAACGTGCAATAATGGGCAAATCGGAGTGGATATGGTGAAGTCCTGGCAAGGTATTGATTTCGAGTACGTGTGGGTTTCCGTCCTCGTCTAAGCGAATATCTACTTGTCCACCATCTCGACATTGGATGGTGCACGGGGATTTAGGTTTTTTTTCGCGGTATTTGCTAAATTCGCGAATTTAGCGTTTAAAAGATCGTATTTTGTCTTCTGCGGGAGGCTTTTTCGTTCAAAACTAGTTTTTAGTGGTGTTAGAAATGCGAAATCACAACTATCGAGTTAGGTTCATGGCAGAAAATCCCTACAGATTTTTTATGCTAGAATAGCTCGCGTCGTGTTTTATATAAAAGAGTTCAGAAAAGGAAGGCGATAATGACAGATACAATTTTACTTAAATCGAAAGATGAAGTGATTATGAGCTTAGATTTCAAAGCTTATCGTAGCACCGTTGAGCGATATGTGGTGCAGTTTTTGCCTACACCTGAGGAAAAACAAGAGGTTGAAATCAAAACACCGTGGGGGGAGATACTTACTGTGAGCAAGGGCAATTATATTGTTAACGAATTAGATTCGCCTAAAGATAAATGGCCTGTAGAAGAAAGTATTTTTGAAAAAACTTATGCAATTACCCGTCCCCATTATTGTGTCAAAAAAGCATTAACAGATCTTGTTCCGCTTGTGGATGCCGTAGGAGATCCCGACCAAAAAGTGCGCGTAGAAACCTTAGAGGGTGTTGTTTCTGTACGAGCAGGAGATTTTTATTTGGCGCGTGGCGTAGACTGTGAGATTTGGCCCTATCCCAAAGATAAAGTAGATGATGTGATGGAGATTGTTGAAGAATAAACCAAGAGACCGAGCTTTAGAAACTCGGTCTCTTTTTTCTTGATTTGGGCTTGCTTTACCTTTTTAACATTTTTTTGTCCCCTAACTTGGTTTTCTTATCCTTTTCTCATTCGCTGTTTCGCGAGTTTTGGTTTTCTGTGACAATAGGCTCTGTCGGGAATAAAATTCTTAACCGCTAATCGGAAGGGCAGGATTCTTCCCCCTAATCTTTGCTAAAAAACAAAAATCAGTGAGATTGGTGAAGATTGGCAGTTAAGAAACTTGAGAACTTTAACCCAAAAATTATTTTCGATAGAGTCAAATATATCAGGATTTCTTCTCATGCCCCATTACACGTTCAGATGCGGTTAGCCATTCATGCGCCCAGTTCATCAGTTCTTGCATCTGATGTTCCGTTACATTTGCGCTTTGTTCTAGTTTATCCTCCACCGTTTGAGCATCATCACCCAAAGTAGTTATTTTTTCTTCTACTGTAGCAACTTTTTTCTGTAAGCCCTTCATGGTTTCGTCTTGGGTAAGCCCATAACCTGTCCAGCGTTTTTGGTCATCGGCTTTGAAAGTGACCCATTCTTGCCGTAACTTATCTTCAGAAAGACGTTGCATTTCAACAATTTCGTGAACGCGTCTCTCAATTTTATGGCTAATTTCTTCGTAAGATTTTTCTGCTTTTTGGGCGGCACGAGTAGTCTCTTCGGACCTTTGCAGGTGAGTTTCAAGTAACTCCGTTTTTTCGTTAAATCTATCTGCTTCTTCTATCCATTTTTTCCAAGCGCGTTCACGATCTATTTGCTCAATAGAGAATTTATCTAAAAACTCACTTTGTTCTTGTTTACGTTTATGTTCACTGGCTAAAACTTCGGCAACGCGCACATCGATATTTTTTAGTGTATCGGCATTAAGTTGGCGTTTCTCGCGATCTTCGTCAAGGCGTTTTCTGAGGGCTATAATTTCGCCTTGTGTATCGGTTAGTTGCTTAATATCTTGGCCGCGACTGTCTTCATGTAAATTTTGTGCGTATTTTAAATCTTTATTGCTCTTAATGACCTCATCAAAGCTCGCTCTAATTTCTGTAAATGAGGCACTTAAACGCAAATCTTCGGCTTCACGCGCTTTTAGACCGCGCTCAAGGTGAGAGAAGTCTATTTTGCTACCGATGTCTGTAATCGCTTCGTTAAGTGGAGGGAATTCTTTTAGAAAACTCTCTCTTGTGTTTTTATCACGTTCTTTTGCACTGGTTTCTATTTTTTCAAATGTCGAGTTCATTTCCTCGCGTTGCTGAGAAAGAAATGAGTCGAATTGCTCCACCCTTGCCGCGAGCGATGCATAGTTTTCTATAGCACTTTCAAGAGGTTTTATTTTCTGATCAAGTGTTTTAACTGTGCCGTTTAGCACTGCAATATGCTCAACTTGCGCGGCGATAGTTGCTTTATCTTTTCGCCGTTCTTCGTCTAACCAATCTAGTTGTTTAATAATTTGTTCAAATTCCATGGTGCCTCCAATGGAGAGATTGGCAAATTATAGCATAGGTTTATCCCCCAATATATCTAAAGGCTGATGGCAGGTTGCTCAAAACAGGATATGAAAATTGTGGGAAAATGCCCAGGAGCAGGATAAAGAAAATACCCAGACCGATTAGGATATTTTGCAACGTCCCGCCATTTAACGTCCAGCCATCTTCATCATCAGTCATAACTACAACCGCTAAAGTACGGATCGCGCCTGTTAATAGGCTTGCCAGCCCTATAGCAACCCAAGATGCGGCGATAATCTCTTCTTTTGCTACGCCACTCCAGATGGCAATAATAGGTGGAAAGCCTGCCAAAAGGGGCAACCCTATTGCAGAAAAATGGGCAAAAATTATGCCGCTGATAATAATGGGGTAGCGTTGTATCATTCCTTGTACATTTTTAAAATCGAGCGATTTTTCTCGCATCTTCAATACCGAGAGGGCGAGTGACCAGATGACTAAACCCAATGCTTGAGGGATAAGGAGCAAAGAGAAGGCAGAAAGCTGATGGTCGGCAATCAAGCTCAGGGACAAGAGCGAAAATCCCATGTTGACGATAGAAGCGTAGCCCATCATCCGTCCGAGATGACGTTGGAACGCCGCCGACAGCCCTCCTGTTAGCACCATTATTAATCCCGCAGTACGTAAAACATTGGGAAGCTGGGGGTATTCGCGTAGCCAGGCGTAACGGTTTAGGAATCCAAGTGCAAAGAGGAAGACGGCGGTTGGTAAGAGCCAAAGAATGAATCCTACTGCGTAGGGGGATGCTTCTTCCATAAGGAGGGGAATCCATGTAAAGAGTGGGAAGATGGAGAGAAGAAAGGCAAAGCCTAGTGCTAATAATACCGCCGCTTGCGTAAGTAGCTCTATATCGCCGGGGCTAGATTCTACACCAGCTAAGAGCCAGCCAGAAAACAGGATAAAAGGCATGGCTAAGGTTTGATAAATCAAAAAGCGGATAACGCCACGCCCTGGCTTATTTTCGGGTGGTGAGAGAAGGGGAACTGCGATTAAGATGGCGGTTTGAATAATGAGGGCGGCATATAAGAATGGCTCTACCGCGAGAGATGCGATAAGTAGGGCAAGGATTGTCATCCCCAATGGTACAAAACGGCGAGCGATATATGCCGCACTAGAGCCGAAGAACCAGAGTGCGGCTAAACCATAAAGAAGAGCCAAAAGGGATTGATCTTCGGGGTTTATGATGATTTGTCGCCCTAAAATTTCGATAGAATCAGATATTTTGAATGAGATATTTGCTGTAATGCGGATGGCGGTATTTATGGGAATAAGCCAAGCCAGTGCCGATAGAAAAAGCGCGCTAATGCCACCGAAGAAGGCTATAATATCGCCGCGTTTGATAAACCAGAGAAGGGGGGCGAGTAGTAGAGGGATACCAATCCAAATTAGGGGGGCGCTCATCTGTTTTTTTCCTGATTTTCTTCTGCGTTTGCTGTAATTAGATAGGCGCCTACTAAGGCTAAGCCGAGATTGATAATAGCCAGTAGTGCGGCAACGAGGGTGGCATCTTCAACTGCGGCGTAGAGAATTTCAAACCCTGCTATGAAGGTAAGTAAACCGATGATAACGTGTAGTGGTTCTACTGTTAGTCCTAAGAGAAGAAGCCCCATGATGAGTAAGATGAGACTCCCTGTAACTTCGACTGCACCGATGCCGGGGAGCAAGGCTGTGACAGTTGGGGTGGTTGAAATGGCGAGGACTAAAGCCAATACCGCTGTTAGGATGCGGAAAAATCTGCCTTGAGACCAAGATAAATGTTGGGGTGGGGTATCAAGTTCTGGGTCAAGGGCGGAGCGGGTAATCCCTAAGATGGTGGCAACCATCCATCCCGTTACCAGTTTTACGGCAGACATTGAAAAAGTCCAATGAAGTTGTGTGAGCCAAAAAACGCCAAGGTAGAGTAAGGCAAGCGCGGCTAAGCTCCAACGCCAATCTTGCGTAATGAGAAATGAGAGGGTGGCAAGGAAGAGTATGAATACTGAAATCCAAGATATGATTTGAGTGGCCATTAGCGAATTCCCTCTGCGAGTAGAGAGGCGAAGAGTATGATGATGAGTAAAGCCCATAAAATTCCCCCATCGCCTTCAAATATATTGGTGATTTTTTTGAACCCTTCGCGTAGAAAATAATAGAGGCTTAAAGAGAAGTCGTAGATGAATGTTTTTCTTTTTTGAGGCTTTGTTTCTGTAATCCAGTGCGCCTGAAGTGGTACAAAAGTGTTGATGCGTGGTAAAAACCAAATAACTAAAGCGGTTAAGAAAAGAGATGCCAAGGCAAATTGCCATGCACCAAGAGATGCTGAACCTTCCCAACCCCAAAAGCCTAAGAGAATTAAGGAAAATAACATAATGCCAATGCCTAGGGGGTAGGCGAGCAATGTAAAGCGATTGTGACTTTTGAAGGTGCCTTTATCTTTGCGCTGGGCGTGGCGGAAATATCCTGTTAAAAGTAAAACGTGTGCAGGAAGTAAGATGATCCAATATCCTGCCCATTGTGATGTGTTGCTTTCCCAAGCGGTTGCGGTGAGTGTTAGTGGCAAAGTAGATGTTGCAATCAGGCTTCCTAAAAGGAGGCGATTGAGCCATTTATTTTCTACCGAAGAGAGAAACAAAACCCCGCCGCCCAGTACAAGTGCGACACCCCAGGCAACGCTCCCAACGGGATTAGCGCGTAAAGTTGCAGAAAGAGCCAGCGAAGCCATGCCCAGCATCCAGTAGGGGCGGGCATCGAGGGTTTTTTTTGTTTGAAACCACATCCAAGCACTGTAGAGGGCAGTTAGAGAAATTATGCCCAATAAATAAGGGATAATAGGGGATTGAAGGCTTTCTTGTGGAATGTGTGCCAGCAATATCAAACTAGAGGCGGCGGCAGTAAGCCGAAGCATTGTCTCGTAGCCGCGGCGCAGTGCTGATTCTGTTTTAAAGGGGATGTGCATGGGTAGAATGCCTAAACGCAAGCCTGCCGCAATAAGCATATAAATGCCTGCGCTTTGCGATGCGGTGAGAAAGTTTTGCGAAGTCCCCTCTGTCATGCTCACCATCCCTGCCCAGAGCAAGAAGCCTGTTCCTAGAATGCGTGTTGAGAATGAAATCACAACGTGTTCGCGTTGTTTTTTTTCACGTACCGACGTTAATAAAGTGCTTAGCTCTGCTAAATCTATGGCAGACCAAGCAATAACAAGGGTAAGGGGATTCTCTGCCAGCACAGCTAAAATGCCGACTGCGCCGAGCGCAAGCGTTCCTGCCCAAGCGGGCGTGCTAGGGAAGTTTTCGCGAGCTACAGCTGTAAAAATAACCCCTAGAGCCAGCGTTGCAAGGCTATAAGCATAAGCCCAAGAGAGTTCGTCTGCGAGCAGAGTGGGGGAATTGATAAAAAGACTTTCGGGTTGCCAAGCAGGGAGTGCAAGCAAAATCGGCATTTTTAGTTGCCAAAAAAAGACACTCAGCCATGCCAAAAAAGCGCCTATGGCCGCAACTAACCATAAATAACGAAAGTCGGGGTTAAATAGGCGTAAAAGAAGCAAGGCGAGTGCGCTAATAAAAAAGATGGCAATTGTAATGATGATGAGCATAAGGGTACAATAGGCTTTGTCAGAAATAAAACTTCAGCGGTTAGAAGAACCCGTTCCCTTCAAGGGAGCGGGTTCTTCTAAGCTATTTCCGATAGACTCTAATAATCGGATGTGAAAAAAATACAAGACAATGCTATTTTATCAGCTTTACTTTTTCTGTTGTAAAATTCGAGAAAATCGTATTGTCTAAAAAATGTTGAAATTTAAAAATAATGTCACTTTCTAAAAAACTCCTTATAATTTTTTCTTTACTCTTTCTCGCCTCATGCCAGCCTGCGAGCACGCCTACGGTTGAGATTGCCTCATCTCCAACGATTTTTGTGCCGACAGAGACACCAACTCAAGTCCCTACCCCAGCCCCTACCTCTACGCCGCTTATTTTACCAACATCTTCAAATATCACGCCTTATTCCTTGCCCGATGGCATTAATCCACTCACGGGGCTGCCCCCTGCCTCACCCGAATTATTAGATAGGCGACCTATTGCGAGCAAAATTGCGCTCTTTCCTCGTTACGTGCGCACCATCAACTCGGGGCTAAGTCTTGCAGACGTTGTCTTTGAATACTATATAGAAAGTGGGCTAACGCGTTTTATTGCTGTATTTTATAGCAATAATGCCGAGCAGATTGGTCCCGTTCGCTCAGGGCGTTTTTTCGATGAGCACGTTGCCCGCATGTATCAAGCTTATCTCGTTTTCAAATACGCCGACAAACGTGTTTACGACCATCTCAAAGCGAGCGATATTAACGAATTTTTGATTGTGCCGGGAAATTCTTATTGTCCGCCCTTCGTAATTGGCGAAAAAGAACTCGATACCTATAATAATATCTTCTTAGATTCAACAAAGTTTTCAGCTTGTTTGGAAAGACAGAAAAAAGATGATACGCGTCCCGATTTGCGTGCAAGCTATTTTAGTAATCAGCCGCCAACTTCGGGAGAACCGGCGCTGGGTATTTTTGCCCGCTATTCCCTCGATGATTATCATTATTGGGAATATCAGCCAATTACAAATAAATACTACCGCCATCAAGAAGCAAACGGACTCAGAAATGGAGAAACGCCCGCCTACGCCCCGCTTGTAGACGACCTCACAGGGGAGCAAGTCACCGCAGAAAATGTGATTTATCTCTTTGTGCCTCACACTTTTGACAATCAGTTTCAAGAAGAAGATGAGGTCTACCATATTGATTTAATCGGATTGGGAAAAGCGATGCTCTTCCGTGATGGACGCGTGATCTCGGCATATTGGCGTAGGATTGCTAGTGATCAACCCCTGCTTATTACCGACTTAAGTGGACAGCCCCTCCCTCTCAAACCTGGTCGCACCTTTTATCAGGTACTTGGCGAAAATTCAAGAGTAGTAGATGAAAATAATCTCTGGTATTTTCAGTTCGATACGCCGTAGCGTAGTACAATAATGTGTATGTTTTTAACCGCTAACCTTCTCTAATCCCCGCTAAATTTTGCGTTTTTTTCGTGAAGATTAGCGTAAATTAGCGGTTTATGACCACAAGGATAAAAAATGAACCTAGATTCCACTTTTCTAAACAATCTCGCCCTCGTCCTAACGGGATTCGGTGCCGCATTCTTTTTTGCTCTTTGGGTCAGTCTTGTTATTTGGACCTATAGAGATATTAGCAACCGCACCCGCGATAAATTGGTGCAAATCCTTTCCACAGTTTTGGTGGGATTACTCTATTTACCCGGTATCTTGGTATATCTTGTTTTACGTCCACCGCGCACGCTCGAGGACGAATACCAGCGCACCCTCGAAGAAGAAGCTCTTCTCGCCGCTATAGAAGACCAGTTGCTTTGCCCCGGCTGTGAACGGCGGGTTAAAGATGATTGGATGCTTTGCCCCAGTTGTCAGACCAAACTCAAAAAGAATTGCCACAATTGTAATGCGCTCATGGAACTCCCGTGGAATATCTGCCCTCACTGTGCGACTCCCGAATTGGGAATGCGAAAAGAGAATATGAGCATGGATGATGTTATGCGGAATCTTGATACAGGGGAGGAAGAAGCAAAGGAGGCAAACGTGACAGGGGAAACAAGTGCGGCAAATGATGCAAGCGTGACAAGGGAGGCAAATGGGGGAAATGATGAAATATAAAATGTGATGTGCGCGGAAAGGTCACGTTTTTTTGTAAGCGTTCAGCCATATTAAAAACTTTCAACGCGAATTTACGCGAATGAGCGAATGACGCGAATTTTTAATGCTTTTGCTGCATTTTTCTAGAAAGTTTATATGTTTTTGTCATCTTTGCACATATAAAAAACAAAAAAGTTTTTAAAATCCGCGAAAACCTGTCTAATCTGTAAAATCCGTGTTCTGTTTTGAAACCCCTGAACGTTTACGTTTTTTTTACTATCAAACTATCCAACTACAAAACTACCTAAACAAAAAAACTATGAAAATCGAAAAAATTACCCTCATCCATTTAAAAATGCCCCTTGTTTCTCACTTTGAGACTTCCTTCGGACGAATTTATGCTCGTGAGAGTATTCTTATCACCGTCTATGCAGAGGGGCTTGTTGGCTATGGCGAATGTGCTGCTGATAAAGACCCCGGATACGCGTATGAGACCGTTGGCACTGCATGGCATATTCTTAAAGATTTCATTCTCCTTGAACTTCAAGGGCAAGATATTAAAGACTCTGCCGATTATCGTGCTCGTGTGGCGAATATCAAAGGTCACGAAATGGCAAAAGCTGGGGTAGAGATGGCAATTTGGGATCTGCTCGGCAAAAAAGAGAATAAGTCGCTCCAAAGTTTATTTGGCGGTGGTAAGCCTAAAGTCGCGGTCGGCGTCTCGGTGGGATTACAGGATACGCCCGATGACCTTCTCAAGGTGATTGAAAATTATCTCGCGGACGGCTATGGTCGAGTTAAGTTGAAAATCAAACCCGGTCGTGATGTGGGTGATGTCTCTGCGGCGCGAGAAGCCTATCCCGATTTGAAATTGCAAGTGGATGCAAACTCTGCGTATACGCTTGAAACCGCGAAGGCGATCCAGCCTTTAGATGATTTGGATTTGCTCCTTATTGAACAACCTCTCGCCGAAGACGATTTATGGGATCATCATATTTTGCAGAAGAGATTTGAAACGCCACTGTGTTTAGATGAGAGCATTATTTCTGTGCGGCACGCACGCCAAGCGATAGAAATGGATGCTTCTCGTATTATCAATATCAAGGCGGGACGTGTGGGCGGATTAAGTGAAGCCGTTGCTATTCACGATTTATGCTATACCGCCGACATCCCCGTTTGGTGTGGTGGGATGCTAGAAACGGGTGTGGGGCGAGCGGCTAATTTAGCTTTAGCCTCTTTGCCCAACTTTGCTTTGCCCGGCGATATTTCTGCCACAGACCGTTATTATGCCCAAGATATTACCCATGAGCGTTTTTCTTTGAATAGTGATAGCACCATTGATGTGCCCACCGCGCCAGGTTTGGGCATCACGATTGATGATGATGCAGTGAAGAAATTTAGGGTGCGGGAGTTCTCTGTATAGTTCTTTCACGCGAATTTTTCCCCCTTCTGTCCTACGGACATCTTCCCCCGAAGGGGGAAGACAATTTCTCCCCCTTCGGGGGAGATTAAAGAGGGGGAAGAAACACGAATTTTAAAATTAAAATGATAGCGGCGGTTGAGTAGGCGATGCGCTTCGCCGTATCGAAACCAAAGCGGGTTACTAAAAATATAATTTTTTCACAAATCCGCTCTG
The DNA here is from genome assembly GCA_016744335.1 of Anaerolineales bacterium. Taxonomy (GTDB): domain Bacteria; phylum Chloroflexota; class Anaerolineae; order Anaerolineales; family Villigracilaceae; genus Desulfolinea. Next base: position 30,308 of record JADGEO010000006.1, read on the forward strand.
GTTTCGATACGCCCCTCAAAAAGAGTTCGGGCTACTCAACCGCCGCTACCTATTATAGAAGCTAAGTATGAAAAAAACACAAAATATTTTCACTATATTCTTTATTATCACCATTCTTCTTTCTGCGTGTGCTGCACCAGAAATGGCTACTCCTCCCCCTGAGCGGACGCTAACGCCACGCCCGCCAGTTGTGAAAACAACGCCAACCGCGACCCAAAATCCCAATTATCTTTGGATTGGTGATGCGGTGCCAGATGCGCTAAGAAAGGCATCTTTCGATTGGGGGCTTCCCCTCACGGCAGATGAAGATATGGCGGTTTTGCGTTTAGATGTGAACACATTAGAACCAGAAGCGGAGTGGGTTTATGCGCTGGTTGCGCCTTTCCCCACTATCATGGATGAAGTGACGAGTGAAGAATTGCTTGCCACGTGGGATGGGGAAGCATCAGACGCCTCAGCCCTTTGGATGGCAGAGGAGACAAAAGCCGCACTCACTGCTCTTTGGGGGCAACCCAGTTCAAAACACCTTCGTACCGCCGAATCCCATAATCTATTAAATTTGGCATGGGAAGAGCGAGATTCTTGGGCAATTATCCCCTTTGAAGAAATCGAACCGCGCTGGAAGGTGCTGAGCATTGATGGGCAATCGCCTATGCACAATGATTTTTCTGCCGAAGAGTATCCGCTCATTATTTCCTATGGCTGGGATTGCGAATCCCCTTGCTCTGTTGACACGCCTGAAATCTCATCTACAAATCGTGACTCTGAAAAAATGACCGTTTTGGTGATGACGGGCGTAACCGCAATGGTGCGTGCTACTGCTTATAAAATGGAAGTGGAGGGCATTACTTACCCCGCTCGAGATATTGGGCATTGGTTGCAAAATGCCGATATTACGCATATTAGCAACGAAGTCCCATTTTACGAGCATTGCCCCTACCCCAACCCAAACCCGGGCACACAGTCTTTTTGTAGCAACCCCGATTATATTGAACTGCTCGAATATGTAAGCACCGATTTGGTAGAGCTAACGGGCAATCATTTTCAAGATCAAGGCTCAGATGCTACCCTTTTTACGCTAGATTTATATAATGAGTACGGCATTCCCTATTATGGCGGTGGTAAAGATTTGGCAGACGCACAAAAAGCCATCACGCTAGAACATAATGGCAATAAATTTGCCTTTATTGGGTGCAACCCGGTCGGTCCTGATTATGCGTGGGCACGTGAAGACGATTGGCCCGGCGCGGCACCTTGCGATTTTGAATTTATGACCGCAGAAATCGCCCAATTTCGTGCAGAAGGCTATTTGCCCATCGCTACTTTTCAATATCAAGAATACTATTCGCCAGAAATTCGCCCACAGCAAGGGCGCGATTTTCGCGCCATGGCAGATGCCGGCGCGGTGGTTGTGAGCGGTAGTCAGGCACATTCTGCGCAGGTAAAAGAATTTTATAACGGCTCATTTATTGATTACGGTTTGGGCAATCTCTTTTTCGACCAAATGCACACCACCGAAAACACTCGTGACGAGTTCATAGACCGCCACACTTTTTACGATGGCAAATATCTCGGCGTAGAACTCCTCACCGCATTGCTCGAAGATTACGCCCGCCCTCGCCCCATGACTGCGCCAGAACGTACCGAATTTCTCACCTTTATTTTTGATGCCAGCGGTTGGGGTAATATGGTTGCCACCATCACCCCCACGCCCACCACCACGCCGGCTCCAGTTTATGATGATGAGTAGACCCGTAAATCAGTAGATCAGGAAACCAGTGAAACTAATATGAGCATATACGATATTTCTCTTCCTATTTCTCCAAATCTTCCCGTCTGGGAGGGTGATCCCGCTATAGAATTAGAAGAAATCCTTTCTATAGATGAAGGTGCAGATGCAAACGTCTCGCGTTTTTCGGCAGGCGTGCATGTGGGGACGCATGTGGATGCGCCGCATCATTTTCTAAACGATGGACGTACCGTTGAAAATCTTTCTTTGGATATATTGACAGGCGGAGCATTCGTACTTCATCTTGCTGAGGGCGTGGACGCAGTGGATGCGGCGACACTCACAGATTCTGCCATCCCCGAAAACACATCGCGCCTGCTGATACGGACGCGCAACTCCCAGCAGTGGACGCAAAAATCCCCCAAGTTCATCCGTGATTTTGTCGCCATCACCCCCGATGGCGCAGAATGGTTAGTAGAAAATAAAATAAAACTCATCGGCGTAGACTATCTCTCTGTCGCCGAGTTTAATAACTCTATCCCCACGCATCAAATTCTTTTGCGCGCGGGTATTGTCGTGATTGAAGGCTGTGACCTAAGCCAAGTCCCGCAAGGGGAGTATGCGCTTTATTGTTTGCCATTAAAATTAGTTGGGTCAGATGGTGCGCCAGCTAGGGCGATTTTGGTGGGGGAGTAGAATCTAAATTGACACAATGCCTACCGAATGTTATACTATGGGTATAAACAAAAAGCGAAAAAGGTATAAGAATATGGCAAGTGTAAAAACAGCAATTTCAATACAAGAACCCTTATTTAGGCAGGTTGAAAGTTTAGCCGACAGCTTAAACATTTCTCGCAGTCGAGTATTTGCTTTAGCTGTAGAAGAATTTCTTGAACGGTATAAAAACCAACAATTGCTTGATAACCTTAATAGTGCCTATGATGATCTTCCTAGTCCAAAAGCGGAAGAATACCTACATAAAGTACAAAAGCAACATAGACATTTGGTGGAGGGGGAATGGTAGTCAATCAGGGCGATATTTATTGGATAGAATTAGGTGAACCAATGGGTTCAGAGCCAGGGTATAGACATCCGCACCTTGTTATTCAGAATAATGTATTTAATCGTAGCCGTATTAATACCATCGTTGCCTGCGCATTAACGTCTAATTTAAAGCGTGCAAAAGCTCCAGGAAATGTCTTGTTGAAAAAAGGGGAAGCGAATCTTTCTAAACCCAGCGTCATCAATATCTCACAGATAGTTTCTGTAGACAAATCGCGGTTAGACGAATATATTGGCTCTGTCTCGACAAAGCGAATAAACGAAGTGCTAAAAGGGGTGAAACTGTTAATTGAACCGCGTGAAGTGGACTAATTTTAACACTTTCAAAATGAATAATAAAATGTCTCAAAACAAGCAAAGCGTAAACCATGAACGGAAGCTCACTTCAGCAGAACGTTTCTTTACGCGTTCACCTTTTTCTGTCGTAACAATGGTTGCTCGGATTAAAGGTAACATAACAGAAGATATGCTAAAGAACGCGGTTGCTAAAGTTCAGCAACGGCATGCCCTGCTTCAGGTGCGTATCACAGACGATGAAAATCATATCCAATGGTTTACTTCTGAAGACGTTCAAGAAATCCCTATTGCAATTCTGCCCAGAAAATCAAAAAATGATTGGGTCAAAATCCATGCCGAAGAAATAAAAATTCCATTTGATTTCGCTATTCGCCCCGCAATTCGATTTGTTTTGGTTCAGGGAGCAGATGAGTCTGAACTCATCCTCCTCTGTCATCATATCATTTGTGATGGCATGTCTCTAGCTTATTTGGCTCGAGACTTAATGGAGCATCTTGGCAATCCATCTCAAGCGTCTAGCATACTTCCGATGCCGCCAACCATTGCTTTGGATAATCTTCCGAAAGATGTTTCCCTCTCCAGTTTTATAAAGTTCATCATTAAGCGGATGAACCAGAAGTGGGTTGAAGATAGCGAATACTTCGACCACAAAGATTACGAGGCAATCACCAATGCTTATTGGGAAGAATTCAATCATGAAGCATTAATAGTGGAGTTGTCAGAAGCTGAAACCTCTGCTTTGGTTGCTCGAAGCAAAAAAGAGAATGTTACTGTCAATTCGGCACTTGCTACGGCATTTACAGGGGCGCAAAGTTTTGTAGAGACTAAGAAACCCTACCATGCTAAAGTTATGGTTGCCGCTAGTTTGCGAGATAGAATCCCGAACTCTGGGGGAGAAGGGATGGGGTTTTATGCGGGGGCTGTTGAGATGAAGTTTAACTACAACCAAAAGAAAAACTTCTGGGAGAATGCACGCCTTTTCCATAAAAAAATCTCGCCAAAGTTCAATAATAAAACAGTGTTTAGCACTGTTCTCACTTGGCTCTATTTAGATCCGACCATCTTTGAAGCAATGAATTTCAAAAAATTGGGCGGGCTGGTATCCCCGAATTCATCCAGATATAAGAAATTATCTTCCTTTGCTCAGAAAGAAGACCTAGTCTTGAAAGTTTTAAAGCGAGACAAACTCGAATCTCTTGAGAGAAAGCATTGGGGGCCCGCGATCACGAATCTTGGACGTTTAGATTTCCCCAAAAACTATGGAAAATTAGAGTTAGAGCGTTTAATCATGCAACCCGGTGGCGGTATCCCAATGGTAAATGTCAACTTTGTGCTTGGTGCAGTGACTTGTGCAGGGAAACTCAGCCTAGTTATTGAATATGCAGAAGAGGCGATTGACACTGCAACAATGGAAAAAATAAAAGATAAGGCAATAGAGTGGTTGTGTAACGAGTAAACAAATTTTATAAGAAATGAAATTCAGCGGCTAGAAGAACCCGTTCCCTTCAAGGGAACGGGTTCTTCTAGCCTACTTTTAATAGACTTCATACTCAATCTTAGGATAACTATCAAAATCAGCAAGATTTTCTTCGCCGAGTTCTTCGATTTTAGCAATAGCGATATTCAAATCAGCACGCAGGCGAGAGATATTTATTCCACAACAAATTGCAGACCAGTTTTTTAGCCATTTTTGACTACGCTGATACATTTTTATTGTGCCTTCATAATTTTGTTCGCTGGCGTGATAAAAAATAACCGCCACCTGTAAGATGCCTTTATATAAATCTCGCACAGGGGAAACTTCTTCATGCCAAGCGTCTTCGAGAGCCGCGTGTGCCATCCAGTATTCCCCGCGGTTGAAACGTTCGATGCCTAAGAGAGCTTGAGCGTGTAAGGGAGTGTCGCAGTAGTTAGTCATTTTACGAGTATAACAGAAGAAAAATCGAAAATTACAGGAAAATAATAATGAGCAGAAAGAAACTTCGCCAATGGAAAACACTTTCAAGAAAAACAATTCTTGATCACAGTAAGTTTTTAAAAATTGAAAGCCATGAAATTGAATTACCTGATGGAGAAATTATCTCCGATTGGCCTTGGGTGATTCTTCATGATGCCGCACTCATCCTTGCCCAAAGAGAAGATGGGGAATTTCTTGTTTTTCGACAAAGAAAATATGCTATCGATGGTATAAGCCTTGCCCCTGTTGGCGGGATGCTAGAGCCAAATGAATATCCTCTTGAAGCCGCCAAACGAGAACTACTTGAAGAAACGGGGTATAAATCAGAAAAATGGGTTGATTTTGGAAGCTATTTGGTAGACCCAAATTCTAATGTTGGGACCATGCACCTTTTTCTGGCTTTGGATGCAAAATATGTCACAGAACCAAATAGTGATGATTTAGAAGATCAAGATTTACTCTTTCTTAACCAGAGTGAATTAGAAAAAGCCTTAGAAGCTGGAGAGTTCAAAGTACTTGCCTGGACAACAGTTGTGGCGTTATCTTTGCGCTATTTTGAAAATCGAAAGAAGTAATCTTCTTAGCCACATGACAGTTTGAAGAAGTTGCTCCGCACGGGCGTAAACGCCTGTGCTAATGGGCTAAACCCGACTAAAGTCGGCTGAGAAGAGTCTGCTTTAGCAGGCTTCAGCCTTGAGCATGGACGTTTACGTCCATGTGGAAGAGATTATCTGGTTTATTTATGTTCAAACAGCAAAACCTGTTAGAGCAGTTTTTTTTGATGATCTTGCACTTGCGCATGAAATCAGAAAACCTTTCAACTTAAAGTGTCATGTGGCTAATAACCTTCAAACCTTCAAACAATACTCAGGGATGGTAAAATCTCTGCGCCATGAAACGAACCCCTCTCCTTCTAATTTCTACTTTCGCTATTATTCTCCTTGTTATTCTCGCATCGGGATTAAGCGACTTGCGCCTTAAGCCCGCTCAGCCAATGATATTAAATAATGGCGAGGCAGTTAATCCCGTGCAAGATAGTCTCGCGGAGGCGAGTAGGGGATTTAATGAAATCTCCCCCTGGCAACAAATTCTTTTAGTTGGCTCATTTCTATTGGCTATTCTTCTTGCCATCATTTTCATGCCCGCCGAAGCTCGCAAGAAATTCTTTATACTGGTGCTTAAGCTAGGCGTACTCGCCTTCATCATTTTATATTTCTTAGATGATTTTAAATTAGAATCAGAAGGCATGATGCCCCAAGAAACCATTCCTATGTTAAATACCTCCCCCGAAGAAGGGGAGATTGTTGGCATCCCGCCTGAAATTCTTCAACCCGAAGAAATCTCTCCGATTTGGAGCTATATCATCACCCTCTTTGTGGTTGTTGCCTTGGGCATAATTATATGGCTCATTTGGCGCAAATTTGCCCAATCCTCGTCAGAAGAAGATGTTTCACTTAAGAAAATCTCGCGTATCGCCAAAGCCTCCCGAGATGATCTCGCCGATGGCGCAGAATGGGAGAATATCATCATCCGTTCTTATGTAGAGATGGGTGAAGTTATTAACGAGAGACGCGGCATCAAAAGACAAAGCGAACTTACCCCCCAAGAATTTTCTGCACAACTTATCTCGGCAGGGATACCCGCAGACCCCGTTCAACGCCTTACCCAACTCTTTGAACGCGCCCGTTACAGCACCCATAGCGCAGATGAAGGTGAAGTTGAAGAAGCGGTAAAATGTTTAGATGAAATCGCCTCTGTTTTTGGAGAAAGACTTGCGTCTTAAGACCTAAGACTTAAGCAAAAAAATGATAGCGGCGGTTGAGTAGGCGGTGTTCTTCGCCGTATCGAAACTATAGCGAGTTAGCAAAAGAATGTTTTTCTTTTAAGCCCGCTCTGATTTTGATACGGTGACGATAGAGCTGTCACCCTACTCAATCATCGCTCGACAAATTACGTTTTACGCAATACGTTTTACTAAACCATGAAACCCAAAAAACTCTACCTCCTCATCCCCCTTATCGCGCTTGCGCTCATCATCGCTTTTCCTCTGCAAAGCGTGATTCGTGATGTGATTATTAAGCCGCTTCTTTATTTGGGCTGGGGAATTGGTATCCTTTTTCGCTCTGTGCCACAATTTTGGGTTTGGCTGATATTGATGGGCATCATTTTTTTTATTTTACTATCGCCCTTTATCGAAGACCTCCCGCGATGGAAGAAAAAAGAAAAAGCACTCCCGCCCGAATTGGGTCCCATAGAAAAATTGGCAGAGACGCTTGATGCCTCTAATAAAGGCGTATATTTCAAATGGGCAGTGGCAAATCGTTTGGGCAAAATTGTCAGCAACTGGCTTCTCTACAGCAATCGCGTTGACCAACGGTGGCAAGCCAAAAACCTCGCGCGTCTCGGTTGGGATGTGCCTCCCGAAATCTATAATTATCTCGATGTTGGATTAAATGGGTCATTTGCCGATTATCCGCGCCCGCGCATCCCATTTATCCAAAAACGCGCCAAAACCCCGCTAGATATTGACCCAAATATCGTCTTAAATTATCTTGAAAATGAAATGGAGAGTGAATGTTGTGAATGATTTCAAAGAATTAGAAAAAACGAGCCAAAATGCAATAGACGAAGTGCGCCGCGCCATCGTGGGCAAAGCAGAACTTTTGGAAATGATTATGGCGGCGATTTTAGCAGGTGGACACGTTTTATTGGAAGATTTTCCTGGCTTGGGCAAAACGATGATTGCTCGATCTTTTGCCACCGCACTGGGATTGGATTTCAAGCGCATCCAATTTACCCCCGACCTATTGCCCGGTGACATTACCGGTGGCTATATCTTCAACCGCGGGGAATCACGCTTTGACCTGAGGCAGGGTCCCGTTTTCTCAAACATCGTGCTGGCAGATGAGATTAACCGCGCCTCACCCAAAACGCAGTCTGCCTTGCTCGAAGCGATGTCCGAAGGACAGGTGACGCTCGAAGGCGAGACTCTGGCATTGCCCAACCCGTTTTTGGTGCTGGCAACCCAAAACCCGATTGAATACGAAGGCACTTTTCCGCTCCCCGAAGCGCAATTAGATCGGTTTATGCTCAAACTTTCGGTTGGATACCCCACCATAGAAGATGAACGCGAGATTTTGCATCGACGTGGCAACCGCGTAGACGATGAATTAACGCTCAATCCTGTTACTAGTGCGGAAGAACTTTGCAAAATGCGCACATTAATTGAATCTGTGCATGTGGATGAAGATTTAGAGAAATATATCGCCGAAATTGTGCATGAAACACGCAAAGATCGGCGTGTGGCTGTGGGAGCATCGCCGCGTGGCTCGTTGGCATTTTTAAAAATCTCCCGTGCCTACGCCGCCATGCAAGGACGTGATTATATTCTGCCTGATGATATTAAACGCTTTGGCACCGCGATTTTATCTCACCGAATTATTTTGCAACCTGAATACTGGATGGCAAGCAAAGTGACCGATGATGTGATTAAAGATGTTTTCACGAAGATCTCTGTACCGGTGGTGAAGGAAAAATAATTTTTGTCACCACAGAGACCACAGAGTTCACAGAGTTTTTAAAAACGAAAGAGAAAAGCGAGAGAAAAATGAGCGATTTGAACAAAATCAACAAAATTACAGAAGCAATTATTGGTGCGGCGATTGAAGTTCATCGTGCATTAGGATCAGGTTTGCTCGAATCTGCTTATGAAGCTTGTCTTTGAACTTGTTCAGCGTGGTTTTCAAGTCGAACGACAAAAAACATTACCGCTCATTTATAAAGGTGTGAATGTTGACGCTGGTTATAGATTGGACTTACTAGTTAATGGATTGGTCATTGTTGAAATCAAGGGAGTAGAGGGACTCATCCCAATTCACACAGCTCAGCTTCTATCATATCTTCGCCTTTCAGAGAAAAAAGTTGGCTTATTGATTAATTTCAACGTAAAACTACTCAAGCATGGTATCAAACGACTTGCTAATTAAAAAAACTCTCACCACAGATAAAAACCAAAAACATAGCGTAGAAAAAATGCCCCAAGTTTTTCTCTCTTTTCTCAAAAAACTCTGTGTTCTCCGTGTTCTCTGTGGTTAAAAAAACTCCAATGAAAAGAAACTCCCCTCTCATACTCCTCCTCTACGCAACGCTCTTCATCGCTTTAATCAGCATGAATGGTGAAGTTTTAGCGTTAGCCATTCCTCTAGCACTTTATTTGCTATCGGGGTTGTATTTCGCGCCCCAAGAAATCAATTTGCAAATAGAACGAGAGTTGAGCGCAGAACGCATCACACCCAAGCAAGAAGTTGTCGTTAAGATAAAAATCACCAATCTTGGCTCTTCTCTCGAAGAACTCTTTTTAGAAGACCAAATCGCTCCAGCTTTAAAGATAATCAAAGGTGAAACTAGTTTTTTCTGCACGCTCAAAAAAGGAGAAACAGTTGCATGGAGCTACACCTTAACGGGTCCACGTGGTAGTTTTCTCTTCAACGGCATAAAAGCGATTGCCAGCGACCATTTCAATATCGCAGAAAAAGAAAAGGTTATAGTAACAGAAGGGCAAGTTTTCATCATTCCCCCTTTTACACGCATTAAAAATATCAAAATTCGCCCTCACCAAACACGAGCCTACGCGGGCAATATCCCTGCACGGCTTGGGGGTCCCGGCACTGATTTTTACGGATTACGCGAATACCAGCCCGGCGATTCTCCGCGCTGGGTCAATTGGCGTGCCAGTGCACGGCATCCGCAAGCCTTATATTCTAACGAATATGAGCAAGAACGAGTCGCCGATGTAGGCATCATTCTCGATGGTCGCGAATCCGTCAATATGGGCGAGAGCGGCAACTCGCTCTATGAGCATAGCGTCATCGCCGCCGCGGCACTTTCCGATGCTTTTATTGCTTCAGGCAATCGTGTTGGAATGCTTCTTTATGGTCAAACCCTGCGCTGGACATTCCCAGGCTATGGGCATATTCAACGCGAGCGTATTATGCAATCCCTTGCTCGCGCTGAGATTGGCGATAGCTCCGTTTTTACCGATCTTATGCGTATTCCCTCGCAATTATTCCCCATAAATTCGCAACTCGTTCTCATCTCCCCGCTTAAGAATGACGACTATGATACCCTTGTCCACTTGCGGGCGCGCGGCTATCAGGTGATGGTCATTAGCCCAAATCCCGTCAGCTACGAGCGTGCAAATTTACCCGACACAGCCAATGTCCGTCTTGCAAGTCGTATTATTGGTATGGAGCGGCACATGTTTATGCTCAAACTCAAACGCGCTGGGGTCCAAGCCCTTGATTGGGATGTGAATCAGCCCCTCGACAGACTTGTCAAAAGTCGTCTAGGTCGTCCCCCTGCGTGGCGAAATCCACTTAAATAAACTATGATGCTCTAGCCGCCGTCCCCGGCGGCGATATTTTAGGAAAAACATGATCAAATTCAGCACCTTCTTCACCTTATGGATGGGGACTCTCGCACTGGGATTCGCCTATCAGCAAGCGGATTTAACGAACTACGCGTGGGCGGCAGTCAGCATCGGTGCGTTCTGGACGTGGGGCTTGCTCCAGTTTAAAAAACAGATTCCCCGCATCGGCATGGTACTGCTCTCCTTGCTCTCTATCATTGGGTTGTTCAATGATCTCCCTTTTGGCTGGATGCTGGCTGGCGCGCTCAACGCCCTCCTTTCTTACGATTTGAGCAACTTCCACCAACGTCTACGTTTTGCCTCAGAAAGTGAAGATACAAAATTGCTTAAACGCGTGCACCTCACACGTCTCAGCATCATCACCCTGCTGGCGTTAGCCCTTAGCACCACCGTGATCTTCTGGCAAGCAGAATTTACCCTCGAATGGGCGATATTCTTAGTCCTAGGCGGGATTTGGGGGATCTCTTTGTTGGTAGGATGGGTGAGACGAGAAGCGTAAAAAAAAATAGGGCAAGAATCTTTGGGGGATAATAATGGTAAAATAAAAAGGGAAGAAATTAGTTGGAGAACATCATGCTTGCTCAAAAAGATGAACGATTAGCTACGAATCAAGTTAACTTCGCCTTGATAAACTATATCGTCGAGAAAATAGTTGGTGAAATAAAACCAAAAGAAATTATTCTTTTTGGTTCACGCGCACGTGGGGAAGAAAAAACATCCAGTGATATTGATCTCTTTATTGTCCAAGATAGCGAAGTGTCTAATAAAGAAATTCGCCGAAAAATAGATATTCTTTTGTGGGGGCGGCGTTTTGGCGTAGACTTAATCATTCGCAAGCCCGAAGATGTGGCGCGTAATTTAGCAGACAGAAACCCTTTTTATACAGAAGATAATTATTCCGAAGGACGGGTTTTATATGAACGCTAAAAAGCCGAGAGAAACAACTAAAGCATGGTTGCGCTATGCTGAAGGGGCATGCGTAAGAGCTGAATTCCGAACAGATTTGCGCCTTTGCATCTTTGCGTAAATTTTATTTTTTCAAACTATCCACCCACACCCGCGTTTCTTTCGGGGTCTTAAAGTGAAGCAACTTCAAATGCTCATGTTCAGGTAATGCCAAAAAATGGGGATATTGCTTCTTACGCCGCCCATAAGTATTAAAAAGCCATCTCACCAAAGATTCATTAGACCATAGTTTAAAATGAATCCAGAAGCGATCTGTATTTGTTCCCCACATCACTTCACGCGTGATATTACGTCTAAAAGTGCGCTTTATCAACTGCCACAAAATGAGCGGGAGAGAATAATCGAGCCAAATAATCACCTCTGCGCGGTGCCATGTTGTGGGGATAGTGCGGCTATAAGTGCCTGCCACCGCCCAACGCTCACCGCTGGTTGCCTCATCTACTTTGACGATAAATTCATCATCGGGCGTGCCGACCCAGTTTGGTTGCCAATAGAGCGCGTCAAGCTCCACAAAATCTATATCTAAGATATTTGAGAGCTTTTCAGCCAATGTAGATTTACCAGAGCTGGTCGTGCCAACAACGATAATGCGTGTATAAGGGAAAATTTTCATGCGGGAGAGTATAGCAGAAAATGAAAGGTGCTATAATTGAGATATGATGAAAAGAACATTTGTAGAGCACAAAGGAAAAATCAGCGAATTAGACAGGTCATTTGACTTGAAGTTTTGGCAATCCCAAACTCCCGCTGCTCGATTTACAGCAGTTTGGGAATTGATTGTTCATGCCAACAAAGTGAAGGGTAAAGATGTTCGTCAACTCCGACTTCAGCGATCTATTGAGAATTTTCAACGACAATAATGTCAGATATTTAGTGATTGGGGGATATGCAGTAGTTCAATATGCCGAACCACGCTACACAAAAGACTTGGATATTTGGATTAGTGCTGATACAGCTAACGCTATATCAGTCTATAAGTCCTTGAAAGAATTTGGCGCGCCATTAGCAGAACTTAGTGAAAAAGATTTTTCAGAAGAGGGCTATTTCTATCAAATGGGTGTGCCACCTGTTCGTGTGGATATTTTAATGGGGATACCGGGCGTAAATTTTGAATCCGCTTGGGAAAAGAAAGTGGACGTTAATTTTGACGAGCTTTTGGTTTCCTTCATCTCAAGAGAAGATTTGATTAGAGCCAAACGTGCATCAGGGCGACCACAAGATTTGATGGATGCCGATGCGCTAGAAAAGTCATGAAAGTAAATCTCAAAAACGAATACCCCTTCTCACCCAACTACCTCGAAATAAACAACCACAAAATGCACTACCTCGACGAAGGCGATAAAAATGCCCCAGTCATTTTAATGGTGCATGGGAATCCAACTTGGTCTTTTTATTACCGAAATTTGGTCAAGGATTTACGCAAAAACTACCGAGTTATCGTCCCCGATCATATCGGTTGCGGACTTTCGGATAAGCCCCAAGATTTTAGCTACACAATTAAAGCGCATACCCAAAATCTTTCTACTTTGCTTAAACATCTCGAAATTGATGAATATCACCTAATCGTTCACGATTGGGGCGGTCCTATTGGCGTTGGGAACGCGATTTCAGCTCCAGAAAAGGTGAAGGGGCTGGTTATTCTGAACACATCCCTTTTCTATGTCGACAAACTCCCGTGGCAAATCAATCTCAGCCGTATGCCAATTCTCGGAGAGTTTCTCCTTCGTGGACTAAATTTCTTCTCTATCGGCGCGTATTTTATGGCAATTACGCAAGCAAAAAAGCGCACCAAAGAGACCTACGCCGCTTACACTCAGCCCTATAATTCGTGGGAAAATCGCATCGCCGTGCATCGTTTTGTGCAGGAAATCCCTCTCGAGCCAACTCACCCCACACGCGCTTTTTTGCTCAATCTCGATAGCCACACCCATCTCTTCAACAACACCCCCACGCTCATTCTCTGGGGCGACAAAGATTTTGTTTTCACGCCCCAAGATTTTTGCACCGAGTTCGAGAGCCGCTTTCCGCATGCCGAAGTTCATCATTTCCCCAATGCCGGGCATTATGTGCTAGAAGATGCAGATGAAGAGATTCTGCCCCTCGTGCGGGATTTTTTAGGTGGATTAAGTTCGGGATAAAGAGGTGCAGATTAAACGCTCCGCAAGCCTAAATCGAGTGCGAATCGGCTTCGCATCGCCCTTGTATCAAACCATTTTCTTGTCTCCATCATCGGCTAATTTGGATGCTTGGCGCGCATCGTCAGACACTCGGTTTTTCTTTTTGGAAACACGAGTTTTTTATAAAAGGTGTTAAGTTTGAAAAAAACAATCTATTCGAAATTGCAAAAACCGAGTGTCTTGGATAACAATATGGATTTCTACAATATCGCCGCTTCATTAGATGAATATGCAAAAAAAACTCCCTACCAAGTTGCTATTTATTTTCCGAGTGGGCGCTCAAAATATACGGCGTTGAGTTTCAAACAATTAGCCGAACTCAGCGACCAATATGCACACGGATTTGCCGATTACGGCATCACAAAAGGCGAGCAGACATTGGTGATGATTCGTCCCTCGATAGATTTTATCGCGGTCGTTTTCGCCTTGATAAAAATTGGCGCAGTACCGATTTTGATTGACCCGGGCATGGGCAGAAAATCCTTTTTACAATGCGTGGCAGAAACCGAACCCGTAAATATGATTGGTATCCCCGCCGCACATATTTTGCAATTTTTCATCAGAAAACCTTTTGGAACTGTGAAACGGCAGGTCACGGTCGGGAAGCGTCTTTTTTGGGGCGGAAAAGAATTGAGCGAGTTGAAATCGTCAAAAAGGTCGAAGTTTGAGGTAGAAAAAACGCTGACCACAGATGAAGCGGCAGTTGCCTTCACGTCAGGAAGCACGGGGATTCCGAAAGGCGTTATTTATGAGCAGGGGATGTTCAGGGCGCAAGTGGATTTGCTCAAAAACGCGATTGGAATCAGAGAAGGCGATATTGATTTGCCCGGGCTGTATATTTTTGCTTTATTCAATCCTGCACTTGGCGTAACGACCGTGATGCCCGATATGGACGCTACAAATCCCGCAAAGCTAAACCCCGCCTATCTCGTTGAAGCGATAGAAACCTTTGGCGTGACACATTCTGTTGGCTCGCCAACGATCTGGAAAATTGTGGGGAAATACTGCGAAGAAAAGAATTTAACGCTCAACTCCATGCAAAAGATATTGATGATGGGCGCACCTGTTCCCCCATCTTTAATTGGGCGATATGAAAAAATCATGCCCAATGGAGAAGTTTTCACACCTTTCGGTGCAACAGAAGCTATGCCCCTAACGCTAATTGACGGAAAAGAAATTCTCGGAGAAATAGCCGATTTGAGCGACAAAGGCGCGGGGATGTGCGTGGGTAGAGTTTTGCCGGGGATTGATATTCGGGTTATCCAAAAAGATGATCGCCCCATCGCAAAATGGACTGATGCACAAAAATTGCCGCAAGGCGAGATTGGCGAAATAGTCGTCAAAGGCGCAGTCGTGACGCGTGAATATCTGCACAGACCTGAGCAAACAGCCAATGCCAAAATTAAAGAAGGGGATGATATTTGGCATCGTATGGGCGATGTCGGCTATTTTGATGAGGCTGGGAGATTATGGTTTTGCGGCAGAAAAGCGCATATCGTTGAGACGGATGTGGGGACACTTTATCCCGTTCAGGTGGAGGCACTTTTTAATCAAATCGCTGGCGTTCATCGCACAGCGTTGGTTGAGAAAGGGAAAAAAGCTGTGCTGGTGATAGAGATGCAAAAAGATGTTGAGAGTATCGCTAAAAAAGACATCGCAGAAAAAGCACAGGGAATTATTGAAGAAAATAATCTTTCAGAGAGTATTAGCGAAATACTATTTTTGGCAGATTTTCCTGTAGATTTACGTCATAATGCGAAGATTAAGCGTGAGGTGATAGCGGGGATGGTTGGAGGATGAGGGTATAATATCATCTTGATGTCTTATTACTGGCGAAGCTCCCCTTTGATTTTGTTTCGGAGGAGAGTCTAAAATAGAGAGTGAGCGTAAATGTAATTTTGTAAATTAAAAGGAGTGGCAATGAAAGCATCTGAGACAAAATTCCAAACAATTATTGAAGGCACACAACAATATGTGATTCCTTTATTTCAACGTGCATATAGTTGGGATAAAAAAGAGTGGGGTGTTTTATGGGATGATCTTGTTTATCTATCTGAAAATGATGAACCCAAAAGTCATTTTATCGGGTCAATTGTTACCATTCCAACTACATCAGTTCCTGAAGGTGTTGCAAAGTATTTGCTCATTGATGGGCAGCAACGAATCACAACTATTTTCATATTGCTAACTCTATTACGGGATGTATCTAAACAATTAAAACAAGAGGACTTAGCAGACGAAATCCATCAAACAATGTTGGTAAATTATTTTAAGAAGGGAGTTGATCATCAAAAATTACTACCAACTCAAGTGGATCGCTCTGTCTTTGAAAGCCTAATTAACGAAAATACAAATCCTGTGAATGGACGTATTCTTGGTTGCTATAATTTTTTTCAGCGTAAATTAAAACGAGAAATTATTGAGCCAGAAGTTCTATATAAAATTATCACGTCACGATTATCTGTAGTAAGTATCGTTTTGGATCAAGAAGATAATCCCCATCTCGTTTTTGAAAGCCTCAACGCCAAAGGGCGCGTATTAACACAATCGGATTTGATACGAAATTATTTTTTCATGCGTATACATATTGATGAACAAGAAAAGATGTATATGAATCACTGGAAGCCGATGCAAATTAGCTTAGGCGATTCCCTGACAGAGTTTATTCGCCATTTTTTAATGCGTAATGGAACCATTGTTAATAAAAGCGATGTGTACTTTACATTAAAAGAAAGAATTGCTAATCGTAACGCTCTAAATGCCTTAAAAGAAATTGCTGATTTTGCAATATATTATCAAAAGCTCATCTCTTCTGAAAAAGAAGGTAATGCACTTTTAGAAACTGCGTTACTTCGTATTAATCGATTAGAGGTAACAACAGCTTATCCTTTTTTGCTGAATTGTTATCATGATTATTCACAAGGTAATCTTACATCTAACGATTTTCTCGATATTGTTACAACGATCGAAAACTTCATTGTTCGTCGATTTGTTTGTAATGTTCCTACAAATCAGCTTAATAAAATATTTCCTAATTTGTATGTACAGGCTCAACTTAAAGACGCAACAAATTTTGCGAATGGCGTTCACTTGGTACTACAAACTCGAAATTATCCTAAAGATTCCGAATTTAAAACCCGTTTAGTAGAGTCTAAACTGTATGGATCAGGGCATCGAGCTAATAAGACTAAATTTATTCTTGAAACACTAGAAGCTAAACATCATCATAAAGAGCAAGTTCCTTTTCATGAACTCACGATAGAACATATCATGCCGCAGACAGTATCTAATTGGTGGAAACAGCATCTCGGAGAAAGTTGGCAAACTGACTATGAATTATATTTACATACAATGGGGAACTTGACATTAACTGCTTACAATGCTGAAATGTCTAACGATCCGTTTGATGAAAAACGTCAACGCCTAACTCAAAGTCATCTAGAGTTAAATAAGTATTTTTATAAAACCGAAAAATGGAACAAAGTAGAGATAGAAAAACGCGCAACTCTACTTGCGAGTGAAGCTATCGTAGTTTGGGGTTATTTTGGGGAAGAAGTTTTTCAGGACTTAACATCTGACACGGTTAC
This sequence comes from Anaerolineales bacterium, assembly GCA_016744335.1. GTDB lineage: Bacteria > Chloroflexota > Anaerolineae > Anaerolineales > Villigracilaceae > Desulfolinea. Next base: position 47,511 of record JADGEO010000006.1, read on the forward strand.
AGGGAAAACACCCCGTGTCTTAACTATATTGAATCAGCAAATAGCAGTAGAATCTTGGCGTGATGTGCTTACAGAAACTCTTAATGTAATAATTGATTTAGAGCCTGATTCGTTTGAGACTCTTACAGAAAAATATCCTCGCTTTGTTAGTGACAATCCAAATCGTTTTACACGCAATCGAAAATTAGACAACGGTTATTTTGTAGAAGTGAATTTGTCAGCTAAATCTGTATATCAATTTTGTAATCAAGTTATTGAGACTTTAGAATTAAGTAGCGATGACTGGAAAATAGAGACCCGATGACCATAAGAATCCTCGCTATTGAAAGTCCCGCGATGAGATTGCTGCCTTTCTTGAAGATAAGAACCATTTGTAAAAGGAAAATCGTATGAAAAAGACACTTCCTATCATTTTGGTATTTATATTCACCTTAGCCTGTAGTCTCGTTACGTCTCCCACTGTGCCGCAAGTGGACGAAGGATATATCGCTACAACGGTCGTATTGACCACAGAGGCAGTATTGACAGAAGTTGCTCCTCCTACAGTCCCGCCGCCACCAGCAATCCAAATTCTACCGACACTGACAGACGAAGAAGCCATCCGCCAAGCATTGCTCACAAAACTGGGCTGGACAGCCGCAGAACTCGAGTTTTCGATGGGCGAAAACACCGGTATCGTTGCGAACGGAACGGTTAAAAAAGTTGGTGATATGACGGGCGCGGCTTGGTTTGCGGGCAAAGACAGCGCAGGAAATTGGGCAATCGCCTATATTGGGCAAGGAATCCCTTATTGCAGTGAAATTCAGGCTTTCACCTTTCCCTCTGACTGGATTTCGCATTGCATGGATGCTTCAGATAATGTTGTAGAACGATAGAGAAAAAATATGACCATACGAATCCTAGCTATAGAAAGTTCCTGCGATGAGACCGCCTGCGCCATTCTCGAAGATGGTCGCGCTCTTCTCGCTTCTACTGTTGCCTCGCAAATGGAAATGCACGCTCGTTTTGGCGGCGTTTTTCCCGAGGTTGCCTCCCGCCAGCATGTGCTCAGCATCATGCCCGTGATAGAGCAAACTTTAGCGGATGCACATCTCACTTTATCGGATGTGGACGCTATCGCCGTGACGCGCGGACCCGGTTTAGCTGGCTCGCTGATAGTCGGCATGAACGCGGCGAAAGGTTTGGTGCTCGGTAGTGGGCATCCCTTCGTGGGCGTTAATCATCTCGAGGGGCATCTTTACTCTGCCTGGGTGCATGATGCAGACGAAGACGCACCCCCAGAACCGCAATTCCCGCTCATGGCACTCCTCGTCTCAGGCGGACACTCCGAACTAAACCTGATGACTGGCCATCTCCAATATCAACGCCTCGGCGGGACTCTCGATGATGCCGCAGGAGAAGCCTTCGACAAAGTTGCCCGCATGTTGGGGTTGCCTTATCCTGGGGGACCCTCTATACAAAAAGTAGCCAAAGATGGCGACCCGACCGCGTTCAAATTCCCGCGCTCGTGGCTCGGAAAAAGTTATGATTTCTCATTCAGCGGGTTGAAAACTGCTGTTTTGCGAGAAGTCCAAAAGTTGAAGCAAAAAGGCGATTTGCCCGTAGCCGATTTAGCCGCCAGCTTCCAAGCCGCTGTGGTGGATGTGGTTTTCACGAAAACCATCAAAGCAGCGCGTGAATATGGTGCAAAAGAGATATTGGTCGCGGGTGGCGTTTCGGCAAACGCATCATTGCGAGAAACTTTCTTAGCGCAAGATGAATTCCCTGTCAATATCCCCAAACTTTCACTGTGCACTGATAATGCCGCCATGATTGCCGCGGCTGGCTATCAACGCTTTATGGCAGGTCAACGTGATGAGCTAGATTTAGATATTTTGCCCACTTGGCGGCTTTCGTGAAATCAAAAGATTTTACTCGCCGAGATTTCTTGAAGTTAAGCGGTGCGTCCATTGCCGCGGGGATGTTGGGTGTTCACGCACCACGCGTTTTGGCCGATAGCGGGCAAGCTGGTAGTTTTCAGGTATTTCGTCATGGGCGCAGAGACCAAGCTAAGGTCGCGTTGAGTTATGATGATTGTCATCTTGTCAAAAAATTGCAAGAGTTAGAGGAAATCCTGCGTGATTATCCTGATGCCCGTGTCACATTCTTCCCAACTGGTGAGGCTTTGCTTAAGACAAATGATAAGGACGCGGGGATTTGGCAACGTTTTATTGAGCAGGGGCACGAGATTGGGAGCCATACTTTTGACCATGTAAACCCTGGCATCCGATCAACGCCGAATTTGCTGGCAGATTATGCGAAATGGTTGGCGGCTCTTCATCAGGTGACAGAAAGCCGACCACAAGTGCGATTTGCGCGCCCTCCTTTCGGAAATTTAAGTCCCTCATATCAGGAAATGTGTGTGGAGTATGGGCTGGTGGCTACGATGTGGTCGGCAAGTTGGGGCGGGGAGTTGGCGTTGGCGCAGAAGAATATCGAGGCGGTTGAATATGGAGATGTAGTTTTATTTCATGTTGGCTGGGGCGATGTAGATGCTAATACGCCTTTTGCGCTCTCTCTTTTGGAAGAACGTGGTATTCGTGCGGTGACGATGTCTGAGTTGTATTTTGCTTCGGTGCATGAAGAAATTGGTGTGGGGAGTTGTGGGACGTTGGCTTTTGGTGGCGGACAGCGTTGTCCTGAATAAGCTCTGCTTCTAAAGGGCTTTCTGGTTTGAATATAAATAAATCAAATAATCGCTTGCGCATGGACGTAAACGTCCATGCGCAAGGCTAAAGCCTGCTAAAGCAGACTCTTCTCAGCCGACTTTAGTCGGGTTTAGCCCATTAGCACGGGCGTTAATTGCCCGTGTGGAGTTGGATTTATCCTCAAAACAAGAATAATCAGAAATCTTGTTAGTACTTGAATAAAATAAGAGAAATCTTTACGTTTTCTCATTTGACTTTCTTTTTGAATTATGCCATACTGTTTCTAGCAGGGTGACCTGCCTTAAATTGCTATCCTATAAAAAGAGGAGGTGGTGCCTATGAATGACAGAACCAGATTTAGTGCGACGGCATCCCTCCTTGATATTCAATAAGGATGCCGTCGCACGCAACAGAAAAGCCGCTCAGTAATGAGCGGCTTTTTTCTTTTAAAAAAGTTTACTGAAAAGTATTCTATGTGGCTTTAAGGTAAGTAAATTATTTTTCGTCCCCAAAACAAATCCCTAAATCTCGCGCGGTGCGGACGGCATCTCCGTTTATGTTTACGCGTTTGGGCGTGGCGAGGGCTTCGGCGAGGGGAATGTCTACAACGTGCCCATTCTGCAAAGAGACCATGTGTCCAAATTTTCCCTGCGCGGCAAGACGAGTAGCGGCTGATCCGTATCGTGTAGCCAAAAAGCGGTCGTAAGGCGTTGGGCTTCCGCCACGTTGGATATGCCCTAATACGGTGACGCGCGTTTCTTGCTCGCTATGTTTTGCAATATAGTCGGAGACTTGTTGTCCAATGCCGCCTAAGCGGGGGACATAAATTTCATTTCCGGCGCGCGAGTAGATTTGCTCGCCTTCAATAGATTTTGCGCCTTCGGAGACGGCTAAAATGCTGAAGTGTCTTCCGCTTTGAACACGGCGATTGATTTTATCGAGTATCGCTTTGTACCTAAAGGGGATTTCGGGGATAAGAATTACATCTGCTCCCCCAGCTACCCCTGCATGAAGGGCGATGAAGCCCGCATCTCGCCCCATCAGTTCTAGTACCATAACGCGGTGATGTGATTCGGCGGTGGTGTGCAATTTGTCTATGGCTTCTGTAGCTGTTTCTAGGGCGGTATCAAAGCCAAAGGTAACTTCTGTGCCGCCTACATCGTTGTCGATGGTTTTGGGAACGCCAATGATAGGGACACCTTTTCTATAAAGTTCAAGGGCTATATTCAATGTCCCGTCACCGCCGATAACAATTAAGCCATCTAAATTTTGCTTTTTTATGGCTTCTATTACTTCATTGGAGGTGTCTATGATTACCTTTTCACCATCTCGTAGCACTTCACGCGCAAAGGGGTTTCCGCGATTTGCTGTGCCTAAAATAGTGCCGCCACGTGGCAAAATACCACGGACTTCTTCGCGCCCTAGCGGGATAATTCCACCAGGAGCGAGAAAACCATCGTAGCCGTCTTTTAATCCAATTACTTCGCAATTATAGCTACGCACGGCAGTTTTTACTGCGGCGCGTAATACTGCATTTAGACCAGGGGCATCGCCGCCACCGGTAAGTATGCCTAGCTTTTTCATGGGTAACTCCTTTTGCCCCCCTCTAGCTCCCCCCTTATGGGGGCGTCTATTTGCTTAAATCCTGTGCTGTGGCGTTCATTTGTGCCAAAATGGCGGCAACTGAGCCAGCTTGCACATCAAAGCGGAAAATATATTCAAAACCATCTTCTAAAAGATAGCGGACTTTATGCCAAGATGCTAATTGGGGATAAATTTCAGTTTGATCTATAAAATTGATCGCTTGTCCCCAGTGGGGATTGTCTTTTTCATAATCGGATAATAACTCAAGTGAAGAGGTGCGAAGGGGATAAAGAGCGGTACTTTTCGTGAATTTAGCTTGGTTTGCGGGCGTAAGCATCCACTTGATGAAGAGCCAGGATGCGAGAGCCTCGGCTTCATCTTCTGTTTCTAGAAGGGTATATGAACTGCCGTAGGTGACGACTGCTCCGCGTTCTTCACCGGGGATGGGGTGAACTGTCCACTCATCGTTATTATTGCCTTCAGCGAAGGCTTTGTCAATTTCGGGGAATTCTTCCATGCTGGCGGTGATGAAGAGGGCAGAGCGTGCGGCAAATTGTTCGTAGGGCGTATTGGCTGTGGTGAGCCAAGCACAGTCTTTGTCGTATAGTGCTTTTAGGTTTTTGAAGCTATCTATATTTTCATCACTGATAAATTGATAGTTGTTGTTAGCGTCTAGGGGGGTGCCGCCAAAGCCGAGCATCCATGAGAGAACGGCATTTGCATCATCGTCTACAATCCAGCCACCTTTTCCATCATTTTCAGGGTTTTCATCTGCGCGCATAAATTTATTGGCGGCGCAGGCTTGTTTTTCAAAATTTTCAAAGGTGAGCGGAGGGGCATCGAAGCCGAGTTCTTCTCCCCAAGTTTTATTATAGAGGAGAAAACGCGCTGTTCGCTGGGCGGGGAGGGCTGTCTGTTCGCCATCGTATTGGTCTTGAGCGAGGAAGGGGGCAGGGATGTCGTTTTTTTCTTCTACTGTAAAGCCCCAGATAGAGTCGTCTATGTACCGGGATAAGCTTTTAACAGCACCACGTTCACGCCACACCGCTGTTTGTTCGGGGAGAGCAAGTACAATACGCGGACGCTCCGCTGTGTTCAATGAATCGGATACGGCATTGAAGAGCATATTATAGCTTCCCTGATAGTTGGCTTTTACCTTAATTCCCCATGGGTTTTCTTCGTTAAATTCATTAATTTGCAAATTGAGAAGTGAAGCGGGAGCACCAAACCATGCGTGCCAAACTTCGATTTCTATGCCCTCGAGGTCTTCTTCTTCAATCTCAAAATTGCTGACAGGAATGGGCGTGGCGGTAGGGGGTGGGGTTTTGGTGGCTGTAGTTTTTGATGCGGGTGTTGATGTTGGGGTAGCCGAAGATGGCGTGCAAGCGGTGAGGAGAAAAATAAGGAGGAGAAAAATGCGAGTTTTAGCCATAGACCACCAGGGGAACAGGAATGAAGACGAGAATAAAGACGATGAGGGCGAAAATAGCCCATTTGCGGCGAGTGGAATCGAGTTCGGTGATTTGGTCGAGGGGTTCGGCGTGTCTGCGTCCTAGAAAATGGAGCATGAGTGCCCACATCCACCAGCCTTGCCACGCAAAGCCAAGTAGGAAGAGTGCCGCAAGAATGAATGGGGCGAGTTTTTTTGCGTTTTTGCCGAAGACGCTGTAAAGGATATGCCCGCCATCGAGTGTGCCCATGGGAATCATATTGAGTGAAGTGACAAGAAGCCCCGCCCAGCCCGCCCAAGCGATATTGTGAACTTGCACATCTAGCGCACCGATGGGGGAAGGGGTGGATGTGAAGATGTAGCGTATCCAATAAAGTACTGGCGCAACGCCATTATAGCTGGTTGGTTCGGGAAGAAATTTGCCCAAAACGGCAAATTTGGCAAATAAATAGATAATGGAATTGCCTTCGAGCATGCCTGAGCCAGAGAGTGTGCTGAGCGTGGAGAGTGAAAGCCCGTAGAGTAGAACAGGCATTGCAACTGCCAGCCCTGCAAGGGGACCTGCAAGCCCTATATCGAAGAGAACACGTTTGTTTTTTGGGCGTTCTTTCATTTGGATAAATGCGCCCAACGTGCCTAAAATGCTAAAGGGGTAGGGGAGCGGTAAAAAGAAGGGTAGGGTGACTTTTGTGTTATGATGCCGCCCCATAAGATAATGCCCAAACTCGTGTGCAAGAAGAATGCTTAATAAACTTACAGCAAAGGGGATGCCGCGCCAAATATGAAAAAGTGCGTCTTCTAGTACTGCAAATAAGTCGGCATTTGCGGGGAGTTCAGTTTCAAAAACTGCGCCCGTAAATAGCACACTGGCTAAAGTAGCTAAAAAGAAAAGTAAATTTATCGTGATATTGGGGAGTTGGGGCGGCGCAACTTCATGAACGAGAATAATTACTTGTTTCCCATTTTCTTCTTGAAAAAGGGGCGTAAGTTTATAGGGTGCAAGGCTTTCAACAAGTTGGTCGTAGGCTGTCGCAGAATCGTCTCCTAGTAAATGACCGTGATATTGGACGACAAATCCACGCTTGGTATCCCCATGAATGATGCTTTCATAGGCGAAGACTTTTGCGATAAGTTCGTTTAGAATTTCAGTTTCGGGAAGGGACATAGAGAATTTGTTCCGCGTTGTGTATTACGTGGGAAAAAGTAAAACGTGAAACGTAAAACTTATTTTTCTACGCTTTACGTTTCACGTTTTTTCTTTAGGCGGGAGTGCATGGGAGTCGAACCCACCACGGCTCGCAACGCGACCCGTCACCGATGTTGAAGACCGGGAAGCCCACCGGGACTTAACCACTCCCAACAGAAGGATACTCGAAGGGGTGAAAGGTGGCAAGGGTAGCAAGGGTGACATTAGCGTTGAAAAATAACCTAAGAAAATCTTTGTGCTTACGTTAATACTTTTCCTATGAAATCACATGCTATATTTTGATAAAATTGTGCGTAGAATTTTGCTCAGGAGGCTACTATTATGACCGAAGATAAAAAAACAAATGCACAATCTTTTACTTTTAAAGCTGAAACTAAACAACTTCTCAATATCTTGATTCATTCTTTATATAAAGATAAAGAAGTTTTTTTGCGAGAATTACTCTCAAATGCGTCTGATGCACTTAATCGTGTTCATTTTGAGATGTTGACCAATCAGAACGTGCTCGATGCAGATGTAGAATTAAATATCCGCATTACTGCTGATAAAGATGAGCGGATGTTGACCATTCAAGATACAGGCATTGGTATGACCAAAGATGAGATTATCGAAAATCTCGGTACCATTGCTCAATCAGGGGCGCGGAATTTTATCGAAGCGACTAAAGAGTCTGGCGAAGAAAATTTGGCGCAGGTGATTGGTCAATTTGGCGTTGGTTTTTATTCCGTTTTTATGGCGGCAGAATGGGTGCGGGTGACATCGCGTTCTTATAAACCGCGTGCCAAAGCCGTGAGTTGGTACGCCACTGGTGAAGATGATTTTGAAATCAGCCCCGCAGAAATGAATGAACGTGGGACAAAGATTGAAATCAAATTAAAGAAAGATGCCGAAGAGTTTGCTGAAGACTATCGCCTGAATACCGTTATCAAAAAGCACTCCGACTATATCGGGTTTCCTATTTACGTTGGCGATAGTGAAGAGCAGGCAAATGCTCAATCATCGCTTTGGCGCACTGCTCGTAACGAAATTACAGACGAGCAATATAACGATTTCTACCGTCAAATGACGATGGAATTTGAAGAACCACTTCATCGTATTCATTCGGTAATGGATGCGCCAGTGCAACTTTTTGCGCTTTTGTATATCCCTGCCAGTGGAGAACGAGGCGTATTCTCTGCCCGCAAAGAAGATGGATTGAAGCTTTACTCTCGTAATATCTTGATTGATGAATATACAAAAGACCTTTTACCCGAATATCTGCGCTTTGTGCAGGGTGTGGTCGATTCAGAAGATTTGCCCCTCAATGTCTCGCGTGAGACGGTGCAATCAAGTGGTTTAATGCCACGACTGCAAAAGATTGTTACTGGGCAGGTTATGCGCGAGTTGGAAAAGTTAGCCAAGAAAGATGTAGAAAAATATAATCTTTTCTGGGAAGCATTTGGTGTTTTCTTGAAGCAAGGTATTGCATCTGATCCAATGACAACAGAAAAGGTGCAACCTTTACTGCGTTTCAAAACGAATAAAAATCCAGAGGAATGGTCTTCTTTGGATGATTATGTAGAAAGAATGCAAGATGAACAAAAAGAAATTTATTATATCGTTGGAGATGATCCGAAATCTGTTTTACTTAGCCCGCATTTGGATTATTTCCAATCGCAGGATACCGAAGTGCTTCTGCTAACCGACCCGATGGATTCCTTTATGCTGATGGGATTAAATCAATATAAAGAGCATGAGCTGAAAAGTGTTGCTCAAGCCGATATTGAGCCAGAAGAAGACGAGCAAAAAGAGAGTGATGAAGAGAAAATCCCCGATGATGAATTTGCCACTTTGCTCGAACTTTTTAAAGAAACGCTAGGTGAACGTGTAGAGGATGTGCGCACAAGCAATCGGCTTTCACAATCGGTTGCACGTTTGGTTGTGGCGGATGATAATTTTAATCCCGAATTACAGCGAGTTTATCGCTATTTGGGTAAAGATTATGAAGACCCCAAGAAAACTTTAGAGCTAAATCCTTCGCATCCAATCCTGAAGAGTCTGATTGCTGAAAGCGTTGAAGCTGATTTGCAAAAAGAAATCATTGAGCAAATTTACGACAATACTTTGTTGGTCGAAGGCTTGCACCCTGATCCTTCGAGTATGGCATCTCGCATCCAAAAATTGATGGAAATGGTCTTAGAGAAATAGGCTTTACCTGAAATAACTTCTGAGTTAAAGTTCTCAAGATTTAGAACCGCCAATCTTCACCAATCCTCACTGAAATTTTGTTTTTTAGCGAAGATTAGGGGCAGAATTTTGCCTTGCTGATTCGTGGTTAAGAATTTTATTCTTGATAGAGTCTAATAAACAAAAAAAGCGTGGATGATTTCATCCACGCTTTTTTATATCCGTGCGCTAGTGCTAATTGCCTACATAAGTGCGCAAGAAAAGAGTATCAGTTTTTGCGACAACTTCAAATTTACCTAATGCCGCGGGCAAGAGGGTGAATTGAACGGCATTAAGGGCTACTTCGTTGATGCTCGCTTGCCCCTCTATTAATCCCCAAATTTCTAGGGTCTCTCCTAAACAATTTCCGTGATAGTGGGTGCCCGCGCCCATTTCGATTTTTTCTGTAGTGAAATAAGAATTTTTACAGAGGGTTGAACGCCGAATACCCTCATTATCTGAAATTAATTTTGGGGGCGATAACTTGGGTTCGACCTGTTCAAAATTGATTACATCTAAGGCTTTATCTATATGCAGGGGACGTGGAATTCCGTCTGTGTCAACACGATTCCAGTCGTAGACGCGGTAGGTGGTGTTTGAGTTCTGTTGAATTTCGGCGATGATAATGCCATCCATAATTGCATGGAGTGTGCCCGCGGGGACGCAGATATGGTCGCCTGTTTTAACGGGGAGATAGTGGAGATGAGGTTCAAGATTTCCTTTTTCTATGCCCGTTCGGAATTTTTTAGGCGTTGTGCCTGCGCTTACGCCTAAAATTATCTCTGCCCCTTTTTTTGCGTGGAGGACGAGCCACATCTCTGTTTTGCCAAGTTCGTTTTTTTCGTTTGCTAACGCGTAGTGGTCATCGGGATGTACTTGAACAGATAGCGAGCGTTTTGCGTCTAGCAGCTTTATGAGCAAGGGGAATTTGCCGCGTTCTTGTGCCCATTGATTGTTTTTACCAATTAGGTCTAAGCCTAATTCATCTTGGAGTTCAATAAGGGAGTAGCCTGAAAAGATGCCATTGCTCACCATTGAGACACCATCTTTATGCGCGGCGATATCCCAGCTTTCGGCGATGATGCCTTTTGTGGGAAGCTCGCGCCCTAGCTTTTCGAGATTGCGTCCGCCCCAAATATAATCTTTGAAGACGGGGGTAAATAGGAGCGGGTATAGTTTTTTTGTCATGGGGTTATTGTACAGTATTTTTGTGCTTAAAAGCGAAAAACTCCGTGAAGTCTCGCGGAGTTTTTCAAACCAACTTAGAAAAAGGAGAAAAAGATGTTTTTCCTAACTCGAATGAGTATAAGAGATGTCAGACCTTTTAGCTAGTGAGGAGAGTCATTTTCTTTTATGACAAATAGTCAGGTTTGGTGAGGGAGGTAATCTGTTTGAGGCGCAGAGGTGTTTTTCGAAGGCTCGCAAGCCCAAAACACGCGTGTTTCGGAGCGGAGCGGTTTTTCATCCCCCTTATTTTATTCTATGATTTCGGCATCTATTACTTCATCTACGCGATGGTCGCTATCGCCATTGCCGCTGCCAAGTTGGGCGCGGTGTTCGGCGACTACGTGTGGGGGGCAGAGTTCAACAAAAAATTTAAGCCCAAATAACATGACGGCGATGTCGTCTGCCGCGCCGATAATGGGCATAACTGCGCCGGGGATGAAATCTACGGGGGAGATGAGGTAAATGATTGAGCCAATGGGGAGTAGCTTTGCGAACGAACTGACGCGAGAATCTCCCATGAGACGTGCAACAAGCCTGAGTTGGGCTGTTAGTTGTTTGAAAAAACCGGGGTCTTTTGAAGATGATGAGTTTTGATATGTGGCTGTGTCTTTCATTGTTTTCTCCTATATTTGAGTGAGATTGCTCTATTATACCTTGTAACTTTTTTGCATGGGGCGCATCTAAAGGGGTGTTTTAAAATAAAAATTTTAGGAGAAGAAATTATGGAAATGGTGATAGATTTTCCCAGTGGCGCACGTGTAGATGCCCATTTTGCAAACTTTACAGTTAAAACCGACCAACCCCCAATGGGTGGAGGCGAGGGGTCTGCCCCAACTCCTTTTGCGGTTTTTCTTTCTTCGCTTGGTACTTGTGCCGGGATTTATGTACTCGGTTTCTGCCGTCAGCGTGGGCTTTCAACGGATAATATCCGTATTATTCAGCGAATGTATAGCAACCCAATGACTGGGTTGGTAGGAAAGTTTGAGTTAGAGATTCAGGTGCCGCCTGAGTTTCCAGAGAAATATAGACCTGCGTTGATTCGTTCTGCAGATCAATGTGCGGTGAAGAAGCATTTTGAGCATCCGCCCGTTTTTGAGATTACGACCAAAGAAGTGGCAATGGCGTAGGGTTAGAATCTATCGGGAATAGGTTAGAAGAACGCGTTCCCTTCAAGGGAACGCGTTCTTTTTTTGTTTCCAATTCTCTACTCTACATCTTTAAAAGAAACTGCACCAGACAGAAAAACTTACCACAGATAAACAGGATAAACGCTGATTTAAAGATTTTTTCTTTGTGCTAAGCTGAAAACAAGAGATATTTTAGCTAAAAAATTAAAAAAACAAAGTTTTCAATTGTGAAAAATATTTTCAAGACATTCTTTTGTGGTTTTTCATCAAGAAACATCCTATTTATCTGCGTTCATCTGTGGCTAATTCTAGATGTACGGTAGAGAAGTTTCCAATAGTTTTTATTGCGGGGTACAATTCAGCTATGCCTTATATTATTGATGGACACAATTTAATTCCCCGCGTAGGATTACGCCTTGACGCGCTTGATGATGAAATGGCGTTGGTAGAGATGTTACGTGAGTTTTGTCGTGTTAAGAAAAAACGCGCCGAAATTTATTTTGATGGCGCGCCACCTGGTCAAGATGGTACGCGTAAATTTGGCTATGTCACTGCACATTTTGTTCGCAGAGGGCGCACGGCAGATGAGGCAATTCACGCTCGCTTGCGAAAAATGGAAAAATCTGCCCGCAATTGGACAATAGTCTCCTCTGATAGAGAAGTGATAGCCAGCGCAAAATTTGCACGTGCCAGCTATATTTCATCTGATGAGTTTGCCCAGCAAATTGAAGAAGCCAAATTTGTAGCGCAAAGTGACCCCGCCCAAGATAAAGCACTCTCCCCTCAAGAAGTAGACCAATGGATGAAACTCTTTTCTTCTGATGAAGATTGAGCAGTGTTCTTGCTTTGCAAAAAACTGTATAATAAAGCCATGAAAAACTTCTATGGTCTTTTCTCTGCTCCTAACCATTATAATGACGGGCACCCAGAATCGCCAGATAGATTTGGTTTACTCGATGAAACGCTAGAAAGAATTTCGGGGATAATAAAACTGGATGCTACGCCAGCCACCTTAGATGAGATTCGTCGCGTCCACACCCTAGCTATGATTCAGGGATTGGAAATGGCACCTCCGGGGACAATCGACCACGCGCCAACCTATGTGACTCAAAGCTCTTATGATGATGCACTGCTCGCCGCGGGCGTGACCTTAGCTTGCTCCCGCACGGTAGGCAGTGGTGCGGGAAAAAGCGCATTTTCGCTCATCCGCCCCCCTGGACATCATGCTGAACCTAATCGGGCAATGGGTTTCTGTCTTTTCAATAATATCGCTATTGCCGCAAAAGACCTTTTGGCACGCGGTGCAAATCGGGTATTGATTGTTGATTATGATGCCCATCATGGCAACGGGACGCAAGCCGCGTTTCTCAATGATGAACGCGTAGCATATCTCTCTACGCATCAGGCGGGCATCTATCCTGGCACAGGGGCAATTACTGACGCGCCCCACGCTCGCGGTAGAATTATTAATTTGCCCCTCCCAGCTTTTAGCGGCGATGTGGTCTTTCGGCAACTAGCAGAAGAAATTATCACCCCCTTTGTGCGCAGATTTCAGCCTGATTTTGTGCTCGTCTCAGCAGGATTTGATTCGCATTGGAGCGACCCGCTAACGCAATTGGGCCTATCTACGCGGGGCTTCTTTGACCTATCAAGGCGTTTGATTGAATTGGCAGATGAAGTTTGTGAGGGCAAAATTATCTTTGTTTTAGAGGGTGGGTACGATGCCCAAAATGTCGCTAATGGTGTAGAAGCTGTCTTTTTAGCAACAACGGAAAAAAGTTATACGGGAGGAGTAGAAGACAAATCGCCTTATCCCGAAGTTGATGTTAATGAAGATATTCAAATTTTGCGTAAATTGCACCGATTTTAACGAATAGTTGACTTAGCTTTGTCGTTGGCAAAGAGTTATAATGGATGTCTTATGTGAATTTGACATATTTTTCAAGAAAAACACCTCGTAGTCGTGACTTTAGTCGCTCTTGCCCAGAGAATAACGACCAAAGTTGTTACTACAAAGATTTATTCAGGATTTTCTTAGAAAGAAAATACCCAATAAACTATAAAAAGCTATTTCACATAAGCCGTAATAGAGAATTCCTTTGCCATTTTTGAACATTTTTTTGCAGAGCTACAGAGAGTTTTTCTCTAGCAAGATTGTATTTCAAATAAAAAGGGTAGGCTTTTATATCCTGTGGAAAAATTGTCATACATACTCTGGTGTGGACTAAAGCCCTGCCTCAGGACATAAAAGTCGGATAAATCTGACCCGATTTCAGCCCACAGGGATTCTATGTGTTGAGCAGGCGGCTTTAGCCCCGCTCATTTGGCGAAGGTATTAGAGGAGCAAGAATGGATTTAGTTAAGCTAAAATCTTTTTTATACGCAGCCGAGCAATTAAATTTTTCAGAGGCAGCGAAGCGTTTGCATCTTACACAACCGACAATTAGTCATCATATCAAAATTTTGGAGCACGAATTAGGCACCGAGTTGTTTGATCGCTCTGGTGCAAAGCTCCGTTTGACGGAAGCGGGACGTTTGCTTTTACCCTCGGCGCGTAATATCATCAAGCAATGTGGCGAAGTGAAAGAGATGATGACCTCGTTAGATAATGAAGTCGTTGGTGAGTTAAGTATTGCCTGTAGTACGACTGCGGGGAAATATATCCTGCCCTTGCTCGTTGCGCGCTTTTGCGAACGCTATCCTGGTATTCGGGTGAATATTTTGGCTTGCACACCGCCACATATTGTTCCCCGTCTTCTGGAAGGGGATGCGAATTTGGGCGTTGTCAGTTCTGAGATTGTAGGGGATGGGACAGAAAGCCAAGTCTTTTTCAACGATTATATTACGCTGATTGCGCCCGCGAACCATGCTTGGTCGGTGCGTCCGTTCATTTCTCCTGAAGATTTGCTTGGGGAGCGTTTAATTACCCGTGAAGCAGGGTCTGGTACGCGGCAGATGATGCTAGAGGAGTTGGCGAAGTATGATATCGCGCTGGACGATCTCAACGTTTTGATGACGCTGGGGAACACAGAAGCAATTGTCCACACGGTCGGGGCGGGGTATGGGGTTGCATTCGTCTCTCAATTGGCGGCAGAATGTTGTTTAAAGGAGGAGAAGATTATCGAAGTCCCCATCCCCGCGCTAGAGTTAAAGCGTGGCATTTATATGGTGCGTCCAAAAATAGATAATCCTCATCGGGCGCAGGAAGTTTTTTGGAGTTTTATCCACGATCCTGAGAATGATGATTTGATTCGGCTAGCGGAGATACACCAATAGCGCATAAAAAAGTAAAAGGCTGTCAGAAAACTCTGACAGCCTTTTTTGATTGTTATCATCGCGAAGCAGTTTTATCGTCTGCGCTTGTGCCCGCGGTATAAGTGTAGGGGATTAGAAGACGTAGGTTTGTGTCGCTCCTTCTACATCCATCAAGAAGGGAGGGAGTGGTTGAACGATAATCCGTTCGTCGCGGCGATCTTCGGGGTCAATCCCTTTATTTTCTAAAGCGAGTTCGCAGAGGGTGACTTTTCCGTCTAAATCCATTAATGTGTTGAAGAGTTCAACAGGATTGGGCAAACCTTTGGGGGTGCCGAGTTTCTCCAATTCACCTTTGAGTGACCAGCGAGCACCTGCTGGGCAGAAGAAGAAGTACACTTCGTAATCAAGCGCAAGTCCTGAGTTTGCAAAGATGAGAGAGGGCATGATGCTAGCGGGGGTATCGCCATTACAGACTATTACCATTTTTTCGGTCATTCGATTTTTCCTTTTTGCCTCACCCTAGCCCTCATCTGAGGGGGAGTGGGGTCAAATATCTAATTTGCTGCTGCCAATGCCGCAGCTGTTTTTTTGTTATATTCTTCCGCTCTAACTTTGACTGCCTGGAAATAGACCGCCAGCGGACGGTAGAGCATATGCGTCCATTTGCCAATGCCAACTTCGGTGTCAAGCATGGCGATGAGAATCATCGCATGGATGGTGTATATGATGTAGGTGGGCCACGCCCAGCCTGCATAGCGGAAGGCATGTAAAAGGATACCAGTGAGTGTGCCTACAAATAGGAATGCAGGAAAGAGCCAGTCACTATGGTGTGAAAATTTAAGCGCTTCTCCTTTTTTCTGAATACGCCCAATCAGTGCCTCACCAGAGGTGTATAGCAAAACGATGGCGGCATAGTAACCGAGCCAGCGTTGCGGATGATAGATAGGATATATCTCATCAGTTTGGAACCACCAGAGTAAGCCAACAATCAGTACAAGCATGGTGCCATAGCCGGTTACGAGAAATAGGTGTTTGATCCAACGGCTGCGATCTTCTCCGCAATCTAACCAGCGTTTTTGAGTAAAGGCGTGAGTCAGTAAAGTTTTGAGCTCGGCTATATAAACGCTTAATGGGATAGTCTCTTTGCCAGATTTTGTACCCATTGTCAATTGGAACATATTGATCACATTGCGAAGCAGACGCCCTCCTAAGAGAGTGAAGTCTATTAAGACAATAGCCCAAACCCACATGGTGGGTGCGAAGGCGTTGATATCAACACGGTCCGTCACGATATCTCCGTAGTTATGCAAGCCTAGAGTTCTTGAAACATGGAATATCACTAACAAAATAAGCGGTATTAGTGCGTAACCCACTATAGCCTTCCAAGTAGCCTTGCTCGATGTATACAGACGAGCACCGTGTCCAGAAATATCATATTTTGCGGTCAGCCAGCGGCGGGCAGCCATCATTGTTTCGCCGGGTTCTGCCCCTTTCGGGCAAGTTGCCGAGCAATCGCCGCAGTAATAGCAGAGCCAAGGGTCGAGGCTTTGCGTCAGTTTCTCTGTATTCCCAATTTGCACCATGCGAATCATATTGCGTGGAAAAGCATATTCATCGCTGGTGAGTGGACAGATAGCAGTACAGTTGCCGCAGTTGAAGCATTTCTCAACGCCGACTGCACCGTATTTTTTCATTTCTTTCAGGAGAGTAGGGTCAACTCGAGTTGCCATTATGCCTCCTCCTCTGCACGGGTGTACAAGACATATTCGCCGCACATGCCTTCTTCGGCGACTACGTCATATTTTTTTAGGGCGGTGATATGCCACAAAACTTCGTGTGAAGGCATTTCCATCACCTCCGCGATTTCAGGGATTGTTTTAGGTGTATCTCGAATTGTTAGACAAATGTCACGATGGATGCGTTTCTGCTCTTTGAGCAATCCCTGTGTCCGTTTTACGGTCACCTTATGCTCTTTACGCAACTGTTTCATTTTTTCAGCACGTGCGCGAGCTTCTACTTTTTTATTCATGCTGGCACCTCCATCAAATCCCATAAATCTAGGGCGATAGCGTCTACCATTGCGTCATATTGATCCAATGTCCAGCCCTGGATGTCGATTGCTCGATTCGGGCAAGCGCTGACACATCCGCCGCATCCCGCACAGTTGGCGGGGGTAACGACAGCCCGTTTCACATCTTTTCCGTTGATGGTAACTGTCTCCATTTTGATAGCATCTTCGTATTTACATACTTCGATGCAGGCTCCGTTTCCATCACATTTTTCGGGGTCAACATAGGCTACAAAGGGATCGAGTTGAACTTCGCCTTGTCCGAGCAAAACGGCAACTTTCACTGCTGCTGCCGAAGCCGCGGCAACGCTTTCTTGAATGGTCATTGGTCCTTGCGCTGTGCCAGCTAAAATCACGCCATTGACGGCTGTTTCGACTGGTCGCAACTTGGGATGCACTTCTGCTAGGAAGCGGTCTACACCGCGTGAGATTTTGAGCATTTGCACAAGCTCATCGACCTGTGTGGGCATCATGCCAACTGCCAGGACGACCAAGTCGGCGGCGACTTCCATTTCTTCGCCTTGAGATAGGCTGTCTTTGGCGCGTACCAGCACGGGATGCGTATCGCCCTCAGGTGCGGCGACCACTTCGGGACGTTCGATGCCACGATAGCGTAAGAAGCGCACCATCCCTTCGAGAGCTTTTTGATAGTAGGTTTCGTGTCCACGCCCGTAAGTGCGGATATCTTCGTAGAAATCGTAGATATTGGTATCGGGGAAGCGTTCACGCAGTTCATTTGCCATGTGCAAAGTTGCGGTACAGCAAACACGGGAGCAATAGTTGTTGACTTGCCCATCTGCTTGGGGTTCGTGAACGCCTTCTGTGTCGCGGCTGCCCACGCAATGGATCAGGGCGATGTCGTTAACCGCGCGTCCAGCCCAGGTCAAGGTACGTGTCGTTTTATCCAATTCTAGATAACGAATTAGTTGGGGGAGCGTGACCACTTCGGGGAGTTCCTTGTATCCATATTCTCCAGCACGTGGTTCGTAAGGTTTGAAACCAGTTGCCACAACAATGGCACCGACTTTTAGATCGAAATTCTTGGGTTTGTTATAAAAGATGGTCGGCTGTCCATTGACGATAATTGGCTCGCCATTGTAATGCGCCCAATCGACCGCCGGGGTGGGCGGGTAGCAACCGGGATATGCCTTGTAAATCACCTTGCGCTCGGTTAATCCATAGTTGAAGGCATCGGGGACTTTTGGCATGTCGGCGTCGAGCACGGCTTCGGCAATATCGTTGTTGATGCCGCGTGATTGTTGCAAAATCTTGATTTGATAATCGCCAACATAGCCAGAGACACCAGTTACTTCTGCTTGTGTAAAAATGGTAACTTTGGGGTGCGAAGCCACTTTTTGAATCAGCTTATCTAGTGTTGCGCAGGCGTCTTCGTCAGTTGGGAAAACCTTGCCAAGTTGCGCCATGCGTCCACCCAAGAAGGGCGATTTTTCGATTAAGGTGACTTGAATGCCACGCCGCGCCGTATCGAGCGCAGTTCGTAAACCCGCCACGCCACCGCCGATGACCAGCGCGTGTTTCTCCGCTTCTAAGCGAATTGGCTCAAGCGGTGCAAGCAAGCGCGTTTTTGCCACGCCGGCCGTCATAAGATTTAGGGCTTTGCAGGTTGCGCCACGATAATCACCATGAGAAACCCAGCTATCCTGTTCGCGCAAACCAACATGGTGATATAGATAAGGATTTAGCCCCGCACGAGCAACAGTGCCGCGAAAAGTTTGCTCATGTAACGAGGGCGCACAAGCCCCCACAATAACGCGATTGATGCCCTTTTCTTTAATGTCTTTCTCAATTAGAGCCTGCCCCGCATCTGAGCACATCGACATATCTGTGCGAGAAACCACCACGTTGGGCAAATCCGTCATCACTTTTTTGACATGCTCGCAATCAACTGCGTCGCTGATATTCCCGCCGCAATAACAGGTATAAACACCAATGCGGACTTCTTCATCTTTTTCTTCTTTCTTCTTAGGATTGGTGGATTCAGACATGCGCCACCTCCATTTCTGATTCTTCGGCTTGTTCGTGAATTTCGGCTTGATCCTGTTTCTCAGACATATACGCCGCTGATTCCATTGCTGCTGCCCCCGCCATAACAATGCTATCAACGATGTCCATTGGTCCTGCCGCTGCGCCGGTTACGAAGATTCCTTCACGGTCGGTCACGCAAGGAGCAGAGTTTGGCTCTGGGACATAGACAAAACCATCATCCCCAGCTGGGATGCGGTAAACGGGTTTCGTATCGTAGCTTGGTAACATTCCCGTTGAAAGGACTACTAAATCGTGTGTTCGCTCACTAACTTTTGAACCATTATCGGTAGATTCAAATCTCACAACCGGGTTCTGATGATCATCTTGCGTAATTTTTGCTACTTTGCCACGTACAAATTCCACGCCCATTGCTCTGGCATTCTGAAAAAATTGCTCATAGCCCTTACCAAAAGCGCGAATGTCCATGTAATAGATGGTAATGTCTGCAAGGGGTAATGAGCCAGAAATGAGCATAGCCTGCTTAATCGCGTACATACAACAGACGCGAGAGCAATACTCCACGCCCAAAGTTTTGTCGCGTGATCCAGCACATTGTACGTAAGCAATCGAGTCGGGTTCTTTTCCATCGCCAGGGCGGATAATTCGTCCATAAGGTCCCGTAGGCGCCAGTAGCCGTTCCATCATCAGTCCGTCAATTACGTTATGCAATTCGCCCGCGCCATATTCTTTCTTGGCATCGCGCTTCGTAGTTTCAAATCCCGTCGCTAGGATGATCGTATCCGTTTGAAGTGTAAAAAGTTTAGGCTGTTGACTAAAATCTATACATCCCACTGGGCAGGCTTTTTCACATTTGCCGCACAAGATGCAGTTTTCCATATCTAGAACGGCGATTTGTGGAACTGCCGTTGAGAAGGGAACACGCACCGCACGGGTTGCGCCCATATTTAGGTCAAAGGGATTACGAAGGTCAATCGGACAGACATATTCACACATCCGACAACCTGTGCAAGCATCTGCATCAAGATAGCGTGGTTTCTGTAAAACGGTAGTTTTAAAGCCATTGGTGTTTTCTTCTACCGACTGCACCTCACAATAAGTAAAAAGATGGATATTCTCGTGGTGGGCTACAGCAGACATTTTTGGGGTCGTGATACAGCTACAGCAATCGAGCGTGGGAAAAACCTTGCTCAGGGCAATCATCTTACCGCCAATGCTGGCTTCTTTCTCCACCATCGCAACTTGATAGCCTTGATCTGCAAGATCTAAGGCAGATTGCATCCCCGCTATGCCACCGCCAACCACTAACGCGTCAATTTTTAGAGTGTTCAAGAGTTTTTCCATCATTGCACCGCCTCTGGGATAGTCATTTCGTCTCTGACAAAGCCAATCCCTTTGAGTAAAGTATCCATTTGCGTTACTTCTTTTAGGAAAGGTTTGGTGCAAACGGTACAAATCGCCGCTAGTCGTAAGCGACGAGTGTCGATGCCACGCTCTTTCATTAATGGATAAGTTTGGTTGATCATCACTGCAGTTCGTTCTGGTCCACCTTTATATGGGCTATCGGTGCCGCTGTACATCACTAAAATTGCATCAATGCCCTGCTCAAAGCAGCGCAGATAAAATTCTTCTGGGAATATACAGGGGCATAATACAGGCAAAATATAAGTGTTAGTTGGATAGTCAGTATGCAACTGCCCAACCGAATCTGCACCTGCGTAGCCTCCTGATATGGTCGCCAAAATCAATATTTTGGGTTTGTGTTTTTTGTTTTCTGCCATAGGATTGTCCTGGTTTTCAAAAAATAGGATAGTGCTGGTTGAGTAGCCTGACAGTTCCATCGTCAGCCTACTCAACCTCCGCTATTGTTTGACTTCTAATCCTTATTTCAGTCGTTTAAGAAATAATCTCTCATAGCCATCAGAAACAAGATCTCCGAGATACTCATGCCCCACTTTTTTGCACCAGCGTGGCATATCATTCTTTGTTTGGGGATCTCCTGCCCAAATTTCTAGTACTTCACCAATTTGAACAGAGCCAATGCTCTTTTTTGCCTCTAGCAAAGGTCCTGGGCAGGACATTGCGCGAGCGTCAACGGTTTTAGCAGCGGTTAGGGTTGTTAGGTCAGTCATTGAAATTCTCCTTATCTAAATATGTTTTTTTTGAGCCAAAAGGCTTCTCGTCATGCCCTTGCTTTTCTGGCAGAGGGTTTTTTTTCAAAATTGTGCAATTTTGCATCAATTCGTTTTCAGCAATCCGGTAAAGAACAGCCTGCCCAACTTTACGGGAGGTCAAAATACCTTTATCTTTCATCAAGCGCAAGTGTTGTGATGTACTCTGCATAGATGAGCCAACTGATTTGGCAATTTCAGTCACGGCTTTTTCCTCACCTTGCAATACCCAAATAATTAATACGCGGCGTGTACTGCCAAACACTTTGCAAAGAGCTGCTTGTTTGCGGGCTAATTCTTCTAGTTTTGTGAACTCATATTCATTCATATTGCATTCTCAATAGATTGCTTGATTACGTTTCTACTTTACTATTCTTATGAAAGTTTATATAGTGAAATAGGTCACAAAGGATATTGCGTTTCTCTATAGAGTGCTATAAGGAAACATAATGGAAGAAAAACTACCTTCGGCATAAACTTATAATGGATAAGTCAGTTTGAGAAAAATGTACTTTAAGCGTTTTAGGAAGCCGCAGTGCAGAGCGTTGCAGTTCGGATTATGCATGGCGTGCTGGTTAGATTCGCGGTGCAACGCATCCAAAAGTAGATCTAATGCACCACGGCCATTTTTTTTGATGGGATAAAGAGCCCTTCCACGCATGTTTTGGGCTGGGGGGACTGCACCCAAGCATTTTCGTGGCGTGAACGGGGGAGATACTATGCCTTTTGTCATTAATTTGTTTATTAATGGCACACAAGCCCAAAACAAGGACGCTTTTTCCACCTTCCGATAGGCAGTTGTGATATAAATTACTATGCGTTGCGGCAAAAAATCCGTATTCTAGGGTTAGAGTCGGCAGTAAGATAATCTTGTTATATTCTGAGCAAAAAGTTGGTACACAATATGATGACAAATTTACCCTTCGTTTGCTATATCTGTTTTATCTGCGGTTTAGCATTTTTCAGTATGGGACTATTGGTTATGCTGGAAGGAAATCGGGCATCCGATTTGCGTTTGCGTAAGGCGTTGCGCCCCTTGGCTGTATTTGGTATTTTGCATGGTATTCATGCGTGGGTAGAGATGCTTGAAGGGATGCAAGAAAAACTGGGATTTGCTGAACCATCCATCCCCGAATATATACGCATCGGTCTTTTGGCAATTTCTTTACTTTCTTTGATATTATTTGGCATCTATTTGTTGGCTTATTCGGAGACTTCAAAACGAATAATTCTATTAGTGCCTATTGGACTTTTGCTTATCTGGGTTTTGGGGATGGGATTTCTTCGTGATAATTACCCTCTGGAAGAAGTGTGGGATGTTGCAGATGTGTGGACGCGCTATATATTAGCTGTTCCAGGTGGCTTGCTAGCCGCCGGTGGTTTATTAGCACAGCAACGAGCTTATCAACGTTCTGGTTTGGTTCGTTTCGAACGAGATGCTTTATGGGCCGCTTTGGCTTTTGTTCTTTATGCTATTATCGGGCAGACCTTCGTTAGGAAAACTTTTTTTCCTCCCTCTACAATTATTAATGAGGAAGTCTTTTTAGCATTTTTTGGTTTTACTATTCAACTATTTCGTGCTTTGATGGCTATTATTATTGCTGTTTTTATTATTCGTTTTTTACACGCTTTTCAGGTTGAGACTGAAGAAAAGATAAAAGAGTTACAGCAAGCCCGCCTTGAAGAGGCGCAACAAAAAGAAACTTTAAAGGGAGAACTTTTTCGACAAATTGTGGAAGCTCAAGAATCCGAACGAGAGCGGATTGCCCGTGACCTGCATGATGAAACAGGACAAACGCTTACAGCCATTGGTATGGGATTGCGAGGTATATCTACATCACTGAGCCACGGCAATGATTATGCTCAAGTTTTGAAAACTCTGAGACAGCTTGAAGTACTCACTACTGGCTCCTTAGAAGAACTCCAGCATCTTATTTCAGATTTACGACCATCTCATTTGGATGACCTTGGGCTTCTTGCTACACTACGATGGTATACAGGCGATTTGATGACACGCACAGATTTGGATATAGAGATGAAGATTTTAGGCGAGGAAAAAATAATCTGTCCCGAATATGGCACGAGCATCTTTCGTATTTTACAGGAAGCACTCACCAATGTCTCAAAACATGCCAACGCAACCCATGTTCAGATATCAATCACCTTTGAAAAAGAAGAAATCCGTATTGCAGTAGAAGATAATGGGCGTGGATTTGATACCAAACTTTATAGAAAAAAAAGGTCCTGGGGTTTGATTGGTATGCAAGAGCGCACAACTTTGTTGAATGGGGAATTTTATATATACTCCACACCGGGCAAAGGTGCTGTGCTTGAAATTATTATCCCCTATTGCCCTATACATATGAAGGAGGCGGCATTATGACAATTCGACTATTGCTCGTAGATGACCACGCCGTTGTTCGCTCAGGGTTACGAATGTTGCTGGCAACAGAAGGCGATGTTGATATTCTTGGCGAAGCGGGAACATCAGCTGAAGCAATTGCAGCTGCTAAAAAGTTCCGCCCCGATGTGATTCTGATGGATATTGGCTTACCTGACCAATCGGGGATAATAACTACGCAGATAATAAAAGCCAAATTTCCTGAGATGGCGGTCATCGCATTGACGATTCATGAAGATGAGGAGTATTTTTTCAAAATGTTGGAGGCTGGCGCATCGGGATATGTTCCCAAGCGAGCGGCCCCAGAAGAGTTGCTAACCGCTATCCGTACTGCGGCAAATGGCGAAGTTTATCTGTACCCGACAATGGCAAAATTCCTCGTACGGGATTATCTTAGAGAAGATCAAACAAATAAAACAGAAGAACCGGAGAATAACCTAACAGTACGGGAAAAAGAAGTGCTAACACACCTTGCAGAAGGCGAAAGCAACGAATCCATAGGCAGGGAGTTAGTCATTAGCCCTAAAACTGTAGCGCGCCATCGTGAGAATATCATGCGTAAATTGAGTTTGCACTCTCGTGCAGAGTTGGTACGGTACGCAATTAGAAAGGGGATTATTAAGGCGTGAGGGGGATATAAGGTATTAGAGCAAAAGTCACGTTTTTTTGAACACGGAGTTTCACGGATTTCACGGAGAAAGATTTTATAGTTACGGAGAATTTTTTTCCTTCGTATTCTTAGTGTTTAAAAAATCTTACCTTATCTGTAAAGATTTTTGGTGTAAGAAGTTCACTCCTGCTCTAGCCGCTGGGGACAGCGGCTAGAGCAAGGGCTAAAAAACTTAAGACCTAAGCCCTCAGACTTCAGCTTAAGTCTTAAGTCTTAGGTCTTAGATATTAGGTCTAAAGTCTTAAGTCTCTGGGATAAATCAACTTGCCCCCGCCAAATAAGCAGATGCGTGTACGAGAAACATTTCCCCCTTTCCCCAACATCTCAATACGAACGTGATTTGGGCTTGAGTGCCATTAAATGGCATTTACGCTATCTTCTCAACATCTTGGGGTAGGGGCAAGGCTCGCCCTTGCCCAATAGGGCAACCGCAAGAGAGGGGCAACCGCAAAGTGGGGCGACCGCAAAGGGTGCGCCCCTACATTTTATGCGAAAAAAGCAAGCGTTCAGCCATCAGCCATCAGCTTAAAGACCCGAAAGGTTTTACTCGCGCCCTTATTAAATCAGAAGCCATGCTTTCAAAGTTTTCTCATCAAAAACGCGCCCCAATAAAACCTTTCGGGTCTGATAAAAAAATATCTCGCTCCCAACCTTGAAAATTGAGAACGAGATATTATCTTATTTAAGTGTTATAGTGTATCTTTGGTCGGTAGCGTGGCTTGAGCTTCGTTTGGCATGTTGTTTTTCTTTAAGGGAAGTATTCTTTTTCAATCTATATTGTGAATACTACATTATTCGGATCACCTCCGAATCTAACTGATTGATTTCCTCCGATTATTTGCATCACTGCGGTGTAACTACCACGGTCATCAAAGGCCGTATCTCTATGTGTAAAATCCTGATTGTATACCCTTACCCTTACTATCGTAAGAGGAATAGTATGTATTCTGTCGCCATTTGGTATGTTTATTTCTTCGGCATTTTGCAATACGAGCGTTAGTTCATTTCCGGTAGAATTTAAAATTGTATCTATTGATGCCATTTCGAAACTCCTTTTGAAATTTTAGACAAAATTACTTTATCTATTAAAAAGCAATGCAAATCAAACCCAGACTTATCAACGCAAAACGCTAATGAATTAATAAGCGATACATTTTATTGCATAAGTGTGCGCACATCCTGTGGACGAGTTAGAAATCCAAGAATTATTCGTGGATATTTGATTTGCTTTCTGCCCATCCTCTGTGTTAGTACCATCGGTCCATCCTGCACACATATCCGCTCCCTGAACTGCACCTGACGGATCGGATCCGGTCCACCAAATGAATGAAGCGCCATTGCCGCTACCAGCAGCACCCAGACTAGCGCCGATGTTGCCATCCAGTAATCCAACCCAATTGGGTGCCAATTGGGTGGTTCCATCCCCGCCCACGATGGGCACGGTGGTGGGGACACCGTAATTGCCCGGCATATCCCGGACTTCATCGGTGCCACTAACCGAGATGAAGGCGCGTGCATTGGCATATCCGGCTGGGCGGTTGCCGCTACCAGCACAAATTGCATCTGCGCCCGAACGTCCGCCCAAATTGCCATTATACGTTCCCCCAGCATCGTAGAGCACAATAGGTGCTGGTGCTACTACTGATTGCGCCGCAGCCGGGCTGGGGAGCATAATAGAAACAATAGCGGCGGCGGCAACGCCCGCACCCACTTTAACAAATTGGCGGCGAGAAACATCCTCTTGCCAAAAAGCTTTCTTTTCTTCTACTTCGAGCAGTTTTGCTTTATCTAGTTCAGCTAATGATTGAAAAATGAGTTCTTTGGGGGCATCTAGTTTCACTGCCATTTGCTCGGGGCTGGTTTCACCATCGCATAGTTCAAATACAGATGCGGCGGTGGGGTTCAGCGAGTGCATTTGCTGGCGTTGCCAATCGTAAACTGAAAGTTCATCGTTCAGGTTTTCAACATGCAGGCTTTGGGACTTCTTGGGGTTGGTCATGGGGGTTCTCCTCTATAAGAGAAACTTAGTTTTAGACCTGACAGGTTTTGAAAACCTGTCAGGTCTGCCTAAAAACCGAGTTTCTTCATTGTGCGCAAGATGAATCTTGCGTTACGCTCTTTTGGTGCATTATACGGGGGGGGGGCGTCAATGATTTTTCTTTGCAATTTCGCAAAAAATGATGTTTTGAAAGAAAATTAAACGTACGTTTAGTTTTGACTAAACAGGGCGTTTAGAAGCGAAGATTAAATAGGTAGGGGCGCACCCTTGCGGTCGCCCCATGCCCTTGCGGTCGCCCCATGCCAATGCGGTCGCCCCATGCCAATGCGGTCGCCCCATGCCAATGCGGTCGCTCCATGCCCTTGCGGTCGCTCCACCCCAATGCGGTCGCTCCAATGGGGCAGGAGCAAGTCCTGCCCCTACTGGGGCTGGGGGCATGGGGTATACACCCCACAAACCTTTCTCGTCTTCTTCTAAAAATGGGTAGTTTTCCGAATTTACTTCCCATGCCTGTTTTTGATATATTAGGGGTGAAAATAACAACTAAATAAAACATTTACTTACCTGTGAAGGGAGTGAAAAGGAGATAGTCATGTTCAAGAATATTCGCAAATACGGATGGTGGGGTGCTACGCTAATTATGTGGGTCGCAGTGATAGCTGTTTACGCTTCCCCTCTGCCTGGATGGATCTGGTTTCTTGGGGGCTTGGTTTTCATGGCATTCTGGGTGAAAGCCGAAGCAGTGTCTGATAAAAACGCCATTAAAGAGATGGCCGCCAAGAAGGAATCTCAGGAAGCTGGAGAGAGCATTGCCCTCGGCGAATATGGGTTCCCAACCAATACCCATTTGCTTCCTTGGGACGACTATCACGCCAAAGATGAAGAGAGACTGCGAGATGTTGTTTTGAGAGAGATGGAAGAAGCGGTGGTTGAAGACGAATTAGAATCGGTATAGCATAACGTTCCTGATTTGGGCTTGCTTACTGCCCCCAAACTCTTCCTGACGTGGGGGAAATCTTCTCAAACGTCACTCGTCAGGAAGATGCTTTTCAGCGGCACTCAAGCCCAAAATAAGGTCGATGTGCTTTTTATCGTCCACTTAAAAGAAAACCCCTCTCAGATTTTGAAATCTGAGAGGGGTTTTTTATTCTTTTTGGAGGGGTGTACCCTTGCGGTCACTCAACTGGGCAAGGGTGAATCCAAGCCCCTACTCCAAATTATTGAGAAGATGCTTCTTTCTCATCTTCCATTAGGGGTAAGTTGCTAGCAATTAGCCAGAAGAGAATGATGCCAATGGCGGCTAATCCGGCTGTGCTGAGAAGTTCTTGCCAAGTTGGGTAGTATTGTGCGCCAGCTAACCCAACGAAACTTACATTGAAGCGGTGCATGACCAAGCCGCCAACCGATAAAGCGGCGGCTCTGAAAATCCATGGGCGACGTTTATTGATTTTAGGAATGAGCAAAATGATGATGGGTAAAATATACATTGCGTTCTCTATGAGAAACATTTTACCTTGATAGCTATTTTCAAACATTAAGCCCAGTTCACCTGCGTAGGCAAGCTCCCCTAATTTGATGAGAAGGGTGATGCTAAGGAATACGAGGAGGTATCTTCCTAAACCTGAGAATACACCTTTTTTGAAGTGCCAATCTTTGAAGAAGCGCATACCTAATAAGCCTACCAATATCGCCATCGCAAAACCTGAAGTTAAGGCTGAGATGAAGAATATGACGGGGAGCATAGGTGTGTACCAAAGCGGGTGTAGTTTTAGAGGCAAGGCAAGAGAGATAGAGCCTAGTGAGGATTGATGCCCTGAGGAGAGAATGATGCCCGCGGCAACAATGGGGATTTCAAAAAAGTGTATTCCCTTTAGCATTCTATTCCACTCTAATTTTTTGAGTAACATGGGCAGAAACTCGAGGGTTAGGATCAAGAGATAGGTGATTACACACATCCCAACTTCAAAAAGAGGGGAGTGCGTATTCCAATAGAAGAAGTAGTGCCAGAGACGTTCTGGTCTACCTAACTCTACGGTGAGGGCTGCTGCGGCTGAGATATATCCTACAAAGCCACTAATCAAGGCAACGCGAGCGATATTATGATATTTATAGCGGTGGAACATGTGGGTGAGTGCTGCCAAACTGAATGCTGAACCAGAAAACGCCATGACGGCGAGGTCGAAGCTGATCCAGAGGCCCCAGGGACGTGTGTCTGAGAGGTTAGTTACGGCGCCAAGTCCGTATATCCAGCGAGTTCCCATGGCAAAAATGCCAAGTAGAGCTACTACAGCAAGAAAAAGGATAAAAAGGGGGACTTCTTTTTTAATTTTCGGGATAGTTATGGTTGTCATGCTGTCTCTCCTTCTTCTTTGCTATACTCCTCTTGAATCTGCGCTCTTTCTTCACTAGACATCGTTGCTCTGTAGGCTAGTGCCATAAGGCCGGCGGCACCGCCGAAGATATAGGGCACTGCTTTCGTAGCGGTATGACCTTGCTCAGGTATCGATTCTTCTGTTAGGGGAGGCAATCCGATATTCTCGAAGGCAACGCCTGAAAGGATGAGGAAGGAGGTTCCTCCACCATCATGTTCGCCAAAGACGCGATCTTCATGGTATTTTCCAGGATTTGCGGCAATTCTTTCTTTTGCAATTTCAAGTAATTCACCACGTGTGCCAGAAATCAATGCGCCGGGGCTACAAGCTAAGGCGCAGGCGGTTCCATCTTGGCGGTCGTAGCAGAGATCACATTTTGCAATGAGTGGATAGGCTTCTGACCAATCGTAAGCGGGAACACCGTAGGGGCAAGCCTGCATACAATAACGGCATCCGATACATTTGAGTGATTCGTATAGCACAGGTCCGTTAGCTGTTTTTTCTAATGCGCCTACAGGGCAAGAAATTACACAAGCTGGTTCTACGCAGTGCATACACTGGTATTTGCGGAAGGATTCTTCTGAACCATCTTCGCTTTGATAAAGTTTAATGAGTGTGAAGGTATGCCCTGAGAGATCGTCAACATCTTCTTCTTTGAGCTGATTATCTTCTTTGCAGGCTAATTCACATTCTCTGCATCCAACGCAGTAGGTGGCATCGTATAGCATTGCTTTTTGGTCTTCAAGTGGAATATCTCCGCCACCAGATGAAGCTAAAGCACTATTGGTTAATGCTCCGGTGGCTGTGAGACCACCTGCTACAGCGCCTGCTACTTTTAGAAAGTCTCGGCGAGTAAGATCGCTTATGCAAGTATTGCATGTGTTATTTGTTTTAGTCATCGTTTTTTTCCCTTCGGATTATGTGGCGAGTTCCAGCAACTTCAAAGAAGCCGAGAACTGCAATAATGCCAACTAGCCAGAGTTTCCAATCGTTGCTCTGAACAGGGTGTGATACCAATTCGCTTAGGTTAGATTGGGACGTTGCGATGTCGGGGTAGGATGCGGGGTCCCAAGTTAATTGTTTGGCACGGTCTTCAGAATAGCCTAAGGCGGTGAAGTCTATACGTCCACCATTGGGGTCGTGACATTCTTGGCATTGTACAGTTTCGCTAGCGGGAGCAACCATGTGTGTGATGGGCCAGAAGAATTCGGTTTCTACGAAGTCATATTCACCGCTATAGTCTGCACCAGCACTTTCCATACCTGCCGCTATTGCGGTATCCCAATCGAAGCTTTTCCAATAAGCGGCATCATCTTTGCCAAAAAGGTGGGGAATAGCGAGGGTGTTATTGCCACTATCGTAGGGTTGTTTGCCTGTAAAACGCTTGACGGGCCAAATTTTTGCTTCTGGATCGTTGATGTCGCCCATGAAGCTGTTGACAGAAACAACCTGTGTTGGGTCTATGGTATCGCTAACTAAAAGGTATTCAGCAGTGCCATTGAACCAAACGTAGTCGGGAACAACATTTTCACCCCAAGTAAAATCGCCTTTTAAGGTATTGTAGTCTTCGGTGCTAATTTTTTCACCATCGGCAGTAAACTCGCCTGCGGTTGACCAATCCCAGGTCATTTTGGTGGGCATCCCACCACGTGCAAATTCGGGGATATGGCAAGATTGACAGGCAAGAGTTTCGGCATGTTGGTTGGTAAGTTCATCTTCATGCGGGGCTACATCGTGGCAATCTACACAACTTTTTACATTCTCGTCATGTTCGTAGCGACTGCCGCTAACAGCATGTTCTTCGGTAATATGACATTCTTGGCATGAGAAGTTTAAGCCTTCAACATCCATGTGAACATCAAGAGCGTGGTCGGGTTCAAGCAAAGACGAATCAATATCGCCATGTTTTACTGCATCACCGCCACCGCCATAAGCATGGCATTTGAGACAGTTTGAGCGGCTGGGTGTACCGATATTTTGGGCAACAAAGGTTAGGTCAACCGGGTTTTCGTCAAGAGCTTCGTTGCCTGTGTAACCTGCGGGCATACCAGCGGCGGGACCAGGTTTCTTATATGTCCCTGTTGTGTCGTGGCAGATGAGACAATCTACGTTTTCTTGGGCAGAGAAATCGAAGCTATCATCTTTCCAGCCATAGCCAACATGGCAAGAAGTACAACGAGGCTCATTGGAACTGGTAGCAACACAGAAATTGTTGAGTTCGTTCTTTTTGCCTATTGTTTGCCCGGTTGTTTCATTCACATATTCCCATGTCCAATGTGTTGTGTGCATAATTTCATTGGCAGAGTCAATGTGGCAGGTTAAGCAGGCTTTGGTTAAGTCTTGAGGCGTTTCAAAATCTTGTTGTAAAATTTCAAAAACGCTATGGTCTATGCCGCCTTGCGATGGAGCAGGGTTCCCTAGTTGATAATTTATTTTTTCATCAACATTAGGGGCAACTTCTTGGTCACCCTTTTCTAGCTCAGCGGTAGGAACTTGGGCAGATACATTGCCGTTAAGCAATAAGCCAGTCACAACTAAAATAGCCGCGACGACAAACCCAAGCGTAAACCAAGTTGAGTTCTTTTTATGGGGCATTTGGTATATCTCCTCTAAATAAAGTGTAGAAAAAATACTTAATTTTTTCTCATTTAACGCTCATAATCCTAATCTTTGGACGGCAAGTTATAAAGTGAACTATGTAATACAGAGTATCACAAAATGTAATTGATACTTCCTTGAATGATGATGATTCTTTATGAATAGTTTTTGAAACTTTTGTTGGATGAAGAGAGCGGAACGCTCTTAACCCAAACTTGAGTGCCCTGTGTCAACATTATTGTTGGCATAAACTGGTGTAGTGATGTTCGAGTTATGTGCCAAGCTCAGGGTTTAGCACGTCAGCATAAAACACGTTTGTACCATGTTTACTCAAAAACTAAGGCTTTAGACCCGGGTCCAGAAATGGAAGCTGGTTGCAGATTTTTTATCATCTTCCAAAAGGCAGTTTGGGCAACGGTAGTAGAGCGTCCTACATGTCTGCCAATATAGATGTCACGGCAGATGTTTAAGCCGTGTACAGGGATAACGGCAATATCTGGTTGGCGCATTCCGGCAACAACGGTATTAGAAACAAATCCTACACCTAAGCCCTCTTGCACGGCAAGAGAAATTGCTTCAGCGTTACCTAGCGTAAGTAGGGTATTGAGGTCGCGTATAGAGAAGTTGACCGTACTGAGCGCATCTCTAACGGTAGCAAAGGTGCCCGATTCTTCTTCGCGTAATATGAAGTTTGCATCTAGCAATTCTGTGGGGGTAATAGATCCTTGTTTTGCCCAAGGATGATCTAAAGGGGCAATGAGCACAACGGGGTCTTTCATGAAAAGCCGAAATTTGGCATTTGCACAACTCTGACCGTGGCTATGGCTAGAAAGTGCAAAATGTACCAAGCCATCGCAAAGCATTTCTATAGATTTAGCTTGTGGGGCAACTTGGCAAGTTACTTTAACCAAAGGGTATTGATTATGGAAACGTGCTAATAACTGGGGAAGTACATATTTGCCTGGTGTGGTGCTACAGCCTACTTTTAGGTGTCCGAAAACTTCGCCATTGAGTGAAGCCATCTCTTCTTCTATATGTACAGACTGGGTAACCATCTCTCTTGCTAAGGGAACCAAGGCTTCGCCTGCATCTGAGAGATGTATTTGTCGCCCAGTGCGCTCAAAGAGGGGCATATCAAAATGTTGCTCTAACGATTTTATATGCTGGCTTACACTGGGCTGAGACATGTGCAAAATTTGCGCTGCCTGCGTAAAGTTTAATGTTTCAGCGGCAATTAGGAAGATATTTAGTTGGTGGGCATCTAGCATAGTTATTCCTTGAGATGTGAGTGTGATACTCACATAATACGTTTTATGTTTTCTTTATGTGAATTTTATAACATACCATTCATAATAATTTCAAGTGTCAAACATCAGTTCAGGATAGTTTTTACCTATAGGTTAGCATAAGTAGAAGTTATAAGCAATTATTATCTTTATCACTTGTTAGTATGACTTTTACTTATTATAATGGTGAAAATTATTACAAAAGCGCAAAGTAAAGATGTTTCTGTTTTGATATATAGCCCAAAAGATAGTGCATATTGCGCCAAAGAAGAATTTGTACGACAGAGGAGATGCAATGCCAAGAAAAACCCGTACGACCTTATTCATCATTCTGGCTTTCCTGTTCCTGGGATTGACAGGATGCCAGGGTGCGACTGAGGTTCATGAAGAAGCAACTGCTGAACCAGCAGAAGAAGTTGCTCCTGCCCCTAAAGATGCTTCTGTTATGAGTGAAGAGACAGTAGAAGAGAACTACTGCTTGGATTGTCATGGCGATAAAGACCGCCTCATCGACACCGCGAAACCATTCGTTGAAGTTGTTTCCGAAAACGAAGGAGCTGGTTGAGGTGGAGAAGTGGCTCCGTTGGAGCCTTGGGAAAAAGTTTTAGTAGATGCAGAAATCTTCCCGACTACTGCACACGGTCAAATTTCTTGTCTCGAATGTCATAAAGGTATTCAAGACCCAGATAAAGAAGTAGCCCACACCGATTTGGTGGTTCAACCCAGTGAAGATGCTGGCAGTAACTGTAGCGAATGTCACCCCGTGATTTCAAATATGTTCCCCGACAGCTTACATGCGGCACAAGATGGTTACTGGACACAACTAAACGCACGAAGCACACCAGAAGATCACCCTGAAATAGAAGAAATGTTTGGCAACCACTGTGAATCTTGTCACACCAGTTGTGGCGATTGCCACGTTAGCCAACCTCGTTGGACAGGTGGCGGATTTGTTAGTGGTCACGTTTTTGAAAAAGAACCATCCATGACTAAAAATTGCACCGCTTGTCATGGTAGCCGCGTTGGCAATGAATATCTTGGTAAACACGAAGACATTAATGCAGACGTTCACTTTAGACAAGGTCGCATGAAATGCGTAGATTGCCACACAGGTCATGAAATGCACGGGCAAAACACTGGCTGTTCTTATTGCCATGCAGAAATGCCCGAATCAGAATTTGCACCATCTGATCATCGTTACGACGATGACGATCTGCAATTTCCCACCTGTGAATCTTGTCACTGGGATATTGCCAACGGTGAGAGCGAAGTCGAAATGCACCAACAACACGGCGATAAGCTCTCCTGCCAAGTTTGTCACTCAGTTAGCTATACCAGCTGTGACGGATGCCATGTTCAAATTAGCGAAGAAACGGGCAACCCCTTCTTCACTACTGAAGGCGATTACCTCACCTTTATTATTGGGCGCAATCCCATCCAGAGTGAGCAAAAACCTTACGAATATGTTACCTTACGCCACATCCCTGTAGCAAAAGATGCCTATGATTATTATGGTGAAGATTTGCTATCGAACTTCGATGCGCTTCCCACCTGGGCATATAGCACGCCGCATAATATCCAACTTAATACACCGCAGACAGAATCTTGTAACGCTTGTCATGGTAATGCCGAACTTTTCCTCACCGCCGATAAGGTTGCAGAAGAGGAACTCACCGCCAACGCCTCAGTGATTGTGGAAACAATTCCACCCGCTGTAGGAGAAATGGAAGCGGATGAAGAAGGAGAAGAATAAATATGGACTTTAGGGGTTGAGACTACAAAAGTCTTTAAGACTTTTGTAGTCTCAACCCTCACGATGATGAAAAACCGCGACGCTCTTAAATTTGGACTTGGGTGCTAGCACCCTGTAGCAAGGGCTTTAGCCCTTAGCTTTTCTGACAAATAATCGCTGAAGCGATTACTACAAGGAGTGCTTGAGCAGAAGACGCTTACGTTGGCAAGAATGTTGACCGAAAGCAAGCAAGCTAAAACAAGAGCGAATCGGTATTATATCTATCCCAAAAAAGTACAGTGACATTTTGTCACACTAGAAAAAACGGGCGTAACGCAACATCCATGTTGCCAGCCCACAAACTGCGAGACAAATCTCGCATCATAGTAACGCAACATTCATGTTGCAAAGCGAGATAAATCTCGCGTTATGATACAAGGAGAACCAAATGAAGAAGAATAGAATTTTAACCCTGCTTTTCACCCTAGTTATGGTGTCTAGCGTAATCCTAAGTGCCTGTTCACCGGCACCCGTAGAAGAGGCTCCTGTAGCCGAAGCACCTGTTGAAGAAGAAGCTCCAGCAGAAGAAGCACCAGTCGTTGAAGAAGAGCCAGAAGTTGTTGAAGGCGATATGGACGCAACCTTCGGGGCAATGCTTGCTGAGATGGCCGCGTATAACACCATCAAAGCTGATGCTTTGCTCGCAGAAATGGCAGAAGATGCTCCTCCTTTCTTACTTGATGTTCGCAGTGCTGATGAACTCACAGAAAGTGGACATATTGAAGGCGCTACTCATATTGCTTTAGACCAATTAGGCGAGCACACAGACCTGCTCCCTGCACTTGATACACCCATTGTTGTTTATTGTGGTTCTGGTTGGCGTGCAACTATTGGTATGACTGCTCTTCACGGTATGGGCTTCACCAATGTTCGTGCGCTCAAAGCTACTTTTGCTGATTGGAAAGAATCTGGAAACCCTGTCGCCGAAGGTATTCCCGAAGCAATGGTCTTAGATATTGTTGAAATTCCTGAAAACTTGCTTACCGATATTGGTGCCGCAACTGCTGCCGCCAAAGACATGGGCTTGCACTGGGGCGTTCTTCCCGCCGAAGATTTGAATACAAACCTTGCTGAAAATGCAGATTTAGTTGTGATTGATGTTCGCCGTCAAGAAGAAGTTGATGAAAAAGGCACTATCGATGCGCCTAATTTTGTTCACATTCCGCTTGAAGATTTTGTTGCCAGCCAAGATATGTGGCCTTCAACCGATACCCCCGTTACCGTATATTGTGGTAGTGGACACCGCTCAACAATGGCTATGACCATGCTTCTCTCTTATGGTTATGCAGATGTAACAAGCCTTCAGGGTGGTTTTGGTACCTGGAAAGATGCTGGCTATGCTACAGTTGGTGGCGTTGCTACTTTAGCTGATAATTACAGCACGATGCTTGCCAATATGGAAGGCTATAACACCGTGAAAGCCGATGGGCTTTTGGTTGAAATGATCGAAGATACCCCTCCTTTTATTTTGGATGTGCGTAGCGCAGAAGAATTAGAAGAACAGGGTCATATTGAAGGTGCTTTCCACATTCCTTTGACTGAATTAGCACAACATGTTGATTTGCTTCCTAGCTTTGATACGCCCATTGTTACTTATTGTGGCTCAAGCTGGCGTGCAACCATTGCAATGACTGCCCTTCATGGTATGGGCTGGACAGATGTTCGTGCGTTGAAAGTCGCATTTGCTGATTGGGTCGCTGATGGCAATCCTGTTGCCGATGGCATCCCCGAAGAAATGGTCTTAGATTTGGCTACAGTGCCTGAGAATATCCTTGCCGCTGTTGATCCCGCTATGGTTGCCGTAAAAGATTTAGGCACTCATTGGGGCGTAAAACCCGCCGATGATTTGAACCTTGCGCTTGGTGAAAACTCTGACCTGATTCTCATTGATGTTCGCCGTGCAGAAGAACTCGTAGAAAATGGTGTGATTGCAGTTGTAGACCAAGAAATGATTGCTCTTCCCCTTGAAAGCCTCGTTGCTGATTCTAGCATGTTGCCCGCCGACAAAGACGCAGAAATTGTTGTCTATTGCGGTAGCGGACACCGCTCTACAATGGCAATGACCATGCTCCTCACCGAAGGCTACTCCAATGTCACCAGTCTCCAAGGTGGGTTTGGTAGCTGGGTAGAAGCCGGTCTCCCCGTTGCAGACTTTGTACCTGCTGAATAATTAAACAGACCTGCGAAGTTTTCAAAACTTCGCAGGTTTCTCAACTTAAACTAAAAACTCCCCTGAAGAATGTTTCAGGGGAGTTTTTTTGTGGTTTCACCATGTCGGTAGATTGAATAACTTTTGGGAGTTTGGTAATAGGTTTTGATAGCGGTCTTTAAGTAAGTGATGTCTTGTAAGTGATGGCTTGGAGTCCGAAATCTCCTGATTTCGGTTTTTTAGCAAAAAGCCAAAGTCTGGAGACTTTGGACTCCCTTTCTACGAAAAAACTTATTACTTACTTTAGAACCACTACCTAGGTTTTTAACAAAAAAAGAGACAAGTTTTTCAAAACTTGCCTCTTGTAAATTTCTCACTTGCCTCTCCCCTAAGGCGTAGCCGTCCCAACATCAAAAAGAGAGAAGGGTGTAGATGTAGGCACAGGCGTATAAGGCGTGCGTGTGGGGCGTAGTGTACTTGTAGGACGTGGTGTAACTGTGGGCGTTTTGCTTGGGGGTAAAACCAGCGTGGGAGTCACTAAAATTTCGGGCGGATAAAGTTCTAGCATGGCATCGTACCAATTTAAATTATCAGTAAGCGCAAATTGGGTATAGCGCGTGCCATTATAAAAATTACGCCAATTAGAGAGTGCGGGCAAACGTTGCCAACCATGATTTTGGGCAAGGGCAGTAAAATTTACCCAATATCCTGAAGGGACGGGGGCAAAAGAACCGCCTGCTTCGTAGCTGGTGGGGTCAAGATTATAGCGAGTGCTTAAATCCCAAATCGGGTCATGAAGCGGAACGCCCATTGAGCCATCTTGAATTTGGGCGTGTAAATAAAGATTCCAGAAAGTTTCTTGTCCGATTTCATGCCGTACAGCCATCATCCAACCTGCGCTGGTGATGAGGGGGTTTAACGAAAAAGCGCGCCCGGTATAGAGCCAATCATCATCCATGCCAGGGTCGAGGGTGGTCGTTAGCGGAATAAAGGCGTTGTCGAGATTAGCTAGGGCATCCCAACCTGCTCGTGTGATAGTGCTTTCGCGTAAGGCTTCAAAGGATTCGTTCACTGCATCGTGAAGTTGGGGATAAGGTGCTTGCACATCGTCTAGCTCAACCAGGTTCTGACGCACCGAGAGGGCTTCGGGGGTAGAGATATTTTCTTCCCACAGCGGGGCAGGGGTGAGTGCGGCAGATTCTTTATAACTTTCAGGCAAATTTTTAGGGAGTGGGTCTGGAAGCCAGAGCATCCCGCTCAGTGTGCCGAGTAGGGGATAAGGTTGAAGCAAAAGTGCGCCATTAAGGCTATAGGCAGTGAGATAATGCTCTTTATCGCTTTCTAGCATAGCCAGCAGGCTATCTCCGCGCGCGTTCCATGTTGCCCAATCGCCTTCGCCGACCCATGAAGCAGGGACATTGGGACTCTCTGCATTCCACAAATAAATGCCGCTAGGATGGCTGTCGTAGGTATTTGATGCCCACGCCAACTTGCTTCCATCTCGTGACCAAATAGGATGTGATTCGACTGCGTTAGGCGTATCGCTGAGATTTAAGGAGCGGCTTCCGCTGGTATTATCTAAATCGGCGAGATAAATATCGCTATCGCCACCACGCGTAGAAACGAAGGCAATTCTGCGCCCGTCTGGTTCCCAGGTTGGGGAGTGGTCGGCGGCGGCATTATTGGTTAAGCGAATGGCATTAATGCTACTATCGCTAATTGGCTGAACGAGAATTTCAAGGTTGCCGTCAAGATAGCTTTCTATCGCAATCCATGCGCCATCGGGTGACCAGGTTGGCGCGCCATCGTAGGTTTTTGTTTCGGTGACGCGGGTGGTTTCTCCGCTGGAAATTTCAAGCAGATAAATATCCCAATAGCCACTGCGGTTAGAGGCAAAGGCAACTTTCTCCCCATCTGGGCTAAGGGCAGGGGAGATATCGTCCCATTCACCCGCGGTGAGACGGAGCATGGGTTGGTCTATGGGGGAGTAGGCAAAAAGATGGGCGTAGTTACCCTCAGTGAGTGAGAGCAAAAAGATACCCGGGAAATCAGAAAAGATGACGGGCGTGGGCACGCTTTTTGCATCCGGTGCGAAAGGAGTTTGGGTCGCGGCACTCGGTGTAAACGCGGGCGTTTCTGTGCCGCTCGTAGCGCATCCCGTTAGAGCCAGCGCAATGATTAGGGCAAAAACCGTCTGCATTGCAGAATCCCAAATCCCATTTTTTCTTTTCATTTTTCGCTCAGGGGTAATTCAAAGCTCAACTCTCGGCGGTCGGTATCGTCTACAGGGATATCGAGCCGAAAAAGTTTGGGGTCTTCTTCGTCTAGTGGGGGGTAAAAAAGGCGCACAAAAAGTTGATATTTGCCAGCTTGTTTTTCGGTGCGTAAATGCACGGTGAACTCTTGTTTCCATGTCATGGGTTCAATAATGCTGGCGGTGGCGCACTCTGCGCCGCTGGGGTCGATAATGACCAAATCGAGATGTGGGCGGGTTAAAAAGGGGGTCATTTCAAGGTTAACGCGCACCCGTTTTGCATCGGGGTATGGCTCTGCGCCTAAGTTTATAATGCGCGTTTCTTCGGGCGATTTTCTTTCGTTATTGACATCATCAAGATCAGGGAAAAAAAAAGCGTTGGCGGGGTCGTTTTCGTCTGGAATTTTACAAGTCATAGTTTTTAGTATGTTAGTTTTTGGTTAGGTCGTTAGCATACCAGAAAATTTCTGGCAGGTCATTGGGCTAATTGGGCTAATAAATTTTCAAAATCTTCGGGGTAGGGGGCAGTAAAAGACAGCTCTTTTTTATTAATAGGATGAACGAAAGTTATCTGATACGCGTGTAGAGCGGGTCGCGTGATCAAATCACTTTTTTCTGCTCCATATAGGATGTCTGCCACAATCGGGAAGTGTAACGCAGAAAGATGGACGCGTATTTGATGCGTTCTGCCTGTTTTCGGCTTCGCTTCAATCTTGGCGTGGTCTTGATACCGTTTCAGCATCTTAAGTTCGGTAATCGAGCGTTTTCCGCGGTGCTTATCTACTACAGTGCGATGTTTTCTACCCACGTTAGGGTGTAGTGAATGTTTTGTCGTGTACTCATTCCATTCGGGGGTATCTTCAACAACTGCGTGATAAATTTTATCAATTTCACGTTTTTCAAATTGGGTATTCAAATGCCGATGCGCTTCTGGGCTACGCGCGAAAATAATCACGCCCGAAGTGACTTTGTCTAGTCTATGCACGACCCAAATTTTGCCAAACTTTTTTTCTAAGATTTGACGTAAATAGGGCGCGTTCTGATTCCAGCCCTCAACGAGAACAGAAATCCCCGCGGGCTTGTTGAGAACGATAATATGCTTGTCTTGGTGGATGATATTTAACATGGGTGTATTATGCCATAAAAAGTTGATGAGGCGTGAGAAGGTTGTGTTTTTTTCTTCAACCTGAATTTGTGAGGAAGATGTTTTTTCATTAAATCTCTTGCAAAAGCCTGTTTTCTCTACGCTCCCTGCGCCGTCCTCGGCGCAGGCTTCTCTAAAACACGCCGCCGAGGACGGCGGCTAGAGCACTTTTGCAAGATTCTCTCCAGTTTAAAATACTCGCCGCCATTATAGATGATGAATGAGAGATGGTCAAAGAGAGGTGGTAAAATCCACTTATTAAAATTTTTACTTGAAGGAGATTCAAATGAGTTCAATTTTCCCTAGCTTAGAATGGTTAGAAGATTTAGAAGAAAAGTTAAACAACGATGACGATTATGCCCGCATCGCTAAAAAATGGGAAGGGGATATGCTCTGTCACCTCACCCCAGACGACAGACTTAAGGAAGAAATTCTTCTTTATATAGACCTTTGGCATGGCAAATGCCGTGAGGTAGCTGTGTGGGATGAAATAGGTGATAAAGAGCCTGCTTTTATTCTCAAAGCCGTTTATAGCGATTTCTTGAGTATCTTGCAAGGTGAGCTTGACCCTCGCTCTGCGATGTTTACAGGAAAATTGGATATAAAAGGAAATATCGCTACTATTATCGTAAATACCCCCACTGTTTTAGATTTTGTCCGCTGTGCCAGCGAAGTAACGGATGAAGTTGTTTAGCAGATTTTAGACTTCATTTTCTACTTTAAACCTTAAACCTAATAAAAAAATGTCAAAAATAATTGTCGCCATGTCTGGAGGGG
Source organism: Anaerolineales bacterium (assembly GCA_016744335.1). Taxonomy (GTDB): domain Bacteria; phylum Chloroflexota; class Anaerolineae; order Anaerolineales; family Villigracilaceae; genus Desulfolinea. Next base: position 87,938 of record JADGEO010000006.1, read on the forward strand.
TAGATTCGTCTGTTGCCGCGGCGTTGCTTAAGGAGCAGGGGCACGAAGTGGAGGGAATGATGCTTCGGCTTTGGTCACAGCCTGGGAAGGAGAGCGAAAACGCGTGCTGTACGCTCGAATCGCTTTCTTTGGCAGAGCAAGTGGCAAACCAATTAGATATTCCTTTTCATACCGTTGATGCAAAAGAACCTTTTCGAGATATTGTTGTAGATTATTTCCTCGATAGTTATGCGCGGGGTGAAACGCCAAATCCCTGTTTGATGTGCAATCGGCATATTCGCTGGGGTATTTTGCTCGAAGAAGCCCTTAAGCTCGGGGCAGATTTTATTGCAACAGGGCATTATGTGCAGACACAATCAAGGGATGATGGTGAAATCGAACTTTTGCGCGGTGTAGATAAAGGTAAAGACCAAGCCTATGTTTTGCACGTACTTACGCAAGAGCAATTAAAAAAATCTATTTTTCCGATTGGGCAATATCCAAAATCAGAAATACGAGCGTTAGCGCGCAAGTTCAATCTTCCTGTGGCAGAGAAAGCAGATAGCCAAGATTTATGTTTCATTTCTGGTGGCGATTACCGCGACTTTTTGCGTGAATATGCGCCGAATACTACGCAGAAAGGCAAGATTATCAACAGCGAGGGCGAGGTTTTAGGTGAGCATCAGGGGTTGGCATCTTATACCATCGGGCAACGCAAAGGGTTGGGGGTTTCTGCACCAAATCCACTTTATGTTTTAAGAAAGGATGTTGAGAAAAACGAGCTAGTCGTTGGTGAATTGGATGAATTGGGAGAAAAGGTGATGCGCATAGCCGACATTAGCTGGGTGAACAAAAGAAAAAGTTTGGGCAAAGAAAAAGCCTCCGTTTTTCGCGCTGAGGTGAAAATTCGCTATGGAGCAAAAGAGGCTTGGGCAGAGATTACGCCAATTGGCGGCACTCAAGTTCAAGTCACGTTTGATACGCCGCAGCGCGGCATATCCCCCGGACAGGCGGCGGTTTTTTATGATGGGGAGATTTGTTTAGGCGGTGGCATCATTCAATCGTAGGTGTGCATTGCATCTTCTTTTGGATGCGTTGTAATTGGGCTTTAGGCACAGAGCGTTGCCACTGTAAGAAGATAATAGGAGAATAAATGTCCAATAAAAAAGAAATGCACCGTAAATTTGCCAAAGATACTTTTAATGGCACTTGGGATTTACTAAATAAAAAAGAACGCACAAAAGAAGAAGATGCGCAAATGATTCGGATGGCGCATGCATCCCGCTACCATTGGGGTGAAATTGGTACGCCGCTTGAATTTGTACGTGGAGATTGGCAGATTTCGCGCGTTTATGCTGTACTAGGATTTGGTGTGATGGCGTATAAATACGGCAAAACTAGCCTTGAGCTTTGCGAAAAAAATGAGATATATGATTTTGATTTAGCCTTTGCCTACGAAGCACTTGCTCGTGCTAGCGCGGTATCGGGCGATATTGCTAAAGGGCATGGATATCTTTCTTTGGCGGAAAGCGCGGGGGAAGAGATTGCTAAAAAGGACGATCGTGAATACTTTTTGAGTGAGTTGAATGGGGTAGCGGAGCTATTATGAACCTTCCTTCCCTTTTTCTTGCTTTTATTATTTCTAGCTTTCTTGGCGTGCTTTTTCATCTTTGGCGCGGTGGTGGTCCTAGGCGCATCTTTTTTTATCTGGTTTTAGCATGGTTTGGATTTTTCGGCGGGCACTTTTTTGCGGCGTGGCAGGGGTGGGTTTTATTTCCTATTGGCACACTCAACGCGGGGGGTGCAATCATTGGCGCGTTAATTTTTCTTTTTGTGGGGGATTGGTTGGCGCGGATAGAGTAGTTTTTTTTGGATGGATTAGGGATTTAGAATTACAATTTGACTGTGGAGGAAAACTCTGCCCTCAAAGCCTTCATCTGCCTGACGAATGGTCAAACGTGCGGAAACTTGCTCCTCGACCTCATACTCGATGGAGGTCTCGAACCTTTCTCTCTCCCCTGCTGGTAAATTTAAGGTGCGTAACCCAAGCGTTTTTCCTTCTTCATCAATGAGTTCAAGTACAACGATATTATCATTATAGGCTTGCATTTCCCCCATAACGGGCAAAGTTCCTCCATAGATTTCCTCTTCGATATCGGGATAAAAGAAAACGGCACGGGGGTATTGGGTACTATTTTTATTGAGATCGTTTTTTCCTACTGAAAGCAATAAAAGGCGGGTACTGAAAGTCTCTTTGGGGCGACCAAACTCGTCTTGAGTGCTAATTTCTAAGCGACCAACCTCAGCCGCGGCGCGTGTTTCAAAGGGGATCTCTAGTTTTATATATGCGCCTTCAACAAGAACGGTATTACGGTAAAAAAGGTCACGTGCCAGCAAACGACCATCTTCACCGAGTAACTCAACCTTAATCTCTCCGTCTGCACCAGGGCGAACGTAGCTTTTTAAGACAATGGGGGAGACCACCTTAGACATCTCACCTGGTGCGAGAATGCGAATAGCGGGCAATGGCAAAGAGGGCGCAGAAGTTGGCGGAAATGTTGCAGTTGGCGAGGGTGTAACACTAGCCGTAGATGTTGGTGTTATTGTGGCGGTGAGGGGTAAAGGGGTGGTACTAGGGAGTGCCGCTTTGGTGAGAGCAACAGCGGTGGGAACATACCCATCAGGAAAAGGTGTTGAGGCGCGTGTATCTGCGGAGCTACAGCTTGTTAGGAAAAATAAGATAAAGATGATGGAGAGTTTTTGTAGAGACATTAAATAAAAAAACGTATTGCGTAAAACCTAAAAATAGGTTTTACGCAATACGTAATAGTTCTTAGAGTCCGTAAATTTCGCTATATTTATTTTCAAGATAGCGCAAATAAGGTTCAGGGGTGATTTTAGACCCCGTCACTTTTTGCACAAGTTCTTGTGGTTCATATTTGCGTCCGTGTGTGTGGACGTTGCTTCGCAACCAAGAAAGTAATGCAGAGAACTCACCTTTTCTAATTTGTTCATCAATATCGGGGAGTGTTTCTTTCATCTTCTCCCAAAGTTGAACAGAAATTAGATTGCCGAGTGCGTAAGTGGAGAAATAGCCCAAGCCACCAAATGACCAATGAATATCTTGAAGTACGCCCTCTGCATCATTGGCGGGGGTAATACCGAGATACTCTTCAACTTTGGTATTCCACAATTCGGGGAGGTCTTTGGTTGCTACGCTCCCTTCGATCATGGCGATTTCAAGTTCAAGGCGCAACATAATATGCATATTATAGGTTGCTTCATCAGCTTCTACACGGATGAGGGAAGGCTCTACCTTATTAATGCCTTTGTAGAAATCGGGCAAAGCGATATTCCCAAGTTGAGATGGGAAGGTTTCTTGCAAGCGTGGGTAAAAGTTCTCCCAGAAAGGCATAGAACGCCCAACTAGGTTTTCCCAAAGCCGTGATTGTGATTCATGTACGCCAAGAGATGCGCCGCTGGCAAGAGGGGTGCGTTCATATTCTTGGTTTACGCCAAGTTCATAAAGCCCGTGTCCGGCTTCGTGCATGGTGCCAAACAAGGCAGATGGGAAGAAATCTTCCATAAAACGAGTGGTAATGCGCACATCGTTAATGCCGAAAGAAGTCGTGAAAGGATGCACCGATTTGTCTTGTCTGCCCCTATTCCAATCATAGCCAAAGGCTGTAGCAACTTCTACGCCAAAATCCCATTGTTGTTTTTCAGGATAATTGATGTGCATAAAATCATCGTTAACTTGTTTTGCATCGGCGATGTTTTTTAGTAGTTCAACTTGTCTTTCGCGCAATACGCCAAAAATCTCTTGCACCTCAGCCGTTTTCATGCCTGGCTCAAATTGGTCAAGAAGCGTATCGTAGGGGTGGTCAGCAGGGGGGAAGAAAGAGACATATTCTTTACGCATCTCAATAATTTCTTCTAAATCGGCTTGAAAAATCGAAAAATCAGAAGCCTCACGCGCCTTAGCCCAAGACTCATGTGCTTTTGCCGTTAATCGGGCAAATTTAGCCACATATTCAGAGGGCACTTTGGTGGCTTCGTCATAATCTTTTGAAAGCACTTTTAGATAGCGAGCATCATCAGAATCAGGGTCAGTATCTGAAAATTCGGCTTTCAATTCTTCAATCAGTTTTCCGATTTTTTCAGAGGTAAATTTCTGATGTGTGAGACTTCCCAATGTAGCTAGTTGATGTCCGCGTGCTTCCGCACCACCAGCGGGCATATAGGTTTGTTGGTCCCAGCCGAGTACGGCTTGCGCCATGCTTAAATCAGCAACTTCGGCAACAAGGGTTTTTAATTTTGTGAATTTTTCAGACATGTTTATTCCTTTTATAAAATTTAAGCTACTACAGTTAATCGTGAGCACAAGAAGAACCGCCAAGGCGTAGAGAACGCCAAGGTTTTTGAAATTTAGAACCATCTAAAATGATATTTTATGCCAATGCAACATATTTTAAGTGCTGTTTTCTTTGTTTTTCTCCACAAATTTCGCGTCTTGGCTGTTAAAATACTTCTTCATGAATTCTATTTTACTCATTAAATATCCATTATAGCGAATTTTTCTTCATCTTCAACCAGCCCATGTCTCCCAAAACTGAGCTTAAAGATGATGAAATCAGCCAAATTGCCCGATAAATTCCCCATCCAAATCATTTGCAAAACAAGTTCAATGGCATCCGCTTTTTCTTGACCATAATTTGCCACCAAATTAGCCCAAATTTCTGGGTCAGGCTCCTTTTCATTTTCTGCCCAATGTTGAGCGTAAGCCAAAGCCTGATATTCATCGGCAGGCGTATCTTTGGGAATACGCCCTTCCAGTATCTCTGCCAATTCAGCTTCAGAAACACCACTTTTAAGTGATTCTTTAAGATGAAAATCACGACAATATCGGCAACCGTTTACTTCGGTTACAGTCATCATCAAACGTTCTTGAAAATCATGCGAAATCAATTCAGGCATTGTGTTGCGGATGAATTTCCGTTGACCGAAGACCTGCTTAAAGTCTTGAAAAAAAAGGGATGGACGATTATAAAATCGCCGCGTAAATTCAGATTGGCTCATATTTTTTATTTTTTTAGATGAATAGAAAGTACCGCATCGTGCGTGACTCAAGCTTGGGTGTGGATAGTCAACATTGTCACTGGCGAGATGCGTGTTGCGTAAAACGTGAGTCTTAATAGACTCTGTTAGACCTCTTGCATAAGTGCTCTAGCCGCCGTCCTCGGCGGCGTATTTTAGAGAAGCCTGCGCCGAGGACGGCGCAGGGAGCGTAGCAAAATAGACTTTTGCAATAGACTCTATTATTTCTTCTTTCCCTTGCCCTTCAAGACCACCCGAATTGGTGTGCCTAAAAACTCATAAGCATCGCGAATGCGATTTTCAAGGAATCGTCTATAAGTGAAGTGCATCAATTTAGTATTATTAACATAAATCAAAAAAGTTGGCGGGTCGGTGCGAACTTGAGTCCCATAATAAATTTTTAGTCGTTTCCCTGCATGCAAAGGAGGGGGATGTGCGTCTAAGGCGTCACGCAAGAGGCTGTTTAATTTAGATGTTGGAATGCGCGTTAGCCGTGCTTCTTGTACTTTTAGTGCAAGCGGGAGTACCTTATCTACACGTTGCCCTGTCTTGGCAGAAATGAAAAGTAAAGGGACGTAGGGCATAAAGTTTAACTCTTGAAGAATTCTTTCTGTATAGTAATTCATTGTATACGAGTCTTTTTCTATGCTATCCCATTTATTTACGAGAACAATAGTGCTTTTCCACGCATCAAGAATATACCCTGCTATATGTAAATCTTGGGCGGTGATGCCGCTATCTGCGTCAATCATGAGTAGAGCCACATCCGCGCGTTCAATTGCTTTATGGGCACGAACAACGCTATAACGCTCTACGCCAGAATCTATTTTTCCACGTTTGCGGATACCAGCAGTATCAATGAGGGTTAGCGGAACACCCTCGTATTCAAATTGGGTATCTACAGCATCACGCGTTGTGCCTGCAATGGGGCTAACGATGGCGCGTTCTTCACCTGTGAGTTTATTAAGCAAACTCGATTTGCCCGCGTTAGGTTTTCCCACGATGGAAATTTTGACAGAATCATCTGCCTCTGCATCAGTTATGGAGAAGTCTGCCACAAGTTTGTCGAGTAAATCGCCAACATTGGCACCATGCACGGCTGAGATGGGGAGTGGTTCTCCTAGCCCGAGTTCGTAAAATTCACTAGCCGCGTTGCGCCGTGCCTCATTATCACATTTGTTGATAACGAGATAGATGGGGGGATAAAAGCTACCATCTTCTAGTTTTTTCTGGCTACGGCGTAAAATTTCTGCCACTTCTCGGTCGGGAGGGGTGGGACCGCTCTCGCCATCTGCGAGGAAGAGAACGGCATCACATTCTTCGATGGCAACTTGTGCTTGAGATTTGATGTCTGAGATGAAATCTGCAGAGCCAATTGAAAGGGGCGTGTCTCCGCCATGCGTTGGGTCTATGCCGCCCGTGTCGATAACGTCGAAATAGATTCCGTTCCAATCTGATTCTGCAAGAATCCTATCGCGGGTGGTGCCGGGGGTATCGTCTACGATCGCGAGGCGTTCTCCGACAAGGCGGTTGAAGAGGGTGCTTTTGCCCACATTAGGGCGTCCTACGAGGGCTACTACTGGTTTTGACATAAGGTTTTCTTTAGGTGTATTATTGAGAATGAGTATTAGTTTTTTTAACGCGAATGCTCGCGAATTGACGAATGGTGCGAATAAAAGAAAAAGCACTAAAATTCGCTGAAGTTTTTGGAGTGTAAGTCTCCCGACTTCGCTTTTTTCATAATGCAAAGAGTAAGGGCGAGATAAATCTCGCGTTACGGGGTAGGGTGGGGCAGAAAAAAGGTTACGCTAAACAGATGTTCATTGGTAGGCACACAAGATAAGGTTACGCGCGCTGTGCGGGCACTTCATCCAAGAAAAGACGTTTTTTTATCCTATGGTATCACGGTTGGTGTGACAAAGGGTGTTTGACTGATTATAACTTGGATACTTTCTGGCAGTATTGATTCTACACTAATTTCATCGTTTAAAATTTCAACCGAGGGCACGAGTTGATATTCGCCTACGGCGAGCTCGGCTACATCCACGATTACGCGCAGGTCAGCGGGGTTGAGGTTATCGAGTGCAGGCAGGGGACCCGAAACAATGACATCTATGGTGAGGGGTGAGAGCTGTGCGTAAAGTGCGGGGTCGAGATTGATAATCTCTATTGGTTTTTCAGCTATGGTGAGACTGCCTAAAATGGCTTCTATGCTCACTTCAACCAGCACACTTTGGTCACCAATAATTGTCACATTTTCTGGCAAAATTAAGCCAACACGAGCAGAAAAATCTTCGTTGGCATCGTTAAGGTCTACGGGGTCTGTTTCTACAACACCAGGCATGTCGTTGACCAATTGTGTATCTGCTGAGTAGACCGTGACAACGGGTGGGAATACAGAGATATTTGTGAGGCGATAATAATCGGCAACTTGTCCCGTTACACCTACTTTTACGGCTACATCTCTGTATCCGCCTTGTTGGCTGATTGGAATTTGCAAACTAATTTCTTCAGGGGTAAGGCTGAGATCGTGTATGATTTGCTCATTTTCATCTCGAATTATCAGTGAAAGGGTTTCATCAATACTTTCGTTGGCATCATTTATATCAAAAGATGCGTATATTTTATCAACTTGTTCTACCAAAGATTTCGTGCCTGAAATAGTAACTTTTTTAGGGCTGTAGCTGGTGTGCCCTGCGCTATACCCAATTGCTGGTTCACCTGTAATTTCTATTTCAATAGGGAGTGTACGTGTCGTTAGTTCTTCGAGTGTTATATGGATAGACGCAGGTGAGACAGTAATAATTTGCGTTGGTTGGTGGGCAATTTGGATTTGAGGTTCTAGTGAGTATTCTCCTGCTTCAAGCCCTGAAAGATCGAGAACTGCTCGAATGCTTTCTTTGTCGGCTAGAATTTTTTCCCAAACAGAGTGGGGCGCGCGTAGGGTTAGCTTGATTTCATCATCGTAATCGTTGGTGATGAGAAGAGCGGTTGCTTGCCCCACAGTTTCAACTGGAATGGGGGAGGGGTAGATAAGCTCTTCGTTGGGGTCTGAGGCGTTAACAGCGGCAACCCAAACGATAATTGCAAGAATTAGCGCAAGAAGAAAAGAGCCGATATTTTTGCCAAGCCAGCGTAACATATTATTTTTCCTCTTCTTTTTTCTGCGTAAACAAAAAAGGTAAATAGTGTTCTAAAAAGCCTACACTGCGCGTCAACCCTGAAGGGCGGTAAAAAGTAAAGAGGATATTCTCTAAGCGTTCTAAGCTAAGTTGTTGGATAATGCGCCCACTTTGGGCGATAGAAACATCTCCGTTTTCTTCTGAGATAACCAGAGCAAGGGCATCACTTTTTTCTGAGATGCCTAAGGCGGCACGATGCCGAAGTCCCATCTCGCGCTCGGGGGAGCGTTCGAGAATACCGCTCGAGGAGAGCGGCATGATGCAAGAAGCCGCGGCAATCCTGAAATCTGTGATGATAACGGCACCATCATGCAGTGGTGTATTTGGGTAAAAAATTTGCAAAAGAATTTCTGGGGTGACGGTTGTATCCATTTGCACACCGGTTTTGATATATTCTGCAAGATTATCGAGCCGTTGCAAAATAATTAGCGCGCCATGCTGACGAGCAGAGAGCCGAGCTGTTGCACTGATTGTAGCCTCAATCATTGCTTCCATTTTAGTATCTGCGTTTGGGCTATTAATGGGATTTATTGCCCCCGCACGCCCTATGCGTTCAAGAGCACGCCGTATCTCTGGTGCAAAAATAACAGGGATCGACAAAAGCAAAGCAGGAAGCGTGGCATTAATAAACCATGAAAAAGCAGGCAAATCTAAGATGCTGGTTAGAAAGACAATAAAAACAACCAACAAAAGAATGCCGCGCAAAAGAGCCATTGCCTGTGTATCGCGCAGAATATAGAGCAAAGCAAAAAAGATTAGCGTGACGAGAAAAATATCGACAAGGCTTAACCAATCAAGTCGCTCAAAAAAGAAGAGGATATCGCTAAGGAAATCAGTCACAAGAAGTAATAGAGATAAAAATGGGCTGGAAAAACCAGCCCATAAATTTGATTAAATCGGGCGTAGCACCCGATCTACGCGAAGTTGCTTAAAAAAGAGCGTTTTATCAGGGGTAAGTTTTTCTTTTGCCGAGTCTTTCCAAGCTTGTACACCTAAAGATTCGGGTGTTCGTTTTTCATAACCAAGTGTTTTCCAAAATTCTTCAGATTTTGCAACATCACCTCTCAAGAAAAGTAAAGAAGCTTCACTTTGCAAAGACTTTGACGCTTTTTCAATTTCTTCAATTAAAGTCTTATACCCATCTTTGGGGGCTATATCGGCGTTAATGCAAAGATCGACTGTGCGCGTAACTAAATTTTCAACTTGCCAACCCGCTAAGCCCACCAACTTTGCATCTGATACAAGAATAAAGAAAGCTTTTTCTCCAAAGGCTTCCATTACCCCACCCGCGTTCATCTCAACATTGCCTAAACGGGTCATTAACGCCGCTATTGCCTCTGCATTTTTGGGGAGCCCGCGCTTAACCGAGAAGACGCCGCCTTTAACTTCTACGACTTCTTCAACCTTTTCTTTACGATTAATTTTCTTCCAACCGGCAGAAACTTGTTTCCATAATTCTTCAAAAGAACCCGTATTGTCAATCACAATATCGGCGGCTTCAATTTTATCTTTTTGAGAATTTTGAGCTTGAATACGTTGGTGAGCAGTTGTCTCATCTAAACCACGTTTTTTCATTAGGCGAGAGGCTTGCAGTGCCTCAGAAGCATCTGTTACCCAAATACTATCGCATAAAGAAGCAAGTTCACCTTCAAGTAATTTGATTGCCTCAATCACAATCACCTCATGTTTTGAGCGTTTTGCCAAAAGTTCTACAGCTTGCCCCACAAAAGGATGAACAATTTCCTCCAATTTCTTTAGCGCATCAGGAGAAGAAAAAACCACCTGCGCCAGTCTGGCGCGGTCAATCTCTTGGTTTGCATCTAAAAGCCATTGTCCAAAAGTGTTTAAAATCGGCTGATACGCCGGCGCACCCTTAGCCATAGCTCGGTGAGAGAGCGCATCCGCATCAATACTATATGCGCCTAAATGCTCTAGCATCTTACGCACCACGCTCTTTCCTGTGGCGATATTTCCCGTCAGACCAATTACATATTTTCCTTGCCAATTGCTCACGATAGCACTCCTGATAAATAAAGAATTGAAAACAGTATTATTTTACTATAAAAAGCATCTTAGACCCTTCGTCTTTTTTCTGACTTGGATGAGAGACCACAATGCGCGTGATTTTGGCTTGCTTTCGTTGTGGATGTGTTATCTCGGCGTGAACATTTCGTCACAAAGCATAAAAGATTTGACCATCTCCCTACAAAAGAGTATCATCACCCTACCTCAGGCTGGTCGGGCGATTGCGGAGCAGATTCTTCTGCTTCGAGGAAAGTCCGCACTTCGTAGGGCATGGTGCCGTGGAAAGCACGGGATGGAGAAATCTATCGGATCGGGTCACAGAAAATAGTAGCCTCACCCTTTAAGGGTGACGGTGATAGTGAAAAGGTGGTGTAAGAGACCACCAGCATGTGCAGCAATGTGCATGGCTAGACAACCCTCACCAGAAGCAAGGTCAAGCAGAGACAATGAGCTGCCCGCTCCCAAGTCTCAGGTAGACTGCACAGATAGATAATCGCCAAGGGGATGAAAATCCCTGAACAAGATGCGGCTTATAGACCAGCCTGAGGCATTTTTTGCATATTTCTTTAGGGAGAGATTCTATGTCCCACCAGTTGCACAACAGCTTGACTCGCATCCTAACCGCTGACGGGGAGAAAGTATCGCTTCGCACGCCAAACAAGAACGTTTCGCCGCCATCGTTGCGCGCTACGAGTGGCTACGGTCCTAGCAAAGGGAGTCTGAGCGTCAGGTCGAGGGTTAGATGAGAGTTTTTGGGAGTAAGGAAAAACATGAATAAAAAAGAGTGGAGTAAATCTGTAGCTAAAGAAACTGCAGAATTAGAAAAACTTCTGGTCACATGACAGTTTGGAAGAAGAAGCGCGTGTTGGTTGAGTAGGCGATGCTTTTCGCCGTATCGAAACCAAGAATTAGTATAAAATCGGCTTTTTCGTGGCTTCGATACGCTCCGAAAAAGCATTCGGAGCTACTCAGCCACCTGCAAAAACAAAAGTGTCATGTCGCTAGAAAAACTCTAGTCCTAACGGATTTTATAGCTTGTCCTCCGCCCCTCTCAGCCTTCGCGTAGCATATCCGAAGGGATGTCCGAATAGGCAGGGGATAGGTTTTGTTTGAGAGAAAACAGTAGACCTTTTGCAAAAGTCTGTTTTCTCTACGCTCCCTGTGCCGTTCTCGGCGCAGGCTTCTCTAAAATACGCCGCCGAGGACGGCGACTAGAGCACTTATGCAAGAAGTTTAGTATCACGAGACATTCACTATTTAGCCAAATCGACAGAAAAGGAATCAAAGATGAACGAAGATGATTTAAGATTTATCCGTGTTGCCATTGAAGTTGCACAAAAAGCCAGAGAGAACGGAAACCATCCATTTGGCGCAATACTGGTTGGCGAAAATGGGCAGATACTCCTGAAGGCTGAAAACAGCGTCAATACCGAAAGAGATTGCACTGGGCACGCTGAGACCAATTTAATGCGATTGGCATCGAAGAAATATGATGCCGATTTTCTCGCAAAATGTACCCTCTACACCAGCACAGAACCTTGTGCTATGTGCTCAGGTGCTATATTTTGGGGAAACGTGAGGCGAGTGGTATATGGCCTCACTGAAGAAGGACTGTATAAAATGGTAGATGAGAATGCCGAAGAAGTTCTTTATTTGCCTTCTCGAGAACTTTTCGCAAAGGGACGAAAGAAAATTGAAGTTCTTGGTCCTGTGCTTGAAGAAGAAGCAAGAAAGGTGCATGAAGGATTTTGGCAGTAAACACAGAATAAATATCTGCTTCTCTCACGGAAAAATGGAGATGCCTTTTGGGACGAGATTCAAGTTTTTCGCAGATGACACATCATCCGCAAGCGTGAGAGGCTGAGGGGCAAGTCGAGGGGTTGTTTCAGAGCTTGTTTAGCGAAACATTCTAATGTTTAAAATGAACACAGTATAGGCTATGAGGTAATGAAAATGTCTGAAGAGAATGTTGAAATCACAAGAGCTAGAATGGACTCAAAAACTAGGATTACCGTTGCGCTTATTGGCGTTATTGGTCTCGTCATCGGTGCCATAGTTGGTCCTTTAGTCGAAAAAGGAATCAATAGTTCACATGAAGAAAATAAGGTTGTATCTCTTCCCATTGAGCAAATTTCCCAAAAAATATTTTCTTATGCAGGGAATAATAACCCTGATGCTGGTTGGGGCACATTCTGGCTTATCTACGACGAAGAACAAAAACCTACCTATAAATTCGAATATGATCTTCCAGAAGATAAATATGGTTACGCAGGCTTGGCTTTCCAATTTGATGAACCTCAAAATTTGGACGCCTATAGTGGCGTGGAGTTCACGATCACTTTCCAAGAAGAAAGCGGGCGGGTAGATTTCTTCATCAAGGATAATGCCAGTAATAATGCTCAAATGCAGATTGCCTCCAAGAGAACGGGCGAAGATATCATTCGATATAAGTTTTCTAGTTTTCCTAATATAGAGTTTTCGGCGATTAAAGAGATTGGTCTGAATGTTGACACAAATGTTAGTACAGGCAATTATCATCTTGAAATCAAAGATATTCGCTTTGTAGAATAAAGAATGACTTTGTACAACGATTGTCGCGCATTATCTGTGGTTTTAGCCGCAAATGAGAGAGGTTGAGCACCAAGGCGAGATGGGCATTCAGAGCTAGAAAAAAGCACTTTTATGTGCTTTTTTCTTGTGTGTTAAACTAAGCTTATTATAGAAAACAATCACGAAAGGAAACTCTATTTATGGCACTTATCAGCCTGCAAGATGTCAA
>JADGEO010000070.1 GCA_016744335.1 Anaerolineales bacterium
CAATATGTCCCATGGTGCCTACATTCAAATGCGGTTTTGTACGATCAAATGTTTCCTTTGCCATCTCTTTCTCCTTATGAAAAAGACTAATCCAATAATTGCTTTTTTCTAACGTTATAATTGAGCGTGAAGATTTACGATGCTTACACTGCGCATCTGTTTGGGCCGAGTACTCAAGCCTAAAACACGCTCGTTGCGTAGTTCACAAAAATTCAGCTTATTTCAAAATCTCTTCCATTACCTTTGCCGAAACTGGTGCGTAATGGTCAAATTCCATTGAGAAAACGCCACGTCCCTTGGTGCCAGAGCGCAAATCTGTTGCGTATCCGAACATCTCTCCCAAAGGCACCATAGCGTTTACCGCTTGCGCATTACCAGGACGCATTTCCATGCCTCCGATATTGCCACGGCGGCTATTTAATTGTCCCATAACATCGCCAAGATACTCTTCGGGAACAACAACTTCGACCTTCATCATTGGCTCAAGTAAAATCGGGCTGCCTTTACGAATACCTTCTCGGAAAGCCATAGAGCCAGCTGTTTTGAAAGCCATTTCGCTTGAATCGACATCGTGAGATGAGCCATCGATCAGCGTCACTTTTACGTCAGTTACGGGGTATCCCGCTAAAACGCCGCTATCAGCCGCACCCAATACACCTTTCTTGACAGCGGGGATATATTCCTTAGGAATAGAGCCGCCGTAAATCTCATCTTCAAATTGGACGCCGCTACCACGTTCACCTGGTTCCATTTTCAAGATAACGTGCGCATATTGTCCATGCCCACCACTTTGTTTTACGTGGCGATAATTTATCTTTTCAACAGTACGTGTAATTGATTCGTGATAGGCAACTCGTGGGCGACCGATATTTGCTTGCACTTTAAACTCACGCATCAAACGGTTTACTAACACATCAAGATGCAACTCGCCCATCCCTGAGATGATTGTTTGCCCTGTATCTTCGTCCTTACGAACGCGGAATGTGGGGTCTTCCTCAGAGAGCTTGTGGAGTGCCTTTGCCATTTTTTCCTGATCTGCTTGTGTTTTCGGCTCAATTGCCACAGAAATCACTGGGTCAGGGAATGTTATATTTTCAAGAACAATCTTTTTGTTATCGCAAAGTGTATCGCCAGTGAAGGTGTTTTTTAGACCCAAGACTGCTGCAATATCACCTGCACGAACTTCTGTCACGTCTTCACGGCGGTCTGCATACATACGAATCAAGCGCCCGATACGTTCACGTTTACCTTTTGTGGTATTCGTTACGGATTGCCCTTGTTTCAGTATGCCTGAATAGACACGGAAGTATGACAAACGCCCGACATAGGGGTCGGTGACGATTTTGAATATCAGTGTGCTAAGCGGGGCACCGTCTTCAGCCGGTAATACAACAACTTCAGTTTCATCGTCAGGAGAAACACCCTCTACTGGAGGAATTTCCGCGGGAGATGGTAAATAATCAATAATTGCATCTAAGAGCGGCTGAACACCTTTATTTTTCAAGGCTGTACCACAAAAAGCGGGAGTTACCTCATTAGCTATAACTGCTTTACGAAGTGCGGCTTTAAGTTCATCTACGCTAATCTCTTCCCCTTCGAGATATTTCATAGTGAGGTCTTCATCTAACTCTGCTATTATTTCAATTAATTCTTCGCGTTTCGCTTCAACCAATTCTTCCATCTCTGATGGAATATCAATAACCTCTGGCTTTGCCCCCAATTGGTCATCAAAAACTGTTGCTGTCTTTGTTAAAATATCTACAACGCCCCGAAAGTCCGATTCGCTACCAATAGGTATCTGCAAAGGGATTGGGTTTGCCCCCAAACGGCGTTTTACCATATCAAGAGTGCGGTCAAAATCTGCACCGACTCGATCCATTTTATTAATAAAGCAAAGTCTCGGCACGCCATAACGATCGGCTTGCCGCCACACAGTCTCACTTTGTGGCTCTACACCTTGCACAGCGTCAAAGATGATAACACCGCCATCAAGAACACGCAAAGAGCGTTGTACTTCTGCCGTGAAATCAATATGTCCGGGGGTATCAATGATATTAACCTGATAGCCTTTCCACTCTGCGGAAACGGCTGCCGAAACAATGGTAATACCACGCTCACGCTCTTGGTCCATCCAATCGGTGACGGTTGTGCCATCATCTACGGAACCAATGCGGTGCGTTTTGCCTGTATAAAACAGGATCCTTTCTGTTACTGTTGTTTTACCAGCATCAATATGGGCAATTACACCGATATTACGATACTGCTCCAGAGGATAAGCGCGTGCCATTATCTATATTACCTACTTATCCTAGCGACTATAATGAGAGAATGCACGATTAGCATCTGCCATTTTGTGGGTTTCATCGCGTTTGCGAATTGCCGCACCAGTCTCATTATATGCGTCCATCAACTCTGATGCAAAATTCTCAGAAAATGATTTGCCTTTACGGGAACGGGTAGCACCCAAGAGCCAGCGAATTGCCAAAGCAAGTTTGCGGTCTGCGGTAACATCCATTGGCACCTGATAAGTTGCGCCACCTATACGGCGAGGGCGAACTTCTATGCGAGGAGAAACTTTAGCCAGCGCAGTTTCAAAAACCTCAAGAGGGTCTTTGCCTGAGCGTTCGCCAAGTAAATCCATTGTGTCATAAACCAGCTTTGTTGCAGTGCTTTTCTTGCCCTTCTTCAAAACATGGTGAATCACCGTTTGCACGTGCAAAGAATTATAGCGCAAATCGGGGTCAATTTTTCTTCGTTCAGCTTTTGATCGTCGCATGACAATACTCCATTACTACCAAATACTACTACGGTCGTTTAGAACCGTATTTAGAGCGACCCTGCTTACGATCGCCAACGCCAGTTGTATCTAAAGAACCGCGCACAATATGATAACGAACGCCAGGTAAATCTTTTACTCTACCGCCACGCACCAAAACAACAGAATGCTCTTGCAACTGATGCCCTTCACCAGGGATATAAGCTGTTACTTCAAGACCATTCGTAAGACGAACACGCGCTATTTTACGCAAAGCGGAGTTCGGCTTTTTAGGCGTCATAGTACGAACAACAGTGCAAACGCCTCGTTTTTGTGGCGCGCCCTTTGCTTGCCTAATTCGGCGTTGTTTATCTGAGTTATAGGTATAAAGCAAAGCTGGTGCTGTGCTTTTCGCTTTCTTGCTGTGTCGACCCTTTCGGACCAATTGATTAATTGTGGGCACGCTTGCCTCCAATAGTACTAATTAAAAATGACTTTCTGCCAACAAACAAGACCATCAAAAAAAATGCACTGATGGCCTTATCTTTTATCTACGGACAGGTATCCGTTTTCTGCAGGCAACAAAAAAAGATTTTATCACGCCCCCCCTGTGCGGTCAAGAGTTTTCTGCTCTTGTTTTTGGGGATTGGTGGATGAAAGGCATCGCGAGCGAACCTGTCTCTAACGCGAGTGCCTTCGCCCAAGATTTTCTTGACCTAAGCGGGCTTCCGGCTCGTTTACGCCAAGCAGATGTTAGGGATACTGCACTCAAGCCCAAATCACGCTCGAGACAGTTTTCCATCCACCTATCCCTTTATTATTCTCCGAATGGTTTTCCTATAGACATTAGCCCTGTCCCCAACTTAGGAGGACGGACCTTTGCTTCATCTTTTCCAAACTTGACTGTATCACCAGCCTCACCAATTGCTTCTACTGCCAAACCTAAGCTTTGCAATTCTTTCACCAACACACGGAAGGACGCTGGTAGTCCGGGGGCTTCCATTGGTTCACCCTTGACGATGGCTTCATAGGCACTAACGCGCCCAACAACATCATCCGATTTCACCGTGAGCATCTCTTGTAAGATGTTAGCGGCTCCGTAAGCCTCTAAAGCCCAAACTTCCATTTCACCGAAGCGTTGCCCACCGAACTGTGCCTTACCACCTAAGGGTTGTTGCGTAACGAGGCTATAAGGACCCGTTGAACGGGCGTGCACTTTGTCTTCGACTAAGTGATGCAGTTTGAGGATAGTCATCACACCAACAGTGACGGGCTGGTCGTAACGCTTGCCTGATTTACCATCGCGAAGAACTTGTTTTCCTAAAGTGGGGATGGGGATGCCTGTTTCCATCATCACTTCTTGTGCTTTCTTATCTAAGTTGGCATCTGAAATACTGCGGGTATATTTTTGTGTTTTGAGCCATAAGCGTTTACATGTGCTAATGGCGTTCTCATCTTCCTTGGTTGTTCGATAGAAGTTCTCAAAGCTGTCGGGGAAGAAAATATCATCAGGGTCGTAACCAAGGTCACGCAACCACTCATTGACTACAGCACGACGTGCGTAAGTTTCATTGGTACCAATTTTGAAAACATCGTAATCGCGTTCTCCAAGCCACTCTTCAAGATATAGCCGCCGTACCTCATCGTCATCTTCAAGCACTTCTGGATCATATTCATGTTCGTTTAGCCAATTCCATGCCGTACTGCCTATTTCTTTCCAGGCTTCATCCATAAGCCAGGCTCGTGCGAGTTCGGCTTCAATTTCATATTCAGTTGCGCCATCGAAGACGGGGACAACGGCTCTGTACCCCATCCGTTTTGCCGCCCAGCCCATGTGAACTTCGAGAACTTGTCCGATATTCATACGAGCAGGAACACCCAGCGGATTGAGAATAATATCTACAGGCGTGCCATCTTCAAGGAAGGGCATATCTGCTACAGGAACAATTCGTGAAACTACACCTTTATTCCCGTGGCGGCCTGCCATTTTATCACCAGCTGTGATTTTGCGGCGTTGCGCCACAGAAACACGCACCATCGTTTCTACGCCCGCCTTGAGGTCGGTATTTTCGGCACGGGTAAATACTTTTACGTCTACTATTTTTCCGCGTGCACCATGTGGCATTCGCAAAGAAGTGTCTTTAACATCCCGCGATTTTTCACCAAAAATGGCGCGGAGCAAACGTTCTTCTGGGGTGAGTTCTTTCTCACCTTTTGGCGTAATCTTCCCAACCAAGATATCGTTGGGTTCTACTTCGGCACCGATACGAACAATGCCGTTTTCGTCTAAGTCTTTTAGTGCTTCATCCCCAACATTGGGAATGTCTCGGGTAATTTCTTCAGCACCCAACTTTGTATCTCTGGCTTCTAGCTCGTGCTTTTCAACATGAACAGAGGTAAAACGGTCGTCTTGTACCATTCTCTCAGAGACGAGAATTGCATCTTCAAAATTACCTCCCTCCCAAGAGAGGAAAGCAACCACTGCATTTTGTCCTAAAGCTAATTCACCTGCATCTGTTGATGAAGAATCAGCTAAAATCTCACCTTTATTAACAACTTGCCCTTTGGTTACTGCGGGGCGTTGGTCAACACAGGTGCTTTGGTTTGAGCGTTGATACTTCATCATTGGATATTCGCGTTTTTTACCATCGCTTTCGCGAATGATGATTTTACTTCCAGTTACCGAGGAAATTTCACCATCGCGCTCTGCACGAATAACCTGCCCAGAGTCAGATGCTGCACTTTTCTCCATTCCTGTTGATACAAGGGGGATTTCTGGACGCAAAAGCGGAACGGCTTGCGCCATCATGTTTGCTCCCATCAGCGCACGGTTTGCGTCATCATGATCTAAGAATGGGATGAGCGATGCACTAATACCAACAATTTGGTGCGGTGCGACATCCATATAGTCTACGCCTTCAGGTGCGGCAAATAAAAAGCCTGAATGATCGCGAGAAGAAATACGCGTTCTAACAAATTCTTTATTCTTCTTTAAGGGAGCATTTGCTTGCCCAATGATAAATTTATCTTCATCATCTGCTGAAAGATATTCGATAATTTCAGATGAAACAAAGGGAACGATATCAATATCCTTATTCAGTTTTTTGATCTTTTTGAGCATTTCGGCTGTGACTTCAGTAGCATCTTCAAAAAGCACTTCTTTGTTTTCATCTAGTAAATCGCCACGTAATATGCGCCCTTCAAGTGTAGGGTCATCACTCGCTAGGAATTTGACTACTTTACGATAGGGTGTTTCTATAAATCCGTACTCATTGATACGTGCAAAAGATGCCAACCGCCCTATCAGACCGATATTTGGACCTTCAGGCGTTTCTATAGGGCAAATGCGTCCATAATGTGAATGATGAACATCACGCACATCAAAACCTGCACGCTCTCTACGCAAACCGCCAGGTCCCAACGCTGAAAGAGTCCGTTTATGACGCAATTCTGAAAGCGGATTGGTTTGATCCATAAATTGGGATAGTTGGCTCGAACCGAAAAACTCTCGCAATGAAGCCACTACAGGGCGGATATTGACCAAAGACATTGGAGAAAGCTGGTCTTGGTCTCGAATGGACATGCGCTCTTTAATGACGCGCTCCATACGACGTAAACCGATTCTCATTTTATTTTGTATCAACTCGCCAACTGTCTTGATACGGCGATTGCCCAAATGGTCGATATCGTCTTTCTTCTCAATGCCATTACTGATTAGAATCATACGACGCACCAAACGGACAAAGTCCATCTTAGTGACATTACGATGCGCAATAGGAATATCTAAATTCAATTTCTGGTTTAATTTATAGCGGCCAACTCGCTCAAGGTCATAATGACGTTGGTCGAAAAGTTGCTCTTCCACGAAATTGCGTGCGTTTTCAAGTGTCGCTGGGTCACCTGGGCGCATCTTTTTAAAGAATTCAATAAGTGCGGCTTCTGCAATGGTTAGCGCGCTATCGGGGTCCCACTCTGGCTCTTGTTTCAATGTGGAGGCAATATACATACGCTCTGTATTTGTATCTACATCATCAAAAAGGGATAAAATTTCTTCATCTGTGCCTGTTTTAAGCGGAGAATCGGGACGACCATCACTAACCGCCGCTAATGCTCGTAAGAAAACTGTAACTGGCACAGTACGCTTACGGTTGAACTTCATAATCATATAATCGCTTTTGCGGGTTTCAAACTCTATCCACGCGCCACGATCTGGAATCAACTTAGCCTTGGCAAGTGCGCGCCCTGTGGCACGGTCTGCGTCCGATTCAAAATAGACACCAGGAGAGCGAATTAACTGCGATACCACTACGCGCTCTGTTCCATTAATAACAAAAGTTCCCTTATCGGTCATCTCTGGAAAATCGCCGATAAAGATGTCTTGTTTAACTGGTTCGGGAACGTCCTTCCCCGCTAAGAGAACCGAGATATAAAGAGGGCTAGAATATGTTAAATCTCGCTCTACACATTCAGCAACACTATATTTAGGTTCATCAAACCAATATGATAAGCCCCACTCTTTTGCCTCTGCGCTCTGGCTCGGGAAATAGAGTTGCATTTTCTGGTTATACGATTCGATAGGGGAAATTTCTCTAAAAAGACTTTCTATCCCATCTTCTTTTAAACGTTTAAACGATTCGATTTGAACTTCAATAAGGTCGGGAAGATCAAGCGTGACAGGAATACGCGCGTAACTCTTTTTGGGCAATGAAGATGCCATTCGTCTCTCCTGATTATTTTCTGGGAAAACAACTAATTAAACCAATACGCCCCACTATTTAATGTGGGACAAGCAATCTCAGATTATAAACTATTCTCTCTCTTTCAGTCAAGTTTTTTTTTGAGCAATTTGCCAATTCTTTTTCCCCATTTTTAGGATAGAATTATTCTATCACAGCACTCACAACTCAAACAAGCTGTATGGGTTATCTACACCGTAAAATGTTAAGGGTGAGATTAATCTCACCCTACGTTTCAGGCAAAAAATGCTGGTTGTGGGCACTCACGTTCATGCTACGTGCGTAGCGGTTTCTTCATCCAAATCTGAAAAACTCGGTTTTTTATCGTCATCATAAAGTGTTTATGTGAAAGCTAACGATATTTAATCAAGAAAATTTTAGGGGAAAAGGAAAAATCGAGTTTCTACACAACGCCATCTGGAGGCAAAATGTCATCTCAAGAAGTACCACAAGTAAACGATAAACGTGAAATTTTCGGTTGGGCTATGTACGATTGGGCAAACTCTGCCTTTAGCACCACTGTTGGCACAGTTTTCCTGGCACCTTATGTTGCCGCATTAGCCCGTAGTGCGGCAGAGGCCGCAGGAACGGAAACTGTTTCGTTCTTGGGTATTCCCGTAGCACCTGACTCTTTCCTTCCTTATATGATCTCCCTGTCCGTTCTGATGCAGGTGCTCTTCCTCCCCATTCTGGGTGCGATTGCCGATTATTCACAGCAACGAAAAAAGATGATGCGCGTCTTCGCCACCATTGGTGCGGTCTCAACTATCTTTCTTTTCTTTGTCACCATTGAACGCTGGTGGTTGGGGGGCGTGTTATATGTAATTGCCAATCTCGCCTTTGGTGCGGCAATTGTTTTCTATAATGCCTATCTTCCTGATATTGCCAGTGAAGACGAGCGAGACAGAGTCTCGTCCTATGGTTGGGCTATGGGCTATCTCGGTGGTGGTGTTTTGCTCGCACTCAACCTTGCCTTTTTTACATTTAGCGAATCTCTTGGTATTCCCGAAGCTCTTGCTATTCGTATCAACCTTGCTACGGCAGGTGTCTGGTGGCTAGGCTTTTCTTTCATAACATGGAAAAGACTCCGCTCTAGTAGCGCACCCCGCGCATTGCCCCAAAAAGAAAACTACGTCAAAGTGGGCTTTAAGCAACTAAAGAAAACTATTAAAGAAATCAAGCACTTTCCTGAAACGCTCAAGTTTTTGATCGCTTACTTCCTTTATAATGATGGCATTCAAACTGTTATTGCTGTTTCATCCACTTTTGCCGCCGCACCGCTTATACAAGGCGGTTTAGCTTTAGAAACATCTACGCTTATCTCTGTCATTCTGATGATTCAATTTATGGCATTTGGCGGCGCATTACTTTGGGGAAAACTCGCTAAGTGGATGGGGGCAAAGCAATCTATTATTCTCAGTCTTGTTATCTGGTCTGGCGTTGTTATTTATGCTTACGCTGGTCTCAAAGGAGAAAATGCTACCGCTCAATTCTTTGTGCTAGGAGCCTTCATTGCCCTCGTTATGGGTGGTTCTCAATCCATCTCTCGCTCTCTCTTTGCCCAAATGATTCCCAATGGCAAAGAAGCCGAATACTATTCTTTTTACGAAATCAGCGAACGTGGTACCTCTTGGATTGGACCGCTCGTCTTTGGACTTGCCAACCAGATGTTTGGCAGTCTTCGCCCAGCCCTTCTCTCACTCATCTTCTTTTTTATCATGGGATTGATTCTTCTACCTTTCGTCAAGGTGGATAAAGCTATCGCCGATGTAAAAAACTACGATACGGAACGCGCGTAATCTGGTCTCGCTCTCGTTGTGGACGCTTAAGTGCGTGCGTAAACTTAAACAAAAATCCCCCACTCCTTTCACAGGAGCGGGGGATTTATTTTAGCCCGAAGAACGAGTAAAATACTTAAAAGGAGCAATTATGAAAAACTTGATATTAATGCGTCATGCCAAATCCAGTTGGAATCATCCTAACTTATCTGACCGTCAACGCCCTCTCAATAAGCGCGGAAAAAGAGATGCACCGCGCATGGGTGAGTTTTTAGAAAAGCAAGGGATTGAAATAGATGCTATTCTTTGCTCCTCTGCGCAAAGAACACAAGAAACGCTCTCTCTCTTTTTAGAAGAATTTACCTTTGAAGATGAGGCTAAGTTTCTCGACAAACTTTATCACGCAGACCTACGAGATTATATAGACGAACTCGAAAAATTACCGAATGAAATAGAAAGAGCCATGATTATTGGGCATAACCCCACTATGTCTGAAGCACTAGATTTCTTCTGCGATGAATACGAACCCTTCTCAACATCGGCAATAGCCCATATTGCCTTCGAAATTGATGAATGGCATAATCTGATTGAAAATCCCAACGGAAAATTGCTTGGGTATTGGTACCCGAAAGGGATTTGAGAATGACAGAGATTAGGGAATTAGGTGGTTTCTAATTGCACACATCAAAACCCCATCTCCTACAATATTATAAAAAGAGCCTGATTTCTTTGTATAAGAAATCAGGCTCTTTTTATATATTTGCTTTTTTTATTCTCTAACAATACGAATTTTATGCTCCATCACAACAACAAAATTATTATTCAATTCGTCTGAATAATTCTCTAACAACTTTTGAATAACTCTAATTTTATTTTTGCTTCGTTCATCATCAAGACGAAGAAGAACTATTCCCTTATGCAGATTTTGATCTCTAAAAATTTTATCACCAAAATCCTTATCATTTGTTATTAAAATTCTGTTTTCAGAAAAAGCCTGTTCTAAAATCTCATCATCCGTTGCTCCTCGCGCTTCGTCATAGACAGAAAAAACATCGTATCCTTCATTTTTTAGCCATCTAGCCAGAACAGGTCCAGAACATTCGTCAATAAGAAGTTTCATTTACGCTGGTTCCAGCACCAAAGGCATAAAAACTGTACTCTGCAGAGATTTGGTCGCAAAAGATAAGCAGGCTTGAATATCTTCTCTAGTTAAACCTTCATATTCTTCAATGATCTCACTAAAGCTAACTCCTTGCGCTAATAAACCCACAATATACTCAACTGTTAACCGTGTTCCCCTGACAACGGGTTTACCAACTTTGATTTGCGGATCAAGAGCAATTCTATTAATTAATTCATTATCATTCATAAGATTTCAACCTCCACTAATCATTATAATCGAAAAAACTTCATTGACCTCTAACAACAATTATTTTACACAAAGGATGTGCGTTCTCACACGAAACCTACACTCCTAACAACTCTCTCAATGCGCCCATTTCTGCGGGGATCAACTCTGGCGTAGGCATAGAATCAGCGATGATTCCAGGGTCTTTCATCCCATGCCCAGTGCAAACGATGGCAATCTTTTGCCCTTTGGGGTCAAATTTCCCCGCTTCAATTTCGGCTTTTAATCCAGCCAACCCTGCCGCAGATGCGGGTTCTACCCAGACACCTTCGCTGGCTAGAATGCGCTGTGCTTCAAGAATGGATTCATCACTCTGCGCGATAATCCTGCCACCAGATTCTTCTGCCGCCATCAGAGCCTGCTCCCCACGTGCCGGCTTTCCGATGCGGATTGCTGTAGCAACCGTCTCTGGATTTTCAACGGGATGCCCCACTACAAGCGGCGCAGAACCAGCCGCTTGTACACCCAAAATTTTCGGCAAATTTATTCCCTTTATTTTGGCGTATTGTTTATATCCCGCCCAATAGGCAGTGATATTGCCCGCGTTTCCAACAGGGAGACAGTGCCAATCGGGGGCATCGCCTAAAGTATCGCAAATCTCAAAAGCACCACTTTTTTGCCCTTCGATGCGATAGGGATTAATCGAATTGACTAAAGCCAGCGGCGTTGTTTTTGTGATTTCTACCACCATTGTGAGGGCATCGTCAAAGGAGCCTTCAATTTGAATAACTTGTGCTCCATACGCGATTGCACCCGCCAACTTTCCTGCCGCCACTTTTCCCTCAGGAATCAGCACCACAGCTCGAAGTCCCGCGCGCCCTGCATAGGCCGCGGCAGATGCGGCTGTGTTCCCCGTTGAAGCACAAATAACGGTCTCGGCACCGCGTCCAATGGCCTCGCTAACAGCGGCCGTCATCCCTCTATCTTTGAATGAACCTGTTGGGTTCAAACCTTCATATTTGATATAAATCGCTTCTGCGCCTAAATCTCGTGTTAATCTTGGCATGGGGATTAAGGGGGTGTTGCCCTCTAAAAGCGTAATTTTCTTTGTGTGTTCAGGTAAATCGAGCAGATGACCGTAACGGTCTAAAATTCCTTTATATGTCATTTTTCATTTCCTTTTTATAGCATTAATAATGCCAACTCAAAACCCTTTTTTCATGGATTTTTTATCGTAAGCTCATCTAAGATGAATTTTTAGGCTGTATTATAATCGCTTTAATGGGGGATAAAGTACCGCATCCGCGCGTGTTTTTTGCTTGCGTGCCTTCGGTAAACGTCTTATTGCCCCCCTTTTTTACAGACGTAAGCATTTATACAAGAATGAATTTCAACTATATCTCTAATTCACCCCATCGGCTGTAGGTTTCTTGAAGTTCTTTCTCAACAACTTCCAATCTTTCAACCGTTGTGCCGACTTCTGTGCTCTTTTTTTGATAAAAAATGGGATCGGCTAAGATCGTATTAAGTTTGGCTTGCTCAGCCTCAAGGGTTTCGATTTTAACTGGGATTTTCTCCAACTCGCGTTCTTCTTTATAGCTAAGTTTCTTAGGTTTGTTTTTCTTTTTAGATGCTGAGGGCAATACCTTCTTTGACTTCTTTTTAGCTTTTTTCTTCTTTGCGGTTTCCTTTTCCTTTTGCCAATCATCATAGCCGCCGATAAAATTTACCACCTTTCCATCTCCTGAAAGTATCAAAGTGCTGGTCACTAAATTATCGAGAAAAGTTCGATCGTGGCTAACCAAGATTAATGTGCCAGGATATTCAAGGAGCATATTTTCCAAGATTTCAAGGGTCTCAATATCGAGGTCATTGGTGGGTTCATCGAGCACCAGTAAATTTGCAGGGCGCGCTAAAAGTCGGGCAAGCAAGAGTCGGTTACGTTCACCACCTGAAAGCGCACTGATTGGCGCGTGAATGCGCTCTTTGCTAAACAAGAATCCTTCCAGATACCCGACTACGTTGCGCTCACGTCCGTTGATTTTAATTACATCAAGACCTTGACTGACGTTATCCAAAATAGACTTGCTCTCGTCAAGTTGGGAGCGCATTTGGTCAAAGTAGGCGATTTCCAAATTTGTCCCGTGCCGTAAACTACCGCTCTGTGGCTTTAGATCATCAAGTAAGAGACGTAATAAGGTGGTTTTCCCTGAGCCATTCGCCCCGATGATGCCAAGGCGGTCGCCACGCTGGAGCGTGATGTTTAGATTTTTGATAATGGGCTGGTTTTCAAAGGCATAGCTCAGATTTTTCGCTTCGATGACGAGCCGCCCAGAGCGTTGTTTGGCATCAACTTGCAGATTCACTTTTCCCGGCTCTTCGCGGCGTTTGGCGCGTTCGTTCCGCAAGCGGATTAGGGCGCGGACGCGTCCTTCGTTACGCGTTTGACGGGCTTGAATGCCACGCCGAATCCAGACTTCTTCTTGAGCAAGTTTTTTATCAAAAAGCACGTTTTCTTTTTCTTCGGTGGCTATCAGGGCTTCTTTTTGTTTTAGGAAAGTGGGATAATCGCAATCCCAATCGAAGAGTTGACCGCGATCAAGTTCGATGATGCGGTTGCTCATATTCTGGAGAAAGGTGCGGTCGTGGGTCACAAAGAGCAAGGTGCCACGCCAGCGTTTGAGAAAGTTTTCAAGCCAGTTAATCGATTCGATGTCGAGGTGGTTGGTCGGCTCATCCAAGAGAAGAAGATTGGGATCACGCGCCAAGCCACGAGCAAGGATGACGCGGCGTTTCATCCCCGCTGATAATAAGTTAAAAGGGGCATCCGCATCTAAGAGCATTTTTGAGATGACTTTATCCACTTGAAGTTGAGCCTGCCAGTGGGCTTCTTCGTTGTCGGTTTTTACCAGCCCTGAAGCAACGACTTCACGAATTTTGCCTTTCAAGCCTGTGGGGATTTCCTGCGGTAAATAGGCGACGCGCAAATCTGCCTGACGAGCGATTTCACCGCTTTCAGGGGTGAGATCACCGTAGATGAGTTTGAGCAAGGTCGTTTTGCCCATACCGTTCAATCCCAGCAAGCCGACAGACTGACCGGATTCGATTTGCAAATTTGCGTTTTCAAGAAGCAGGGGACCGCCAAAGCCGAGATTGACATCTTGCAGGCTGATAAGTGCCATAAATAGAGTTTCCTTTCGTGATTGTTTTCTATAATAAGCTTAGTTTAA
>JADGEO010000071.1 GCA_016744335.1 Anaerolineales bacterium
AAAAAAGACAACGATTAGAACAAATTTTCGGGGGGGGGGTATTGAGTAGGTGCATTTTCCCTCTGTGGGCTGGTGGTGATGAATATCGTATATGAGTATAGGGTTTTTGGGAGGGTTGTCAAGAAAATAGACTCTACAGTTTTGTTAGGTGGGAGGGCACCGAAACATCTCACCACATCAAAAGCTTATTGAGGGCAATCAAGTTCAAAATCACGCGCGGCGCGGGGTTTCATCCATCCAAAAGAAGATGCATTTGTTTTCCCCGTTGACTTGCTCGCCCTTTTCGTCTATAGTGCTTGAAATTACACAATACGGAGTTTCCCATGCCCAAAGAAAAAATCTACCTTCTCTCTCCTAAAAAACTTTCTCCCGAAGTGATTGCGGTCACTTTTGCGAAAACATCTCGTTCGCCGCTTGGTTTTGATGAAATTGCTGATGAACTTAGCGAAGAATCTAGCGCAGAATTTCACGAAAAATGGGTGGTGGGTTATGGTCATGCTTCGGTGGCAGAACATGCGGTTTTGCATATTGCCATTGAAAATGTTTCACGAATGGCAATAGAGAGCGTCCAGTCGAATCGGCTTGCTTCTTATACCGAAAAATCGACCCGTTACCAAAAATGGAGTTCACGTGCTTTTGTGACCCCACCAGAGTTAGATGGGCATCCGCTCAAGAGTGAGTATAAGAAAACGGTTCAGATGCTTTTCAAAACTTATGCCGATGCTTTAGAGCCTACCCGTGCCATTATGCAAGAAAAATTTCCCCGCAAAGAGGGTGAAAGTGATGAGCTGTGGGATAGACGAATTCGCTCAAAATATGTAGATGCCTGTCGATTTTTGCTCCCTGCCGCGTCTTACGCCAACGTGGGCATGACGGCGAATGCCCGTGTTTTAGAGAGTGCCATTCGTAAAATGCTCTCGCACCCCTTGGCAGAGGTGAGGCAAATTGGCGAAAAAATCAAAACCGCCGCGCAAGCGGAAGTGCCTACGCTGGTCAAATATGCCGATTCTGTGCCTTATTTAACCGAAACAGAGAAAGAATTTAGTCTCTTGAGCAAAACCTGTTGTGCGCCTATTCCCAAGCGTCAGAAGAGCGTACAATTGCTTCATTATGACCCCGATGCTGAAAATAAAATTCTCGCATCGGCACTTTATAGATTTGGTGAATTTTCGTTCACTCAAGCTCAGCGTTATATAGAAAGCCTCAGCGAAGAAGAGCGTGCCGAAATGGCTGAAAAACTGCTTGGCAAAATGGGCAAATTTGATATCCCTCTGCGCGAGCTTGAATACAGCACCTACACCTTCGACTTGCTCATGGATCAGGGTGCGTATTATGAGTTCAAACGTCACCGCACCATGACCCAAACGCCGCAAAATCTCACCACAAATCTCGGTTATGCCACCCCTAGCTTGCTTGTGGAGGCTAATTTTGAAGACCGCTATAAAAACGCTATGGATTCTGCCGCAGAAACTTATCAGAAAATCGCTACTTTCAATCCGCGTTTGGCTGGTTATCTTGTGCCAAACGGATTTTATCGTCGTGTTTTGGCGAGTTTCAATTTACGGCAAGCCTATCATCTTTGTCAATTGCGTGCCGCCAAAAATGCCCATTTTTCAATTCGTAAAATCGCCCGCAAAATCCACGCCGAATTAGAGAGCGTGCATCCACTGCTTACAAAATATATGCGCCTTCCCGAAGAGGAAACATGGCAAAATTATTTGCACACCTCCTCGCAGTAGCCACTTTAGTCCTTATCGGATTAACAGCCTGCACGCCTCAAAATGTGGATGTGGAACCGACACGCGCGCGATCGGAGGCAGGGTCATTGCAAGTATACAGTTCCCCTGTCCCTAGCAGTATGCCGCCCCCTCCAACCCCAGCATCAACGCATACCCCGCTCCCGACCGCTACGCCTTATCTCTACCTTATCGAAAAAGGCGATACGCTAGGAAGCATCGCCCTGGAACTTGGAATCAGCATTGAGGAGATTATGCGCGCTAACCCAGAAGTATCCCCCTCTGCAATGTCTGTGGGGGATGAGATCATTATTCCCGAAGTTGAGCTAACGCCAACTTCTCCCACTATCGCACCGTTGGACGTGGAAATTTCTCTGCCCAATTGCTACGAAACCCTCAGCGGCGGGATGTGGTGTTTCGTCTCTGTGCTAAATAATCAGGATATTGCGGTAGAAAGTCTCTCGGCAGAAATCAGCCTCTTTGATGAAAACGGAAAGCTCTTTGCAGAAAAAACAGCTTATGCACTTGTAGACCGACTTCCCGTTGGTGAAAGAATGCCTTTGCTGGCATATTTTGAAAGTGTGCCTGAAAATTTGACTGCAAATGCTACCTTGCTCACTGCATACCCAAGTCCCGATGATGGGACGCGTTATTTGCCTACGTCGTTGCAAAATGTACTGACAGAAATTGCATGGGACGGACGCTCGGCAGAAATCAGCGGGGAGGTGCTGGCAGAAGGCGAAGCATCGCGGTTATGGGTGCTGTCTATTGCGTATGATGCCAATAATAATATCGTGGGCGCACGACGATGGGAATTTGTTTCAGGTGAGAAATTGTTTGATTTAACGGTAGCAAGCCTAGGCTCCACGATTGACCGCGTCCAATTAATGGTTGAGGCGAAGCCCTGACTCAAATCATCGACCTTGCAAGAGTGAAAAGGCATTTTGTTTGACGCATCCTTTTCTAGGATGTATAATCCCCCTGTTATTACATCTTTTTTGAGGAAATTTTATGGCGTTAAACGGAAATCTTAGAGATTTTACAGTAACTCAGTTGCTTAATTTGGTTAATCTTGCAAGCAAGACGGGGACGCTTGTTATTGAAGGACCTAATGAAACGGCTGAGGTTTCTTTCCGTGGCGGAAAATTAGCTTATGCAATGATTGGGCGTGAGAATGGTAGTTTGGCTTCCATTTTACATCAGGGGAAGAGGCTGAGTGCGAACCAATATCGTGCAATACAACAGCGCGCTGGGCATGTGAGTGACAAAGAATTGGGGCTTATGTTGATTAATGCCGGCTATCTTTCACAAGAAGACATTTTATTAACATTGCAAAAAAGTTTTCGGGGGGTAGTGCGTGATTTGTTTACATGGGTAGAGGGTTTTTTCCATTTTGAAAATAATAAGTTGCCCCCAGATGATAAAATTAGCGTTCGTCTTGATTTAGAAAATTTGATTATTGAGGGGTCACGCCAATTGAGAGAATGGGAACAGCTACAGGAAGAAATCCCCAGCCTTGAGATGGCATTGAAGTTTGCAGATCGTCCTGGGGCTGATTTGAAAAATGTTAATTTGAGCGTAGAAGAATGGCGGGTTGTTTCTTACATTACGCCTAAAAATAAAATTAGCCAAATTGCCAAAACAACCAAGATGGATGATATTGAAATTCGGCGTATTGTTTATGGATTGATTCAGGCAGGGTTGATTGAGATTACTCAGCCCGAAGGTGTTAAACCTAAATTGGCAAAAGATATGTTCCCAACCCAAGATGTGAAAGAACAGAAATCTTTAGTTAACCGTCTTATTAATCGAATTGGTAGTATTTAGTTTTTTAATATAATAAATAATTTTGTATCCTTGTATCTTTAGAGACTATAAGGGTTAAATGGTTAGTTTTTTATTTTTTTATAGAGGATAGTGCTTATGCAAACAGTCAAAATGGTGGTTACGGGTCCTTTTAGTTCTGGTAAAACAGAGTTTATTGGCTCAGTGAGTGAAATTGATGTTGTGGCAACAGAGCGCAAAATTTCTGGGGCTGGCGAGAAAGAAGTTAAAGACGCTACTACAGTCGCTATGGATTTTGGGCGCATTACAGTAGACGAAGACTTGGTGCTGTATCTTTTTGGTACTCCTGGGCAGAAACGCTTTGATTTCATGTGGGAGATTCTTTCAGAAGGGATGCTTGGCTTTATCGTAATGATTGATAGTGCCCGCCCTGAAACTTTTAGAGAAGCTCGCAGTATTTTGCAAACATTTCGCGCTTATGCGCCAACGCCTTATGTTGTCGCGGCAAATAAGCAAGATGTAGATGATGCGTGGGAAGTTGAAGATATGCGTAACGCATTGCGCTTAGATCCCAAGATTAAATTGCTCCCTTGTGTTGCTACTGATTTGAAATCAGTAAAATCGGTTCTTTTAGAATTACTCTATAGTATTTTAGCTGAAATGGATACAGGGGCATAACCCCTCACTGACGGGAGTATTGTGTCTTCAATTACTACAGATCAAGGAATCGTTCACTACGAAGTTTATGGACGTGGTCGCCCTGTAATTCTTTTGCATGGATGGCTGGGTTCATGGGGGCTTTGGCAAGAAACCATGAAGTATTTGGGGCGTTATTATCGTACCTACGCACTTGATTTTTGGGGGTTTGGCGAATCGGGTAAAAAGCGCGAAACCTATGCGGTACAGGATTTTGTTAGTTTAGTTGAGCAATTTATGGAAAACTTGGGTATTATGCGCGCACCGTTGGTGGGGCATAGTATGGGGGGCACGGTAAGTCTTTCTGTTGCGCTTGCACATCCAGAACTGATTAGCAAAGTTGTTGTGATTGGTTCGCCGATTGTTGGCTCTTCTTTGGCTTGGCCCCTGAAACTTTCTGGCAATCGGTCAATTGCTTTTATGCTTTTTAATGCGATGTGGGCTTTTCGTTTAGGCATTCGTGTTGCTTCGCCCTTTATTAGCCGCGATCCGCGTTTCCCTGAAATGATGGATAGGGATTTGTCACGAACAACTTTAGAATCTTTCCTGCTTAGTATTGCTTCTTTGCATCGTACAGATTTAACGCCTTTGCTTGATGAAATACAAATCCCTACAATGGGGATGTTTGGTGATTTAGATAATATCGTTAGCCCAAATCAGTGGAAACCTATGCTTGAGGGAATTCCATCTACCCGTATAGAGAGATTTAAAAATGCAGGGCATTTTATTATGCTAGATGAGCCAGATATTTTTATTGAGACATTAAAAGATTTTCTGGATGATGAGCCTGAAAAAATATAGAAGAATGAAGAAATAATGGTTTTTTTTGAAATTTCTTCCGCCCTTTTATTGACAAAAAAAAGAGACCATAGTAATATCCCTTTCGCTATGGCGAGGTAGCTCAGTTGGCAGAGCGGAGGACTCATAAGCCTTAGGTCGTGGGTTCAAGTCCCACTCTCGCCACCATAGAAAAAACCTGTCTGAGAAGACAGGTTTTTTGATTCTGTAATGAATATAAAATTGATTTGTCAAAGAGCGGCAAGATTATTCTCCAAAGAATAGAGCCACCCAAATTTCCCATTTTTCTATGCGCTTAAGCGGTAAATTGTCAAGAACAGGGTCGTCTGGTAGCGGGGCACCAGCGGCGGGCAAGGGGACTATGCGATAATCTCCCTCTTGGATTTCTCCATTATTTCGAGCTTCTTTTTCTGTCATTGGGTCAGAAGTAGCTTCGGCTATTTGAGTTTGCAATGAGACATGCGTCTCAAATACGGCAGTTGCTTCAGCACGAACAACAAGAGCTTTGTCGTTAAGTTGATTCAATTTATCAAGACGGGTATTATAATTCATCAAAAAGCCAAGTAGAACTAACCCCATGATAATTGCTATTTGTTTAATATAATTTTGCCAAGGTTTCATAACCTAATCTTACTCTGCCATTCAAGACTTGGCAAGTTTATAAAATGCTTGTTTTTGCCCTTGAAAAGTAGGGAATTTCTCTGTTTTCTTGTGGTATACTATTTCGTCTGAGCGTTGTACCCTTCGCTCCCAAAAATATCCAAAAGGGCTAGATTGAGAGAAAAGAAAAATGAAAGTATTATTAATAAAAGATGTGTTCAAACTTGGTCGCGCAGGCGATGTAAAAAAAGTTGCCGATGGCTATGGGCGTAACTTCCTTATGCCACAAGGATTGGCAATTCTTGCAACAAAAGGCGCAATGAAACAAGCAGAGCGCATTCGTATTAAAGCGGCAGAAGAGCGCACGGCACTTAACGAAGAATTAGCTGGTTTGGCTGATCAAATTCGTGAATTGCGCCTCACCTTCCCTGCCAAAGCTGGCGAAACAGATACCCTTTATGGCTCTATCACCAATCAGCAAG
Organism: Anaerolineales bacterium; assembly: GCA_016744335.1. Classification (GTDB taxonomy): domain Bacteria; phylum Chloroflexota; class Anaerolineae; order Anaerolineales; family Villigracilaceae; genus Desulfolinea. The sequence goes on from JADGEO010000071.1 coordinate 6,098, forward strand.
TTGCTGATGCCATTGCCGAAGAAATTAATTTCAACATCAAACGCCAACAACTCGAAGTACAACCTATTCGCAAATTGGGCGAGCATACCGTTGCCGCACGTTTGACTATGGATCTCGTTCCCGAGTTCACCGTAATTGTTTACCGTGAGGGCGAAGCGGTTCCTGGTTCAGCAGAAGCATTAAAAGCAGAAGCGGCTGCAGCAGCCGAAGAAGAAATAGAAGAAGCCGCTGAAGAGACAGTCGAAGAAACTGTCGAAGAAGCTACAGAAGAAGCTACAGAAGAAGTTGAAGAAAGCGAAGAATAATCTTCTTCAAACGTATTTCTTATGAATCTCATCACCGATTCTCCAAATATACGGGGGGTCGGTGATTTTCCTTAACTATGCCTTTAACCATCGGCACTCAACTTAAAAATGCTCGTCTTGACCGCAACCTGAGCCTCAAAGATGTTTTTGAGAGTACGCATATTCGCGTTAAGTACCTTGAAGCACTCGAAGCAGATAATTTTTCGGTTATGCCCTCGCCCGTGCAGGGGCGAGGATTTTTGCGTCTTTATGCTCAATATCTGAACCTTGATGTAGATGTACTTCTCGAAGATTTGCGCAATATGGCAGAAGAAGGCACGCCCCAGTTTGCTAAAGTAGAAGAGCCGCAGGAAATAGCTGTGGACGATTCAGACGTGGTGCTGACCCCAAACGCGGACGAGGACGAGTCACTTTGGGAGCGATTTCAACATCGCCTCGCCGATTCTCTCGCGCGACCTGAGCTTGCTCCCGCCGCTGACGCTAATGTCGCCGCTGACGCTAGTGTTGTTGATGAAGCAGAATCTCCAGCGTCTACCGCGGACGCAAGCCCAAAACCGGTGCTGAGCCGCGTCGAAGTACACGCGCGTTCTGATGCTTCTCATCCAGAAAAAGATGATGAGCTTTCTCCGCCCACTGAAGAATCTCAAATCATCTTTGTCGAAGTTGGCGAAACTTTGCGAGAACGCCGAGAAATGCTTTCTCTTACTTTTGTGGAGGTTGAGGGGCATATTCACCTACGCCCACGTTATTTAGAATGGCTCGAAGAGGGTGATTTTGAAGCTTTGCCCTCCCCTGTGCAAACGCGTGGGATGCTGAATAATTACGCCGACTTTTTAGATTTGGATACAGACGCGTTGTTAAATCGGTATGCGGAGGGGCTGCAAGCGCAACGGGTGGAGCGGCAGACGAAAGAGCGTGAGCATCTTGATGCTACGCCTAAAAAGAAACGCCGTTTTGCCATAGGTGGCTTTGTTGCCCCCGATTTGATTTTTGGTGTGGGTATGGTGGTTCTTTTAATCGCTTTCTCTATTTGGGGATTGGGACGAATTGCAAACTCTCGTGTGGAGCAGACAGAAGCCGAAGCTACTGCCCCTTCTATTGCCGAAGTTTTGATGACTACGCCTACTGTGGGGCTTGCCAGTACGGTCACGCCAACCGTGATGGTAAATACGCCTGCTCCTGGTGGGGTGGCTGGGACAGAAGTTCCTATTGAAGAGGCGCTTCCCGGAGGCGAAGTTTCAGGCGTACAGATTTTAGTAACTGTTATGGAGCGCACTTGGATTCGTGTGGGTGTAGATGGAGAAATGGTCTTTGAGGGGCGCACCAAGCCGAATGCAACCTTTGTTTATAATGGCAATGAAGTGGTTGAAGTATATACGAGCAATGGGGCTGGTGTGCGCATCGCTTATAATAATAAAGATATGGGTTTATTAGGTGGATTTGGTGAGGTTGTGCTACGCCTTTATGGTGCGCGTGCTATCTTGACGCCAACTGTGACCCCAACATTGCCTGTAACTGAAACATTTACCCCAACAATAACGCTTACGCCAACGCCTACTAATACGCCGCGCCCAACAAGTACTACGGAGTAAAGCGAAAAACGTGAGAACGTGACACCTTAACTATAAAAAATTATGAAAGATAATACATTTCACCTCGTATCCTTAGGTTGCGCTAAAAACACAGTCGATTCAGACTCAATGGCGCAACTTCTCTTGCAAGATGGCTATAGCGCATCCGAAGACCCTGCTCTGGCAGATGTGCTTATTGTCAACACTTGCGGATTTATAGCCCCCTCTCGTGATGAATCTATTGCGGTATTAAATGAACTTGCTGAAGAAAAGGTAGAGGGACAATTGCTTATTGCCGCAGGGTGTCTCTCACAGCGTTTCAGTGAAATGGTTGCTAGAGAAGTCCCTGCTATTGATGGGATGCTTGGCACGCGCCGCTGGATGGATATTGTGACTGTTGTAAATAAACTTCGTAAGATGCGCAATAGCTACCACCCTGAAGTGCTATATCATTTGCCTGAAAATGCAGAAACAGTGGGTAAAGATGAAGGCGATGTTTTACGTGCTAACGTCTTTGGCTCTAGTGCTTATCTCAAAATTGCCGATGGATGCCGCCGACCTTGCGCATTTTGCTCTATTCCGCTCATTAAGGGAACAACAGTTAGTCGTCCCCTTGAAGATATTGTTGAAGAAGCCGAAATTTTATATGAGAATGGTATCCGAGAGATAATTCTCATTGCTCAAGATAGCACCGATTATGGGCGCGATTTGGGAATGAAGGATGGTTTGGCAATTTTGCTCGAAGAAATTGTGAAAGCCGTTCCCGATATAGATTGGATACGGGTTATGTACGCTTTCCCTGGCTACGTGACGGACCGTCTGATTGATGTGATGGCTGAAAATTCTCAAATTTTGCCTTATCTTGATATTCCCCTACAACATGCTTCGCCAGCAATGCTTAAGCGCATGAAACGCCCCTCTAATATGGAATGGGTGCATAAAACCCTCGCTAAAATGCGTGAGCGGATTAACCCTCTGACAAGCTCAGGGCAAGCTCTCACCATTCGCACCACTTTCATTGTTGGCTACCCCGGTGAGACCGAAGAAGAGTTTCAGACTTTGCTAGACTTTATGGAAGAGATGCGTTTTGACCGTGTAGGCGCGTTCCAGTTTTCTTTTGAAGCAGGCACTGCCAGTGAAGCTCTTGGTGACCCCGTCCCTAAAGAAGTTAAAGAAGAACGTTGGGAACGCCTGATGGAACTTCAGCAAAATATCTCGCTTCAAATCAATCAATCTTATGTTGGAAAAACGCTGGATATTCTTATTGAAGGCTACGATGAAGAGCAAAATATCGCCATTGGTCGTTCATACCGTGATGCCCCAGAAATTGATGGCATGGTCTTCATCGAAGGCTCTGCCGAAGTGGGCGAGATTGTGCCTGCCAAAATTACAGGCGCAATGGCGTATGATTTGACGGCTGTTTTAATATAAATTTCTGTAGGGGCGGGTCTGAGTAGGGGCGGGTCTGAGACCCGCCCCTACAGAAATAATTTAAAAAGGAATCCTATGTTTACCATTACCCCCGAAGTGAAATTTGCCATCAACGCCGTTCAGCAGTCGGCCGAATTGGTGAAAACTGTACAAACTGAAACTGCTCAAAACGCCCTCACAAAAGGTGATAAATCTCCCGTTACTGTGGCAGATTTTGCGTCTCAGGCACTTGTTTCTCATTTGCTCCAAAAAGATTTTCCCGATGTAGTTTTGGTGGGAGAAGAGGCTTCGGATGCGCTAAAGGAAGAAGGTGCTGAGCATTTACTTGAACAAGTTACGGGATATGTTGCCCGTCACGTCCCAGAAAGTAATCCTGATACCGTTTGTGAGCTGATAGATTGGGGTGCGGCATCTCCTGCTAAACGCTTCTGGACGTTAGATCCCATTGATGGGACAAAAGGCTTCATTCGCGGCGATCAATACGCGGTTGCCCTTGCACTTGTTGAAGATGGCGATGTGAAAATTGGCGTGCTAGGTTGCCCAAATCTCACTGATGGGTATATCCCAGAGCCCGGGGGAGCAGGGACGATAATTCTCGCGGTACGCGGTGAAGGGACGTGGATGGCAAAAATGTCAGATGCTGAAACAGATGATTGGCAGCAGATTTACGCGTCCCCACGTGCGAATCCTTCCCAATCCCGTTTGATGCGCTCTTTTGAATCGGGGCATACAGATGTGAGTAAAATAGATGAAATCGCATCCGCTTTAGGCGTAGAAGTTGACCCTGTGCGGATGGATTCACAGGCTAAGTACTCGGTGTTAGCCGTGGGCGAAGGCGAGGTGATTTTGCGTTTGCTTTCCCCGAAGATGCCGAATTATCAAGAAAAAATCTGGGACCAAGCCGCTGGTGCTATTGTTCTCGAAGAAGCCGGTGGGCGGATTAGCGATTTAGATGGCAAGCCACTCGATTTTTCACAAGGACGAAAATTAATCAATAATCGGGGTGTCTTGGCTACAAACGGACACTTGCACGAAGCTGTGCTGAAAGCCTTGAAAAAAGTTGGGGCGTAAAGAAGCCGTAACGTAAAATTTATTTTGCTAAATAAAAAAAACTCCCGCATTTGCGGGAGTTTTTTTATTAGACCTCTGTGCTCTAGCCGCCGTCCTCGGCGCAGGGAGCGTAGAGAGAACAGACTTTTGCAAGAGGTCTATTATGGTGTTATTGTTTCTGTAGGGAGTGGTACTGGTGTGGGGGTCTCGGTTGGAGGAGACGATGGGGTACTGGTTGCCTCACTAGGGGCATCTGTGGGAAGAACGCTCGTGGTCGGTGTTGAGATAACCTCTTCTGTTGGCGGGTAGCAAATTTGAAAAGTCTTGCCTTTGTTTAGCGAGGCAATTTCGTCTAGCGCACCGTAAGTTTCTGCAAGAGTATATTGCGCATAGGCAGCACAGGCATCGTTGCGTAGGAGAAAAAGATCGTCTCCATAGCGCATGAGTGCATAGTGGTAGCGTTCACCCGCCGTCATCCTTGATGCACTATCCCAGGCACTTGGGGCATAAGCGGCGAGTTGACCAAAATAATTGACCGCTTGCTCCCAGTTGATTTCCCAAAAAGATGCGGCAATAATATACAGCCGTGCGGCTTCTCTGGAGTTGTTGGCTGTGCTGTCTAGGGGACCAAAACGCTCTGCCAAAGTTAAATAATAGATGCCGCCCTCAAGGTCGCCTTCTTTGGTGATTTTGTCGTAACCATTATAGCGCAAGGCAAAATAATACATGCCATCTACTTTGGCGGTTTCGTAATAGGGGTCATCTTTGCGCAATTGGTCTAATGCGGCAAGTGCGTTTGTCCAATCGCCCGCGTTAATCAGTTGTTGGGCATTAGCAAAAATAGCCTCTGTGCCCCGTAAATCGGGGGTAGCTGTAGCTGTGGGGGGGAGAGTTGGCTCGGGGGTGGCAGTTTGGTTCATGCCTAAAATTGCCTGTGCCATGCCCTCGGCGGCACCAGGATAATTGGCATCGTTTTGCACAATATATTCAAAATGCTGGCGAGCGTGGTCGTAACGTTCCTCTGCTAGGGCAATTGCGCCGAGCTGAAATTGCTCATCCATTTTTCCCGAGACCATCGTTGCTTCGGCATCGGTGCGAGTTTTGATTCCTGAGTTATATCCACCCCAAATGCCTAAGGCAATGATGAGAATAATGCCAAGCAAGGTGAGTAGGAAAATCTTTTTGCGAGATTTTTTCTTTGGTTTATTGGGTTGTGTTTCTTCTATAGTTTTAGACATGGGGCGTATTATACACGGTTAGAGATTAAATAAAAGGCGCGTTTCTTTCCAGACAATTGGCAATATAATAGCGGTACCGACCAGCATACCGATAATGGCGGTAATTACTGCCCCGCCGGGAAGATAGAGGGCGATTGCGTAAGCGAGTGCACCACCAATTATTGCCGCAAGTAATCCGCGTAGGAGGGATGAAAAACCGGTGATGCGCGTGGGTAATCTGCGGTTCATTATGGATAGCATGAGAAGGGCTTCAACAGTGACCGCCAACTCTGCCAAAGCCAGCCCCGCCGAACTTAGGTGGGGGAAGTATTTTAGAATAAGAATTCCTGTTGTAATATATAGCCCAAAACGCAAGAAAATGGTGAAAAGGGGCACAAGGGCCTCTTTGCGAGCGTAGAAACCGCGTGAAAGAATTTCTTGAATGGCGTATCCCGCTAAAGTGAGCAGGTAGGCGCGAGTTGTCCACGTGAGCAGGGCGGTGCCATCCACGTCAAAGCCGAAAACCACGCGTACTAACGGAAGCAAGCCCGCGGACAAGATCGTAGCGGCAGGTAGCGTTAGGGCAATCAAGACGCGGATAGCACGTTCGATTACTTCACGGAAGGCTGTCCAATTATCCGTAGCCGCATATTCCGATAAAGTAGGCAATATGGCGGTGGCTATGGCTGTGCCCAATAAGGTGGCTGGCACTTGCATAATCATCCAGCCATAGGTGAGGGCAGTGACTGCGCCAACTTCATCTAAGCGTGAGGCAAAATTATCACGGGCGATAAAGACCAGTTGAATACCAAACATAGTCACGATGCGAGGACCCATAATTTTGAGTGCCTGAATTACGCCTTCATCTTTGATGGTGAGCGAGGGAGTCCAGTGGAATTTATATTTGATTAGTCCTGGGATTTGAATGCCCAGATGAAGAATTGCGCCCAAAATTACGCCATAGACCAAGCCGTAAACGCCTAATCCTAACGCGGGGAGCGTGATGCCGCCGATACTATAAGGCTCTGTGGGTGAGAAAACCAGTGCCCCGAAAATTTGCCCGATGTTGTAGAGCATGGGCGCCATTGCAGGGAGCAAAAAATATTGGTTTGCTTGTAACGCACCCATCACCAACCCGCTGATAGAGAAAATGGCTGTGGCAATGAGATTGAGACGCATGAGGGTGATGATGGTGTTTTGTTCTTCTACACCAAAGCCAGGGGCAATGCCAATTTCTGCGCGCACAATTTGCTCGGCAAAAATAGCGATGAATACAGAAAAAACGATGGTGACTAGAAAGGCTAAATTAGCGATACGAGAAAAAAGTTCCCATGCTGCGGGTCTTCCACGCGTTGTTAGATAATCACTTAGAATGGGAATCAATGCCATAGCCATTGCTCCGCCAGAAATGAGCGCAAAGAGCATATCGGGCAGGTTGTTGGCTACGTTGAACGCGTCTAGCTCAAAGCTGAGGTCAAATTGCCGCGCAATGATAATAGAGCGCACAAAAGCCAGCCCTTTATCTATGGCAAAAAATCCACCGATTAATAAGGATGTGCGGGTGAGGAAGGAAAGTTTTTTCATGGGGGTGGTTTAAGGTTGAAGGTTGGAAAACTTTTGGGCTTTGAGGTATTTTCAAAAAAAGAATCCACGAAGTTATACGAATTTACACGAAAAAATCAATAAAATTGGTGAAATCTGTGGATAATTTTTAACCACATGGACGTAAACGTCCATGCTCAAGGCTGAAGCCTGCTAAAGCAGACTTTTCTCAACCGACTTTAGTCGGGTTTAGCCTATTGGCATAGGCGTTTACGCTCGTGCAGAGTTGTCATGTAGCTAGGCTAATTTTATGATTCACTAGCACTCTACCTCGAAATCTGAAAGCTCTAAAACTTTCAAACCTTTAAACTTGC
>JADGEO010000072.1 GCA_016744335.1 Anaerolineales bacterium
CGTTCTTTTTTTCATTTTAGGGTTCCTTTTCTAGGGTGAATAGGATAACCCATTTACACAATAAATTTTACACCCTCTAATGTTTTTCTAATATATTTAAACAGGGTAAGGTATGGTTATTATAGGTTATATTGCACATAATTTTAAATTATCATGTTTCAATCTTCAAATCAAGTTATAATCTCCCCCGCAGAAAAACTACTCACTCATTACCAGATACCTAATTACCTAATGTCCTTAATCATTGCAAACAATCTCACCAAATCCTACGGGCACGTTGATATTTTCAGCGGGCTAAATTTTACTATTGAGCATGGCTCGCGTCTCGCACTTGTTGGTCCCAACGGAGTTGGGAAGACAACTTTGTTGCGCATCCTGATCGGCGAAGAATCTGCATCTGAGGGGCGGGTGACGAAGGCGAAGAAGTTGCGAATCGGGTATTTGCCGCAGTCGAAGGATTTTCAATCCGATAGCAGGGTGTGGGATGAGTGTTTAGCGGTATTTGCCGAAGTTCGCGCGCTGGAGAGCGAGATAACGATTCTCGCCGAGAAAATGTCGGACGAAGCCTCAGCAAGCCAAATACTGGAGCGTTACGGGCAAATCCAAGCGGAGTTTGAGCATCGGGGGGGATACACCTACGAGACGCGCATCCGACAGGTTTTATCTGGTCTCGGATTTGCCGAAACCGACTTTAATATGCCTATCGCCCATCTTTCTGGTGGTCAGCGGACGCGGGCGTATCTTGCCAAATTGCTCCTTTCTGAGCCAGATGTGCTCCTGCTCGACGAGCCGACCAATCACCTTGATATTGCGGCGGTCGAATGGCTAGAGGGTTACCTGAGCAAATGGGCGGGCGCGGTGCTGATTGTGTCGCATGACCGTTATTTTCTCGACCATGCCGCCAACGGGATTTTGGAAATGACGGCGGCGGGCGTGGAGACTTATAGGGGAAATTACAGTCATTATGTGGGGCAGCGCGTGGCGCGTTGGGAGCGGCGGCAGAAGGTTTTTAAGGCAGAAAAGGAAAAACTGCTCAAGGAAGCGGAATATATCAAAAAGCATATAGAGGGACAGCGGGTTTCGCAGGCACGGGGCAAATTGCGCCGTCTGAGCCGCATTGTGCAGGCGATTGAGCAGGTGGGGATGGATTCGGTAATCAACCGAAAATGGAGCGCGGTTAGCCAAGATATTCATGTGGCAACCAGTGACCTTAGCCCCGATGAAGCCGAGCGGCGTGTGCGTGGTTTGCGCCTGCCTGACCATCGCCCGCCCGAATTGCATCTTAATTTGCGTGCATCAAAACGCTCAGGCGTGAAGGTGATCCGCACGAAAAATCTGCAAGTTGGCTACGACACGGCTCTTTTTAGCGCACCCGACATTGAACTCGAACGCAAAGATTGTGCCGCACTCATTGGTCCTAATGGCGCGGGAAAAACTACTTTTATTCGCACCATTTTGGGGCAGATTCCGCCCTTTTCGGGGCAGGTTGATCTCGGCGCATCGCTAGAAATTGGTTATTTTTCGCAGGCACACGAGGGCATGGATGAAAAGAATACCCTTATGCAAGAAATCGAAACCGCCGACCACTCTATGTTGCCCGGCAGTGTGCGCGAATATCTTGGCAAATTTCTCTTCTCTGGAGACGATGTTTTCAAGCAGGTCAGCACCCTTTCTGGCGGCGAGCGCGGTCGCCTTGCCCTCGCCAAACTCTCCCTGCAAGACACAAATCTGCTCCTGCTCGACGAGCCGACCAACCATCTCGACATCCCCGCGCAAGAAATTATGCAACAGGTTTTGGATGCTTACAAAGGTACGATTTTACTCGTTACGCATGACCGTTACCTGATTGATGCTCTAGCCACGCAGATTTGGGAGATTCGCTCCAAAGAGACTACAAAAGTCTCTTTGGACGTTTATAAGGGGACATATTCCCAAATGCGTATAGAACGGGATAAAGAAGCGGAACGCGCACGGTTTGAGCTTGTTGCCGCTAAAAAAACTTCTGGCTCGGCGAGAGCTTCTCGCCGCGACCCTGCCGCCAAAGAAAAACGCCGCCGAAAAGCGCGTTTGCAGGAAGTGGAGAATAAAGTTGTAGAGTTAGAGAAAAAATTAGCAGAGTTAGAAAAACAGCTAGAAACTCCCCCAGAAGATGCAGATGAATTGCGCAAACTCGCTGAGGAATATAATCAGGTGCAGGATGAGATGGATGAGATGCTGGTTGAGTGGGAAGAGTTGGCAGAATGAGACTTAAAACTTTTGCCACGGAACTCACAGAAAAAGCACTTAAAAATCGGTGTGATCCGTGAAATCTGTGGCTAAGCTTGATATGAAAATCCCCCAAGAAACTATCACCTACGAATACTTCCGTGCATCTGGTCCCGGCGGGCAGAATGTGAACAAAGTCAGCACGGCTGTGCGCTTGCGCTTTGACGTGGCGTCTGCTAATTTGTCCCATGCTGTACAGACAAGGCTGGAGAATTTAGCAGGGAATAAGATGACAAAAGAAGGGGTATTAATTATTGAATCATCGCAATACAGGACACAGAATCGTAATCAGGCTGAGGCTTATGCGCGGCTAGAATCTATGTTAAAACGCGCGGAGAAACCGCCAAAGAAAAGACGCAAGACGCGCCCAACAAAAGCATCGGTGAAGAGGCGAGTAGATTCAAAGAAGCATAGAGGTAATGTGAAGAAGTTGCGGGGGAAGGTGAGTTTAGACGATTGACGATAGATTATCTATATACGGCGATTTCGTTACAGTAACTTATCATTTATGCGAAGTTATTGCATCGAAATTTGTGAATCATATCTATTTCCCGTTTTCCTAATTCCCGAATAACAAATCTTGCCTACCGATCTAAGCAAATATCTTTGTGCGAAATTTCATCTTCGATGGGTTCAAGATGCGTAAAGGCGACTGAGTTTTGCACCACCGTGCGGATATCTGCTTCTATGTCTTCGGCGATGTGATGGGCATCATGCACTGTCCATGCGCCAGGGACAAGGACGTGTACGGTGATGAAGTGGCGCGATCCCGCTTGGCGTGTGCGTAGGGCGTGGAAATCTATTTTGTACTTTTGGCGATATTTATCCAAGACGTCTTCAACCGCTTTCATTTCTTCGGGGAGTAGAGACGCATCCATTAGCCCGTCTACTGAGCGGCGGATGAGCTTTATGCCTGTGTAAACGATATTTACCGAGACAGCGAGGGCGATGATGGGGTCGAGAATCTGCCATCCAGTGATGGCAACCAAGATTACGCCAAGAACGACGCCGCCCGATGTCCACACGTCTGTCATGAGGTGATGACCATCTGCTTCTAGGGTAATAGAGGCGTGCTTTTTCCCCGCGTCCAATAAAATTTTGGCTATAATTAGATTAACCAATGATGCAATGATTGAAATTGTTACGCCAATGCCTATTTGTTCAATTTCTTGTGGGTTTATTAGCCGCTCTATTGCCGTGAATGCAATGCCCCCCGCGGCGACTAGAATCAATATGCCTTCAACATTGCTAGAAAAATACTCAGCTTTGCCATGCCCGAAAGCGTGGCTATCATCGGGCGGACGTGCGGCGATTGTGAGCATCGTTAATGCCATAATTGCCGCTAGTAAGTTGACAACTGATTCGATGGCATCAGAGAGTAAGCCAACTGAGCCTGTAAGAAAATATGCGCCAGTCTTGAGCGTAATGGTAATTAGCGCGGCGGCGATGGAGAGCCAAGCATAGCGGGTGAGGGAGGGGCGGTTCATGGAGTGATTATATCCCAAGAGAAAATTAAATCCATGAAGAAATACAAAGAAAAAAGGGACGAAGTCTCCTTCGCCCCTTCTGATTACCTAATTCCTAATTCCCTGCCCTCTAAATAACGCCCAACTTTTTGCCAACTTCTGCAAAAATCTCAAGACCTTTGTCTAAATCTGCGCGCTCATGAGCGGCAGAAATCATGACGCGGATTCTTGCTGTGCCTTGGGGTACAGTTGGGAAGGCGATTGCTGTCCCGAATACGCCGGCTTCATAAAGTGCGGCACTAAATTCTTGTGCCAAAGATGCTTCTCCGAGCATGACGGGGGTGATGGGGGTTTCACTTTTGCCTGTATCAAAGCCTAGTTCTTCCATTTTTTTCTTAAAGTATTCGGCATTGCTCCAAAGTTTGTCTACTAATTCTGTTGATTCTTCGAGCAAATTAACAGCCGCTAAACATGCCGCCGCATCTGGGACGGTCATCGCAGAGGAAAACAAGAATGGTCGCCCACGTTGTTTGAGCCAATCGATGATGACTTTTTTGCCAGCCACAATCCCGCCGACTACGCCAAAGGCTTTAGACATAGTGCCGATTTCTACGTCCACTTTGCCGTGTAAGCCAAAATGGTCTACGATGCCGCGCCCGCCATTGCCGAGCACGCCTTCGCCGTGTGCGTCATCGACCATGAAGAGCACATCATATTTTTGGGTGACTTCATAGAGTTCATCAAGTGGGGCTACGTCTCCATCCATGCTAAAAACGCCGTCAGTCACGACCAATCCACGATTGTATTGGGGGAGATGCTCTTTAATCATTTCTTCGAGAGATTCCGCACTGTTATGCTCATAAGCTTTGATTTTTGCGCCAGAAAGTCGGCATCCGTCAATAATGCTGGCGTGGTTCAAACGATCTGAAAAAATCACATCGCCCTTGCCAACCAATGCGGGGATTGTCGCCGTATTTGCATTAAACCCAGATTGAAAAGTAAGCACAGCCTCAACCTTTTTGAACTCAGCCAAGCGTTCTTCAAGTTTGGTGTGTAAATCCATTGTTCCGGCAATTGTACGAACTGCGCCTGGTCCCACCCCATATTCGTCAATCGCTTTTTTTGCGGCTTCGGCAATTTTGGGGTGATTTGCTAAGCCCAAATAGTTATTTGAGCAAAAATTAAGCACCTTTTTGCCGTCCACCATCAGCCACGCCCCTTGTGCAGAGCCAAGTGTGCGGATATTGGTATACAAGCCCGCCTCTTGCAAAGCTGTAATTTCTTCTTTGATCCAGTCAATTTTTGTCATGTGTTTCTCCTATTTGAGTGATATGGAAATTAGACATATTTTGTAAAACCTATTGCGTAATGTGTAGTTTGCACATTTTTTATTATAGCAAATTTTTGCTTCTCAACAGTCACTTTGACTTGGTGATAATCTCCCCTTTTGTTTTTTTACGTTTTACGAGGCTCCATAAAAATCCCCATTTCAATTAGTGCAGACATGACTTTCTGGGATGCGCCAGCTTTGACGACTACTCTTGTTGGGCTTAATATCTCTCCCAAAAATCGACTTGCTCTGGAACTACGGAGCGCGCGCAAGTCCTCGGGCTTGCTGAGGCGTAAAACAACTAGAGTTTCAACCCGAGCTTCTGTGCCATTAACCGCCCATCTACGCAACGCCTTCTCCAACGTAGGCGGGATTTCATCGTTTGCATGTTTGTTGAGCAAGCTCAAAAGGTGCGAAATCTTCAGTCCCTGTTCTTTTGCGCGTCCTAGCGATGATGGCGTAATTTGGTAATCAAATTTATCGGGGTTTTTGCTCTCTTTCCATTCACAAAAACGAGATATTTGATAGCGAGCGACTCTTTTTGCATAACGTGAGATGGTTATTTTCCCGTTGGATGTGACGATAATCTTTCCAGTTTCTGTTTTTTCACTTTCTACTTTCTTCTTCCTTACTCTAAAGGCTTTTATCTCACCATCTTTTTCTGCAGATGCTAAATCTACATAGCCGAGCCAAAACAAAATACTGGTGATAAAGTAGCGAAGAAGCGCGCCTTCTACTTCATCCCAATGTTTGAAGCCGCGTAAATCTTTTTGGTAGAATTGCATTGCATCTATTTTAGATGCACCATCTTCTTTTGGATGTGTTGCAGTTTGAGACTTGTGATGAGACTTGTGATGAGACTCGTGGTGCAACGCATCTTTTTCAATTACGCCGCGTTTGGAATCTTTTGGGTCTTTAAAGGAACGAATAAACCACGCATCATATTCCCCACCTTTGCGTTGAAAATCTGGGGAAAATTCTTTTATATCGGTGATAAAGGAATTTAAACTCCACCACTCACCGTGTGGGATTTTTGAAAGAAAGGAAAAAATTGCTTTGCGCGTAGTCAGAGAATCGTTTTTCCATTCTCCTTCACAAATGATGCTCGGCACTTGGTGCAATTCGTTGAAACTTTCGTTTTTAAGCCAGGTTTCTTTGAGTTGTGTAAATGCTTCGGCGCGACTTTGCTCAAGGTGAGATTTAATTGCGTTTCGTTCGAGACCGGTAGGTGTTATTAAGCGCAAAGCAAGCCCAACTTCACGTACGAATCGGAGAGATGTGTCTAGCGTGGTAGGCGGTTTATCCCATCCCAACCTTAATGCGGAGAGCAGAGCCGTCAGGTCATCTAAAATAGAATCGTTAGCAAGTTGTATGTGTTTATATTCTTTTGGGCGGGCGATTCTGCCTAGAATAGGTTTTTCTTCGTGAGTTTCCTTCTCTTTATGAACGAGTTTGAAAAGGTCATTAGGAATATAGGCAAATTCTTGCGCCCCGCTGGGGGTATCGAAGAAGGCACGGGCGAGCAAAGCGCGATAAAAAAGTGTTTCGGCGGGAGAAATAGGGGTGAGATGGGGCTTTTCACGGTCTCGTTTGCCCGCACCGATCTCGCGGATTTTGCCGTATTTGCGCTCGAAAACTGCCCATGAAATGCGCCCATTATTTGATAGCAGGGCACTGAGGGCATGATGGGCATTTTGGGCTAGCGTTTCGATAATTTCTGTTGCCAGTGTCTGATTAAGCATTTTTTTGCTAAGTTCTTTTTGTGCTTTTTTGCTCTCTTTGGCGCGCAATTCTATGCCCCATAATTGAGCGATGTTGTGCAAATGTGCAAAATCATATTTTGAAAGACTTTGTTCTAATGTAGTCATAGTAGTCTTACTGGCCTACTGATTTACTGGTTTTACCACCTCTAATGCGTTTGGTATAAGTTCTACTGAAATACCGTGTAAATTAGAGCCAAAGCTAGTATAAACTTCACCGTCAATGTGAATATAGAGTGGGTCTTCAGATGTGAGTGTGATTTTTTTGAACTGCCCAATTTCAACTTCATCAAAACGCCCTTGGGTGCCATTCATAAATTCAGGAATCATACGAAATTGTTTCAAACGAGAGATATTATCTGCAATCATATAGTCTAAGATGCCATCATTGGGGAGGGCTTTGGGTGTCATGGTAAAGCCACCGCCTTCACGAGGACCATTGGCGAGAACGAGCATGAAGACTTCTTTGTCCCATTTTTTGTCTTCGCTTTCTAATTTCATGCGCATCGGTTTAGAGTTGAGCAAAATAGTCTGAATAACGGCTGTCAGATATATCAAAAAGCCACGCACAATGGGTAATCGATGTGAGCGGATGGTGACAATGGCATCAAAGCCAATGCCAAGTGTATTGTCTATATATTCGCTTCTGCCATTTTCATCGGTCATCAGCCCTAAATCTACGAGGGAGGATGTGCCGTTAAGGGCTAATGACATAGCTTGGTTGGGGCTTGATGGAATTTTGTTCGCGTAGGCAAAATCATTGCCAGAGCCGATGGGCACAACGCCCAAAGCAGGGCGTTGCTCGGCTTCGATTTCCATTAGACCGTTGACAACTTCATGAACTGTGCCATCTCCGCCCGCCGCTATAACTAAATCGTAGCCATCTTCTCCAGCTTGTTTTGCCAATTCCATAGCATGACCCGGATATACGGTTCCGCTCCAATCTACTTTGCCTTCATATTCATTTACGATCGGGCGCAAATCACGCGCCACATTCCACGCACGCCCCATATCTGCCATGGGGTTTAAGATTAGTTTTATTTTTTTTGCCATTTTTGCTCCTCTTTATTTCAGAATTTGATGATTATACCTTTAGAATCAAAAACGGAGACAAAGGGTCTCCGTTCCGTTTTAATGTGGGAGGGGTTCTTCTAGCCGCTGAAATTAATGTGGATGGGATTTCTGGCTGTGCGTCCTTGTTTTGGGCTTGAGTGCTGTTGTATCCCGTGCAGGGTGCAGCAGATGGTCGGCTGGGGCACGCGTGAGGCGGTTTCCTTATCCCTATGTCAGATGCCCTGTGACAGGTTTTGCAATGAAAAAACGACCACGCTTATGCTTTTTAGAGCGATATAATGCCTCATCTGCTGCTCGCAGGAGTTGCGATGTGGTTTGCCCATGAATTGGGTAGAGCGCGATCCCGCCAGACATACCGATATTGAGTTCTTGACCATCGGGCAGGGTGAAGACAAATTTGTCTAATTTGTCTAACATTTTATCAGTGACGAGTTTTGTTGCCGGCATATCGCTTTGGTGAAGCACTAGGGTTAATTCATCGCCGCCATAACGAGCGAGAAAATCGCTTGCGCGTAATCCCTGTGCAAGAAAAGTGAATAATCTTTGCAAAACCTCATCGCCTACAGGATGACCATATTTGTCATTGACTTCTTTGAAACCATCTAAATCCATCATGACTGTCGCAAAAGAATGACCCGTGCGGTGTGCGGAGGCTAACTCACTTTCGAGGTGTTCGTCTAAAGCCCTACGGTTCGGTAATCCTGTAAGTGTATCGCTATTTGCCTCTTTACTTATTTGTGCGTGAACACGGGCGTTTGAAATTGCAACAGCGGCTTGTTCTGCTAATAGGCGTAAAAAGCGCAAATCAGATTTTGAAAAATCCCCTGTAACTGTGCGTGAAATGCTCATTATGCCAACTACGGTGTTTTCAAATTTGAGTGGCATTCCTATGATAGACCCTTCCCATTCTGTTGGGGCATCTTTATAAATAGGGTCTTTTTTTATATCAGGAACAGTAATTATTTCTGCACTTCTGGCAACTTGATAGGTCAAACCGTTTTGGCGTGGTTCAGCGAAGCTCTTATTTTTAAGGCCGCTTTCATCTAGTGCGGCACCAAACTCAAGTAAATCTTCTTCGTGGTTATATAAAAATATATGTATAGTACGTGAGTTTTCTAGTACATCTCTTGCATCACGAACCACAGCGCGTAATACGGTTACTAGATCAAGGCTAGAAGAAAGATGTAACGAGAGGCGTCTTAGGGCATCTAACTCAGCTGTTTGTTGGCGTAGCATGGTTAGCAGATGAGAGCTATCGATTATATTAGAGGTAATTTCATGTCTAACCGAAGCCATATCTTTTACAGTTAGTGTTGCATCCATATTTAGTGTTGCTATAATAGAATCAAAAAGATTAAGAATAAAGTCTTGGTCTGATGATTCAACCCCTTTTTCTCTTAGGGATTCTATAATAATTCTTTTAGTCTCTTGCGGCATAGATGTCATTTTTATCTCTTTTCTGCAATGTTTTGCTACTAAGATACTTCATATTTGTACCAAATTCAATCACACCTTCATCCCATGATTCTGGGTATCTTTTATCTTATTTCTTGAATTTTGTTGATGTATAAATTTCTGTTAGAATGTATGTGAAAAAAAATATAAACCACTTGATTGGAGAAATAATGACAAAATCGGAACAGAAACTCGCTACATCAACCCCTCTTAGCCCTAAAAAACATGCTATTTTGGTTGGTGCATCTAGCGGCATTGGTGCGGCACTCGCGCATCGCCTTGCCGATGAAGGTTACCAGATTGCGCTCTTGGCAAGACGTGAAGAAATGTTATCAACGCTCACTGATGAAATCAACTCAAAACATGGAGAAAAGCGAGCAATTTATTATGTTCATGATGTCACAAACTATGATTCTGTTCCCGAACTTCTCCCAAAAATCATCACTGATTTGGGAGGGCTAGATACCTTTATTTTTAATGCAGGTGTTGCTCACATGGTGGGGCTGAAAAAATATGATTTTGAAAAAGACCGCCAGACTGTAGAAGTAAACTTACTAGGTGCGTTGGCATGGCTTAACCCCGTTGCTGAAAGATTTCAGGAGCTGAAAAGTGGACAAATTGTAGGTGTGTCTTCTGTAGCTGGCGAACGTGGACGTGTGGGCAATCCCGCTTATAATACCTCTAAAGCCGCACTTAGCACATATCTTGAGGCACTTCGCAATCGTTTAGATAAATTAGGTGTAAATGTTCTCACCGTAAAGCCCGGTTTTGTGCAAACCGATATGGTAAAAGACGCAAAAAAACTCTTTTGGGTTATCTCGCCCGAACAAGCCGCCAAAGATATTTATAAAGCCATGCAAAAAGGGAAGCAAGAAATTTACACCCCCGCTCGCTGGCGTTTAGTGATGTTTGTTGTGCGCAATATCCCTTCCTTTGTTTTTAGGAAACTAACTTTTTAGTCCTATGAAAAAATTAAACCTTACCCAGCTCGGCAATTTTAGTAAGTCATTAACAGCAACTGTTTACCACGCTCAACCTAGATTCACAGAAGAAATTGTTGAGATATTTGACTTTGCCCGCGAAAACGGATTGAAAATTGCTCCGCGCGGCGCGGGACGAAGCTATAACGACGCCGCGCTAAAGGGCGGAGGCATCGTCCTTGACCTTAGCTTGCTGAAGTGTATCCAAGCGTGGGATTCAGAGAAAGGCATTCTCCGTGCCCAACCTGGGCTAACATTGGAAACTCTGTGGCAGTTTATTCTTTCCGATGGTTGGTGGCCCCCCGTTGTTTCTGGTACAATGAAAACCACACTTGGTGGGTGTTTGGGGATGAATATCCACGGTAAGAACAACTTCAAAATGGGCACAATTGGCGAACATATTCTCGAGTTTGATGCCATTTTGCCAAATGGCAAAGAAGTAACTTGTTCTCCAAAGAAAAACAAAGACCTTTTTTATAGCATGATTAGCGGCATGGGGATGCTGGGTATTTTCACCTCCGTGACAATGCAAATGAAACGCGTTTACTCTGGTTTACTGCATGTAAAAGAGTGGAATGTCCCTAATCTTGAAAGTCAGATTGGTGCTTTGCTCAGGGGTGCACCAGAAAACGATTATATTGTTGGGTGGCTAGATGGCGTAGCAAACGGCGCATCGCTAGGTCGTGGACAGATGCACGCGGCAAATTATCTCACAAAAGATGAGGACGCAGACCCAGATAACACCACGCGCGTCGCGTTTCAAACGCTCCCCGATAAATTTTTTGGCGTTGTTCCTAAATCTAAATTACATTATTTGATGGGCTTGGGATTAAATAATCTCGGTGTGTGGGGCGTAAATATGGCTAAATATATTGTGGGGCACGATAAAAGCTATCAACAACCCCACGCCGCCTTCCACTTTTTGCTCGACTATGTGCCAGATTGGGAGAAATCTTATGGCAAATATGGGCTAATTCAATATCAATCTTTTTTGCCTAAAGAGACCGCTTTAGATGCGTGGAGAGAGATACTTACACTCTCGCAGAAACGTAAATTGCCCACTTATTTGGGCGTAACCAAAAGACATCGTCCCGATAATTTTCTCATCTCCCATGCGCTGGATGGTTTTTCGCTGGCGCTTGATTTCAAAATAACGAAAAATAATAGGGCTAAATTGTCTGAAATGGTACAAGATTTTGATAAAATAGTGCTAGAAGCGGGTGGGCGTTTTTATTTTGCTAAAAATAGTGAAACTTTGGTAGAGACTGCACGTGCTTTTCTTGGTGCTGAGACTGTAGAAAAGTTCCGTAAACTTAAAAAACGTTGTGACCCAGAAAATCTTTTATATTCGGATTTATATGAGCGCGTTTTTGCTGAAAATGTGTAGGTGAATTTAAGGCCCTAACGCATTGTACACTTTAAAATGTCACACCTGTGTTTTTTCAAGCGGCGGCTTCATGCCAATCGAAATATGAGGTCGCACATAATGATAATACTCTAACCATTCTTCAACGGATAGAGTTAGTTCTGG
>JADGEO010000073.1 GCA_016744335.1 Anaerolineales bacterium
TATCTATGCTGTATTCGGTTGAGGCAATCCCAGATGTGGCATCTGAGACAGCAACTTCTGCTTGGACAGAGGAAATGTACCAGTTGCTTGCACCAAGTTGACCCGCGAGCGTTCCGCTGATGGTGGGCGGTGTCGTATCTATATTGAGAGCGACCGCGTTTTGAGCTTGGTTGTCGGCATTATCTATCACCCTGCTTTGAAGAACGTAAACACCGTCGCTTAAGTTGATGGGCGTGGTATACGCGTCCCACAGAGTCCCATCAAAAGAAGTGTCAAAGTTTTGGATGCCCGAGGAGGGCGCAGAGTCGCTCTGAGCGTTTTCAACAATCACAATTGAAATATACCATCCATTTGCGCCAAGCGTGCCTGTGATATTTTGTGTGAGTTGCGGGTTTTGGCTATCTACTTTGATTTCCTGGCTGAGATTTTCCACATTGCCCGCGTTGTCGGTGGAGCGCAAGTAGGCGGTGTAGGTGCCATCGGTGAAGTTGAGGGGCACGGTGTAATTTGCCCAAATAGCGTTATAGAGGGAGTATTCAAAAGAGTTCAAACCAGAGGTATCATCGCTGGCAGAAGCAGTCAGATTTATGGCACTATTAAACCAAAGCTGTGCGTTGGGGGAAGTATCTGTAATCGCTTCAATGCTTGGGGCAACTGTATCATGTTTCCAATTTTTTGAGCCATTGCCAGTGCCATGTTCTGAGGTAGCCGTGTAATTGGCTGTCCCTGTTCCTTCGGGGAGTGGGATGGCACAAAAAGCACTACCTGCGGTAGCGGGGGTGCAGGTAAATGCTGTCCCGTTTAGAACGCCGCTAATCAAAATTGATTTTCCTTGATGTTCTGTTGCATTGAGGTCGAGGTTTTCAGTGCCAATGCACCAGTTATTCGCACCCCATACCGAGCAGTTGAGCGTGCCTGAGATTGTTGGCGGGGCGGGTGGTGGAGGCACATTACAATTGGGGTCACATTCTGTTCCGTAAGCGAGGCAACATCCACCGCCAGATCCGGGGTTGGGACATTGGGCACTAGGACCCGGCACCCACCATGTGCAAACTTTTATTTCACATTCTTTTGCACAACCAGCACAGGCTTCGGGCATTTGGGCATAATTTTGAGTTGTTTTTTCAGGGAAGAGATATAAAGCCGTACCGATGAAAAAAAAGACAACGATTAGAACAAATTTTCGGGGGGGGTATTGAGTAGGTGCATTTTCCCTCTGTGGGCTGGTGGTGATGAATATCGTATATGAGTATAGGATTTTTGGGAGGGTTGTCAAGAAAATAGACTTTACAGTTTTGTAAGGTCTTCTAAATGAATTGACAAGCCCACCATTTCACATTATAAGAAGCCTATGAATTTCAAAAAAATACTGCTGAGCTTATGGATTTTGGCTTTTTTGGGTGCGTGCAACCTGCCGCCTGTCTCTTCTTTACTAGGACCGACTGCCACGCCGAGCCTTACCCCTACGCCCAGCCTCACCCCATCCCCAACGCCGACAATCGCACCTACGCCGATGCCAACGATAGCTCCTTTAGCACGCGCCGAGCGTGGCGAAGATGCGCTCTTTAATGGCGAATTTGACCTTGCTCGTGCAGAGTTTCAAGCAGTGCTCGATAACTCTACCAATAAAGATGAACGCGCCGCCGCACTTTGGGGGCTGATACGTGTGAGTTATGAAGATGGCAATGATTATGAAGCCCTTGCTTTTGTGCAACAGCTTGCCAACGAATACCCTGATTCGCCTTTTATGGCTTATGCGCATTTCATTGCGGGGGAAGCAAATAGCCATATCAATCGCTATCAATCGGCAACAGAATCTTATGCCCAATATCTCGAACTAAGACCTGAACTTTTAACAAACCATGTAGAAGAATTGCGGGGCGACCTTTTTCTAAAAATGGGCGATTACGTCAACGCGCTTAACGCGTACCAAGCCGCTCTCGACGCGTCAAGTCTCCATAGCGATATCAACTTAGAGGTCAAGATTGCCACAACCAAAGCTCAATTAGGCGATTACGCCGGCGCGCTCGCAGATTACGAATCTATCACCAGTCGCACAAATAACGATTATGTCAAAGCAGAAATGGATTATTTTGCAGGCTACGCTCACCTAATGCTAGACGAAAAAGAAGAAGGATACGCACTCTACCAACATGCGGTTGAGAACTACCCCTTAAGCTATCACGCTTATACTGCGTTGGTTGAGTTAGTCAGCACTGGCATTGCCGTAGATAATTTTAGCCGCGGGCTAGTTGATTATTCTGCTAAACAATACGATGTCGCCTTGGTTGCCTTCAACAACTATATAGCTGAAAATCCAGAAAATGATGGCATGGCGCAATACTACCGCGCCAAAACGCTTTACGCGCTGGGGCGGTACGAAGATGAGGTGCAGGCGTGGGATGAATTTATAGAGAAATACCCCAATAATCCCTACTGGTCAGATGCTTGGGCAGAAAAATCGTACACCCAGTGGAACGACCTTAGAAATCTTGATGCAGGTAAGCAAACACTACTCGACTTTGTTTATGAGAACCCCGGTCACTCTGAAGCAGATGACCTTTTAATGAGTGCCGCCCGCCTAATGGAGCGCAAAGAAAACCCCGAAGAGGCAATTGCTCTTTGGCTACGTCTCGCCGAAGAATACCCCGGCAGTAATTTAGCACCCGAGGCTCTCTTTTTATCGGCAATTGCCACCTACCGCCTTGAAGACTATGCGCAAGCTCTAACACTCTTTCAGCGCGCCCTAATTTTAGGAGGGGACGCAAAAGAACAGGCTCGCGCTTATTTATGGATTGGAAAATCCCAAGAGAAATTGGGCGATGTAGAAGCAATGCAAAATGCCTGGCAACAAGCGCAATCGGCTGACCCTACGGGCTATTACTCTGAACGTGCGCGTGAATTATTAGAAGGCGGCGAGCCATTTTTGCCCCCCAGCGTTTACTCCAGTGATGTCGATCTTGCTAGTGAGCGCGCAGAGGCGGCATCGTGGTTAAGAATCACTTTTGACCTCCCCGCAGATACCGATCTTGAGCATTTAGGGCATCTTCAAAACGACTTGCGCTTGCAGCGCGGGCGCGAGTTTTGGGAACTTGGTCTAAAAAATGAAGCCCGTCTCGAATTTGAAGACCTTCGCACCGACCTAAGCGAGAGTGCGGCAGATAGCTTTCGCTTAGCAAATTATATGCTTGAGTTGGGTCTTTACCGCCCCGCTATTTTCGCCGCCCGTCAAGTTTTAGAATTAGCAGGCATGGAAAACCACGCCGATTCCCTTCATGCCCCTGCCTATTTCGACCACGTTCGCTACGGCACATATTATAGTGATTTGGTTGAACCCATCTCAACAGAAAATGACTTTCATCCCCTCTTTATTTACAGCACTATGCGCCAAGAAAGTCTCTTCGAGAATTTTGTTCTTTCGGTTGCTGGCGCAAGCGGGCTAATGCAAATTATGCCCGCCACAGGAGCAAATATCGCCAGCCTGCATGGCTACCCAGTCTCATATACCGAAGACGATTTATACCGCCCAGTGATAAGCACAAAGTTCGGAACGTGGTATCTTGGATCAAATCGCAAGCTACTCGATGGCGACCTATATGCCACCCTCGCCGCGTATAATGGCGGTCCTGGCAATGCAATAGAATGGCAAGCTCTTGGCAAAGGTGACCCCGATTTGATGCTAGAAAGTATCCGTTTTTCAGAAACACGAAATTATATTAAAGCAATTTATGAATCTTACGCGATTTATAAAGCAATTTATAGTGGAATACAGTAAATGAATTTGATGGTGGGATGAAAAGCCCGCCACGCGCGTAACCTCAACTTGCGTACTGACCAACAAGCATTTATGCACCGTAGAGTTTTTTCTGCTCACGCTTGCACCCCTGCGGGGGATTCTGCACTCCAGCCTAAAACGCGTGCGTTACGGTGCACAGCATATCTGTAAAAAAAGACCTGACACGAAAACGTCAGGTCTTTTTTATCACACGATCCCCTATCGTAAAATTTTATTCTTCTAAATGAGCACGCACTAACTTGGTCAGCGTAACTGCGTCTAATCCAACAATAGAAACGATTTTATCGCGCCCACTTTCTCCCGCTATAATGGCGATATTGGCTGTCGGAATATCCAATATTTTTGCGAGCAATTGAATGAGTGCCTTATTGTCTCCGCCCCCATCTGGCGAGGCAGTCACATGGATTTTTACTGTTCCGTCCTCTGCTATGCCTGAAACAGCGTTTCGACTTGCTTTTGGCGTTAAGCGTATGGTTAATGCTGATCCAACTTTTCCATCGTGTAAGTTATAGTTACGAGAAGTCATAATTCACCTCAATATAGATAAAAGATTAATAATTGCAAAAGATAAAACTTGAATTAAAATAATTAGCACTACGGGGCTAAAATCGAGGCTCCCCACCAAAGGGACGACCCTGCGAATAGGTGCCAATAGCGGTTGAACAACACTATCAAGCGTTTGACGCACCTGATGATAGGGCGACATAAAATATGATAACACAATTGAAATAATAACTAAAAGAACTAATGCTTGTGCTATAAAATCGACCAACTGAATTAATGTTAATATAATCATGTTTTTTTCCAAATAAAGTTTCAACGTTTAGAAGAACCCGTTCCCTCGAAGGGAATGGGTTCTTCTAAACTCTTTCTGATAGATTCTAGTAATTACGTTGACCTACAATTGCCTGCCCTACTCGGACAATAGTAGCCCCTTCTTGAACGGCTATTTGAAAATCGCCACTTGTTCCCATCGAAAGTTCTTCGAAATTGGCTTGTGGATATTTTTTTGATAGAAAATCTCGCAGTCTGTGCAACTGTCGAAAATAGGGGCGAGCGAGTTCTGCATCTTGAAAAAAGGGCGGCATGGTCATCAATCCGCGTATTTCAAGATTTTCTAAAGAGAGTGCCTCTTCAATATCTGGCAATAGGGCTTCCCAATGAGATTCATCGGAAGCATCCCAGCCATGTTTGCTTTCTTCACCGCCGACATTAAGCTCTAGTAAAAGGGGAAACTTCTTTTGGGCTTCTTGAGCAAATTGGTTAAGCCGCCGCGCTGTTTTTAGTCGGTCGAGAGAGTGCAAAAGGGAAAAGTTCTCAACGACCAAACGCGCCTTACGGCTTTGTACATGCCCAATCATATGCCATTCTACCGTATTTTTCTCGCCTAGAGATTGCATCTTGCTCACAGCCTCTTTCGGGTAGTTTTCCCCAAATATTTTTATCCCCGCGTCTATGGCTGATTGCAAAACAGCAAGAGGCTGTTTTTTAGTAACTACAACCAGTTTAACAGATTCAGGATTGCGCCCTGCGCTCTGCGCAGATTTGGCTATTTGGGATTGGGCTTCTTCATATCGAAGCCGAATTACTTCTGTGAGATCTTTATTTTCCATATTTTTCTTTCTCTAATCTTATAAGGTCATATCGCACAAATTAGTTTATCACTTCTCCCTCTTATTTGAAAATGCTTTCCTCTCCTCAATAGGGATCCATGTTCCGCATAAGCGCGAATATTTGATTTCGCATTCATCTTTCTATGCTCATCATTTACCTTAGAACCATCGCCGCTTTTTCTTTGTACATCATACACCTACGGGCATCTTTGTTTTTGTGCTTCCATTTTTTTCCTTTTTTGAAGAGCTTATACCTCAACAACAATGTCTAACTCTTTCGCCAACTCCAAGATAAACTGAAACTCGTCGACTCCAAAATCTGCTTTCTTTTACTCTTTCTCGCCTCATTTTGTCATCATTGTATGAGCAATCATTGTAGTAGAAATCAAGGCTCGGAATATAAAAATGACAAGGCTTCCCAACAACTCATAGCCCACAATTAATGGCAGTGGAATATGAACAATCATTAAGAAAATAAATAAAGCCAAGAGCAGAAGGTCTTTTCTTGCCTCCAACTTCCCCTGATTGGCATTATCTTTGTTCTGCCGCTCTAATAAACCCGCGGCTATAAGCAAAGAGATGATCAAAATCGTCATACTCAGGCTAATCCCAGTCTGACACGAAAATGATGGCACGATTTCTACATACAAATCCGTTTGTCTCACAGAAAATCCAGGGTCAAAAAGCACTAAAAAAGTTAGCGCGATTGCTTGCAAAATCCCAAAAAACTTCAGAAAAACAGAAAACTTGGGTAGCTTATCGGCATATTTGAGCGAAATATAAAGAAAAACACACCCCAAAGCGATTACGTCACAAATAAGAAGAAAACGGTAGAGAGCAATATGTAGAGGTGCTTCTTCGTAAGGGATATATAGCCGCAGAACCAAAATCATATAAGATATGCCAAACAAGCCCCAGTTACCAGCCATCAAGCGTTTCAGCGTTCTCGTATTCGTATGCCTTTGTCGAGCGTGAGCTACAGATAACCCGGCATTCACCAGAAAAACGATTGTCATCATATAGAGGGATATATCATTGAGATTTTTTGCCAAACTCATTTTCTTTTTCTCCGATTATAGAAGTGCTAGTAGATTAGGGCGCAAGTTATCGCCAAGTCGAAAATTTGAGAAGTAACACAGAACGTTGTCAGCAAGGCTTCTTCTTGTGGTTTATTTACGCTCATTTGCTCAAATCTTTATCGATCAGAATACGCCTTCTAAAGTGCTAATATGATATTTCACTCTAGGAAAACTCGCACCTTCTTCAAGCTATACACGGATACAAAAGGAAATAGTACGGGCACTGACCGAATATATTGCTGATACGCTGGTCGCTCTCCATATCTCTCATCCTGAGCATTCTCCAAACGTTTGGTTGATCCCATCATAATCAACACAATACAGATCATGCCCACTATACTAACTACCCAGCTTATGAGGGTTGTATAAAACATCAGTCCCACTACCCAGTTTCCGATCCAAAATATGATTTCTCCAAAATAATTTGGACACCTAACCCAGCTATACAAGCCTACATCACAGTATTTTTTCGGGAATTTTGCTTTAAAATTTGCTTTTTGTTTGTCAGCAAGTGTCTCGAGTATTAAACCACTCCCCATTATCCATAAACCGACACCCTGTAAAAAGTATAGTGCCCACGAGGTTGTGACTGGTGTCACTGTCAAGCGAAATAAACTGGGAGAAAACATGAACACATATAATATCGACACACTTATCCAAATAACGATTCTTACGCCCCAAGGCATACCCGCAAAACTCTGATGTGTTCTTGAGTTTTGTTTTTGGTAGGCAACTTGAAATTCTCTTCTCACAAGATAGATGCCTAGGCGCAGTCCCCACAGCAGTAAAAACGCATTCTGCAAAATAGGAACAAGAGAAAGATTTTCAGCTTGCCGTATAAGGGTAAGAATTACCATCAGCACAATTGCAAAGGCATAACCAATATTGATAAAGTACAAGGGGCGGTAGAAGCCAACGCTTGAAGCTACCAAGGCTACACCAAATAACAAGAACATCTCAAAATATATGGGAGCAAAGTTTTGACTAATCCAATTTAATAGCATATTTACCTTTTACCTTAATTATCTTTTGTGCCTAAGTTATCACCTTAACCGAGGGTGTTAGCAGACTTCCCATCTCGGCAGAGATCTTCAACGCGAATTACACGAATACTTTTAACAGTTTTTATTCGCTCATTCGTTTATTCGCGAAATTTCGCGTTAAAAGATATTCAAGACGGCGATTACGCAATATCTCGCCAGAGAAGTCCCTCGCAAAAACTAGTGGACTTCCCATCTCAGCAGAGTTTTTCGTCTCGCCGTGAGAGCGCGATATTCATTTATATTTGCCCCCAATTAAAAAATCAAATTACAAAAATCGGACTTCAATATCTTTTATATTTCTGAAATCTCTATCCATTGTGATAAATTTCAAATTGTAATGCTTGCAAATTCTGTATTGATAAGAATCGTCAAAGTCTAAGTTATGCTTCCCTTTTGCTATTCCATCATATTTATCTTTAGGCAGAGACAAAAGATTTACATTTGGCAAAGTGTCAGAAATAAATTCTGAGAAAACGTCAATAGCCTTTTGCCTAAACAAAATTACGCCGATAGAGTGAAGCGTGAAATCCGAAATATTTATAGCCCCCATATTTTCAGAGAGAAAAGATTTGCATTTTTCACTTTTTTTCTTGTTGTAGCAGAACTTCTAAGAAAATGTTTGTATCAGCTAAATACATTATCTCCACTCCGTAGCTTTATGTTGTAATTCTACAGAAGTAAATTCCTTTTTCAATTTTGATAATCCACCTTCCCAAGTGAAATTGAATTTACTTTTTGCGACTATTTTTTGTTCGTATTTAGACAATAAAAAGTCTAGATAATCGTTAATTTCAGGAATTATGTGAGGAGGCAATCTGTCAATTTTGGCTTCAATTTCATACACAGTCATATTTATATCTCCTTATTCCGAGTTTTATCTGTCTAGAGAATTATACTGTATTTATTGTGTGTTGATGTTTCTCTCACGCCCCAAAAATGGATTCCATTCCCGCGCCCCCCTCAATAGAATAGCAGACTTTTCAACTTAGCAAAAATTTTAGCAAAGTATTACTCCCCCGCTTCTTTGAGAGCAAAACTCACAACTTTTTTACTGAGCCAAATGCCCTTATTTCTCATTCGCTGAATAGCTGCTTGCATAGAGAAAGAGTAACCCTCTTTCTTCGCTCGAAGCAAAATACCAATCGAGCCTGTCAAAGAAAGACCATTTAGTCTGGCGATACGCCTGCCTGCGGATTCATCTATGCAAACAGTTTGAATATTTTCATCCAGTGCAAGTTGAATAACAGAGGCTTCTCCTAAATCTAGTGAATTGGAGAGAAAGGGAGCAATTGAAAGAGGAGATGTCCGTTTTTCTAGCCAGAATGCTTCATCAAGCTCTGCTACCCAAATTTTCGAGAACCTTTAGCACGAATTTCGTTAGATACTTCCAGTGGGACTAATACGCGCTGATAGAGAGATTCTAAAACACGCAAATCCCCCAAAGCGGCAACAAGGGCAATCATTGGTCCTGTGTTGATAATAAGTTCTGTTGTTTTAGGCATTTTCCATGTCCGAAAGCAGTTCTTCTTCCCTCAGGTCTATCATGGGGACACCATAATTATGCAGATTAAGCAAAAAGCTAACTCTATCTACACCTGCCAATTCTGCCGCCATGCCCGAAGACATGCGTTTCATTTCAAATAATTTGACAGCCATAGACATGGTCGCTTCTTTTTCAAATTCTTTTGGTGTGGTTTGAAGTGCGTCTGGATAGGTTTTGGGATAGTTTATGACAAGTTGCATAGCCATTATTATTCTCCTTTCGTTTCCTTCATTATAATGCCTTTTTCTCCAGTTTTTCCCTCACCCCCAAAAACGGATTCCACTTCCGCGAAGCCCTCTGCAATGGGATAGTGAATTTTTCCAGTATGATTGTTTTTTTGCTATAATACCATTATCAACCCTTTTCAAGGGAAGGAGAATTTTATGTTAGAGCAAGTAATGATTTCTACACAGAATCCAAAAAAGTTTATGCCTTTGTTGCGTTCTGCTTTAAAGCGAGAAGAAAAATTATTGAAGTTTTCAATTCAGAGAACTTTAGACGCACTCAAGGTATATGAAAATAAGCATAAGATGAGTTCTGATAAATTTGAACGTCTTTTTTTAGCTAGAGAAATAGAAGAAAACCTCGATTACCTTGATTGGTGGATGGAGCTTGAAGCCTTACATCATCTTGAAGAACAACGTAAAACCCTAACCGATGCCAAATTTATCTAAAACTTACCGTGATGAACTTCAAAGCTTCTTAAGTGCTTCGCCTTTTGTGCATGATGCGGAAATATCTATAGATGATCGCGGTGCACTTTGGTTTTTACGCGGCGATGTATATTTTATCAATAACTCTCGTTTACATTTCATAGAATTATATATCCAAGAGCCTCAATTTTATAAGAAAACCTATGTTTACCATTATCAAGATGAAAGTGAAAATTTGATTTTTCGTTATGATAATGCCCCACACTACCCAAACTTAGAAAATGCGCCGCACCACAAGCATATTGGGGGTGAAAAAGTTATTTCAACTTCAATTTCTGATATGGAAGAGGTAATCAAAGAAATCGAGATAATTATCAGCAAAGGAAATCGTTAGAACTAGCGAGAGAATAATTTTGCCGCATAATTCGTAGAGCGAGACTATAGTCTCGCTCTTTTTATTTTAACACCTACCCGTTCAACATAGTCCCCACTTCCACGAAGCCCCCTGCAAAGACTAGCGGACTTCCCACCTCAGCAGAGATTTTCGTCTCGTCGCAAGAGTCTCACATTAGTTTACATGTTGCGCTTATTTTTTTTCAAATCTTTTATTTTTTTCCTTAACACATCAAAAGTATCAGCTTCAGAACGTAACATGTCAACTTTTAGTGGTTCTGCTAAAGCATCGCTATGCAGATGACCTTCGATATAACGAGACAATCGTGAATAATTCGCATCAATCTCATTCAAAATATCATCGTTCCATACAAGATTAGAGAGCCTCCCAATGCTAAGTACCTAAGCAAAAGAAATTTGGTATTTTGTTCCAATGCCATCCAGCACGTTTTTCAGATTGTCTTTGAGG
>JADGEO010000074.1 GCA_016744335.1 Anaerolineales bacterium
GCGTCATCCCGCGCCCTTTACGCATTGATGAAATCTCGCGCACGCCCGACAAAGTCATTGAGCGTATTCGAGCCTTAGCCACCGCCAAAACAGACCGCCAGATTGCCGTGCAACTCAATGCGGAGGGGCTGACCAGCGGCGTTGGGCATGAATTTGACCAGGTTCGTGTGCGCCGTGTACGCCTGAAATATGATATCCCCGCCGCTTGCCCAGAAATGCCCGACCCCAGGGAAAGTGGCCCGCGTGGCGATGGACGTTACTCAACCCAAGCCACCGCTCGCTTGCTGAATATCAGTATTGGCACGGTGGGAAACTGGTGCCGCTCCGGCAAGCTGAAAAGTCTACAAACCATGCCCCGCGGGCCGCACTGGATTGCCCTGACAGAAGCCAGCATCGTCGAACTACGAAAAAAACGTCCATCTGATCATTTAGCGATGGTATACTAGAAAGCAGCGGGACAATCTGAACCCGACGCAAAAAAATAGCAAGAAGTAACCCAAGAGGTGCATTATGAACATAGCTTCACCCGCCTTCGGCTTAGGGTATGCGGCGCGATTTTCTCGTACTTAGGTTCTGGTAAAATTGGGTTGCGTTTGGTAAATCGGCGGGCAGCTTACGCAATCGTTATACCGCTTGCTTAGGATAAAAAAGGCTTGCTAAAATGAGAACTTATCTAACGAAAATTCTGGATTGGCAAACAGACGATGTAGCAAATCAATATGATGAATTGCCCTTATGGTCGTCTCCATTTGGTATTTTATTATTGGATAATTTTCCGCTTGGAAATTATGAGCAGTATCTGGATATAGGTTGCGGTACGGGATTTCCACTTATCGATATTTCTCAGCGACTGGGAAGCCAGTGCAAGGCATATGGAATGGATCCATGGCATGCTGCAATAAATCGAGCAAGAACAAAAATTGAAACAATTGGTTTGACAAATATCGAATTACTTGAAAATGATGCTTCGATTCTCCCATTCCAAAATGAAAGTTTCGATTTAGTGACATCAAACCTTGGGATAAATAACTTTGAAAATCCATTGGCTATATTAAAAGAGTGTTATCGTATAATGAAACCCAGTGCATCCTTTTGTGCTACAACAAATCTCAATGGGACATTTCAAGAATTCTATGACGTATTTGAAAAAACGTTGACTGATATTGGCTTGGCAAATAAATATGAGTCGAAATATTCTGCGCACGTCAATCATCGAGGAACAATCAGTTCAATGCGCGAATTAATTGAGAAGAGCGGCTTCAGGATTGCCAAACAAATTGAATCTTCGTATCAAATGCGCTTTCTAAACGGTTCGACTTTTCTCAATTATTCTGTGGTCATCGTCGGATTTATTCACCCTTGGCGCAATATGTTTGATGAAGGAGACAGACAGATATTTTTCGAGAGATTTGAAAATAATCTGAATGAATATTCGGAATTAAAAGGAGAGCTGAAGTTAACAATTCCAATGGCTTACTTTGAGTGCAGGAAATAATCTACCTGTTTATTAAATGCGGTATAACACCGCGTGCACTAGATAAGTGCGGCGGAACGCCCGCACCTTCAGGATTCTAGCCCCAGCGGGGGATTTGGCGTCTGGTGGCTTTGTCCGCCAAACCCCGCCCTTGCCGGTAACGCCGATGTTGGGCGGCTATTCTAATACTTCGTGATTTATTAAGAAGGATATATGGTTGAAGAATATAAGGACTTGCTCAGCTCTAGAATACTAAAGCATTGCATGCCTCTGTTGGATGGTAGATATTTTAAACATTCAGCGCGTGAAGCAATGGTTCAAGTTGAAAAAGCACTAAAAGAAAAAGGCATGGTAGATGATAATCGTTATGGTCAATGGTTAATAACTAGCCTTTTCAATACTAATGGGCAAAATAAGAAAAAGAATATAAGGCTCAGAGTCCCACTTGGCGAAGATTTGCAAGAAAAAGCTCAGGATTATTTTAAGGGAGTTTTTTCTTACTACCGCAATTACACTGCTCATGATGGAAACAAAATCGATGAGCGCATTTGCAAACGAATTCTAATCATAGCAAGTGAACTTCTTGACTTAATTGACGCGTCGCACCTTAGCTTTGTCGATTTTGGTGGAATAGATGGTTTAATGGAATTAGAAGCATTTTCTAGCGAAACTCAAATTGGTGACTTATTATCATTCTTAGAAACATGTTATTTTCCTGATGGAGACGCATCTTCTCTACTTGAAAATATATGGGAAAAAGGATTTAGCGAAATACAACTTGATGCTATATTTGATTTGGACTTGATAAGATATAAAGAAACTCCGTATGAACCCAGTGATATAGAATGGGAGCATGTTTGGAAGGATAGCTATGTCTCTCCCCCTGAAACAATGGGGTATTTTGTGATAACAGATTTAGGTACTCAAACAATAGATGAAATAGAAAAAAGGGTAAAGTGATTCGGGTAAGTGTTCGCCGCCCAACCCCGTGTTAAGCTGCCCCGCCTTCGGCTAAGGAGATTCGACGCGATTTTTGTTTAGTTTTTTCAGGGTAAAATTGGGTTGTGTTCGCAAAATCGGCGGGCACCTTACGCCATCGCTAGGCCGTTGAATAGAAGCGGGTTATTTCGAAATCAGGGCACTGGAAGAAGGCAAACTGGACTCTGTCCTTGCAGGAGGGTTTATGATGACCGCAAAGGAGATCGAACGATGTCAAACACAAACAAAATAAGAATAGGAATCCTTGGAACTGGATTTGGTCAAACTCACGCAAAGTTATTCAGCACGTTTCCAGATGTTGAAGTTATCGGAATCGTCGGGCGAAATGAGCAGAAAACGCAGAAAATTGCGCAATCGTTAAGCATTCAAGGTTACACGGACCCGGAGCTGCTAATAAGTAATCCGAATGTTGATGCGGTCATGGTTTGTTATCCAACAGAGCTGCACGCCAGATATGTAATCGCGGCGTTAAAGCAAGGAAAAGATGTTTTTTGCGAAACACCGGTGGCATTTTCGCTGGAAGAAGCTCATCAAATGTCTCAGGCCGCGACCGAAACCGGACAGAACTTAATGGTTGCGTTGTTTGGTCGTTTTGTAAGTCCTTACAAACAAGTGTATGAGATGGTCGCCTCCAATGATTTTGGAGAAATAAAGGCTGTCTTTTCTAATCGACGAACGCCTCCTATCTGGGGTGGTGATTGGGATGAGAATTTCATAATGAATTTGATGCTTCACGATATTGACTATGTCTACTGGTTATTGGGAAAACCGTTAGCAGTCACAAGTCGGGGTCTCGGAAATCCAGGTAGGGGATGGAATCACGTCAGTATCAATTTGGAATATGAGACCGCATTAGTCAGCCTCGAAGGAAGCGGGATCATGCCTGCCAGCTTTCCATTTAGTACTAGTTTGCGCGTAGTTGGTAGCGATAGCGCAGTAGATTTGAGATGGTCTTGGGGTGGTAATATGCCAGTGATAGAAATTAAGAACTACCCCCAAGAAGGGCCCTCCGAATTGCTGTCAGTCGCAGATTATGATCCATACGAAGCGGAGAGCAGGTATTTCATTGACTGTCTGCAAGGGAAAACTGATCCAGAATTGCTCAGTATCGAAAGCGCTTGTGCTTCTTTAGGAATTGCATTAGCGGCAAAAGACTCACTTGAACAACAAGGAAAGCGCATAGTACTGGGAAATTAACACGGCCTAACCCACGTTGCAGCAGACCCGGCTTCGCCTGGGGGTACGCGGCCGATTTTGCCCAGTCAGGTTCGGGTATTAGGACGCTCCGTGAGCAAGAGCCGCCGGGTCTGCTGAACTACCTGTTAGGCTGTTTTTTTTATCTACTTGTCTTTAGCTTCAACTAATGAAACAATCCAACTAGAGCTTGGCAACTTCGCAAATTCGCGAGACGATAGATGAAGCCATTTTGGCTGATGATATACCGAAATCCCTCCGTCCATGGCGGGAAATAAAAAGTGAGTTGAAATAATATGAATAAAGAAAAATTGCACAGTCTAATTGAAAAAGAACAACCAAACATATGCCAAGTGTTTGCTTATAAAGAGGGAGTTGAAGTATATTCTGACGAATGGAATAATTATAAAAAAAGTGATTGTACTCACATCATGTCTGCAACAAAAAGTATTGTTGCATTATTAATTGGAATAGCAATAGATCAAGGATTAATTCAAAGCGTAGACGATAAAGTGATAGATTATTTTCCCGATTACATTGTTAAACGTGGAGAAAAAACAATTTATGATGTTACCATCAAGCATTTATTGACGATGAAAGCTCCTTATAAATGTAAAGGAGATCCATGGACAAAAGTGTGTTCAAGCAAGGATTGGACGTTAACGTCACTGGATTTGCTGGGAGGCAGAAAAGGGATCAGTGAGGAATTTAATTATCAAACTGTCTGCTTGCATATATTAACCGGTATATTAAGCAAAGCGACAGATATGACCCCAGTTGATTTTGCGAATAAGTATCTGTTTAAACCTATTGGCGTGCATAAACATAATAATTATTTTGCAAAAACGGCTGAGGAACATAAATATTTTACAATGAATAAGAATCCAAAAGAAAATGTTTGGTTTTGTGATCCGCAGGATGTTGGAACTGCAGGTTATGGTTTGTGTTTTTCGGCAGAGGATATGGCTAAAATAGGTCAGCTTTGCTTGAATAAAGGTTATTATAACAATGAACAAATATTATCTTCACAATGGATTGATGAAATGTCGAAACCCCTAATTGCTACAGGGGAAAAATTTAGAAATATGTTGTATGGCTACCTTTGGTGGATAATTGATGATGAAAAAAACATTTATGCAGCAATTGGTAATAGTGGAAATGTGATTTATATCGATCCTGAAAACAGTTTGGTAATTTCTATAACTTCTTATTTCAAGCCAACTGTTTTTGATAGAATTGAATTTATTGAAGAAATAATTAAACCTTATATTTTAAAATAGAAGAAGCGGATGCAAGAAGTTGAGCGAGAAGAGTTTGAACTAGAGAATTTGCAATATTTTTTTTGGTGTAAGCATTCCTTGGTTTACTGACACAGCTCAAATCAAAACCAAGGAATTGGGCTCAGCCTAACCCAAATTGCAGCGGACTTGGCTACGCCAAGGCGGTAAGCGGCGCGAAAATCTAAGTTAGAATCGGGTGCAAAATTCATTCGGAGCCAAAACGCCAAGTCCGCTGAATAAATCGTTGGGCGGCAACCAAGAAATGAAACCCATCAAGAAAAATATTTAGGAAAACACACGAGGAGATTTTATTGCAATGGTCAACCTTACTTCTATTCATAAGTTACGTAAGAATGGTCAACACGAAGAAGCAAAAGCACGACTTATTAAACTTGCATCGCAATTTCCTAATAATTCCACTGTACAGTATGAAACAGCTTGCGTTCATGATTTCTTAGGACTTGAACGTGAAGCAATTCCGTTTTATCTTTCTGCTATTCAAAACGATCTATCTGGTGATGACCTACGTGGAGCCTATCTTGGTTTAGGGAGTACCTATCGTACTCTTGGAATGTATAAAGAGTCAAAACAAGTTTTCAAAGAAGGATTACAGTATTTCCCAGAAGCAACAGAGATAAAGGTGTTTTTGGCAATGACACAATACAATCTTGATGAGCACCACGAATCAATGACTTCCTTGTTGAATATTATTGCAGATACGACAACTGATTTAGTAACAAAAGAATATGCTAGAGCAATTTACCAATACGCTGAAAATCTTGATCGTGTTTGGGAATAACAGAGTGTCTTTTTTTAAGTAAAGAGTCTTGCGCTCATAAAGCCGCCCAACCCCGCGTGAAGCTGCCCCGCCTTCGGCTTAGGGTATGCGACGCGATTTTCTCGGTTGTAGTTTCGGATAAAATTGAGTTGTGTTCGCAAAGTCGGCGGGCGGCTTACGCCATCGTTAGGTTTCTGAACGAAGAAAAGGTGGTAATGTAAATTCAAGAAAGATGAAGGTTTGCGTCTTGACGTTTAGCGAGATGGGATATATACTCAACACATGATTACTTCATTCAAAAGCAGAGAAACTGAGAAAATATTTGCGCGTCAACGTTCTAAAAAATTGCCTCAAGATATTCAGCAAAGAGCTTATCTAAAACTTCGTATGCTGAACAATGCACAAGACCTAGATGATCTACGAATACCACCAGCAAATCGATTGGAAAAGTTGAAAGGGAATAGAAAAGGACAGCATAGCATCCGCATAAATAATCAGTGGAGAATATGTTTTTATTGGCGTAATGGAAACGCTACAAATATAGAGATAACCGATTATCACTAAAAAGTGTAGGAAGTGAAAAAATGATAGAAGATAAATTAAAACCAGTTCATCCGGGAGAAGTCCTGTTAGAAGAATTTATAATTCCCATGGAATTGAGCCAAAATCGCTTGGCTATTGGAATAGGCGTAAACGCGAGACGGGTCAATGAAATTGTATTAGGTAGACGGCGAATAACGGCTGATACAGCTTTACGCTTTTCGAAGTTTTTTGGAAATTCTGCCCAGTTTTGGATGGGACTACAAAGTGATTATGATTTGGACGTAGCTGAAGATGCTTTAGAAGACCGTTTAGAAATAGAAGTACGAGAATTTACGTTTACATAATCACCGAAACCTAGCCCCGCGTTAAGCTGACCCGCCTTCGGCTTAGGGGATTCGGCGCGATTTTCTCGTCAATTTTTTCAGGGTGAAATTGGGTTGCGTTCACAAAGTCGGCGGGCGGCTTACGCCATTGTTGTGCGGCTAAAAAGTTAAGAATAGGAATATTTGAGAATGATGATGAAAGAGAATTTCACTCCTCAAGCCTTGAAGCTATGGGAAAGAGTACCAGCATGGGCACAGGAGAAGCTCCTTGCAAATGTCTATTGCACGAAATGCGTAGCAATGACAACTATCATAAATTTTAGCGGGCACGTCGTTGATGGTGATTTAATTCTGTCTGGTGTTTGCAAAGCTTGTGCTTCAGAAGTAACACGTCTGATAGAATCAGAATAACATGACTGAATACACGCGCAAACAAGGTCAATATTTAGCGTTTATTTACTATTCCATGAAACTAAATGGTATTGCTCCAGCGGAAGCGGATATGCAACGATATTTTAGGACAACGCCTCCATCTGTACATCAAATGGTCTTAAAGTTAGAAGAAAAGAGTTTTATTAGCCGAGTTCCAAGAACACCTCGTTCTATTCGATTGTTATTAACTCGAGAGCAATTGCCTGATTTGGAGTGACAAATCCAATGCGTAATTATTCCAAAAAGATCAAAAGAATGCTTCGAAAGTACAAAAGTGAAGCATATGAAATAGAATTGCATCGAGAACTTTTAAAATTGGAAACAAGTTTTAAAAAATGGAAAGCGGGCGAGATAAGCAATGGAGAACTCAGTTACCGAGTACATGAATATGAACAGGGGCCATCTCGTGAATTGTATAAGAAATATAATTATGGTGAAGATGATTTTAATGTTGCGTATGCAATTGTGACTGGCTTGTTGGATAACGAGAATATCCCTGATGAGTTTATAAATGAAATTTCGGGAGTATTGAGTTTTTATCAGGATATGAAAGAGCGCAATGAATTGAAAGAGCCTAGCGATTCATGAGGCGCCGCACAACCCCGCATATCCTGACCCGCCTTCGGCTCAGGATATGCGGGGCGATTTTGGCTCAATTTTTTCGGGTAAAATTGAGTTGCGTTCACAAAGTCGGCGGGCGGCTTACGCCATCGTTAGGTGGCTAAATGCAAATAGTTCAACAAAGAGAAAACTCAATTATGGGAAAATTCACACTTGCCATCAGGGAAAAAATGCAAGATTACTTTGGAGACGAAAAACTAAAAATGAAAAGCAATGAAATGATAAGCATCAGGCCTCATCATTTGTTGGACATTATCCGAGATTTTGGGAATAAGAGAGAAGTAAAGGAACACCGTTGGGGAGCATCCTTGTCAACGGTCACCCAAAAAATTCTTGCGGACACCAATCGAATAGTGGTATTTGTCATGGGTGTTGATGCGATTTGCGAAACATGCAGTCAATTACAGAACGATATTTGCCAAGCCGAGATAAGTAGAGATTTGTTGATGCGTGATTACAATGATCGTATTGATAGGGAGTTATTTGAAGCACTGCAATTAGCACCAGGCAGCCAATTACAGATAGGAGAATTCTTGCAATTGGTTAGTGATAATCTGAATGTTCTCAATATTTTTGATCCAGCACTTCAGACCAAGCCGCGCAAACAAGGCACAATCGCTGCCTTAAAGGAGTTCGGAATCATTTCAAATTAAATTCTATTGAAGCAGGTTAGGATAAACGAATAGCATTGCAGGTTGAATAGCCACCCAACCCCAATTGCAGTGAAAAACGGCTCTGCCGTTTAGGCTACGCGGCGCAAAAAGTTAAGATTGGCGGTGGTTTGCGACGTTTTCGGGGCAAAGCCGCCGTTTTACACTGAATTACTCGTTGGGTGGCACATAATAAGTCTTGAAAAGAGTTCGATACATGTTAATTATAAACAAATCAGGCAATTCCCCATCCATTGATGGAAGTACAAAGAATAGACAAGTAAATGAAACCTTTAAATATCAGTTAGATATTTTGAAATGGGAGTTGGAATACATCCAAAACGGCATTAGACAGATGGATGAGATTACGACAAGCATCAAAAATTGGGCTATTGTCCTTTGGAGCGGAAGCATTGGAATCACTATTGGAAGTGATATTTTAAGATCATATGTTGGATTTACCTTTCTGATCCCAATTTTGTTTTGGCTAGTGGACGCTCGTTGGAGAAAGACACAACGTGGTTTTATATATCGAATGAATCAAATTCGAGATTTTCTAAATAGCGATGATTTTTCTAAATCCTTTGAGCAACAAAAGATTGTAAACTTTACAATTTTAGACCCAAGGTCTAAAAAATCTCAAAAGTCAGATTATAAAAGTTACACAAGTATACGTTTAGTATTCTTTGGAAGTATGGCATGGCTATATCTTGGTCTCACAATTTTCAGTTTAGCCATTCACATAATTGTAGGGTGAGTTTTTTCTCCCCAAAATCCGCCCAGCCCGCGTTAAGCTGACCCGCCTTCGGCTTAGGGGATTCGGCGCGATTTTTAGTCAAGTTTTTTCAGGGTAAAATTGAGTTACGTTTGCAAAGTCGGCGGGCGGCTTACGCCATCGTTGGGCGGCAAAACTAAAGGAGTGACCAATGAATATGACCATAAGACGAGCTCTCTTCTGGGCTCCCAGAGTGCTGTGTATTCTGTTTGCATTATTTCTAAGTGTATTTGCTTTGGATGTCTTCAGTGAAGGCTATGGTTTTGG
The DNA here is from genome assembly GCA_016744335.1 of Anaerolineales bacterium. Taxonomy (GTDB): domain Bacteria; phylum Chloroflexota; class Anaerolineae; order Anaerolineales; family Villigracilaceae; genus Desulfolinea. Next base: position 9,337 of record JADGEO010000074.1, read on the forward strand.
AGAAACAATTCTCGCTCTACTAATCCACTTAATCCCGACTTTTCTAATTGTCATTATATTAGCTATTGCTTGGCGGCGGGAAATAGTTGGTGTTATATTGTTCTTTGCTCTGGCATTGATCTATCTCGTTATGAGCAAAGGTGAGAGTTTGATAATTTCCGTACCACTGATACTTGTGGGGGGGCTTTTTCTACTCAACTGGAAATATACAGAAAACAGATGAAAATGTAATCGCTACCGCCTAAAATATAGTTGGTCAACTAAACCGTCTACTCGGTTTCTTTCCTATTTTAACTAGCTAGAATTGTTATAGCAAAGAGAAGTTAACAGATGAAAAACCTTACAAAATCTGTATCCATAACCATCACATTTATCATGTTAAATGCTGTTTTCTGGTTTGCTTACGCAATCATTATGGTTTTTGAAGATAGTCGCTCAAGTATAATGCCCAACGCGGTCAAGTGAGCCTTTATTCTCTTTGCACTTGGAAGTTCAATAATTTTAGTAGGCATAGCCTTTTTTCTAAAAAGACGTAACCGACCTGCCTTCTACCTAGGGTTACTAACCCTTGGAGTCCTTGCCGTTCTTTCAGTCAGAGATGAGTTTGACTTGTTTGATTTTTTCTCGTTATTTATCAGCCTTATCCCATTGGTGTTAATGCTTAAAGACCGAGATTGGTATCTAAAATCACAATCTTGAAATCTATAAAAGCCGCACAACCCCGCGTAAGCTGGAGCAAACCTAAAAAGACAACATATCAACAAAGGAGAATAAGATGATCAGATCGATACCTTATGAAAAACCGAAGTACAGAGCCTTCTTGGCGTCTTGTCTGGCACCCTTTATGCTAAATACAAATGCAGACGAACAGGATATCTCCTTCCCAAAAGATAGCCTGCAATATGGCCAATGGGAGACTGGGGCCAGTGAAAAAGG
>JADGEO010000075.1 GCA_016744335.1 Anaerolineales bacterium
TGCATTTTTTTTCTCCTTCTTTTGGATAAACAAGGAGATTTTACAATACTTTAGATATTTTCATGCGTAAGCCCTGCAGGTTATTATTCTCCATATGCTCACAAATCATGGGCAATGGACTGTCGAATGTGCTCCCTGGGCGATTACACAATTTTAAAAAGGCGGGGTAGCGATTCTGCCTCAGTCACGGGAGCAAACTGACATCCTCCCGAACCGCTCCTTAGCCCTTTGGCCGTACTCTGATGTAGCCAGCCCACATGTCACTTGGGGCAACCCGCACATCCTTATCCGAGGAAAAATGGAAGAAGGTGCTTTCAAAGTTGGCTTTCCCAATCCACGTGGCTGGTTGGCTTATTGGCAGGCGGGCACACTTTTTGTCAAACGAGCATCTTTCGATTCGCAAGCAAAATATTATGATTTCGGCAGCTCAAGTGAATGTTATTGTAATGATAAATTCCTGGAGCTAGAAGCCATAGCCCCGATCAGCACACTGGCTCCTGGAGCATCAGTCACCCATATTAAAATCTGGGAGCTTTATGCCGATATTGAATATCCTGAAAATGAAGAGGCAACTCAACGAATTATCGAAAAAACAGGATTAGAGTGAGATGAAATATTTTATTGGTATTGACACTTCCACAACTGCCACAAAAGCCCTCCTGATGAACGAAAGCGGGCAAGTATTAGGTGTGGCATCAAATGAGTATTCTTATGAAATCCCACAGCCCCTGTGGAGCGAGCAAAGCCCCGATCTATGGTGGCACGCCACTGTAGAGAGCATCAAAGAAGTGCTGGCTCAAACGGGTATTGACGCTACCGGTGTTATGGGAATTGGCTTGACCGGACAAATGCACGGTTTGGTTCTTTTAGATGAAAAGGGAAACTCTCTGCGTCCATCCATTTTATGGAACGATCAGCGGACTGCTGCTCAATGTGACAAAATCCGCGAAATGCTCGGACGAGAAAACTTGATCCAGATCACAGGCAACGATGCGCTAACAGGCTTCACTGCCCCCAAAATCCTGTGGGTACAGGAGAATGAACCCGAAATTTGGTCACAAACTCGTCACATATTGCTGCCCAAAGACTATGTCCGCTATAAATTGACCGGTGAATTCGCCAGCGACCGTGCGGGTGGTGCAGGCACGATCCTCTTTGACCTTTCGAAACGCGATTGGTCTCCTGAAGTGTTGAGCACGCTCAATATCCCCGCTGAATATATGCCCCCAACCTACGAGGGCACAGAGATTACAGGTACACTGTTTCCTGAAGTTGCCGATGAACTTGGCTTGCCTGTTAACACACCTGTCTTTGGCGGTGGCGGCGATCAGGCTGCCAGCGCAGTTGGGACGGGGGCTGTGCGCTCAGGTGTTGTTTCACTTAGCTTGGGCACATCAGGTGTAGTTTTCGCCACGACAGATACCCCGGTGATTGAGCCTGAAGGTCGCTTGCATGCTTTCTGCCATTCCCTGCCTAATAAATGGCATCTAATGGGTGTGATGCTTTCGGCCGCGGGCAGTTTACGCTGGCATCGTGACATATTTGCTCCAAAGATGGATTACGACAAATTACTTGAGCCAGCCGCTAATATTCCCGCTGGAAGCGATGGGCTTTTCTTCCTCCCCTATCTGACCGGTGAACGTACTCCATATCCTGATCCGCTGGCACGTGGAGCATTTGTCGGTCTGACCGTGCGCCACAGTTTCCCCCATTTGACCCGCGCCGTGCTCGAAGGCGTTTCGTTTGGCTTGTGTGATAGCTTTGAACTGATGAAAAGCTCTGGTTTGGAAAATACTTCCCAGGTGCGCGTGACCGGTGGCGGGGCGCGTAGCCTGCTTTGGCGGCAAATTCTGGCAGATGTATTTGCCGCGGAGATCGTCACGGTGAATACGACAGAAGGTGCAGCTTATGGGGCGGCGCTTTTAGCCGCTACCGGTTCTGGTGTCTTCAGGAGTGTGGAAGAGGCTTGTGATGCAACGATAAAAATCTCTAGCTGCACCAAGCCAGGAGAGAATCGGGAAGTCTACGGGAGAATTTATCCTCTTTATCGTAATCTGTACCCTGCTTTGAAAAATACGTTTTCTAAAACTGAATAACAACTGGAGAAGCAATCATGTCAGAAAATCAAAAAACTACCCTGTCTTTCAAGAACACAAGCGTAGAAATCCACCGAGATGGTCTCACCGTGATGATCGGTGAGCGGTGTATGTCCTCAAAGCTTTTGGACAGATATTAATGGATGCTCTTCGCCTCTCTGGTTGGATTATACACCTATCTTTTGAAGGTGTTGCTTGTACGTCCTAAAAGCTTTATGTCAGAAACTCGCCTTTGCCTTCTGTTTAATGTCCCTACTATAAGGCTAATTTAAGTTGTCTGAAAATGAGCTAACTCGATTGGATGAGCTTTCTGCTGATTTTTTGTAAAGCGCATTCTTCACAATCTCTACACAAAAATATGCTACTATTTGAATAGTTATAATTTACTTAAATAGAATACCTGATTATTAAGAAATAATCAGCAAAGGAGAATAGTTACTCGATAGTTGTGAAAATCCTCAAAGCAAACAAGAAAAATGTGTTAGATTAGTCAAATGCAATTACCAATCGTAGAATGCGCTCCAATAGTCTCTGAACACGGTGCCGTATTTGAAGGCTTGTTCAAAAATCGTAACCAAGTACAGCATTTTCAAAATTATTTAACAGGTTTGATTGTGTTGAACACTAAAACGATGGCGAATATTACCCGATGTGTATTAGATAGCTCGGACAAAACCAATTTGTCCCGGTTTTTCTCGGAAGCAAATTGGGAGCCTGATGCTGTAAACATGAAACGGGGATCTTATTTGCTGGACAAAACCGACAAACATCGTTTATCGGCAAAGAAATCTACTTTGTCTATTGATGACACCTTGCTAGAGCATGTAGGGAGCTTGTTTGAATATATAGATAAACACTACAACCATAGCAATCAGGCTTACCCATTAGCGCACAATCTGGTTACAAGCCACTATGTTAGCGGAGCAGTGCGTTTTCCTGTAGATTGGTATTTGTATAGACGCTACGAAGAATGCACTCAATGGGAGAAGTATGTAGAAAAGCATTTTCCTAATGAGGTTATTCCAAAGAAGAAAAAAGAACGCAACAAATTCAAAAAAGAAATTGAACCTACGCTGCTTGAAGACCCTGAATTCTTGACTTTACATGAAGAGTTTCGCACCAAGATTTCATTAGCTGTCAAATTGGTCAACCAAGCAATAGAGAAAGATTTGCCTTTTGAAACAGTGTTGTTTGATTCTTGGTATCTTGCGCCAGAGTTGATTGATATACTGAATGAACATGATAAAAAGTGGATTAGTATCTTGAAATCCAATCGCAATATCAGTACAAATAATCTCCGTATTCTTGATGAGAAAGAGCAAAAAGTCCTTTTTGAAGACAAGAAAATCAAAGCGGAAGATCTCGTAAAGCTAATTCCACTTTCAGCTTTCAAGTCAACCGAAATCGGAGATAAAACTTACTATTTTTTTAGCAAAAACGTACACATTGCTTCTCTTGGTAAAGTGCGATTAGTGTTCAGTTTTGAAAACCCTGAGCTAGAGGGAACTTGTGCTATTTTGATTACAAATCATCTTACTTGGAGTGCCAAGAAGATTATCGAAACTTATCTTTTGCGTTGGCCTATCGAAACCTTTTATCAGGATGCTAAACAACAATTGGGACTCAACGAGTATCGCATGCGTAAATCCAAAGCCATTCAAAAACATTAGACTCTGGTTTTCGTAGCATATTCGTTCTTGCATCTGGATTGTTTGCCTGCATCACGAAGGAAAAAGGTGAAAGAACCCATTCGAACCATTGGGCAAATCGTTCGGCAGCAAACGTGACAGCTAATCGGAAATCTTCTTTTACACACTCACAGATTGCTGGAGCAAGGAGTTGATGTGTCCCAAGTCTTCTCTAAATTATTTGCTAAACAAGAGTACACAATGGCTACATGATTTTTTTGATACGTTGTTATTCAGAGGTATTTAAAAACACAACTATCGAGTACGATAGACATAATAGCCTAGGCGCTTCTTCAAACATTATTTGGTGATCGCTGGTGGTGGCTATATGCGGTCAATGTTGTCTCAATATATTTATTCCTGCCTCTATTACTCCTCCTTTTATTTGCGGTCTTGGCGCGACAAAAAACTATCTAGCTTTGTTTTGGAGTCGTCTTGGTAATTGGGGCTTGTTACTTCGGCGAAATGCTCATCCCAACTCCCCAAAGACAGGCACCGTCAAAAAATCTTACCGTAATGACCACCAATGTCAAGGTAGGCCGAGAAAACCCCGAAGAAGTTGTCGCTTCAATCCGTAAAGCAGAAGCGGACGTAGTGGCTATACAAGAGCTGAATACAGTCATAGCCATTGCCGTTCAGCAGGAATTGAGCAACGAATACCCATACCAAATATTAGAACCAAGTGATATGTACGCAGACGGAATGGGATTGCTGAGCAGATATCCTCTTAATCAGGTGAATATCAGATTTCCAGATATTTGGTGAGTTGGCATCTCACAGGTTTATGAAATGGAGTTCAACGGAGATAATCTAATCGTAATTAATTTTCATGCAATGCCACCTGGCTTGTCATTAGAGGATAGAGATTACTGGAACTTCTTTACTATTATCAGAGAAGAGCAAGTAAGAGAGTTGATTGGCTTTATTGACAATCAAAATATCCCTGTTATTGCCCTTGGAGACCTAAATGCCACAGATCAGAATGTGGCGTATAAAATAATGACAGCTCTATGGTGGATGCATGGCGAACAACACGCCCAGAGAGAGTCTCTCTAGGCGTGAGCAGAGAAAAATCAAAATGAGCGTTTTCTTCCTGTCCAATTGCCTGCTCGATGACATGAGCGCAGGTCAGGATCAGGTTTGATGCGGCAAGAAATCCTACGCCGACGGGGATGCCGTCAGCGGTTAGGATACGGATTAAGCTCTTGTGCAGTTGGTGGGACATGGAATCTCTCCCTAGTAGACGGTGAGTTGTTATAATTATAATGGAAAACATACCCAAAAAATTAGTTTTCTAAAATAGGAGAAAACAGCCCTTATCTTACTTAACTCTTTTCTTCTTCAAAAACAGATAGCGCACAGACATACAATTCGCCTTCTATTTGCTCAAATCCTTCTACCATCTGAAAAAGTACGTTGTATTCAGAACGTGGTTTAACTTGAACAATCCGCTTTTTTTCTAAATCAACATAAATTATCTCAAAAACTATTTTGACAAGTTCATGCCTCTCCTCTGGTGTAGCGGCTCTCCATGCTTCTGAAAGCCCTATCAAAGTCTGAGCTGCTTTATTTACATCATCTTGAGGGATTTGCACGAGAGCACGCAACTTAGCTTGCAAGGTTTCAGTTTCTTTCCAAAAGACATGCTCATCTTCCTCAAATAATCCTCGTGTATAGCTCTCTCGCAATCGTCTTATCTTCGCTTTTATTTTCGCACGCTCACGTTCTACATCTATAATCTCGCTATCATCCTCAAGAAAAACTTCTAACTTCTCTTGCCAATCATCTGGCAACCTCAAACGTCGAACCAGCATATCAAGTTGTGCTTCCATTAAATCCGCACGCAAACTTTTTCCAGAATACTGGCAATGAGTGCCTGAGGCTCGGGAAGTCTCTCGATAGTAACGACTTCCCGTCATTGTGCTTTGAGCGCGCATCTTCCTACCACAATGCACACAGGAAATTACACCCGACATCATATAAATACGACGAGTAACTTGGCGTGTCTTAATCACACTACGCCTTTTAGAGCGCGCTGCCTGACATTTTTTATTAAGTTCTTCAGAAATCAGTGCTTTATGTTTTCCTTTATACAATACCTCAGCGGCTTTTCTTGATTTCCCTTTTACAAAAGCACCACGATAACGGACATACCCCCAATACATTGGATTAGTGAGCATGCTGCGCACCCCATCTTTCGTAAAAGGGCGACCTAATCGATTCTGTAAACCTTGCTCATTCAGCCAATCCGCAATTTGCTGATCGTAATACAAACCACTCGCACATCGTTCAAACACTTCGAGAACAATTGGGGCTATCTTTTCATCTGGCACAGCCATGCGATGCCCGTCAACCTCCTTACTCACATATCCCCAAGGCACCTGTCCATTATGATACCCTTGAGCAACACGTTCTCGCTTGCCTTTTTCCGTTTCTTTGCTCAGATTATCAGAATAAAGCTCGCCGAGCGAGCCAAGCATATGAAACATGAATTTCCCTTCAGGTGTTTCCAAATCGAAGTTCTGCTCAACAGCTTTGAGTGCCACATCATGATCCGTAAGTTGCTTGGCTATCTCAATAGCCCACTCCAGTTTTCGAGCTAATCGATCCAGTTTGTGACAATAGAGAACTTCAAACATGCCCTTTTTTGAATCGCTCAACATCGCATCAATTCCTGGTCGATATTTTTTTGAATACGCAGATCTCGCTTCGTCAGAGTACACCTTAACAATCACAACCCCATCCCGTTCAGCACGAGATTTTATCTGACGCAGCTGAGCATCTAAGCTAAATGAATCATTTTGCATACTTGATGAGTAGCGAATATATGCAGCACCTGAACGCATCTTTTGAGAAGTAGTCTGTAAAGTTTGCATAACTTATTCTCCGCCGTCAGGAAGACCGGTCCAATAATTTCCAAGCGCAATGAGCATGTGCAATATCAATTTTCCTTCGGGGCTTTTTGTATCCAAGTTTTGTTCAGTGGTCCGAATTACAACGTCATTGCTATTAAGCTGTCTAATTATTTCGATAACATAATGAAGCTTTCTGGAAAGACGATCAAGCCTGTGGCAATAAAGCACCTCGAATTTCCCCGATTTTGCATCCGCTAGAAGAGTCTCAAGGCTCGAACGAGCTTTGGTGGCTGTTTTCTGATCGATGTAAACTTCAACAATCTCAACACCATCTTGTGCCGCTCGTGCTTTTATTTGCCGAAGTTGTGCGTCAATGCCTCTTGTAGCGTCTTGCATATCAAGAGAACCATAAATATAGGCAACGCCAATGTTTAATTGATTTGGAAATGTTTTTTGTATTTTCATTTTTTTATCCTTTGTTTGTATAAAAATCGCGATTTTGTGATTGTAGTAGACCGCGAACAGATTTTAGAAAAATAGAGAAAGAACAGATTTACATAGAAGAAAAATCTTCTACGCTAAGCAAAAGCAATACTGTCTTTAATGACAATATCTTTTTTATCTAAGAGAAGGCCTCCTTTTCTTGAGAAGAAAGCTGTGTTTCTTCTTTAGAGGTGCTTATGCGGCGGGAAATTTTGAGTATCCATTCACGCAAAGGGCGAGGGAAAATATCCCCACCTATAGTTTGGATTTGGGATTGAGATGATGGTGAGTTAGAATTGTTCTTGCTTGTCATTAATTTATCTCCGTGTATGATATGTCTCGAATGTCCCCCATAGAATAGCTATCTTCCCTTGAAGAAAGTGGGGATTTTGACCCAACTTCACATTTCTTCTCTTTATCAATGAAAAAACAATGGATTCTTGATTTACCCCCAAATTCACCGAAGTACTTCGGCGAATCTCTACGCGACTTAAGCGTAGAAGCATTTACTCTTAAGTCTCCACGTCAAGCTATTACTACTTTGGCCTCACATTTACAGATGGAAACTAACGGAGTTGACTACCGTAGGGTTGCGCGCTGGACAAACGGAGACTTTGAAAATAGGCGGGGGCGACTTACGCCACTGCACTTCCGCTCTCTGATAACTATCTTTTGGAAACGCCATGCTTTGACACACGTAGATGAGATAACCGCTCTCGCTCGCTGTGCGGGGGAAGATTTCGCTCTGGATGCAAAGAAAAACTGGGTATGGGAACTCACTGGCTTAGAAATACCCATTTTATCCACCGCTACCCCAACAGATCCTCGATATCCAAACATTTCGCAACGAATACCGCGTACAGATTTTGTAGAAAAAGTTGTAGACCAAGTGGTGTTTTGCATAACAAATCGCCAGCCTTTAGTGATCTACGGGCCTCCTGGTATTGGAAAAACTACGTTTATAAAAATTTTAGAACACCAACATTCCATACATCCTAAATTACGTCACCATTTCCCTGACGGTCTTCTCCGCGCGAACTTGGGAGGACAAGGTGCTAGTGTTTTTTTGCAAGTTTGGCTTAAAAAGCTCGCAGGAGATCTTAATTTTGGCATCTATGGTCAAGAAGGCTTGACCGCTCTTCTACAACGTCAATTAAAAGGAAAAAGAATGCTTTTGCTTATTGATGACGTCGGCGATGCCAGCTATGCCCGTTTATTAATGCAAGCAGATCCACAGTTAAGTTTGACCATCATTACAACAACCAGCTTAGATGTAGCGGCTCAATTATCTTCTAATAAGCGTACCCGAATAGATATACCTGAGTTCACACTAAAGCAAACAAAAAATTTCTATCACATTCTGCAAGGGGATGAAAATGTTGGCGATAATAAAACTCTAGAAATGCTCAGAGAACATACGAAGGGTAATCCGCTTGATTTATTTTTTGCCTTCAAATTAGCCGAAGCTTTTAACTATGACTGGCAAGTAACCTTGGACTTACTAAACCCTGAACTTATGGATTTTCCCAACAATTTTGTGGACACAGTCTATTTAGCGCAATTGCGTCTTTATGAGAAAGTATTAGGAACAGAACTACAAAAGCGATTGCGTTCATTGGGTGCGTTACAAAAATTTTGGAGCTATGACCTAAAAACATTTGCAGCACTTTGGGGATGCTCCCTTGAATATGCTCGTTGGGCTTTATCTGAACTTCATCAACGAGGGGGCTGGATACAACCTACAAACGATGGATTGTGGACCATACATGGGAAAATAATCAAAGTCGCTCACCAGTTTCTGATCGAATATGAGGACGAATTAAGCTTTTCTGAAGATTGGGTCTCAAGAGCGAAGTCCTTACGAGCTTCAGAAGGAGATGTTGGGTTCGATGAAATTCTCGTACCATTTTTTAGTGCGCTCAAACTGTTTTACCGTGATCGAAAACAAACTGTGCCTGACAACTTCAGAAAACGTATTTTATTCATTGATTACTTCAAAGAATTTTTTATATATTCTGAAAAATATTGGGAGGTTGTTGTAGCTAACACAAATGTTTTCACATCAGGAGAGTATGTTTTAGCCGTAATTCTGAGAGAAAAAGAACAAAAAATGGAAATACTACGGCGTTTCTTTTTCATCTCCATTTTCCTTATCGTCTTATTGTTTGGTCTAAAGCTTGATACAAAAACACAGATTAATTCATTGTGGCCGATTGTTTTAGCTGCTTATATCGGGATTATTGTCGCCTCTCTCTTAGGTCTAATTGGGATTTTTATGAATTATTATATACAGTACCCTGTAACATGGCGACAGCTTATTCAAAAAGGTATTTTAAGGTATGAGGACAACAGTAAATCTGACAATAATTAAGATAGCCTACAATTACCCTTGTAGGGCATCATTTTTCAAAAAAAGCCCTAATTGATGCCCTTTTTGCGCTGATAGTATGCTAAAAAGATGGAGCACAATAAGGTGGTGAGAAATTCTGAGTTATTAGCTGGCGAGTTTTCAAAGGATAAACCCCTATTTACATGAGTTATTTTTAGCTTATTTGTTCTGTTTTCTGGTATAATTACAGGGAGAAAATAATAAAAAACGACCCGCAAGTGTGCACTAACACACGAACGGGTCTAACTCCCGCCGTGGGTACTATCCACGACAAAAGCTGGTGCAATTATAGCACGGCGGGCATTCCAAAAGGAGTCCGCCGTGCGTGATTTTAACCTTGATGCGTTGGCTATAAT
>JADGEO010000076.1 GCA_016744335.1 Anaerolineales bacterium
TTGCATTTTTTTTCTCCTTCTTTTGGATAAACAAGGAGATTTTACAATACTTTAGATATTTTCATGCGTAAGCCCTGATTTCAGCATGGGATTTCAATCCCATGCCAATAGAATTTTGAGCAACCACCTTTAAACTTTCAACCTTAGAATTTCAAACTCCGCTACTCATCACACCCACCCGCAAAACAAGCAACCTCTTGCGCTACGGTTGTATAATCTTCTAACTCATAACGATAAATTTTCGAGAAATCAATAGGCGGAAAGTTCTCTTTTAGCTCTTCATATTCATCTTCAGTGATTTCCATATAGGGCATTTGGCTATACTGAGCGTCAAAGTGGGGCAAAAATGTCATGCCACCAATCACCTCTTGATGCGTCCAAACCCACTTGATTAAATCTAAAACTTCATTCTCTTGATAGGTGATGGTTACGCTGGGGTTATGTTCCGTCCAATTTAGTTTGACGCTTAACCAATACTCGCATTGCTCTATTGCCGTCATATCACTTCGCATAATCGCACTATCGGGAGATTTGACAGGAAAATGAACTACCCAAGTATCTGCGCTATCTCGTGATTGACCGTTTTCTGGGTCCATAGGCACGCCTGTATCACGTAAAACTTTATAAAGCGGAGTAAAAGCACCCACACGCACATTGCGGATATAGTACTTAGACCAACGAGCATGAACGCCTGAGGAACAATTAAATAGTTGCGATGAATTCCCCGAAGGCTTCACACAAGTGGTTGAAGCAGAGATATTCAAACCAAGTAGTTTGGCGTACTCTTCATTAGTATCTAAAACCGCCTGCTTAAGTTTTTTCTGTATGTCAGGATCACGAGCCGCAGTGCTATCCATTTGCCCATTAATATCTACACCCAAAAGTCTCTCTTCTTCGTTATTTTTTTTCCAATCGGGGCGTAAGCCTGGAAAATCAGTCGCCATAGATTGAATAGTCCCAATAATTGTTGCAACCTCTATTTTCTCTTTCAATGTCTCATAAGTATCATCAGGTCTAGCAACTGCGATAGATAAATTACAAAACTCCATTGGGCGCAAGAAAACTTCACCACAGGGATTGGTGCCAAACTTGGCAGGTTTTCGCCTTTCAGGCTTGGTCTTATTTGCAGAATAGCGGCTAAAAATACCCGGTTCCCCTCTGCCCGACTCAATCATCCCCATCATAAACTTGGTCACTTCTTGCTGGGTCAATTTTCGTTCGGGCCACACGGCAGAGTTATTTGCATTCCACCGTTGTTCATTATTTTGGATATTCTCCCCATTTTTACAAGTTTGCATTTCAATATCGTCAAAATCAAAGAGAGCGATCATGGCTGTTCGGCGCACACCACCAGAAACAGCGGCACTCCCCACCGCGCACATAATATCGTGCGCATCAATAGGGCGCAAAACATTGCCTTGTCTCCTGAACAAAAGAGTACGAGTAAAATCGAGCATTTTTTTCAAAGGCTCAGGTCCTGAAGCACGCCCACCTTTCGTAACCAGCGGTGCGCCTGCCGAACGAACAAGAGAATAATCATAAATAATATCTTTGCCCGTACTCCAAGCCTCCAAACCCAATCGTAGTGCATCTGCCCACCCCTCCGCAGAATCAGGGATAACAAACTCTTTGATTGGAGAACCATTTTGGCTCTCAATGCGAGGTAGTTTCTCAATATTCAAACTCTCTACTGAATAGCCTACACCGCATCCGCTCATAGAAATAATGAGTGCCTCAACAAAAGCATCAATGCTATCTACAGGGATATAAGAACAATTATATATCGCAATATTATTACGCCGCGCCGCGGCACCTGCCATAGCGATTAATCGCATAGAAGGCATCGCTTCCATGCCTAGCATCGCTTTCTTGATTCGTGTATATACGCTTTCATCTAAAATTGAATCTGAAATCTCTTTTAGAAAATCTACTGAACGATCAACCGTTTCTATCCATGTTTCTCTACGTCCAAACTCATAATTAAATCTTGAGTATTTATCAAAAAATTGAAATTTCTGGAGTTCTGTAGGGAAATACTCATTAGACTTAGCGAAAGCCTCCCGCACTTCATCGGGAACAGGTCTATCTAACCTCTGCTGAGCATGTTCAAAACGATAGAGAATATAATGCTTTGCCGCCTCATACTCCCCCTCGGCAAGGAAAACGATTTCTACAATATCTTGCACTTGCTCTACAGTGGGCACTTCAGGCGCAGGGTATTTCACAGCAACGATACTAAGCACTTCATCCGTAAATCCACTAGCAGATTTTTCTGGCTTTTCGTCAATGCTATTAAAACATTTGCTTATTGCGGTCTCTATACGAGAGGCATCAAATTCAACTTTGCGCCCATCTCTTTTAACAATAAACTGGGGTGTTCCCTCTGGTAATTTTCTTTCTGTTTTCAATATAAATGTAGATTTTGATGACATTTTTTCTCCCGAAAATAAAACTACTCACTCCTGAGCAAGTAGACAAAACGAACAAGACATAAAGGGAATTTTTATCCTAATATCTCCCCCATAAACTACCAAAGGATTAGCAAAAACCTTATCATAAAAGGCGGTCAATCTCTGCTCGCAAAGTGGGCAGGTTATCCATCTTCAAATACACAATAGCATAGCGCATATAAGCAATCTCATCCATCTCTTTTAACCCCTCCATCACCTTATCGCCAATCACACGCGAAGGCACTTCAAACTTCCCCATTTTCTGCAATTCGACTTCCACTTGCCCCGTTAAACGCTCTATATCTGCATCTGAAACAGGACGTTTAGCACAAGAAATCCCAATTCCCCGTTTAAGTTTTTCGTGGTTGAAATCTTCACGAGAATTATCTGTCTTCACAATACGCGGCGTAGCCAAAATAGGGCGTTCATAGCTACTAAAACGCTGTTCGCAGCTAAGACATTCACGCCGCCTACGGATATTTCCGTTACTATCGTGTGATGTATCTATAACTTTCGATTTTGGATTTCGACAATATGGACAACGCATTTTACTTCCTTTTTTAGGATGAAGATAAACCGCGCGCTTAGACAAGCTCAGCGTGCTTCACTGGGTTCAGCATACGCGTTTTCGACTTGAGTGCTATAAACGGGCTTCGCGCGTGGCGTGATGCTTTCCAGACCAAGCATTTTTCAAAACCGAGCAAGAACATTTGTTTCACGCCAGATATAGCGATACGAACTCCGATCCCCCATGTATATATGGGTTTGATAGGTGGAAATTCTAACATATTTGCAAGGTCAGAACAAGGGGACTAAGGTAAGTTGTACCTTAAAATTTGATACTTAGAAATTCCCCCATAATTTAGACATTTTTCATGGATTCAAAAAAAGGAGTTTTAAAATCACACGAATTCACATAAAAAGTGAAAAAACTCAGCTACTAGAGCTCTTTTACCAACTCTGCGCCATTGCTTGGGTGGCAAATATAAACTTGAGGGTCGATAGCTATTTTAGCTCTATAAAGCGAAGAAACTTTCTCCGCAAAAGAGTCAGCTATAGATTTTTCTACAAGAGCTATTGCACAGCCACCAAAACCTGCCCCGGTCATTCTGGCACCAAAGCACCCCTCTTGAGTGTTGGCAATTTCAACCATGATATTTAGCTCTTCACTGGAAACTTCATAATCGTCTCGCAAACTAATATGGCTGGCATTGATGAGTTGCCCAAGCTTAACCCTATCATTTGTCTTCATTGCGGTCGCGGCTTCTAAAGTGCGTTCATTTTCACTGACTACATGATGCGCTCGACGAGCGATAAGTGGATCTAGTTTGTCTACATGATTTTCAAAAAACGAAAGAGAAATGTCTCTTAAGGCATCTACACTAAAAAATTCGCTGGCTATTTGGCATTCAGATACACGTTCGTTATAGGCAGAGTCTATTAATCCGCGTCTGGTGGCTGTATCAAGAACAACGATGGCAGTTTCGGTGGGAAGTGGCACAAGCTGAGAGGATAAATCTCTACAATCTATTAAGAGCGCGTGGTCTTCCTTTCCGTTGGCAACAATCATCTGATCCATTATGCCTGTTTTTACGCCAAGCCATTCATTTTCTGTTTTTTGAGCAAGACGTGCCATTTTAGTTGCATCCCATTCCCAAGGATTTACTGCCCAGAATGAGCGAGCGGTGGCAAGCTCTAATGCCGCCGAAGAAGATAAACCTGCACCTACTGGAATGTCGCTGGCGAGAACGCCCTCCCAGCCTTGAAGGGGATAATCAGATTCTTGAAGTGACCATGCCATGCCGCGCAAGTATTCTCCCCAGCCGTCTCCGTGCGTAATCTCTTCTAATGAAAATTCGCAGGGTTTCGAGAAATCTAGCGAAGAGACCTTGACTGCTAAATCGTCTCGTGGACGCAAGGCTACCCAAATTGCGCGGTCTATTGCCATTGGCAAAACAAAGCCATCGTTATAATCGGTATGTTCGCCGATGAGGTTAACGCGCCCTGGGGCGCGCACGATAAATTGGGGAGATTCTTTGTAGCGTTTGATAAAGGCTGAGGTAACTTTTTCTTTTATATTCATTATTTCTGCCAAAAAGCCCCTATTATCCTTCAAACACCTTCCCGCACAGGGGAAAAAGAGAGAAATAGTGTTTACTTCGGGGAAGTGGTAGTTGTGGGCACGCAAGCCCAAATTTGGGTGCGGTGCGCTTTTTCATATCCTATAAAAAAAGCACAGGAATAAATCCTGTGCTTTTTTGAGGCTGAGAAAACTATTATCCCTTGAGTGACCCTGCCATTAATCCACGCAAGAAATAGCGTCCTAAGAAAATATAAACGAGCAGGGTAGGCAATGCGGCGATAAGCGAGCCTGCCATTTGGACGTTCCACGAAATAATTTGACTGCCTGCCATATTATTAAGGGCTACGGTGATGGGCCATTCGGTATTGCCCGTAAGGATAACGGCGAAGAGAAAATCGTTCCATGCCGAAGTGAATTGCCAAATAAGCACCACAACAAAACTAGGGATGGAAATAGGGAGCAAGATATGCCTATAGATGCCAAGCATACTTGCGCCATCAATTTTGGCGGCTTCGAGAAGTTCTTGTGGGAGGCTGGCATAGTAATTACGAAAAGTTAAGGTAGTGATGGGCAGTCCGTAAATAATATGTGCTATCCCCAAACCCCATAGTCCCGTAAGCCCAGCGGCACTCATAAATTGAACAAGGGGAATGATAATACTTTGATAAGGGATAAACATGCCAAATAGAATAAAGGGAAAGATAATATCTGCCCCGCGAAACTTCCATTTGGAAAGAACAAAGCCATTTATAGACCCTAAAATTGAGGAGATAAGTGCGGCTGGAATCACCAACTTAAAGCTATTTTTCAAATAAGGGGCTAATTGGTTATAGGCTTCAATATAATTATCAAAGGCGATGCCTTGGGGCAATTGCCACATTGTTTGTAAATCTATTTCATCGAAACTTTTAAATCCTGTAACGAGGATGAGATACATAGGAATTAGATAAAAAATAGTGAGCCCAATCAAAGGAATGTAGAGCCAGTTTTTTCTTAGATTAAGTCTGCTCATAGCTCTGTCTCCATCTTTGTAGTGTAGCGAATATATGGAATGATTAGTACCGCTACGCTAATTAATAGAAGGATACCGATTGCCGCTCCACGTGCATAAAATAGCCCATCGAAGGTTGTTTGCCACATATAAATAGCGGGCACATCGAGGGAGAGTTGTTTTCCCGCAACAGCTATAATGAGGTCGAAGACCTTCAATGAGGTATGTCCTAAAATAATAAGAACGCCCAAAGTAACTGGCGTAAGTATAGGCAAAATAATACGCCTATAAATTTCTACTTCACTCGCACCATCAATTCTAGCGGCTTCACGCAATTCACCGGGCACTGCTCTTAAGCCTGCCAAATAAAGTGCCATTGTAT
Organism: Anaerolineales bacterium; assembly: GCA_016744335.1. Taxonomy (GTDB): domain Bacteria; phylum Chloroflexota; class Anaerolineae; order Anaerolineales; family Villigracilaceae; genus Desulfolinea. The sequence goes on from JADGEO010000076.1 coordinate 5,907, forward strand.
ACCCCGACATTTGCCAAATAGCGGCGAGGGCAATTGCCGCTATGCCCCAGTATGGCGTGGTGTACCACTCATTGACTAGGAAATCTAAGTTGAGAGAGGTAAAGAGAAGGTTTAGTCCACTCATCCGAGAACCTTCGGCAGGGTTCATAAGCCAACGCCACACAACCCCCGTGACGATATATGAAATTGCCATAGGAAAAAGAAAAATGCTACGGAAAAACCCCTCACCCCTTAAGCCTTGGTCGAGCATAACCGCCATTAAAAAGCCAAGAATAAGGCTCCCCAACACAAATACTAAGGTAAATATAACTGTGTTGCGAATATCAATATGAAAACGGGGGTCATAAAATAAGTTCACATAATTTTCAAAGCCAGCCCATGTGAAATCTGGGTTTAAACCTTTCCACTTACTCAAAGAAACCCGTATAGACCAAGCAATAAAGCCATATACAAAAATTAAAATTGCTAAAATTGATGGAGAAACAAGAATAACAGAAAGATATTTGTCCTTATTTTTAAACATATATGGACCTCGGTACCTTAATGGTGCATCTACTCAACGAGCACCACAAGTTTTACTACAAAACATAAACTTGTCCCTCTCCCAATAAAGGGAAAGGGACAAGTTCTCCTCCAACGCTAAAAAGAGCTAGAGCGGGGGAGAAAGAGAATAATCTTTATTGACAGGGACCAGAGCTGACACAAGCGTCAAGCAAAGCTGTCTGGAAAGCTTCTGCATCTTGGTCTATCAAGAATAAACCGAGAGCTGTATCAATTTCTGATTTCCAAGAATCATTGGCAACTACACCGTGAGTTAAGGAACCAGATACGGTATTGCTACCCCAGTCTTCCATAGCAGATTGGAGATAAACACCAAAAAGTTCGGGGTCACAATCTGTGCGAGCACAAATCGAGCCTTTGACAGGGTTGAAGGCTTCCTGACCATCTTTGGAGCCAGCTGTTTTTAGCCATGCTTCTGCACCTTCGGCGTGTGGAGCATCAGCCGCCAAAGTGAAGGAATCAGATAAGAATTGGAATACACCAACGCTACCAGGAACGGGTGCCCAACCATAATCTTCGTTTGGTACCATACCAAGCTCACGGAAATAACCTTCTGCCCAGTCACCCATAACGTTGAAAGCGGCATCGCCGTTTACAACAAGTTGGGAAGCATCTTGCCAAGACAAAGAAGCTGAATCAGAATTCGTATAAGTTAAAACTTTAGCGAAATCATCAATAGCGGCAGCAACTTCGGGGCTACTCCAATCAGTGGAACCATCCCAGAGTCCATCATAAGCATCGGAGCCAAGAGAACCAAGCAAAACGGTCTCAAAGAGATGTAATTGAGTCCATTGTTCGCCTAAAGCAAGCGGAATAACTTCAGTCGCTTGAAGGGTATCCATTGCGGCAAACCATTCGTCCATTGTCGTGGGCACTTCTAAGCCATTTTCTTCTAAAATAGCGGGGTTGTACCAAATCACATTGGCACGGTGGATATTCACAGGCACAGAATAGATATCACCCTCGTATGAAATAAGAGGAATGAGTGTTTCAGGCATAACGTCGATCCAGCCTTCAGCATCATACATTTCATTTAATGATTGAATTTGGTTCCCAGCAACGTAGGTACCAATCAACTCTTGACCAGCATGACCTTGCCAGCTATCTGGGGGATCACCAGCTTGAAGACGAGTTGCCAAAACAGCACGAGCGTTTGTGCCAGCACCACCAGCAACAGCGGCATTGATGAATTCAATATCAGGATATTCAGCATTGAAAACTTCGATCATCGCTTCTAGACCAGCGGCTTCGCCACCACCTGTCCACCATGAGAAAACTTCAACTTCTGAGGCGTCAGCTTCTTCAGCTTCTTCAACTTCTTCAACTTCTTCTACTTCTTCTACTTCAGCTTCTTCAGAGGTTGTATCTTCGGCGGCAGGTTCTGCGGGCGCAGAGCCACAGGCAGTTAATACAAATGCGGTCAAGATGAGCATAGCAAGTAAGCTATACAAGATTTTTTTCGACATGATTTATTTCTCCATAATAGGATTATTAGATTATTTACAAACAGAAAGCACAATTAATAGGATGAAGGCGATTCGCACGCGTTTTTAACTTGAGTGCTATACCCAAACAGTCTAGCGACGTAAACAAGACTAGTGTTATGGCACCTTATCCAAATCTGAATAGTGTATTATATCCTCACATCACCTCCTCTATTAAATTCCACACAGGAATCACGTTGGATAAGTTGAGCACCAAGGCACACCTGTTTTCTTTTATAATCTTTATTCATTACAGCTGAAATAAGTAAATTCGCACCATGACGACCAAAATCATCAAGAGGCTGGTGAATGGTAGTAAGAGGCGGGGCAAAGTACGAAATAAGAGGAATATCATCGTAACCAATCACAGAAATATCTTGAGGCACACGCAGGCCAGCATCTTGGAGAGCACGAATTGCCCCAATTGCCATTCTGTCATTTTGGGTAAAAATGGCGGAGAAAGTTTCACCAGAATCTAAAAGGTTTTGGATAATTTTCCCTGCCGATTTAGCTGACCAATCACCTTCTACGCTAAGGTTTTCATTTAAAGATATACCACTTTCTGAAAAAGCCTGATGATACCCTGCCAATCTTTCTTGTGAACACTCTTCGCTTTGTGGTCCCGTAATTGTAACTATTGATTGATGCCCCAACGTTAAAAGATGTTGCGTGGCTACATAACCACCTGTTTTATCATCGCAAGACACAGAAGATACAGCTTCATCCTTAGGCGTATTTTTTAGATAAACAACGGGAATCCCTTTTTCGATAAGGGGGAGAAAATGCAAATAACGCTCGTCATCACGTGGGTTAAGAACAAGAAAACCATCTACACGCCTATTTAACATCTCATCAATTAAAGGCTCCACTTTATCGGCAGAAGATGCAGAGCCTGTGAGAATAAAAAAGCCCTGTCGCCGAGCTTCGGTTTGAGCACTTTCTATAATTCGAGCAAAGATATAATTGGTTAGATTAGGGGAGATACAACCTAAAGTATACGTGTGCCCCTTTGCCATTGAGCGCGCAATTGCATTAGGGCGGTAATCAAGTTCGGCAATGGCTTCTTCAACTTTTAGGCGTGTTGCGGGGGAAACATTTTTTCTGTTATTAATCACGCGTGAAACTGTCTGATAAGAAACATCAGCAAGAGAGGCAACATCACGAATAGTTACTTGAAAGCGTGGCAATATCTTCTCCAGAAAAAAACACACAAAACATGTGACCGTTCACATTATATAATAATGCTAAACAATAGTCAATTTTTTCGGGACACTCAACCCCTCCACTCAATGGAGCGTCCTCAGTGCAAGTTTAAGAATTTGTTTACAAAATTTCAGTGCCAAGGACGGCGGCTAATCTAAGAGGATAAGTACCCGAGCAGAAGTTCTTCGACATTTTGATCAAGTAAAATTGGTCAAAATATATAGAGGAGATATGCGAT
>JADGEO010000077.1 GCA_016744335.1 Anaerolineales bacterium
CGCTTCAAATGTGCTTTGAGCACCCAGTATCTTGAAAAGGTCTTGTTAGGGGCTAAATTTCATGCGTAAGCCCTGCTAACCGCCTTCCCTTTTTTGCTTTAAGCGTGTATAGTCCCTCTATGCTTGAAGATGCCCTATCAATACTTGCGCTTTATGTTTTGTCTCTCTCTACTACGGTTGTCCCCTGCATGTTATCTGAAGAGGGGGAAGGCTGTCCAAAGGATAGGCTTATAGCCGCATTGCAGTGGGGTTTTTCGCTGGGGGTATTTTTGCATTTTTTGCTAATTCTCAATCATCAGCTCTAAAATACTCTACCCTCTACGAAACAATCACCATACTCCAAAGAAAAAGGAGATCTTCTTCTTTGGGGGCTTTCTGTCTATCTCTGCTTCCACATCATATCCGTAATTAAATATACCCCCCGCCCCGTCTTAGGGGATTGCCCTTTGGCTTCGCTCAGGATTAAACAAAAAAAGAAGGCTCTACACAATACCCTGCAGAAGCCTTCTTTTGCATTATTCCTAATTACCCTTGCAACCTCATCCTTAACCCAAACTAACCCTCCCCCGCTCAACTTCGATTTTCAAAATCTCCACCTCAAGAATATCGCCCACCTTTAAGCGCGTGCCGCGTGGAATTTTAGAAATATGCAATAAAGCATCTTGCTTTACGCCAATATCTACAAAAGCCCCAAAATCGACCACATTTCGCACGGTCCCTTTTAGACGCATCCCTTCTACTAAATCATCTATTTTTAGCACATCGGCTCGTAAGATAGGGGCGGGTGCAGAGGCGCGGGGATCACGCCCGGGGCGGATAAGCTGTTCGAGAATATCGTTGAGGGTCGGCACCCCGCAGTTTAGCGCGCGTGCCAAAGTTTCGGGGGGCGTTTTGTCGGTCAAAGAGTCCAACGCCACGCTTCGCGTGTCCAAAGCAGAATCAAGTGAAATACGCGCACGTGCCAGTACTTCTTCCGCAATAGGATAAGATTCGGGGTGGATAGCAGAAGCATCTAATGCCTTGGCACCCCCGATAATCCGCATGAATCCCACCGATTGTTCATAAGATTTTTTTCCCAACCCCGCTACATCTAGCAACTCTTTTCTTGTCTTAAAAACGCCATTATTCTCACGATATATCACAATGCGCTCAGCAAGTTTTTCGCCAACGCCCGCAATATGCGCCAATAACGCCGCGCTGGCAGTGTTCAAATTGACGCCCACGCCGTTCACCACCGCCTCCACCACACCATCCAGCGCGTGCGCCAACGCCTTCTGATTGACATCGTGCTGATACATGCCCACGCCCAATGATTTTGGATCAATTTTGACCAACTCTGCCAAAGGGTCTTGCGCTCGGCGAGCAATTGAAACCGCGCCCCGAATAGAGACATCTAGCGCAGGAAACTCAGCCCGCCCCAGTGCAGATGCCGAGTAAACCGATGCCCCCGCTTCATTAACGATGAGATATTTTGTAGATGCTGAGTTGCGCGTAATTTCGGCGACCAACTGCTCTGTTTCGCGGGATGCGGTGCCGTTGCCAATGGCGATGAGCGTGACCTGATGCTTTTCAATCATTTTTTGGATAAAAGACCGTGACGCACGTGTTTCAACTTGGGGCGCGTGTGGATAAATGGTGCCAGTCTCAAGCACCTTGCCCTGCTCATCCACGACCGCAATTTTAGATCCGCTTCTAAAGCCGGGGTCGATGCCCAAAACCACCTGCCCCAAAAGCGGAGCCTGCCCCAGCAAGGCGCGCAAATTGGTGGCAAAAACCTGAATAGCGTGGCTATCGGCTTTTTCGCTGAGGGCGCGCCGAATATCTCGCACTATAGCGGGCAAAAGCAAACGAGAGGCAGAATCTTGCTGTGCTTCTGCCAAATGCTCGCAAAAAGGACTGCGTCTATTTTGCGGGAATTCTCGATTGACTACCGGGAACCAATCGCGCTCGGCAATATCTACGCGGACGCGTAAAATCTTTGCTTTTTCGCCGCGAGAAATCGCCAAAACCTGATGTGCTTCTAAACGGTCTACGCGCGCCCTGAAATTATAATAACTTTCATAAACGCCTTTTTCATCTACTGCTTTTTTGATTTTTTCAGCGTATAAAGTAGAAAATTCAAGAGCTTTTTGACGTGTGGCTCTGCGAATGGTGGCATTATCGCTAATTTTTTCGGCAATAATATCGCGTGCGCCTTGCAGGGCATCTTCTATATTTTCAACATCGTCATTCAAAAATTTCTTAGCCGTTTTTTGAGGAGAAATATCGGGGGGTTGCTTCAAAATCAAATCAGCTAAAAGGGATAATCCTTTTTCGCGCGCCATCATTGCCCGAGTCCGTCTTTTGGGGCGGAAGGGGGCATAAAGGTCATCGAGTGCGGTCAACGAATCGGCGGCATTTAGCGCGGTGCTGAGCTTCGTGTCTAATTTCCCTTGCTCCTTGATAGATTTCAAAATCGTAGCGCGTCTTTTAGCGAGCGCACGCAGGCGCAAAATCTCATCTGCCACAAAGCGGACTTGCTCATCATCAAGCGAGCCAGTCATCTCTTTACGGTAGCGAGAGATAAAAGGAACCGTATTCCCCTCATCCAGCAAGCGGATTGTTGCCTCCACTTGAGCGGGGGGTAAGTTAAGTTGGGTGGATATTTTTTTTGTGTGAGTCATAAGAGAGATTTTATCAGAGGGTGAAAGTACCCTTTTTTTCCTTTTTGTGGTGGAGGCAAGCTCTTTATAAAGGAGAGGAAAACTCTGCTAAGATGGAGCATAGACGAGCTAGAGAAAGCCAAAAAATTAGCTATCTGAATACCCCCGCCTTGTTCTAGGAGAGTGAAATAATTGACTTCAAAACAGTTTTTGTGCGTTCGGCTCCCACCGGGGGCATTTTAGCTAAAGTCTCCGCTTACGGAGACTTTTTTTGTTCTTTTCAAAGCCAGCCATGCAAAAAAGGCGATACCTGCGTAGCCAGCGACCAAATCGCTTAGTGAAAATGTGCGTATGGGAAAAAGTTGTTGGGAAAATTCTTCAAGCGTGATGAAAAAGGCAAGAAGTAGGCTTACTGTAAGAAGAACGCGCGCCAAGTTCAAATCAGAGGCGTTCCGCTCTGCTTGATGAGCAGATTGGCGCGTGAGAATGGCTCTCTTATTGAGGACGTAGCTTAATAATCCCGTCAATAAGAAATGCCCTAATTTATCTCCATAGGGGAAATCGTATAATTTACGAATAGAGCGCGGGAGGTTGCCGCTATCGGCAAGGAAAACGATGAGTAGAAAAAAAGCAATGAGACTGAACGAAAGCCAATATTTTTTCATTTAGATATGCAAAAGCCCCGAATCTACGGGGCTTTTTTTGTATTCGGGTGTTTTTTACGCGTCTTTCTTTTCTTTACGCGCTTTCCAAGCTTCAAGTGCAACAGGAACAAGCGAGATGACTATGATTGCAATGATGACCATAGAAAAGTTTTCTCTAACAAATTCGATATTGCCGAAGAAATACCCCGCGAGAGAGAAGGTTGCAACCCAAGTAATACCGCCAAAAACATTATAGGAGAAAAAGTATTGATAATCCATTTTGCCAACGCCCGCAACAAAAGGCGCAAAGGTGCGCACAATAGGCACAAAACGAGCAAGAAAGATGGTTTTTCCACCATGTTTTTCAAAGAATGCGTGGGTTTTATCTACATATTCTTTTTTGAGCCATTTACTTTCGTAGGCTTTTTCGCCGAGTGAGTGGCCAATCCAATAATTTACAGTGTCGCCCAAAACAGCAGCAACCATCAACAACCCCATGAGGGGTAAGATATTTATGCCACTACCAGGAATTGCCGCAATAGCCCCTGCCGCAAAAAGGAGAGAATCGCCTGGAAGAAAAGGCATAATAACCAGACCAGTTTCAATGAAAATAACAACAAATAAGATGCCATAAGTCCAGGCACCATATTGAGATGTAATATCGCTAAGGTAATGATCTAGGTGAAGAAATATATCTATAATTTGAGTGAGAAATTCCATTTTTTTACTCGCTTAGTAATCTAATTTTTTAGTTAGTCGTTGTTGGGAAAAATTTTTGTACTCGTTTTTCCAATAGCGGGCGATTATACCCTATCGCTCTTCAATCGTCACGCTAATTAAGGTATCGCCAGCGGGAAGAGATTCGCCAAATTGAGGGTCACGCGAGGCAAGTGCTTTTAGCACGTCCATGCCACTTAGCACCTGCCCAAAAATGGTGAATTTTCCATCATAGGCGGGGATTGCATCATAGGTGATGAAAAACATACTCCCGTTTGTTCCTGTACCCACATTTTTCATAGCGACAACGCCCGGATGATTAAAGGAAAGCACAGAGTCGATCTCATTTTCAAAATAATAACCTGGGTTTCCACGCCCTGTCCCACTGGGATCACCCGTTTCTGCAAAATAATCGGGTAATACACGGTGAAAACTAATGCCATCATACCAGCCTTCTTTGGCAAGAAAAACAAAGTTATTAACCGTATGAGGGGCTTGTTGAGGATAAAATTGAATAACTATTTCACCCTTCTCCGTTTCTAAAGTTGCCAAATATTCTTTTAAGGGGTCAATCACCTGTGGCGGACAGCCTTCAAATTGCTTTTCTCCCAACGCATATAACCCAACAATAGTATCCAAAGTATTAAAATCAAGCAAACCATCATGTATTTGCCCATTAATAAGCAAAAAAGGTGTAAAAGGGATTCCAATTTCTTGCCCATCAATAAACGCTTGTCGAACGCGCTCCACAATCTCTTCGCGTTGCATATCGGCTAATAATTTTTCAGAATCTATGCCAATTGCTTCTGTTTCTTCTGCTAACCAATCTATAAAACTCGCTTCAGTGAGTGGTGCCCAAATCTCTTGTTGCTCAAATAATAACGCCTGCGTTTCCCAAAATTCCCCTTGCAAATCAGCGGCATAGGCGGCATGGGCGGCAAAACCCGCCTTCTCGTGACCAGGATTTGTAACCATCGGGAAATCTCTATAAATAATACGCAACTCTTCGGGATATTTTTCTCTAAGCTCGCTTAAAACCGCATAAAACTCAGCAGAAGCTGGGTCTTGATAATCTGCATAGATGATGAAAGTAGTCGCCGCATCTTCTCTGCCTAAAATCATATCATTTTCATCAATCGGCGGGAAAAGGGATTCAACTGCCGCGTCTGGCGTGGGGAGGCTTGATATTGTTCCACAACCTTGGGATGCGGGCGTAGACGTGTTTGCTGACGAAACCACCCTAAGCGTAGATGCGGCAGTCACCACGGGTGCAGTGGGTGCGGGCGTAGAGGGCGCGCAAGCTACGAAGGCAAGGGTAAAAAATAAAAAAATAAGTGTTTTTTGCATCTTTTTACTATCCATTAGACTTTTTTAAAAATAAAACTTCAGTGACTAGAAGCCCCCGCTCCCTTGAAAGGAACGGGGGCTTCTAGCTTATTTCCAATTGCATCTATTATTCCACCAATTCTAATAACTCATCATAAGAACTCACCCACATAATTGTATGCACAAAATCTGCGAGAGAATCACTCTGCTCTCGGAGGGCGCGTACGGTGGGTCCCACAGGGTCTTCACCCGCCGCTCCACCAGGAAGATCGGCATAGGCACCATGAAAAGCAAAATAGGCTTGATTTAATTTGCGAATTGCATAACCGTTTTTCCACATAATTTGACGGCGTTCTTCCATATAGGCTTCGGCTTCTTCTATTTTCCCCTCGGCGAGAAGCTCATCTACATGTAGCCGTGTTTCGTGCATTTCGGTGCGAAAGTCGAAGGGATCGGGGTCCGGGCTAAAGCCCTCTCCCCGAGACGGCTCATTGAGGGCAAGCAAGCTGACACGCGGGCGATCCCCTCCTTCCAAAAACTCTGGGTAATCCCGCGCTAGCACAACCTGAGAAATTTCACCACCGACTATGGAGGCAACGGTCTCGTTGATCGTGCGCATTTCTGGAGATGAGTTGTAGTTCCATCCCAACGGATGCCATGCGAGGTAATTATGTGTCCACTCATGGGCTATTGTATCTAATGTCCAGGGTAAATTTGTTGTACGCATTCCCATTGTGGGATAAATGCCAATACCACCCACTGGCTCAATAAGCGCGGAGAGGTTTAAGTCGGCTGTGATTTCTTTTTCTATGGCATCTTGTTTGTCTACGGGAAAATTGGCAAGAAGCATAATACCTTCATCCTGCCGAATGACATCTCTCGGAGAAATAATAAGTTGCATCGGCAGAGTAGAAATATGATATAGCGGGCGCGGAAGCGGTTGCCCGCCCGTTGTGAGATTTTCACTCGCCAACGCAATGGTCACTTGTCCTTCTAGCACGGATTCGGCAAAAGGAGCAAGCTGATGTTGCTCTGCATAAAGTGTATCGAGGCGATTTCGCAATTCTTCTGAGGTAAGTTCAGGGTCTGCAATTTCTGGGTTGGTATATATTTGCTCTAGTTCCCACTCTGCGTACAAAACCTGCTCCATTTGCTCAAAATAATCGGCAACAATCTCTTTTCTTGTTTCGCTGGCTATATAATGAGGGCTATTTATTGTGGCTTGTTCTAATTTTATCCATGCGGCGTTGAGTGTCCAACTTACAAAGTCAAACTCTATATCTTGTGTGTATACCGAAAATTTATCATGCTCGGTATTGGGTAAAACAACACTACCGCCCAATATCAGGGCGATAGCACCAAAATTAAGAATCACATATAGAAAATTATATAGGAAGTCAGACATGAAGAGGATTATAGCGTAAAACTCTTTTGGGGTAAGTGCTGGGTATTGACAAATCTTTTTCTAAGCGTTCAGAGGTTTCAAAATAGAACACGGATTTTACAGATTAGACAGATTTTCGCGGATTTTAAAAACTTTTTTGTTTTTTATATGTGTAAAGATGACAAAAACATATAAACTTTCTGGAAAAATGCAGCAAAAGCATTAAAAATTCGCGTCATTCGTCCATTCGCGTATAGCGTAGCGGCATTTGCGTTGAAAACTTTTAATATGGCTGAACGCTTACATCTTTTTCACTACCAAAACACACCCAATCATCACCTTAAAAGGTGATTTTCGGCAAAGCCGTAAGTTTAACTTTCAGAGTATAATAAGCAAAAAAATGAAACAAGGAGTATCACCTTGACAGACCCACGAGTACAAAAATTTGCAGAAATTTTAGTCAATCATTCCGCTCGCATCGTTAAAGACGATCGCGTTCTCATTGAAGCAACAGAAGCGGCTAGACCACTCATAAACGAACTCTATAAAGAAATTCTTAAAAAGGGTGCTTATCCCATCCCCGCAATTTGGAATTTCGCTTCTCAAGATGCCCTTTATTATAAATACGCATCAGATGAACAACTCGATTTTGTGCCCCCCCTGCATAAAATAGCGTACGAGCAATTTGAATCACGCATTCGTGTTCATTCGGCAACAAATACCCGCGCACTTAGTGGCGTAGACCTAAACAAACTACAGCGTCGCGGCAAAGCACTTGGAGAAATTACCGCCACACAAATGAAACGCGGTGGCGCAGGCGAGTTTAAATGGGTAACAACCCTCTTCCCCACCAAAGCCTACGCCCAAGATGCCGATATGAGTCTCGAAGATTATGAAGATTTTGTTTACAGTGCTTGCCACGCCAACGAAGAAGACCCAATCGCCTTTTGGAACAAAGTCAAAGAAGAGCAACAAGTCGCCATAGACAATATCCAAGGGCGCAATCAAGTCATCTTAAAAGGACCCAACGTAGATTTATCGCTTTCCATCAAAAACCGCATCTTCCTCAACTCGGCTGGTGTCTTCAATATGCCCGATGGTGAGATTTATACAGGTCCCGTTGAAGATTCAGTCAATGGTTGGGTTAAATTCACCTATCCCGCCATTTATAACGGCGTTGCAGTCGAAGGCGCAGAGCTAACCTTTAGCAATGGCAAAGTCACCTCCGCTAAAGCGGATAAAAACCAAGATTTCCTCCTGAAAATGCTTGAAACAGACGCTGGCTCTCGCTATTTGGGCGAGTTTGCCATCGGCACCAACTTTGGCATTGACCAATTTACCGGTCAAATTCTCTTCGATGAGAAAATCGGCGGCTCCTTCCACATGGCGTTGGGTGCGAGCTATCCTGAAACGGGTGGCAAAAATAAAAGTGCCATCCACTGGGATATGATTTGCGATATGCGTGACGATTCTGAGATTTTGGTAGACGGGGAACTTTATTATAAGAACGGCGAATTTGCGTTCTAAAAGCTCTTTGAAGGTTTAAATGTTAAAAGGTTGGAAGGTTTAGAGCTTCCAACCTTTTTTATTTGGGATGAAGAACCGCTACGCGCGTGACTTTGGGCTTGAGTGCCCTCAATAAGATTTCGATGTGGTGAGATCTTTGGGTGCGCGCCCACCTTACAAAACTGTAAAGTCTGTTTTCTTGACAACCCTCCCAAAAATCCTATACTCATATACGATATTCATCACCACCAGCCCACAGAGGGAAAATGCA
>JADGEO010000078.1 GCA_016744335.1 Anaerolineales bacterium
ATGTTGACCTTTCTGGCTGATACTGGATGTCGCTCTGGGGAGTTGTGTAGTATAAATATAGCTGACCTTGATTTCTTAAATTTGGAGGTTTATGTGGAAGGGAAAACGGGTGGGCGGGTTTTAGATTTTACTGAAAAAACAGCGGATGTCTTGAGACACTATATTCGCGCTAGAAATAAAGAGTTTGGAAAAAAGAGACAGGCTTTATTTCTTTTTGGTGAAAACCGAAGAGTGACGACAGATAAGGTCTATGTGAGTTTTAGGAATATCGCACGAGGGTTGAATATAAAGCGATTTAACCCTCATTCTATTCGGCATAGGGTAGCACAAGCTTGGCTTGACCAAGGAGCTAATTTAGAGTTGGTGAGAATGAAGTTAGGGCATAAAGATGTTCAGACGACTGCTCTTTATTATGCACATCAAGACAGAAGCCGTTCTAAGCGCGCAACGAAACGATTTAGCATTGTGAAAGATGTGTAAATACGGCGGTCTAGGAGACCGCCACCAGCAAAACGGCGTAAATTACACTCTCGATTTGAACGCTGGTTTGACCCAAGTTTTGAGCGATGGCACGAACACCTATCTCTACGGAAACGGGCGTATTTCACAGCACGCAACCCAAACCGAATACTTCTTGGGTGATGCACTTGGCTCTGTGCGGCAATTGGCTGATACCGCTGGAGCGGTTACGCTCACCCAAAGTTATTCCCCTTATGGGGAAACGATTTCAAGCGTGGGCAGTGGCGTAAGCGTATACCAATTTACAGGTGAATCGAGAGATGCAAACGGGTTAACCTATCTCAGGGCGCGATACTATAATTCTAGCGATGGTAGATTCCTTACCAGAGATACTTGGAATGGGGATTACAATAGGCCGCTTTCGCTGAATAGGTGGGGGTATGTGGAGGGGAATCCGGTTAATTTGGTGGATCCGAGTGGACACTATGCTTACAATCGTATGAGAGCGACAAATTATGCGATAAACTGGGATAATTCTTCGACATCTGCTCTTGACTCACAATATGATTTCACAGGAAATAAGTGCTATGAAGGAGTAGACTTTGAAAATCAGTGCACCCTGTTTGCTTCATTTGTGCTTCACCATGGAGGGGTCGAAGACCCACGTATAGACCCCTACAAAGACAATGGTCTTTTGGATGATGCTTCTCTTTACTATTGGAGCGTAGGTGGATTAAAACAAAGTAATTATTACAGTGACCAAGGATGTCAATATCAGCCCTATACAGCAATTAGGACACCTGATTTCTATGAATTTGCTACTACAAAAATAGGTGTGGAGACATTTTCTCATAAAAACCCACCCTACTATAACGAGAACAAACTATATACAGGCGACAGAATTGACAAAGCCTGGGAGGACAAATTGGCTACACATCGTGGACAAATACGCCCAGGCGATTTAGTATTTTACGATATTCCAGGAGGTGTACGATGGGATCATGTGGCAGTTATTGTCGGTTGGGGGATGCCTACAACTTTTGGAAGAGGGCAATTTAATCTTAACGAAGGTAATAACTTAGAGTCTGTCTTGCAATGGGTATATTCCTTCACTTGCACACCAGGTGAAGAAAGCCTGCCAAGTTTACGTCCGTCTGTTGTTGATAGAAGTGGAGCAATAAACTATCAATATTGGCGTTCTCTGGATAATACATCAGGGCAGGTAAATGAAATAGCTGTTGTACACATTGAGAATAGATGAGAGATACAATGAAAAACTATTTACTCGTTTTATCTATATCGCTCTTTTTACTTTCTTGTAGCACTTCCGTTTCATCCAATCAGGCAAGTGCTATACCTGAAAGCGCATCGATTTTAACAGAGGCTGTACCAATAGGCACTATAACACCATCAACAAAAATGGTAACACCTTCCCCTATTGGGGTGGAAGAAATGCATATTCCAGAATCAGCTCTGGCTAAGGATGGTTTTATAATCCGTACGTTCAAAGATGAGTGGGAGCGCGTTCATAAGATGCGTTCTTCTTGCATTGACTTTGATGATAAAAACCAAATTTGGTCTGTGTTCTTAGAGTTAGAATACTTTGATGGTAATAAGTGGAATACTATATCAACACCAGATGAATTCGACAAAACTTGGAATTGCCCTTATGTTGATGAAGATGGAATAATTTGGTTTTTCAATCCGTCAACTCGAAGATATGCAACAAGTATTTTTAGCTTTGATGGAAAGAATTGGACACTCTTTGATTATCCTGAATTCTTGACTGAAGACATGCGAAGCAAAGCGTCTATGGCAATGGATAAATCTTCTGGATATATCTGGTTGGGACTTCTAAATTGTGGAGAACATTCTTGCTTGTATTACTTTGACGGCACCCAGTGGAGAGAAGAACCTTTTCCTTTCCCATCAATATATTCTCTTAGTGCAGACAAAAGAGGTAATCTATGGATTGGGGGAAATAGCGACACAGGTGTTGCACACTTTGATGGCGAGGAATGGACTTTTTACGCCACAAAAGAATTATGGCCAGATGGTATTTATGGATGGAACGCGAAGATAGAATGGATAGACGTTAAAAGCGATATTGATGGCTCTGCTTGGGTTATTTTGGGTGTGAATGATTGGGTAAAAATAAGTAACGACAGAAAAATTGAACGGTATCCCAATAAATTTCCTATAGAGACAACATACAATTTAAATATATTTCCTGTTGATCGCGGGAAAATATGGTTTATTTGGAATACTATGGAGTTGGGTTATTTTGACTACATAAAAAATCAATGGGGTTCCTATGCGAATTTACCAAGCGATAATTTAATGGCAGGTCCAACATTCCTTCTTTCTCCAAATGGAGACTTGTGGCTTGTATTGCCCAACAATTCCAATGGGGAGGCTGGCTTATATAAGTATGTGCCAGCTAAAGAGTAGCGAATGCGTTGTGCAGAGAGAACTAGAAACTGTGTGAAAATAAAAAATTACGGCGGTCTAGGAGACCGCCACCAGCAAAACGGCGTTAATTACACGCTTGACTTGAACACTGGTTTGACCCAAGTTTTGAGCGATGGGACGAATACTTATCTCTATGGGAATGGGCGTATTTCACAGCACGCAACGCAAACTGAGTATTTCCTCAGTGATGCTTTAGGGTCTGTGCGGCAACTAGCTGATTCTGCTGGGGCGGTGACGCTCACGCAAAGTTATGCACCTTATGGGGAGACAGTTTCAAGTGTGGGCACATCTCAGACAAGCTACGCATTCACCGGCGAGATTCACGACGCAAATGGGCTAACGTATTTGCGGGCGCGGTATATGGATAGCGGCACTGGCCGCTTCATCTCAAGAGATACTTGGAACGGTGATTACAATAGACCACTTTCTTTGAATCGGTGGGGGTATGTGGAGGGGAATCCGGTTAATTTGGTGGATCCGAGTGGAAAATTCCCTGAACACTGTTACGATATGCCAACTAGAATCTTATATGAAGATTGTGCTAGAAAGTATCATGGAGTTAACCGACCGATGGAATATAGGGGCGAAGTTCCTTACCGTGATGAAAATGGCAATGTGATTGATAAGCCAGGGTGTCGTTATGGTGCTTATCCAATACCTTATAACGGCATTGGATATATTGAAGGTTTTAATCATTTCGAATTTGTTTTCACGAACGGAGTTGAAATAGCGTATGATTTCACAACTATGACCAGCGCAGTTTTTGATTATAGTGGAATAGCAATAGGAGATGCCACTATCGGAATTGGTGCTAGCCAATACGCAGGCATTGTTGGATTCTGGCCTTTTCCAGGCTTTAACAGCCAAAATGATATTTTTAAGGATTATGATGGACCGTTTATGTCTTTGAGCAGTGCCTTCGCTCTTGAAATTGGAGCTGGCGTTTCCGTCGGAGCCACTGGATTCATATCACCATCTTTGAACCCAATAGGAGGTGTTGCATGGTATGTAGGCTGGAGCGGAGCACTTGATCCTCTTCTCGGGGTTGACCTTGCTTTTAGCTGGGTGAACTACGATGGGCGTGATATAACAGAGCGCGAGTATTTTTACACAGATAAAGCTGGTTATAAGCGTGTTAATAGGGGAATGTTGGGACAAGATATACTGAGCGGTCAACGTTCTCCTTGGGGATTGGATGTAGTTGGGCATGCACAACTAAGTCGTTTATATATACAGTCTAAAATTAATAAGTGGACCGATATATATGAGGATCTCCATAATGCTGGGAAATAACCAAACACTTCCCCTAAAGTTTTCCTCAAGGAAAATACTTGGTTTGCAGGTACTAACTATTCTATTGGGATTAGTTGCATGTTCGTCATCAGGCAATAAGGTGAACTGGACTGAAGCCCAAACATCTCAACCTCATAAGGTCACCCAAGAAAACAATTTGCCTGTAGAATTATTATGGGTACAAGAAGTTTATATCGCACGTGGATCAAAAGGGACCAAAGTGGTAGCTGTTGATGATAAGGTGTTTTTTCTTGGGAGTACTGAGTCAACAGAGAGAGGAATGCTTGTAGCATTACAAGGCAATGATGGAAAAACTATTTGGCAAAAAACAGGTAGTTTCAGAGAAATTTCGGCAGATTCTGAAGCTCTGTATGTGGGGGGACAGTCTTGGATTTTTTCTTTTATGCTAGCGTCAGGAGAGACGATTTGGTCTACTAAGCTTCCAGGGTTTCATAATAATGTTATGTATTTATATGCTGTTGATGACGTTCTTTACACTCAGGGGTCAACTAGCGGTGAGCATTTAAAAAATGTAAAAACAGGTGAGATATTTGATATATCTCAATCTTTCAGAAGTTTTCCTTCTGGAATACTAGAAGCTTATATACCTACTATCACAAAAGATAAAATCTTTTACGGATCGGGCAAAGATGCATTCAGTTCTGCTTCTGCTTGGCAACGCCAGCCATATTATGATTTGCTTTGGAAAACAGAAGAAGAAAATGTGATAAGTAATGTGGCAGTATCTGATAAAGTCGCGTATTTTCTCACTTATAACGACGATTTGTTAATGCTAAATGTCAATACAGGAGAAAGACTGGGAAAAATCCACTTCGAACCTTCCATTAACTTTTTTGAAAATCAAGGAGCTTCACAGGGTGAAGGATACTATGTTGCAGTAGATGGTGAGAGTAATCTCCTTTATGTGATTCTTGGAGATAGTAACCAAATGTTCGCATTCCAAATACTTTTAGATGCTGAAATCGAATGAACATAAGATTGGAGCGTTTTACGTCGGTCTAGGAGACCGATACTGTAACAACCAGTCTCCTAGACCGCCGTGTTTACAGTTTTATCTTATTACCTTTGTAATATATTATTTGGGTTCTAACAATAAAAACAAAACTAACGATGACAATTAAAACAGATGGTAGTTTTGTTTTTAGCCCGGGTACAAAATAAAACATAAACAACAGATTCACAATCAGCAAAAACAAACACCTGCTCGCAAATAGCAGAGTTACAGGTTTAGAACTGCTTGCTTTATGAAGAAATATGCGCCAAGGTTCTAAAATAATCATATAACTGGAAAATAGCGTGATTACTGCGGTACCTATTCCTAATAACAACAATATTATAAACAAATTAGACCCGATAGTAATATATTCTTGACCTTGTAAATACTCGCCTTGTTTGAACCAATAGAGACTTGTATACCCAGCCAATATAACCCGAGAGATAAAAACAAGCAGCTCTAAAAAATTACTCTTCGTATCTACAGTTATATTATCAATTGGTGTCCTAAGTCTAATTTTATCTTGGCCATCTCGAATAGTAGAAAGCAATATTGATAGAATTGTAGAGAGTATTGTTCCATTTAGTGCCAATTTTGCTTGATAGGCAGTTGCTCTATATGGAACTAAGTAATCGAGAGTATTCCAAAGGATATATTTACCAAAGAACCATGCAAGAAAAATGGCTCCCCCCCACCTTGTAGCTTGATTCAGCCCATGTAGCTTTCTCGTAGTCTCTTGTTTTCTGTCCATAGTTTACCTGCTCATAATTTATTGCCTGAAAAACTTCTGTTTTGATTGCTATTTTTGCATACTATTTACCCAGAATAATTTAGGGCAAACATTCAGGAAGAAAGCCGACACCAATACAGCTTGCGTTATACCATCCCTCAGGTGGTTCATTAATGTTTCGCTCTCTTACTGGCCCTAAACTTTTACTATAAGGAATATTTATATCCCCATGGATTAGAAAAGATTGTCCATACCCATAATCGTCTAATAGTTTTGCCCAATCATCTGGTATTTCATCTCCAAATAGAGGCCCTGGGTATCTCACCCCTTGCCCTTCGTGCCAGTTGTAGTGATCTAACACCGTCAAGTGAATATTTAGATTAGCTTCAGTGAATGCATTTGAAAAGACAACCCAAGGTCGAGTGATATTTCCTGAAAAAACAACATCCAGGCGGAATGAAGCAAGAGCCCCATATTCTTCGCGTTCTGGCCAATTCCAAAAGCCCCACATTGAAAGATTCTTTAGGGATGCATCAATGCCTGTGGCAAAACCATCTGGTCCCACTTCGGCTGCTGGATTACAAGAAGAAACCTGTGTTTTGATATACCAATCTGCAAGGGTCTCTACTTTTTTATTTACTTCATTCCATCCCCAAATATAATTTTCAATAAAAGATTCTGAAATCTCTAAATTTTCTCCTGCTCCTGAAAGAAAATGACGCAAATTTGTTGAAGGCTGTATATACCCATCTGCTTCCATTCTGTCAGCTAATTTATAATACCAGTCTTGCATCTCTTGTAAACCATCAAGCTTGCCCCATCTAGTTACATCAAGGTATGTATTCTCCAACTTATTACATTGCTCATTTGAAAATAAACCACCTGAAGGATCATTCCAACCACCTTGACTACAAAACCCCGATGGATCCAAGTTGTTAACTGGGTCTGTATCTGCATATAACCATTTATTGTAGGTAATTGGTCTTTTAACATCTCCATCCCAAGTATCTCTTGAAATAAACCGCCCATCTATAGGCGCGTAATACCGCGCCCGCAAGTAGACTAAGCCGTTCGGGTCAGTGAATTCATTGGTGAAGCCGTAGCTGGTTTGGGATGTCCCAACTGATTGAGTAACTTCGCCATAAGGCGCATAACTCTGCGTAAGCGTAACCGCGCCAGCAGAATCAGCTAACTGCCGCACAGAGCCTAAAGCATCACCCAAGAAGTATTCGGTTGTGCTACCAGCTTGCGCTATTCTGCCATTCCCGTAGAGATAAGTGTTAGCCCCATCGCTCAAAACTTGGGTCAAACCAGCGTTCAAATCGAGGGTGTAATTTACGCCATTTTGCTGGTGGCGGTCTCCTAGACCGCCGCCAAATGTTAGTTACTCATCTTGTTTTTCAAAGGCGTAAAGCGTTTGTTTACCAAAAGTTACGTACAACTTTTCATCATCTGAAACAACACCCAGCATGGGTGTACTCCCAGACCAACCTTTTGTCCAATCTACCACGCCTTCTGGAGATTGCCACCAGCCAATTTCATCTCCAGTTTCTATGTCAAACGCATAGAGAAACCCGTTATCAGCTATTGCATAGACAGCCCCATCTAATACTGCAGCACCAGAAATGATACGAACATTATTGTCGTTCACTGGTTTTGGTTTAAATTCCCATAAGAGTTCAAAGGTGTTTAGGTCAAGTGCCCGAATTGTACCTAGAGCAGCAGAAAAATACATAATGT
>JADGEO010000079.1 GCA_016744335.1 Anaerolineales bacterium
TATTTGTTTTGATCAACTAGAGGATAACACTTGACCTACTCTTTTTATGAATTTACAGAAAATAGTTTACACTATTCCCAAAAGTGGACGCGACATCGAAGGATGCCATTGAAGTCATCTGAGGCAAGAGATTCGACAACCTCAATAGCCGTAATTGTAGCGTGTTGATTTAGACTGCGTTCGATGGATGAAAAATAATCAGCGATATTCATTATGCTGGCACTGCATCCACCATAAATTGTCTAACGGGGAGCGATGTGAGATACAAATGATATAACCCCGCCCAAGTTAGCCATTTATCATCATCTCCCATTTCTCCGTCTTGGAAGCGTCTATAGAATTCAATTGTAGAATAACCGTATTTTGATTCTAAATCAGATAGCCGCTGGCTGAGTTCCTGAAATGATATTTTTTTAGGCTTGAAAGACATGCCTTGCTCCTAATTGTGAAAAGATTTTATTTGTCTCTGTTTAAATTATTATACTCGAAAGATTTTTTTGTGTTTATTGTCTTTCTCTACAAAGTGAAATAGAACGCAGATTTATGCTGGTTTGGCAGATTCTCGCAGATTAAAAATCAAAGCCCCCGCTCTTTGTGAAGAAGCTGGGGCTTTGGCGTAAATATATTAGCGCAAACTCGTATCCTAATTAATCAAATACTCTTCTATTTCATTCAAAACTTGATGAATGGCTGGTTAGTCTCTATTGGTACTCATATAATTCATGCTGGAAAACGGCATTTCGTTGATGTCAAATCTCGTCGTGATCTGAGTATCTTCCAAATTGGTTTTAGATCTGTTGAAAGGGCACTCATTAATACTGATCCTATTTATTTTTCACTTTGCAATTACCGATGAAATCAAACTGTCATGTCGCTAGTTTTATCATTGTCTTTTATTTTGTGATGCGAAGTTTTTTCTAAACGCCACCGCCTCCGCCAACACCCCCTTCACGGCGATAAAGAGTTCGGCTTGCGCATATTTGCCGGAGATTTCCGAAGTCTTTAAGATTTCGGAAATCTTAGATAGCTTCACATCATCTCCATCAACATCCACCACAACCTGCCCGCCCGCCGCCAGCCACTCTAGCCCCAAACGGATGGTGGCTTCGCGTTGAGCTGTGACTGCTGATAAGGCAGAGATTTTTGTTTCTCCATCTTTCTTTGTGAGCGTATATTTCACCAATCCCGCCAAATGCGCGAGAAATTCTTGGGCTGTGAGTTTGGGTGGATTTATGCCAATTAGGTAAATTTTCTTCGGTTGAACTTTTTTCAAAATATCACGCCACGCTTTTGCGCTGGGAGGGGAGGTGTAAACGACCAACTCATCCGATTTTTCTAAGTTATATCTATTTTTCCCCTTAATCTTCGATTTTCCTTCAACAAAGATTTGCAAACCCGTTGCCCTGAGCTTGTCGAAGGATTCAACATCCAAGCGTAGAACTTCTATCTTCTGCTTAGCTTCTTCTTCTTTAATTTCTTCTGTAATTCTGAAACCCACCATCTCCAAAGTTAACTGTGGACTTCCCTTATATTCTCCCGTTCTCATTTTGAAGGCTAGGTCAAATTTACTTCCTTTGGGCGGGAGGTCATCTTCATCTGCGCGCCACCAGAGAATGGACTGTGCGTTTTCTTCCTTATCTTTGACGGTTAAGCGTAGGTGTTCTTTGTTTTTGCCAATTTTGGCAAAGTGGCTCAGGGTTAAATTGCGCGAGGCGAGAATCAGAGTCGGGTTTTGGGGTCCGAAGGGGGAGAGTTTGTTCAGGTCTGCGCTGAGGTCGAGCGTCAAGTCTTTTAGGGGCAACCAAGCTGAAATCAGGTGCGTTTCGGCAGGGAGTCCCGCATCTCCCAAATTATCTAGAATCGTTTTGCTAATCCGTCTGCGAAAGGCGGGGATTTTATCCGCATCTAATGCCATGCCTGCCGCCATCGGATGACCGCCGAAGCCGTGCAAAATATCGCTTTGCGCGGCAATCGCTTTGGTGATGTGGATGCCCGCCACCGAACGCGCCGAGCCGCGCGCCACGCCATCTTCGCCGACCGAGAGCAAAATGACGGGTTTGTGATAACGCTCGCCGAGCCTGCTGGCGGTGATGCCGATAACGCCAGGGGCCCAATTTTTTTGCGCCAAAATGAGCGCGGCGGTCTCTTTGAGTTTGGGGTTTTGATCGATTTGGCTCTCAGCGGCGGCGTAAATTTGCGATGTGAGCAGGCGGCGTTGGGTGTTCAGCCCCTCGAGTTGGGTGGCAATCACCTGGGCTTGCGAGGCACTCTCGGTGGTCAGAAAATCGACCATGATATTGGCATCGCCGAGCCGCCCGATGGCGTTCATGCGCGGCGCAATGCCGAAACCAATATCGCCTTCGTTTACGGTGAGCGGGTTGATGCCCGCCACTTTGTAGAGCGTTTGCAAGCCGATGCGCTTTGTTTGGCGCAATTCAATTAGCCCGCGCTGGAGCAAATAGCGTGCGTCTCCGTGCAGGTCGGCGACATCGGCGGTGATGCCGAGAGCCACGAGATCGAGCAAATGCGAAGGGCTGAATCCCTTATTACAAAGGAGTTTTTCTGCGAGTAAATAAGCCACACCTACACCCGGCAAGGTTGAGAGCGAGTGTTCATCTGGTAGGCGTTTTGAGTTGACGACTGCCACTGCTGGGGGTAGTTTTTCAGGTAAATCGTGATGATCGGTGATGATCACATCTACGCCGCGCTCGTTTGCGTATTCCACGGCTTCGATTTCGCTCACGCCAGTATCGCAGGTGAGAATTACTTCTGCGCCATTGTCGATGACTTCTTTCAAAAAGGGAATTTTAATTCCATGCGATTCGGTTGCCCGAATGGGGATATGCCAATGGACATTTGCGCCAAGGGATTGGAGGGTCTGCACGAGAAGAGCAGTAGATGTTTGCCCATCTACATCGAAATCGCCCCAAACGCAAATCGATTCGCGCGTACTTATGGCTTGCTCGATTCTGTCAACAGCGGTGCGGAGGTCGGGCATCTCCCAGCCATCCGTTGGCGTGTATTCGTTTGGATCAAGAAAGGCTTTCGCATCTGAAACACTATCGATCCCGAGCCGAAGCAGAGTTTGTTCGGCGATGGGGTGCAGGTTGAGTTCTGTGAAAAAGTCAGGGACTTCTTGGGTGGGGAGCGTTATCCATTTTGTCATGGGGGAATTTTATCAGGAAAAGAGTTAACGCGAATGTTCGCGAATTAGCGAATGGCGCGAATAAAAGCTTAAACACAAAGTGCACAAAAAAGCACGAAGAAAAAACAAAAAAAGCTTTTCTTTTGTGAACTTTAGCGTCCTTTGTGTTTAAATTTTTTAGAATACAAACAAAATATTGAAAAATTCGCGTCATTCGTCCATTCGCACAATTCGCGTTAAAAAATTGCATTCCTTCACATCTTTCCCCCAAACTCTTCACAATTCCTTCATAAGGGAGAGAGATACTAGGGACATAAAATACTATTCAATCAATTCAATAGGAGAATTAAAATGAAGAAAGTAAGTATATGGAAAGTGGTGGTGGGCTTGGTAGTAATTGCCCTTTTGGTCGGTGCCGGCGGTGCGATATTCCGCGCAGGCTATGCCCGCGGTGTGATGTCGGATATGTCTTTTGAAGATATGTCTTTTGCTGATGGTGGTTTTGAAGAAGGCATGATGCCTTATGGCAGGATGCCCTATATGCGTGGTTCTAGCGGATATTCAGGCTTTCACTCTGTCGGCGGCATGCTCTTCGGTGGGCTTATTTTCTTCCTCATCGTGGGCGGACTTTTCCGCATGATGCGTGGATGTGGTATGCGCCACCAATACGGTTACGGAATGCCCCCATGGGCAATGCACAGAATGCAGCGCGATGGCAAAGGCGGACCTCCATGGATGTATTATCATGATCGCTGTGGTGAAGAAAATGACGAAAATGATGAAGTAAAAGAAGAAACTGAAAAATAGTATAGATAGAGTTTTGAGAGAGCAGAGAGAATTTTCTCTGCTCTCTTATTAGATCAATTTAGAGAGAATATAATGCAAATAGACAGAGAAAATTCTAATGATTGGTTGGAAATCTTAGATGAGAAAAAAGTACGCTGTATTATGCTTGACCCAAAGGCAGATTCTACCTTGTTAGGACACTTAGAATCAGAGCCTACTTGGGAAGTGGAAGAAGCTGATGATGAGTTTGTATTTTTGACTAGAAATGAATCTCAGATGGAATGAACACTCTTTAATCGATATTAGAGGGAGGTGTTTCTCTCCAGTTTTTTATAAGGAAGGGTCAACTTCTTCTGTTCGATCTAAAAAAATATCGGCAACAATCTTTATCCCTTGAAGATATCAAGATGTTTTTTAAACTTATTCTAAGTAAAAGAAGAAATATTGGTTGATAAGTTTGGCAAAGATTGGTTACAATATCAATCGAAAGAAGATACCGAGTCTAGTTTTTGAGAAGATTATAATTTTAATGTAAAAAAATGACAGAAACAATCCTCATCATCGAAGATGAACCTAAAGTAGCTCGCCTTGCGCGTGATTACCTCGAGAAAAATAATTACCGCGTCTTCATTGCCAATGATGGCAAAAGCGGATTAGCCACTGCCCGCGGTGAAAAACCAGATTTGCTCATTCTCGACCTCATGCTCCCCGAAATGGATGGCTTAGATGTTTGTCGTGCACTTAGGCGTGAATCAGATATTCCCATTATCATGCTCACTGCCCGAGCCGAAGAGACCGATAGATTAATCGGTTTAGAATTGGGCGCGGACGATTACATCACTAAACCTTTCTCCCCGCGAGAGCTTGTTGCCCGCGTCCGTGCTTTATTGCGACGTGCAAAAGGGAGAGTTTATCAATCGGGTATCATCCGTGTTTCTGATTTAGAACTAAATACCGAAAGTCATACCCTTGATTTAGCTGGAGAAGATATTCACTTAACGCGTATTGAATTTAATTTATTAGAGACAATGGCGCGACATCCTAGCCAAATCTTTTCACGAGCACAATTATTAGAAAATTTACACGGCGTAGCTTATATTGGCTACGATCGTAGCATTGATGCGCATATCAAAAATTTGCGCCGAAAGATTGAAGATAATCCTGCCGAGCCGAAATATATTCTTACCGTTTATGGAGTGGGGTATAAGTTTGGTAATCCGTAACGCGAGATTTATCTCGCATTTATGGGCAAAGACGAGGTAAATCTCGCGTTACGAGCAGGCGACTTTAGCCCCGCTCGGGAGAAGAAAAATAGTGACCGAAAACAAAAAAGAAGAAAAAACAGAAAAATGTGATGCCTCTTGGCGAGAAAAAAGATGGGAGCGTTGGCAACACTTCCCATATCGTCACGCGCATCATGAGAGTAAAAGTCGCTTTTTATGGCTTCGTTTTATCGGTTTCTTCCTCTTTATCAGCATCCCGCTCCTCGCAGTTGGCGGCTTTATTGGAGCAATGTACCGTATGAACGGCATAATGCCCGTTGAGCGGTACCATTCCCCCTCGCCTTTTGGGTTTATTTTTTGTAGCGTACCCTTTCTCGTTATCGGATTGCTCGCCTATTTCGGCACCCGTGCTTTTCGCAAAATGGGTACGCCCCTTGCCAACGTGATGACCGCCGCCGATGCCGTTGCCGAAGGCGATCTTTCCGTTCGTGTGCCAGAGCGCGGTCCTGGTGAAATCCGGCGGCTTTCAGAATCTTTCAATCGCATGGTCGATGAACTCGCTCGCGCCGACCAGCAACGTAGAAATATGACTGCCGATGTCGCCCACGAACTCCGTACACCCATTCATATTTTGCGCGGCAATCTCGAGGGCATTCTCGACGGCATTTATGAATCTACCCCAGAGCAAATTGAAATGATGCTCGATGAAACATCGCTACTCACTCGTTTGGTAGATGACCTTCAAACGCTCTCTCTCGCCGAAGCGGGACAATTACCATTACACCTTGCGCCCGTTAATATCGCTGAGTTATTGGAAGATGTGAAAACCAGTTTCAGCGCACAAGCAGAAGAAGCGCAAATTATTTTAACGGTAGATGTGGATGATGCGGACTTAACGGTAAATGCTGACGCAGGGCGACTCGATCAAGTTCTTGGCAATCTTGTAGCAAATGCCTTGCGATACGCTCGTGCGGAGACTTGCCTCTGCCTACAAGCGGAATCCAGCCCAAACCACGCGCGGCTTCGAATCCGTGACGAGGGGCAAGGGATTCCATCTGAAGATATCCCCTTCATCTTCGACAGATTCTACAAATCCGACAAATCCCGTAATCGTGAAAAAGGCGGTAGCGGGCTAGGGTTGGCAATCGCGAAAGAAATTATTCAATTACATGGTGGGACTATAAAAGTAGAAAGCAAATTAGGTAAAGGCTCGACCTTCACCATCGAACTCCCTCGTAAATAATAAAAAGCGGAGACTTGTGTTTCAAGTCTCCGCTTTTTTTGTTTACTGATTCCTGTTCTACTGATTTACTGCCCTACGGACCAGAAATAACATCGTGCCCAGCCGACATCCAGCCTTGAATACCGCCTGCAATGCTAGTAACTTGGGTATGCCCCGCTTGGAGCAAAATATCGCGCGCTACTTGCGAGCGATTGCCTGAATTGCAAATAATAATCACTTCTTGGTCGAAAGGTACTTCGCTAACACGGGATTCTAGCTCGTCAAGCACAACCATAGTTGCGCCATCAATATGATATTCTTCCCATTCGGGTTGAGTGCGTACATCTAGCAAGAATGCACCATCTTGGAACATTTGATAGCCCGTTGCGGTATTGATTTCAGCGGGGAGACTATTTTCGGTCGTGGGGACATCGCTTTCAGTGGGGGTACTGCCAAAAACTAAAAAAGCAATAATTGCAAAAACCACGGCAAGAACCGCAATGATTATCGAATTTCGTTTTTTATCAGCGTCTTGTTTTGCCTTTCTTTTACTCGCCTTGCTTTGTTTTTTAGCCATTTAAATTCTCCTTTTGAATGTTTTTTTTAATTAGATGAGATTGAAGGGGGAAAGTTACAAGACAACTTAGAATGTTGAGACTACAGCGTTTATACAAGATTCTATTAATGCCTAACTTTAGAAGTTTAGCACATTTTCAGAACCACTTTTTCTGGTTTGGGTTATATCTAAACGAAGGGAGATTGCTCTCTGTTTTTTTAGATGATATAAGGACTTTCAAATGACCACTTTTGTCCCAGCTCTTTATGTGCGAACTTTTCTGCGTTTAGATGCACGCTTGCGCGATTTAATACTCGTTTTTAGCGGCATAATTTTAGTTGCTCTTTTTGCACAAATCAAAATTTTATTGCCATTTACCCCTGTCCCGCTGACTGGGCAAACTTTTGCTGTTTTGCTCGTTGGTGCAACGCTGGGTTCAAAACGTGGCACAGTTTCGATGCTTCTCTATACAGC
>JADGEO010000007.1 GCA_016744335.1 Anaerolineales bacterium
GACATGTAGAATATCGAGGTTCTTTATATGATAGTTTTATATACGAAGTTTCTCTTCCCCTAAATAAGATTCTTATCAATACAGGTGCAAAAAATGATATTCTAACCTATGTAGGTTTGGATGATGTCTCTGTCTTAAGTGACTTTCAGGTACGCGTTCCAAATGGCATCAACACTGCCTTCTGGATGACTATCCCATAGAAAACAAAATAAAACATGCTAACCTCCCTCCAAAAACACACCCCCGCCATCTCCATCTTGCTACTTATTGCACTACTTGCCGCTCTATTCTTTTACCCGCCTTCTTCGCGTTTGCTTTCGAGCATAATTATCGTTTTCGGCGTTGGGGCTGCCATTATTTTCACCGTGCATAGCAATTGGCAAAGCTATAAAAACGAAGAAATAACCCGCCCCCAATTCATTCGCAACACCATCATTGATTTGCTCGGTTTGGCTTTGGTGATGGGCGCGGCTATGTTCTTTGGTAGCACTTTGGCTAGGCTCAGTATAGAGCTGGTGGGCGGTTATGCTGGTAACGCTTGGGGTATTACTTCGACTCCGCTCAGTGCAAGTTTAGTTGGCATCATAGCGGGGATGGCGGTGGGTTTTGGGATTGCTTTTCTTGTGCAAAAAGTTTGGGGGAAAGTCTCAGAACCAGTAAAAGCGTAACGTGACATTTATGTCGCTCTTTTATGTTTATAATTGGTCTATGAACTCCCCTCGCATAGCAAATTTCAACTTCTTTTCTCTACCCATAGATCCAATGCCCGACGTTTAATCTTCCCCTCCTGTTTTTTGCACGCAATGTGATTGGTTTACGCCGCTGATCCAGCTTGGTAGCAGTACGCAAGATAAGGTCACGCGCGTTGCGGCTGTTTTATCCATAAAATCCGAAAGGTTTCAAACGCGTCATAATTAAAATTGAGCGTGCGCTTTCCAAATCGTCTAAGAAGAAATCGATTCTGATAAAACCTTTCGGATTTCACGCTACAACTCGCAATATCTATCCACTTGCTTTTCAATAACCTTCAAACTATCTGCCCAGAATTTTTTCTCGCGGATGTTGATTCCAAATCTGTCGGCTAATTCTGCGGCACGGTCTTCACCCGTGCTTGCAAGCAGATTCATATAGTCGGGGAGAAATTCTTCGCCGCGTTCTTGGTAAATGGCATATAGCCCAGTAGCGAAAAGCAGACCGAAGGCGTAGGGGTAATTATAGAAGGAAAGCCCGGCAGAGTAGTAGTGGGGCTTCCATGTCCACATATATTTGTGCAGATGCTCTTGATCTAAAGCATCTCCAAATGTGGCTTTTTGGGCATTTTCCATAATCTCGCATAAATCATCTGCCGAGAGTTCAGCATCGGCGCGTTTCTCGAAAACTTCTTTCTCGAAAAGATAGCGGGAGTAAATATCAACAATCACTTGGCTAGAGCCGATTAGGGCAGTTTCTAGGATTGCTAGTTCTTCATCCGGGTTGTCAACTTCATCTAAAATGGCGTTGGCGACTATGGTTTCGCACATAATAGAGGCGGTTTCGGCGAGGGTCATGGGGGTATCGCTCTGGATGGGCGTTTTGCCTGCCGAGTAGAGACACTCATTATGGAAGGCGTGCCCGAGTTCATGCGCAAGGGTAGATACTTGGTCGAAAGTGCCATCAAAATTGGCTAAAATACGTGATTCTTTGACAGCAGGTACGCCCATGCAAAATGCGCCACCACGTTTGCCTACGCGTTGCTCGGCATCAATCCAATTTTCGGTGAAGGCACGTTGTGCAAGGTCTTGGAGTTCGGGGGCAAAAGTACCAAATTGTTTGAGAATAAATTGGCTGGCTTCTTCGTAGCTGTAGGTCATTTCGGCGTCGCCCACAGGGGCGAAAACGTCCCACCAAGGGAGTTTTTCTTTGCCCATACGTTTTGCCTTTGCGGTGAAATAGCGTTGGAAAATAGGGGAAGAATCTACCATTGCTTCGAGCATGGCATTGAGAGAATCTCTGTCCATGCGGGCGGCATCTAGCGAGGCGTGGAGGGCATCTTCGCGCCCGCGTTTTTTGTTAAGGGTGTTCACGGTGCCTTTTATGCCGTTCATACACGCGGCTAAAGGTTCTTCAATTTCTTTCCATGCTTTCATTTCTGCTTCGTAGGCACGTTTTCGGACATCTTCATCGGGGTGTGAGTGTAAGTTGATTAAGGCAGGTGCAGAGAGTTCTTGCACTTCACCGTCTAACTCAAATTCAATTTTCATTTGAGATGTGATTGTGCCCTGCAACTTTTCCCATCCGCTAGAGCCGCTTAAGCTGAGTTCTGCCGCGAGAGCTTCTTCTTTTGCGCTCATTAGGTATCTGCTTTGTTCAGCGGTTTCTTCTAAAAAGAAGGCGTGCGCTTTAGCAATATCTGAATTTGAGACGATTTCAGGCAGAAGGGAGGTGATAGAGCCAATCCATTGTTGGGCTTGGGTGCCTAATAACCTTAAGCGAACTTCGGTTTGCTCAAATTGGGAGAGGGTTTTCATTGCCAATTTATTGAAAGAATCGGTGGTAATGAAAGAGTAAATATACGCGCCAATGGTTTCTGCCAATTCATAACTTTCGTTAAAGCGATTAATCATTTCTTCGGCGAGTTTTGCTAATTCTTCTGCGGGGGTTTCTGCATCGCTGGCAGATACTTTTTCGCCAAAGAAGGTTTCGAGTTCTTCAATTTGCGCTGAGAGTGTTTTTAACGCAGTTTCAAATTCAGGTGATTCTAGGTCGGGATAGATATTTGATAAATCCCAGTGTGGAGGGGTATTTTTAGTCATATAGATTTCCTTAATATAAAAATGTAGGGGTGTATCCTTGCGGTCGCCCCGCCCAATTGGACAGGAGCAAGTCCTATCCTTACAACGCCCAAGCCAGCATTAATCCAAAAATAGATGTTAGTAAGCCAATGTGCAAAAAAAGATTTGATTGGGCTATCCAGCTATCTAGGAAAAAGAGCTGGAGAATTAAGTTGATAATAATTAGCCCCATGCCAATCATAGGAATTAGTCCTTTGCGGGGGGCGAGATACGTAGAAAGGTTGTCTAGAGAGGTCGAAAAGGTGCGTTTCTCTTTGTTTTTTTTAGCCATTATATTTCCTCATCTCTAAGCTCATCTTCGGGGAGCACTTCCCAACCATCAAATTTAGCTACCAGGCGACCGGGCAAACGCCCCTGAATGAGTGTACTGCCGCGCTCGTGTTCAATGCGTTCAATTTTTCCAGATTCGTGGAAGATAGAAAGCAAATTTCCTTCTTGGTATGGCAAGCGCACGGTAATGGCGGTATAGGTTTCGTAAAGTCCTTTTTTAAGGAGTTCTCTGAGTTCTTTGATGCCGATTTTATCTTTTGCTGAAACAGCAATAGCTCTAGGGTAGTTTTCTAAAGTTGTATTTGCTTTTTCTGGGTCTTCCAATAAATCAATTTTGTTCAATGCGGTGATAATGGGAATATGGTCGGCGTTTATTTCTCCTAAGGTTTCTTCTACGGCTTCAAAATGGTTCAGTGCGTTGGGGTGAGAAATATCAACAACGTGTAAAAGCAAATCGGCATCTGCGATTTCTTCTAGCGTAGCACGAAATGCGGCGATTAGGGTGGTGGGGAGTTTTTGGATAAAGCCCACAGTATCTGTGAAGAGGGATTTATAGCCGCCGGGCAAATCGACGCGGCGCGTAGTCGGGTCGAGCGTGGCAAAAAGCTGATCGGCGACGTAAACATCGGATTCGGCAAGTTGGTTGAGTAGCGTTGATTTGCCTGCATTCGTATAGCCAACAAGCGCAACAATGGGCATCTGTGATTTTTTGCGTTTATCGCGGTGACGTGAGCGATGGGCGCGCACTTTCTCTAAATCTTCTTTGATGCGAGAAATGCGTTTACCAATGACGCGCCGATCTACTTCTAGCTGTGTCTCGCCAGGTCCGCGTAGACCAACGCCACCCACGCCTCCCGCACGTCCGCCCCCGCCGCCCCCTTGACGGGCAAGATGTGTCCACGCACGCGTCAAGCGCGGGAGATAGTATTCGTACTGCGCCAGTTCTACTTGTAACATGCCCTCTCGTGTTTTAGCATGTTGGGCAAAAATATCTAAGATGAGAGACGTTCTATCTAATAAACGGAGATTTTCACCGAGTTGTTTTTCTAATTCGCGTTGGTGGCGCGGCGAAAGTTCATCGTCAAAAATAACAACTTGGGTAAGCGTATCTTCGGCCAGTGCTTTTAGTTCATTTACTTTGCCTGCCCCGATGAATGTTTTTGCGTTGGGGCGTTTGAGTTTTTGGGTGATTTCACCAACGACTTCTAGCCCAGCAGTTTCTGCAAGCAGGGCTAGTTCGTCAAGTGAGTCGTTAAGAGGCAGTAAGCCCTCTTCACCTGAGATTTCAACGCCAACAAGAAAAGCACGTTCTCTTGGGGGCGTGGCGGGGTAAGTTTCTTTTTTTGCCATGTAAGTTTTTTGTATTATAGAGTGGTTTTAGTTTGATGCGTATTTATTTCTGAAGCGAAGAATTTTGCCACCTTTGGGTCTGTAGCCTCGTTACGGTCGGGTAAGAGGATGTGAAAAGATGTGCCCGGGCATGTTTCTTCGTTGCACCCTTCTGAATTGACCCAGATTGTTCCCCCGTGCGCTTCAATAATACCGCGTGTGATAGAAAGGCCCAACCCCGGACCGCCACCCTTGAAGCTGGTCTTACTGCTAGAGTGTAGGGAAGCTTTTCCGAGTTGGTTGAACTTCTCGAAAATAGTTACTTGGTTTTCGAGGGAGATGCCAATGCCTGTGTCTTTAATCATTATCTCAATAAAGCCAGGTAAGATGCGCCCGTTTACTGTGATTATGCCCCCATTGGGGGTGTATTTGATTGCGTTTGCGAGCACATTGCGCAATGCTTGGTAAATTCGTTCTGAATCAGCAAATATCAGTTGGCTATCGCCTTCAAAGGAGTTAATTTCAAGGGTTAGTTGACGCGAAGCACAGATTGGTTTTAGCTCTTTTCCTAGAAGGGTGAAAGATTGTTTGAGTTTAAAGGGTTGAAAATTAAGGGAGAGTAAGCTATTGTCAATTAAAGAGACATCAATCATATCGTCTACAATTTCTTGCAGGCGTTTTACGCCACCCCGAATGCCTGTTATAAGTGCTTCGGCGTTTTCATTTTCACCAAGCATTTCGCTAATCATTGCGGCATAGCCTTCAATTAAGGTTAGCGGGGTTTTTAGTTCGTGTGCCGCGACAGAAATAAAATTAGATTTGCTACGATCAAGTTTTTCTAATTTTTCTCTGATATTGCTGAGTTCATTTTCTATGAAGGTAACGCGTTTATCCGATTCATAATGTGACGATTTTGAGAGGGCATAAGAAAAAATAGGGGAGGTGGCTCTAAGTAATTCAAGCGCATCCTCTGCAGAAAGATTATCTTTAGCAACATCAAAGGTAAAGGCGTTTGCTCTGCTAATTAGGGTAGAAAGATTTTGTTGCCCTTCTGCAAGGTCGCTTTCTGTAGGTGCGTTTGCCCAATCAAAAATAATTGGGTCTACCCATGAAGGGTCACCCGTTAAGACTGCTTGTTCAAGGAGACTGAAAAAGCGAGCAAGTTCTTTTTCAAAATTTTCTCGTACCCCCGCTCCACGTGCCATATCATGCGAGACGCGCTTTATCCACGGTTGTCGGATTTCTTCAAGGAGGCTTTGGATATTCATAAGTATAGTCTATGCGAATTCTATTTTTCTGATCATTATAAAGGGCTTGCAAAGCCTATCTTTTACTTTCTAACCACGCTAGTATTGTATCACCAACTGTTTGCAAACTCTCGGCAGAAACTTTGTTTGGGGTATCTTCTGTTGTGTGCCAATAGGGGTAGTCAAAATCAATCACATCCACAGCCGGCATCCCAGCTTCGAGAAAAGGGGTGTGGTCGTCTAGCATAGAAAATTTTTCTTCGGGGATAAAGATATCTTGGTAGCCTAGTGCCTCAGCTTGTGCCCAAATTTCAGTGCGAATTTCAATATCTGAGTTTTTTTCAAGATAGATATTTAAATCTGCATCGCCAATCATATCGAGAATCACAACGGCTTCGGGGTCAAGCATATCATATTCTTCAACAAAAGCGCGTGAGCCGAGAATCCAATCCCAGGTGGGGATATTGCCATTATCTTCGAGGTCAAAAAAAACTAACCAAGTGGATGGAGATGGATTAACTGAGGTGCCCGTAGGGAGCGTGCGCGCTAACTCAAGCAGGATTGCTACGCCCGAGGCACCGTCGTTTGCACCAAGAAGGGCTTGAGTGCGCTTATCAACATCGGGGTCGTGATCGGCGTAGATGCGGCTATCGTAATGCGCGCCGAGAATAATATCGGGTGGTGTCTCATCTCGTGAGGCAATCAGGTTATAGCCGCGATGCCCATGTGAATCGAAGACTTGTACTTCTACATCCCAGCCAGCAGATTCGAGTTTGTGTTGCATCCATGCTCGAGTGCGGGCGTGGGCAATAGAGTTTGGGGTGCGTGCCCCAAAATTGCACTGGTAATGTACATCTGCGTATGCGCGCTCCCCGTCAAATTTACCGCGAGCAAGTTCAGGTCGCGCGCGAAGCGAAAAACTTGTCCCGATGAGGTAAGAGCCTACGATGAGGAGAATGATGGAGAAGAGTACGATGATGAAGGTGTTTTTTTTCATAAAAAATTGTAGATGTGTAGGGGCAGAGCATGCTCCGCCCCTACACATCTACGCTCCTACGCTAAGTATTCTTCTAAATCTCGCAAGGCTCTCTCTGCCCGCAGCGCGGCTCTTTCTCTTTTGCCTATTTTCTTTTTGCTGGGTGGCAAGGGCGGGATAATGCCAAAATTTGCTTTCATTGGCTGAAATCTTTTTTCTTCGGCATGGGTGATATAGTGCGTGAGCGCACCTAGCATGGTGGTTTCGGGGAGTTGGAGCAGGGGTTGATTGTTGAGCAGGCGAGCGATATTTTTGCCAGCCAGCAAGCCAGTGGCGACATTGCCGATATAGCCCTCTACGCCTGTGATTTGTCCTGCAAAGAAGAGATTATCACGCTTGTGAAATTGAAGTGTGGGGCGCAAAAGGCGCGGGGAGTTGATGAAGGTGTTGCGGTGCATTTGCCCGTATCGCTCAAATTCAACATTTTCAAGCCCAGGGATAAGACGAAAAACGCGTTTTTGCTCACTATATTTAAGATTAGTCTGAAAGCCGACCAAATTATAAAGGTCACCCGCGATGTTGTCTTGGCGGAGTTGAAGGACGGCATGGGGGCGGCGGTCTGTGCGCGGGTCTCGTAGCCCAACGGGGCGCAAGGGACCAAAAGCAAGCGATTTTTCACCCCGCTCGGCGATGATTTCTGCAGGGAGACAGCCTTCAAAATAATGGTGTGCGCCTGCTTTTACACCTTTTTCTATGGCTAATTCAAAAGAGTGGAGTTTTATGCGTTCGGCTTCGAGGAGAGCATTTAGGAAGGTATCATATTCTTCTTTATTGAAGGGGCAGTTGATATAGTCACCTTCTTTTTCTTCACCGCTTTCCGCATTGCGGCCGTAGCGTGAGGCGCGAAAGGCAATATCCATATTGATGCTTTCATGATGAACGATAGGTGCGAGTGCATCAAAGAAATAAAGATGCTCTTCACTCGTAAGTGCGGCAATGCCAGTTGAAAGTTTGTCAGATGTGAGTGGACCCGATGCAATGATGGTCGGTTCATCGGGAATTTCGGTCATTTCTTCGCGAATGATTTCAATATTGGGGTGTTGCTCTATCTTTTCGGTAACGCCTTGGGCGAAAGTCTCACGGTCAACGGCTAAGGCACCGCCTGCTGGGACAGCAGTTTCTTCGGCTACTTCAAGAAGCATAGACCCCATGCGCCGTATTTCATTTTTGAGTAGTCCTGAGGCGCGATCAGGAAGATTTGAGCCAAGTGAGTTTGAGCAGACGAGTTCTGCTAAATCGCTGGTTTGATGTGCACCAGTTTCTTTTTGGGGGCGCATCTCATATAATTTTACGTGGATATTTTGTTCAGCGGCTTGCCAGCTTGCTTCACTTCCTGCCAACCCACCGCCGATAATTGTGATACTCTTAGTCGTTTTCATAGGATGATTTTATCATTGGAATATCTTTTTTGTGTATAATTGGAACTGTTAAGAGAATTTTTGGTATTGTGATCTGTGCAAAGAAAAAATACTTATCTGAACTTGTGAAGCGTGAAAGGTGTTGCGTGAATTTCAAAAAATCACATTTCACCTCTTCATGTTTGACCAAAATATGGCAAATTCAAAAAAGATAGAATCCTTATTAAAAGAAAGTTGTGAAATCACAGGAGCAGGTTGGGCTGTCTGTGCCGAGCATGGGCGCGCAGGGTGGCGTTTTGACGGAAAATATCGCCTGAATAAAGAAAGGCAACGTTTAGCCGAGAATTATGTTAATCTCGGTACCATAGATCGTTGGCTTTGCGGTGCACTTGCTGGGGGGAAATCTCGCAGAAGGCAATTGCCTGAAGATTTAGAATTAGGTGCAGAGCATTTATATGCTTTTCCCATAGCAAGAACTCAAAAAATAATTTTAGTAGGTGGGAAGGAATTAGAGAAAAAAGACAAACGTATTTGGCGTTTAATGGCGAGTGCGGGAGATTTCAGCCATGCCGATTTAGTATTACAACCAGCAGATTCTTTTATTTTCGGGGGGCAAACTTCTGTTCCCTACGATTTGCCCGGCTCTTTGGGGCATATTTTAGCGCGGATTATTCAATATATTCCCTGTGAAGGAGCGTGGTTAGCTCTTCACGGTGAAAATGCCTTAAAAGTTGAAGCAGATTGGAATGCCCCGGAGCTTTTGGGAAGCGAGTTTTCTTTAGATACAGATGCTGTACTTGCCGATATAAAAAAAATAGCCAACCCTTTGCTTTTAGAAAAAGGTGACGTAGATTGGGAGAAAATGACAGAGCAAATAGCCCCAGTCGAAGCGGATGTTTGGGGGGCATTGCCTTTAATGGTTGGGCATCGTTTAGTTGGTGCACTGGCATTATGGCGAGATGAGGCTTTTAGCGAAGATGAATGGTTGAAGCTACAACAAATCAGTATTTATGCCGCAGAATCTGTTGATCTTTTTGCTAACTTTTCCGAGATGGCAGACCATCTTCGTAGGCAAGCGATTCTTAATGATTTTTCATTGATAGCTTCTTCTGCAAAAAATTTGGGGCAAATTGTACGCCGTGTCTTTGCTTTATTGGAACGCAATTTTGGTACTGAGCTACTTTCCCTATTCTTACTTTCTTCTGATGGTCGAACGCTGAGAGAATATCGAAATCTTGAGAGACGTGTAATTCCGCGTACTGAATTTCTTGAAAATCATCCCATAGAAAAATTTGTAGACGAAGGGAAAAACGTACGCATTGATAGTGCTGAGATACAAAATTATCTTTTAGGCGATGATGGTGGGCAATCGGCTTTGCTCGTGCCACTTAAATATCGTGGCGAAGTTATTGGCGTTCTCGCACTAGAAAGTAAAGAGATTGCCGCATTTAGTGGCTACGATGAAAATTTGCTCGTGGTTATTGCCAGTCATCTTGCAGGGTTGGTAGAGTACGGCAGATTGCGCGAAGAGGCAGAGGCACGCGCTCGTAATCTTGGGTTAATCCATGAGGTCATTCAGCAGGTAATTGGATTAACCAATATCAACGAAGTTGCACAAGTCACATCCGATTTGTTGGTACAGCATTTTTCTTATGAATTGGCAGTAGTGCTTCTTGTAGATCGTCATCAAAAATTAAATATAGAAGGAATTAGCGGAGCCGCGGCTCCGCTGGTCAAATCTGCTTTTGAGAATTTTGAGTATCCTAGCAAAGAAGGCATTAGCGGGCATGTTTTTGCCACAGGCGAAAGTATTATGGTCGATGATGTGACTAAAAACTCTTTTTATACACATGTGCCCGGTTGGGATGTTGGCTCAGAAATTTGTGTTGCTTTACAAGATGGGGATCGTATTTTAGGCATTATAGATATTGAAGCCAGCGAGAAAAATGCTTTTACACATAACGACCTTCAAGCCCTTGAATCTCTCGCAGGTTTTCTTACCAGCGCAGTTTCTGGTGTAGATCGTTACCAAATGCTACAAGATACTATCCAAATTTTGCAAACCACACAAGAAGAACTACAAGAGAGAATGGAAGCACAGCGTACCGCTGAGAATAGACTTATTCAAGCGGCAAAACTTGCCGCAGTCGGAGAGATGGCGGCAGGCGTAGCGCACGAGTTAAATAATCCGCTTACTACAGTTGCCGGCTTCTCAGAGCTTCTTCTCAAAGATTTGCCCGATGAATCATCCCAACGTGAAGATTTAGAGATGGTTTTGCGTGAAGCTAAACGTGCTCGCAGTGTAGTGCGCCGCTTGCTCGATTTTGCGCGGCAAAGCGAAAGTTTGCGAGTGCGCGCCGACTTGAACGAAGTCATCGAAGACGTTGCCGCACTTACAAATCATCTCCTTGAAAGCAGTAACATCAATTTTGAAATGAAACTTGGCAAAAATCTCTCTTGGGTGTTCATTGACAGAGACCAAATTAAGCAAGTCGTTTTGAACCTTTTGCACAACGCCCTCCACGCCATGCCAGAAGGCGGCGAGTTATCGATTCGCACCAAAACACGTCAAAGGAATAAGAAAAAGTGGCTAACTATGGCAGTGCAAGATAACGGCAAGGGGATTTCTGCCGATGATCTTGCGCGCATCTTCGAGCCTTTTTTCACCACAAAAGCAGATGACGGCGGTACTGGGCTTGGGCTTGCCGTCAGCTACGGGATTGTGACCGACCACGATGGTTTTATCGAAGTAGATAGCGCACCAAATGAGGGGGCTTGCTTCACTGTTTGGCTACCCATAGAGAAAGAATAGGATTAGCATGACGCGCCCGCTACAGAGCGTGTCCTTTAGCACGGTTCAGCACTAGTTTTTGGCTTGAGTGCAGAGCAAAAAGCAGGCGTGTGGCGTGAACGCCCCCATCTGTCCTTCGGACATCTCCCCCTGTGCGGGGAGAGAAAAATTACATAATACGTTAAAAACGTCATGCTTTAGTTACGAAACTAGATATAGAAAAAAGTAAAATTAGGGCAATAGAAAAATCAAACTGCCCTAAGGAAAAAAGATGAATAAACCAGTTGTTTTAGTCGTTGATGATGAAGTAGGCATTGTAAGATTGTGCGAACGTCTTCTTAAAAAAGAAGGTTTTCGTGTTTCTACATTTACCAATCCTGAAAAGGCGATGGAATTTTTAAGCAATGAACGAGTTGATTTGCTTCTTGTAGATATTCGGATGCCAAAAGTAGATGGCTTTAGTGTGGTTGCTTTTGCTAAAGAGCATCAACCCGATATTGCCACATTGCTGATGACCGGCTTTGGTACCGTTGAAACCGCAATTAGAGCCTTACGCCGCGGGGTAGATGGCTTGATTTTGAAACCTTTTGAAGAAGGCGATGAATTGGTCGAAGCTGTACGGCTGGCTCTTGCGGATAGTCAGCAGAAACGCGACGCCGCACATACTGAAGCCCTGCGTCCGCTTTTTGATGTGACCAAAGCCTTTTTAGCAGAAACGCATCCTGAGCGTTTGCCAGAATTAATTGTAGACGCGGTCTGTAATCATTTGCGTTGTGAAAATGCTGCCTATTACCAGTCTTCGGAAGAGAATGACGGAGACCTATCTTTGCTCATTAGACGGGGGCAAGCCCAAATCACGCGCGAATCTGGGGAAATTGATGAATGGGTAGAAAGCATTAGCCAGGCAGATGTTCCTTTAAAGGTAAGCGAGTCAGATTCCCCCCTTCTAAAAGAAAATAAAATAGGCTCTGCTCTTTTTGTGCCTATTAATCACTCTGGGATTCAGGCGTTGATTTATGCGGGTAGAGATAGCGGGAAAACGGCTTTTCGTGAGATCGATTTAGATACTTTGGTCATTTTGGCTCGGCAGGCGGCGGTGGCGATAGAGAACGCACGGCTTTATGCTGAATTGCGTGATTATATTCAGCAGGTGGAAGATTCGCAGAAGGCATTATTGCAAGCCGAGAAAATGGCGGCAGCGGGGCGGTTGACCGCTTCGATTGCGCATGAGGTGAATAACCCTTTGCAGGCGGTGCGTAATTGTTTGCATTTGGCGGGGCGTGATGATTTACCAGAAGTCAAACAGGATGAGTATTTTGTTTTGGCACAAACTGAGTTAGAGCGGTTAACGACCACGGTGCAACGGATGTTAGAATTTTATAGACCTGGCAAGGTTGCGCCTAAAGAGATTGATTTGCAAGAAATTTTAGACCATGTTTTAGGCTTGATGCGGGCACAGTTTCAGAAACGTGATATTGTGGTAAATACTTTTTTGCCAGAAGATTTACCAAGAGTGATGGCAGTGGGCGCACAGGTGCAACAGGTTTTTCTCAATCTTTCGTTGAATGCTTACGATGCTATGCCCGCGGGGGGCATGTTAGATATTCGGGCACGCAAGGAAAAGCAGAATATAGAGATTACTTTTCAAGATGATGGTGTGGGGATTGCGCCAGACGAGCAGGCGAATATTTTTGAGCCATTTATTAGCACGAAAGAAGGTGGAACAGGGCTTGGGCTAACTGTGAGTTATAATATCATTGCCGCGTTGGGCGGCGAACTTGAATTTATTTCAAACAAGCAAAAAGGTGCTTGCTTTCAAGTCACTTTGCCAATCGGAGGAAGATAATGTCTCCCCATATTTTGATTGTTGATGATGAAGCTATTGCGCTAAAATCTCTTGGTGATATTTTGCGCCTTGAGGGGTACACTGTTGCTACGGCAGAAAATGGACAAGTTGCAGTTAATTATGCGCGTAACCACTACGTGGACTTAATGATTGTTGACTTACGAATGCCTGGTATTGGTGGTCTTGAGGTTGTGCAAATTATCAACGAAATTTCTCCCGATACCGAAGTGATTTTGCTAACTGCTTTTGGGACAACAGAGAGTGCGGTGAGAGCTCTGCGTTTGAGAATTCATGATTATTTGCTCAAGCCAGCCTCACCAGCGCAAATTTTAGCCAGCGTTCGGATGGGTCTCTCACGCCGCGAAGATAAACTCCGTTCTCGGGAGGGTTATGCTCCTGATACACCCTTAGACGAGCGGGTAGCTACAGTTGAGCTAAAAGATGGGACAGCAATAAATCTCTCTCAGCGTGTAATTAAATATGATGAGAAAGAAGTACACCTTACCCCAGCCGAAGGGCGGCTTTTACGGATTTTTATCGAAAATGTTGGACGTGTTTTTACGCACCGAGAGTTGGTTTTGCTGGTACAGGGGTATGAAACCGCTCAACATGAAGCCCCTGAGATTTTACGTCCGCTTGTGAGCAGATTGCGCCAAAAAATACGAGAAGTTCCCGCCTTAGAAGGGAGTGTGGTTAGCGTGCGTGGCACAGGTTATGTTTTTTCGTATAAAGTAGATAAAGAATAGAAAGACTACTAGAAATGCAAGAAGCGGAATTCCAGAGAAAGAGAAAAGAAAACCCGAAGTGTGAGTTTAGTAGAAAGGGCTATTTTGGGTGGTTTTAAATCTTAAAAATTTGGTGTTTTCTGTGTCTTGCCGATTATTTTGGTGTCTACGGTTAATTGTGGATACTTTATAGATTCTATCAGGAGAAAAGATGATGACAAATAAGAAAGTAAGAGCTTATCAAAAGAATATCAAAAAATGGACATTCACCTTATTAACTGTTATTCTTTTAAGCTTGTTTTTGAGCAATGCTTTAGTTCGAGCCGAAGATAAATTGCAAGAGAGCCAGAAGAAAGTACAAATAATAAAAGGTGAAGCTGGGCGCGGTGGAGATAAAATTTATCTTTTATCTGACCTAAAAGAGGGAGAAACGCTGTATATCTATATGGAATCGTTATCAGGCAATTTAGACCCCTTTATTGGCTTATCTGACACACGCTATAAAGAAGAAACGCTCGCTACTTCATTCTATACAGATATAGCGAAAACAATCTCCTCAGGGGGAGACCCTTTGGTGGAAGTGCCCAAAATCTACGATAATTATTTAGTTGCTTGGGATGATGATAGCGGAGAAGGATATGATGCGACATTTGAGTTTCTTGTACCTAAAGATGGTGATTATCAACTTCTAGCAATTGATGCACCAGCAAATCAGGCAAAGGTTACGGGTGACTATAATCTAATCGTTGGAATTAATGCCCCAGAGGTGCTAACAGGCACAGCAAAATCAACGGGAGATGAAATAGCAGTTCCTGATACTTTTTCAGCTAAAGAAGGTGTATACGTTCAGGAGATTACGGGGACAATCAGTGCTGAGAATCCTAAAGAGAGTGTATTATTTTTGCCGCTTCGAGCAGGAGATACCATTTATGCTTATGTTGAAGCAACATCTGGCGACCTTGCCCCAGTTCTATTGCTAGAAGACTTTGGTGGAAAGCCCCTTAGTGCT
This sequence comes from Anaerolineales bacterium, assembly GCA_016744335.1. Lineage (GTDB taxonomy): Bacteria > Chloroflexota > Anaerolineae > Anaerolineales > Villigracilaceae > Desulfolinea. Next base: position 14,443 of record JADGEO010000007.1, read on the forward strand.
GTTAATATCTCTGGCACAGAAAAAGAAGGCTCGCTAAAATATACACTAGATAGCTCCGCAGAAAATTATAGTCTACAGGTTTCTTCAAAAAACACAACAGGAGATTATCGGTTGATGGTGGGTGTTAATGATTCGCAGATATTCACCGGAGAAGCAGAAATCACCGAAACACAAATAATACAAGAACCTATTAATGTTCAAATAGGCGTTGAATTACAACAAATTACAGGTATCGATCAAATTAGTGAGAATTTTGGGGCAGTAGCTGTTGTACAAATGGCATGGCAAGATCCAAAATTAGCTTTTAGCCCCGATGATTGCCAATGTCGCTTTGAAACCTATACAGGTGATGCGTTTAGTAAATATGTGGATGAACAAGGCATAGAGTGGCCCCAATTTACCATTTTTAACCAACAAGGGAATCGTTGGGCGCAAAATAGCTATGTGGTTGTTCTTCCCGATGGCAGTGCCAGATATTACGAACGATTTACCACAGAGCTACAAGCCCCTCTTTTCGATTTCACTCGTTTCCCCTTTGATACGCAACATCTTTATATTAAGGTTGATTCGCTTTATAAAGAGAAATTTTATACCTATACCGTATCCGAAAAGTTTAGTGGTGTTGGTGAACAGCTAGGTGAAGAAGAGTGGTTTATCACAGAGTCTTTTGCCCAAACTGGCGTTGAGGAAGAGGTAGTTACATACTCACTTAATTTTGATATGCGGCGACACTTAATCTTCTACATTTTTCGTATTCTTGTTCCTATTATCTTAATCTCTCTTGTCTCGTGGTTTGTTTTCTTCCTCAAGGATTATGGTAAACGGGTAGATGTAGCGAGTGCCAATTTGCTGGTATTTGTGGCTTTCAATTTCACCGTTTCTGGCGAGCTTCCCCGCTTAGGCTACCTGACCTTCATGGATATGGTTTTAATTGGTGCTTTTGTTATCAGTGCGCTAACCGTAATTTTTAACGTCTATTTGAAACGCTTAGAACTCCGTGATAAGGGAGAGTTGGCTGAAAAAATTGATTCTTACTCAATTTGGGTTTATCCTTTGCTTTACGTTGTAGGTGGTGTTGTTTCGGTGGCGTTATTTCTAGTTTAGTAAGCGTCTAAGAATAAAAAAGCCTGATGGGATTTTGAGACTCATCAGGCTTTTTTATTTAAAAATTGGGATTTGACAGCTTACCGCTAAATGCCCGTATCGAACGCGTTTTGGGCTTGAGTGCGGATACCCAAACGGGGGTGCGGTGTGAACAGAAAAATCAGTTTACGCTGGGCAGGTGTTGAAGTTTGGCGGCACTCAAGTTTGGGTCACGTTTGTCGCGGTGTTAGGTGTGCGGTCCCCAAGGAATATCTGGCGGTACTTGGTGCGGGGCACGAATCCAACTAAGCCATCCACCAGGCTTTTTTCGGGTTTCTTGTTTTTCAAAGTGAACAAGCAAGATGCTGGTAATTAGTCCCATAACGCCAATCCATTGGAAGAAGCTAAGGTCTTCTCCGAGCAAAAGGTAGCTTGCGATAATGGTTATAACTAACTCGCCCAGCCCAAGAAGCGCGGTTTGCATTCCGCCGATATTTTTTACACCTAAGAAAAGCGTTAGCCGAGATAAAAAGGTGACGAGGGTTAACCCGATGATGGGATTCCAATCTGCGGTGCTGTCAGGAAGTTGGGGGTCAAAAATAAAATAGGCAGAGACAACGACTGCGCTCATCGAAATTAATGTGTATAGCGTAACTGTTGGGGCGGGGACTTCGTAGAGAACGCGTTGATTGATGGGGAGGTGAAGCGCATATAGTGCTGAGGCAATCAACATAAAGGCTACGCCTATGAGGTCAATTTCTCCACTATCAAAGGAGGTAATTAAAATTACGCTGGCTACGGCTAAGCTGATGCGTAAGATGGTTAATTTGCTTGGGCTTTGACGATCTAAAAATGACCAAAAAACAACGAATACGGGGTATAAAGAATAGAGTAGTTGTCCTATATTTGCATTTAGCCGCTCAAGTGACATATAGTAAAAAAGGGAGCCAATTCCGTTAATTGCCCCTGCAAGGATGCATCCGAGTAGACCAAGTGAAAAGATATAAAAGTATTGTCGTTTGAATATGAGCAGGAGTATGAGTAAAAGCCCTGCCGCCATACTCGTTCTTAAGGCAACAACGGCAAAGGGTGAAAACCCAGCAAGAATGGCTTGTTTTCCAAATATGGGGGTGAATCCTAAGAAGAGCGCGGAAACAATTGCCGCAATGATGCCTTTGTTTTTTTTCCCTATATTCATATCAATTGTCTCGTCTTAAGTTATTTCTATGTTTTGGACGATGATTTATGGAGAGCGTGAAAAGAATTATATAATAGTTTGCCCCCTTCTGTGTATTAATTATCTTCTCTGTTTTAAGAAGTGGCAGGCAAGTACCTTGAGTTTGCTCGTAGAAGAGTGCATTTTTTTGTTTACCGATTTGATAGTTTAATTGCAGAGGTTAAGTAGGCGATGGTTCGGAGACCGAAAAAATCTGGTTTTTGGAGTTTATAAAGTGCCAAAGTCTGGAGAGTTTTTTACCCTAGCTCTGTAGGTAAGAGGTGGTAGCTATTTGGAAAATCCCATCATCTTATGAAATGATAGTATGAACTTCATTAAGGAATTCATCGCTCATGAAGTCTCCTTTTTGAAGGAGTGCTTGAATTTGACCTTTGAGTCTGTTCTTTTCTTTTCTTGTTAGTATTTTTGCTGTAGAAACAATAACGGGAATGTTGGCGGTTTTAGCATCTGCTTTGAGTTCGTCTAATACACCGAATCCGTCTAACTCGGGCATCATTAAGTCGAGGATGATTAAATCAGGGTTTTCTCGTCTGATAACGCGTAAAGCTTCTTTGCCGTCCTTGGCTTCAAATAGATGAAAATCACCTTGTGATTGTAGAATACGGCGAATTAGTAAGCGCACTTCTGTTGTATCGTCAACGATGACAACACGTGAGAAACGTTCGGGAACAACGTGGCTTAGTGCGGCAAGGATTCCTTCCTCAGGAGTTTTTTCTGAGGCTTCTGCTTCTTTTGGTAGTTCTACATTATGTGCCCAATTATCTCCGAGCACAAATTTCTCTGGCGGCACGGTGTGCCCTGTGCAGTTTACCACAACTGTGTCTTCAGATTTGATGATACCAGCACGCACGAGTTTGAATAATCCTGCAAAAGCAACAGCGGCAGCAGGTTCTGCTGAAATTCCTTCCATTTTTGCAAGAACGTGCATGGCGCGGAAAGTTTCTTCATCTGTAACGCTTTCAAAGGCACCGCCAGTTTCATCAACCAATTTTTTTAGTATTTTATAGGTATGTCCGGGGTCACCTGTTGCGAGGGTTTCTATATATGTTCTTGGGTTGGTTACAGGCTCGGCAACTTCTAGACCTTTTTTCCAGCTATTTACCATTGGGGCACACCCTGAGGCTTGAACACCAATAATGGCGGGTCTTTTGTCTGTAAAACCCATTTTCTTTAGTTCTGAGAAGCCTTTATCTACGCCTATAGGACCCATCCCACCACTTACAGCTTGGATATAAAAATCGGGTACTTCCCAGTGAGGTATTTCTTCTTTTTTTATTTCATTAGAGCCTAAGAGCAAAGTTAATTGTTCTGCGATTTCATAGGAAATTGTTTTCATTGATTCTATAGATGGGATAGAGCGTGCCCCCATATTTCTGTAGAGATTTCTTTGGCTGGCAAATTTAGCAGAGGCTTTTTTTACTAAATCATAAGTTTCGGTCACTTTGATGAGTTGGCTTCCATAAAGTGCTATTTCTCTCATTTTTATGGCGGGGACCAGGCTGGTAACAAATGCCCAGAGTTTAATCCCAGCGCGTGCGGCATAGGCTGAGTAGGCGATGGCTACATTGCCAGTTGAAGCAACTACCATCTCTGTAATGCCATGTTCTTTTAGAGCCGCCATAGAAACCGCCGCTTGACGATCTTTAAACGATGAAGTGGGTCCTTGCCGTTCGTCTTTTATAAAGATATTAGGGCATCCAAGCATTAATCCTAAGTTATTTGCTTTGATTAGTGGTGTGCCACCTTCTCCCATAGAAAGCTCTATATTGGGGCTGTCAACAGGGAGTAGTTCGTGGTAACGCCATAAATCAAAGGGGCGTTTAGGAAGTTCTTGAGGCAATGTTTTTGCGATTGTATCCAAATCGTATTCTGCTTCACGCCATTGGCTTCCACATTTTGGGCAATCGCTTTCCATTGGGTGGTAGGGGGCTTTATATTCGCAGTTGGTACACCGAAGAATAAAAGACATTGTTATTTATTTCCTTTAGCTTGTTTAAGATGGTTTAGGCTACGTTCTAGTGTTGCGAGTAAATCATCAGCGTTAAGAGACCCTTTTTGTAGTAGGTGCAGATTGAGTGAATTGAGTTTTTCTTGTTGTGTTGTGCTCAAATCTCCACCACTGATAACGATTACAGGAATTTCTCTCAGATGGGGAGATTCTTGCATCGATTCCATAATTTCAAATCCATTCATTTCTGGCATGAAGAGATCGAGGATGACAGCTTGTGGCGTGTTGGCGGTAATTGCATCCCAGCCTGCAGGCCCACTATTGGCTAAGATAGGTTTATACGTTTTGCTTTCAGCAAGCAGTTTTTCGAGAAGCCTTAAATCATCATAATCATCATCTATAAGCAGTATATCGTAAATATTTCCATCATCGTTAATGCGATTTAGTGCGCTGAGTAAATCATTATCAAGAATGGGCTTGAGAAGATAGTCTGTTGCGCCTAAGGAATAGCCTTTTTTGGTGTCTTCAACAATGCTACAAATGATTGTTGGGTAATGTTGTGTTTCAGGATCAGATTTCAAATCTTCTAAGACTTGCCAACCGTCATAATTGGGCATCATAATATCGAGAGTGATGGCGTAGGGTTTTAGTTCTTTTGCGCGGGCAACAGCTTTCTGAGGGTCAGTTAGCGCAACTACTTGATAGCCTTGCGAGTTTAAGTAGCGTTTATATAAATCAATAACTTTTTCATCATCGTCAATAGCAAGAATCGTGGGGGTATCGTCTATCTTTTCTGTTTTTTCGCTTTCAACAATTTTTTGTTGAGCTTTAAAGAAAGGGAGTGTGAAATAGAATTCACTGCCTTTGTTTATTTCACTATTTAGCCCGATTTCACCGCCGTGCATGGTGACCAATTCTTTAGAGATGGAAAGCCCTAGACCAGAACCACCTGTTGCACGAGTGGCGGAAGCATCTACTTGAGAAAATGCTTGGAAGAGTTTTTCTTGATCTTTTTCTGAGATGCCAGGTCCGCTATCTTTGACACCGATACGAACAAAACTTCCTTCTGCTATAGCAGTGACTTTGATAATGCCCTCATCTGTAAATTTAGCCGCATTTGAGAAGAAGTTGATGAGAATTTGGCGCAAGCGCATCGGATCGGCTTTGACAGGTGGGAGGTTAGCTTCGATTTCATCTTTTAGTCGTACTGGTTTATCTTTAACTAAACCCATTACCGTAGACATGACGCTTTTAATTAGCTTTTCTATATCAACTTCATCAAAGGTTAGCTCCATCTTTCCAGCTTCAATTTTTGATAGGTCAAGAATATCGTTGATTAATCCGAGCAGGTGTTGACCTGAGTTGTAGATTGCTGTTAGGTCTTGTTCTTGTAGGTCGGTTATAGGTCCGTCAATGCCTTTGAGGATAACTCGAGAGAAGCCAATGATAGAGTTTAGCGGTGTACGTAGCTCGTGGCTCATATTGGCTAAGAATTGGCTCTTAAGTTTTTCTAGCTCTTTCATCTCAAAAAAAGCATCTTGTGCTAACTTATAGGAGCGAGCGTTATCAATGGCGGTAGAGAATTGGTCTGCGAGTACTTCTAGGACAGCAATATCTTCTGGAGTGAAGGCATCTACTTCAGTTGCTTGCAAATCTAATGCGCCAATGATTCTGCGCCCAATTTTGAGAGGAATGGCGGCTTCTGCTTTTGTTTCGGGTAGAAGAGGGTTGACATGGTGATTGGGATCTTTAGAGACATCGTTGACAATATAAGGTTTTCCTTCTCTATCTCTGTCTGTAGCCGTTCCTACAACAGATTTTGATCCAATTTTTAAGGCATGTTTGTTTTTCTTCATTTCTTCGCCAGCTTTGCCAGTTGCTTCGCGAACTATAACTTCTAACCCAGCACCAGCTTCTTCGGTGGTGAAGATTGCGGCATGGTAATAGCCAAAATGGTCTTGAAGAAGATTGACCGCGCGTCTGAAGAGAATGCTTGTGTCTAGGGTTGAGGTCACTAGGCGTCCGACTTCGGCGGCGGCTTCCATATATTCGTTTTGACGTTGTAAGGTGGCTTCGGTATTCTTTATATCTGTAATATCTATGACTGTGCTTAGCCAGGCATCTTGACCCTTATATTCAAAGCTTTGGGTTGATGATAGCCCCCAAAACATTTCACCATTGCCGCGTATATAGCGATTTTCGATATTAATAAAGCCGCCCTGTTTTTGAACGAGATCATTGAATTCTTCTAATTCTTTATCTGAGTAATAGAAGCGATCTACGGAGGTGCCTAAAATTTCATCTAAGGGTAAGCGCAAGGTGTTAGAAACAGCTTGATTTGCGTATAAAAAGGTGCCATCAGCGGCACTAGTGATGTGCATTGGGACGGATGCCGAGTCAAGAATAAATTGAACACGCGCATGGGCACTTTCTAGTTCTTTTTCGGCTTCTTTGCGCTCGGTAATATCGCGTGCTACCCAATATACTTGGTTTTCATCTAATTTTGAAAGGCTTGCGTCAAACCAAATTTCTTTTTCACCAATTTCTAGCGGGTATTCGATGGTGATAGTTTCATCACTTGCTAGTGCTTTTTGAATAGCTTCTTGAAAAAAAGCAGCCGTTTCTTTAGGCATAATTTCGTCCATACGTTTGCCTATTAGATTTTCTGGTAGGCGGTAGAGACCGTCTGTTTTGGTAGGGGCAATGCGTAGGTAGCGAGTGTCTTTATCAACTATGAAGATTACATCTTCCATTGCGGCAAAGAGGGAGCGAAATTCAGCTTCGGATGATTGTGTTTTATCAAAAAGCCGTGATGTTTCAATAGAGGTACTAATTTGAAGTAATATGGTTTGAATTAAATCTGTTTGATTCTCTGTAAGTGTTTTTGTAGGGGAGCCAAAATCAACGCCAAGGGTGCCAATGGTTTCGTTGCCAGCAATTAGGGGAAAGATGACGAGACTTTTTGTTTTTCGCTCTTTCATAATATCTTTGATGCTTGCTGTTAGTGGGTTGTTTTGAACATCAAGAATTGAAAGTGGTTTTTGACTTTCTATTACTTTTATGCTGGATGGGTTGTTTTCTAAAGGAAGTTTCATTCCTAAATCTTCTGGGGTTGGTGGGAAATCAGCAGTTAAGATTAGGTTCTTTTTTTCTTCATCAAGCAAGGTTATGCCAACGTGGAGAGCATCGCTTATTTTGGCAATTTCTTTAGCTATATATTGGAAATCGTCTTGCATTTCAAGGGTGCTAGAGACCTGTGTAACAATTTTATTTACAAGAGCTAATTCTTCTCTGCGTCTTTCTGTTTCTTCAAAAAGACGCGCGTTTTCTAGGGCTAGTGAGAGTTGTTCGGTTACTTGTTGTACGAGCATCTGCTCTTCGGTATCCCACTCACGTTTGGGGCTGTCATCAACGATCTGAAGTGTCCCCCAGCGATCTGTGTCCATGCGAAGAGGCAAGCTCATCGTTGCGTAGGTATCGGTTATATCCACTTGTATATCAAGTGAATCAGGTGTTGTTTTCCTGTGCTGTTCCGATGAGAGTGCTACATCCAATTGAGGTAGTTTCTGTGTGACGCCAAATTTAGGCGCGTGGAGAGGTTGTTTTATTGCTTTTTCTTTTTCTTTGATATTATCAAAGAGCTTATTAAGCTGGTTGTCTATTTGATTCTTTGACATATTCAATTAGCTCCTGTGCCAAAATACGATATTGCTCGGCTCCGCGTGTGTTGGATTTGTACTCAGTGATTGGCAAGCCAAGAATGGGACTTTCGCGTAATTTTGTGTCTATTTCAATAACGCTTTTGAAGAGACCTTCGCCGAAGGTGTTTTCTAGCTGGGCTTGAATGGTACGGTGTGATTTGTTGCGGCGGTCGAGCATGGTAATTAGGATGCGGTAGGCTAATGGGGAGTTGTTGCTATCACGCACTTTTCGGACAAGTGACATCATATTTCGTAGGGCGTAGGCTGAGAAGTACTCTGCTTGTGTGGGGATGATGAGTAGGTTGGACGCGTTTAGTGCGTTTAGCGTGACTGCGCCAAGCGCGGGGGGGCAATCGATAAGTATAAAATCGTACTTCATTGGTTGGGATGCAGAAATGGCATCTGTGAGGCGCGTGGCATAATTTAAATGAATGGGCAAGAGTTGCTCGGCACGTTCCATTTTTTTGCTGGATGGCACAATTTCTAGGTGGTTGATATTGCTTTTTTGCCAGACATTTTCTAGGGGAACATTTTCTAATAAAATATCACTTGAAGTTAACGCGGCCCCGCCTGGTTCAAAACCTACAGCTAGGGTTAGATTAGCTTGCGCGTCTAAATCTATTAGGAGGACTTGGTATCCTTTTTCTGCTAGGGCGGCACCAAGGGATAGGGTGGTAGTGGTTTTTGCTACACCACCTTTTTCGTTTGAAATTGCGATTGTATAAGTCATTTTTCGCCTCACTTTTTATTTGGGCTTGCTATCGGTAATTTGGCAGTTTCTGTACGTTGCCATTTTGGCTAATTTTGCTTTGTTTCTGTGGTTCTTAATTCTATTTTTGTTACGCCTAAAGCCTCTTTAAGTTCTGTTAGGGCTATATCTATCATGGCTTGAGGTGTTTTTTCGCCACGAATTTTAGTCGTGATTTCAGTTACTTTACGCTCTCGTCCTGCTTTGCGGGATTCTTTTACTAAGAGGCGGGCGTTGTCTAAGGCTAATCCTGTGCGGTTGGCAATTGCTTCTACTAAGTCTAAATTATCACCTTTTAGGCCTTCTAAGTTTTCGTTTTTACGAATGTCAAGGTAGCCTATTATTTCATCGCGTACTTTTACAGGGAAGGTAATCATTTCTGCATTGCTTGTGGTTTTATCTTTTGAGACAACTTCTATTTCTTTGTCTATATAACGATAGTTTAGGTGATGTTGAGTAGATGCAAGTTGCGACCAGGCTTGTTGTGTATATTGACGGGAAATCTCTTGCGATTCTTCAAGGGCATCTTTTGTGATTTCTACTTGATGAGCATTTTCTATGGCAATGGCTATTTGGTTTGCCAAGGTTTCAAAAATTTCGGCATCTTCTTTTGTAAATGCAGTTTTCCTTTTGCTTTGTACATCTAAAACGCCAATGATGTCGTTTCTAACCTTTAGGGCTAATGCCATTTCAGAGCGAGTTTCGGGTAGGTCGGGGTTATCGAAGTAAACGGCAGATTGACCAACATCTAGCGCAACGCGGGCTTGTCCATCACCGGCGGTGCGCCCTACAATGCCGACTTGTCCAATTTCAAGTTGGTGTCTGCGGGCTAACATTCTTCTGCCGCCAGGGCTGTTGGCGGCTTTTAGTTGAGCAAATTTATTATTTTTACTGAGTAAGAAAATGCCAACATGGTAAAAATCGAAGTCTTCCGAAATTCTTAGGGTGATTTCAGGCAGAAGTGTATCTAAGTTTTGATTGAGTGCGATTCTTTGTGATACTTTTGCAATAGTTTCTAGGCGAGTGGCACGAAGTTTTGATTTTCTTGAGGCTTCTTCTATGGCTTTAACGTGTTTCTCTAATTCTTTTTGTGTTTTTAGAAGCTCTTTGTTATATAGGGCTATTTTTTCTTCACTTTTCTTTGTTGTGTCGATGGTTTTTTCGAGGTTATTAACTGTAAGAATAATGACTGCGGTGACAAGAAGAATAATTGCAGATGTTGCTAGTGCCGCGGCTGTTGCGCTATCTTCTATAGGGTAGATGATTCCTTGTGCTTCGGCGTAATATAAAAGCCAAAGTGATGTTATGCTCATTGCCGTTAGTATAAGGGCTTTTTGTGTGTCGCCTAATAAGCGAGCTAAAAAAATAAGGATAATATAAGTATATATGCCAATATCTTGAAATCCATTACCAATCCAAGCCAAATAGGTCATGCTTGACCAAGCTATTATTATATAAAGAAATGATGTTAGGGTAACTCTTCCTGAATATAATAAAAAGCGTAGTCCTATAAAAATGATTACAAGGATACCGAACATGAGTGCAACTTCTGAGGCAAAGGAGCGACTCGGGATTAAAAGGATTAATGCAAGCGTGCTGATATTGAGAAGGACATTTATATATTGAGCTGAATTTGTTTTTTCTACATCGTCAAAGATGGGAGGCGCAAGTATGTTTTTTATTTTTGTTAGCATAGCCATTTCCTTATTTTTCTTCAGCTAGAACTTCTGTGTTTTTCGATTCATTTAGACGAAAAGCAATTTCTGGGCTATCTAAGATATTGGCTAATTCTTTAAGGGTGGTCTGAATAATTGTCTCCATACGCATTGATGTGCCAATTTTATTGGTTACTTCGCCAATTAGTTGTTCTTTGGTTGCACGGCGTTGGCTATCATTGAGTAAGCGTGCATTTTCTAAAGCTAGTGCGGCTCTGTTGGTAACAGATTCTATTAGTGCTTTGTTTTCTGCGCTAAGTGCAACTTCGCCTTGTTGAATTTTTAAAAATCCTATTTCTGCGCCATGCACGTTTACGGGGATTGAGATGGTATTTTCTTCTTCGTCAGAAACTACGTTTGCCTGCCGAATTGGGTGTACATGTTCATTATAATAGCTATATCCATGTTGTGATTGGGTGCTGGCAAGTTCGTTCCATGCTTGTTGTGTATATTGTTTGGATATTGCACGTGCTTCTTTTAGCGCGGCTTGCGTTATTTCTGCTTGGCGAGCGTTTTCTATTGCGATAGAAACTTGGTTGCCTAAAGCTCGAAAAATTTCAAGGTCGTTGTCAGAGAATGCGCCTTCTTCTTCGCTTTGCACATCTAAGACTCCGATAATTTTTGGGCCTATTTGTAAAGGAAGTGCCATTTCGGAACGGGTGTTGGGGAGGTCGGGGTTGTTGAAGTAGGCGGCATCCTGCCCAACGTCAAGGGCGATGCGGGCGGTTCCATCGTGGGCAACACGCCCAACGATACCACTGTGTCCCACTTCTAGTTGATGTTGACGGGCTAACATCCGCTTTCCACCTTCGCTATTTGCCGCTTTTAGTTGGGCAAATTTAGTATCTTCACTTAGGAGGAAAATTCCAACGTGGTAAAAGTAAAAATATTCGCTAATTAATGAGGTGATTTTTGGTAAGAGTGTTTCCATATTTTGCACTAAGGCGATTGCTTCAGATGTTTCTGCTATCGCTAATAGCTGAAAGGATTGGGTATTTAGCTCTGCTGTGCGCACATTAACACGTTCTTCTAATTCGTTTTGTAATTTTAAGAGTTCTTCATTACGTAAAAGAGCTTCTTTTTCGCTTTTCTTCGTGAGAGATAAAGCTTTAGTTGTATTTTTTGTTGTAAGATAAATAACTATTGATATGAGAATGAAGATGACCGATAAATCACGAGCGAGATTGCCTATAGTGTCTAGGCTAGGCGTGATGACGCTATTTGCCTCAGCGTAAACAAGCCCCCAGAGCATAAGAATACTAGAAATTGTAAAGAAAATAAAAATACGCGGGTTGCTTAATAAACTGGCTAAAAATATCAAAATGATATACACAATAAGTGAAGCGTTGCGAATGCCGTCACCTTGCCATGCCATATAGGTCATGGCAAGCCATGCTAAAGAAATCAAAAAAATAGCCGCTAGTTGCACTCTACCCCTTCGCATTAGCACTTGCATAGCTACTGCGGTTAGAAATACAAAAAAGAGTATATTTCTAGATATAGGCTTGTCTTCAACTAAAATTAATAAGCCAACAAAAAAAATAGCTGTATAAAGAACGGTATTAAGATATTGTGCCGTGCGTGTTTTCTCTTCATCTTCATAGATGGGAGGAGCAAGTATCTTTTTTATTGAATTAAGCATAGCTTGTATTCCTATTTTTCTTCAGGAGAAAGTAGTTCAAAACTTACCTTGGGGCTTCCTAGCGCTTGTCCTAATTCTTTCACTGTGGTTTGTAAAATCGTGTCCATTTGAGTAGAACTGCCTATCTTTGTTGAAATATCTGAAAGAACACTCTCTCTGTTTGCATGCTGGCGGCTATCTTCTAATAACCTTGCGTTTTCCATTGCCAATGCGGCGCGCTCTGCAACCGCTTCTAATAATTCTGTATCGTCCGATAAATCTTTTCCAGCAGTATTTTGTGGACGTATTTTCAAAACGCCAATTATCTCACCGCGTAATTTTACGGGGACTTGTATCATAGTGTGATTTTCAGAGGAATGGATTTTTCTATCGGTGAGGGTGTAAAGCTCCCCATTTGCGTAGCCGACCCCGATTTGGGCTTGGTCGCTGGCGAGTTGACTCCACTTCTGGCGGACGTATTGTCGAGCGAGTTCTTCGGCATCTTGTAGAGCAATTTGGGCTTTTTCAAATTGGCGGGTGTTTTCTATTGCCACCGCCACTTGGCTGGCAAGTGTTTCTAGTATTTTTGTGTCTTCTGCAGTAAATGTATCGGCGTCGTTGCTTTGCACATCTAATACACCTAAAATATCTTCTCGAATATGGAGGGGAACAGCAATTTCAGAGCGGGTGTCGGGGAGGTCTGGATGTGCTAAATAGGTATTGTCATACCTTGTATCATGAACAATTCGGATACCTCCATTTATGGCAACATGCCCAACTATGCTTTTTTTGCTTATGGGCAGTTCGTATCCACTTTTTAGCATTTGCATACCATTAACACTATTTGAAGCCTCTAAAATGAGTGCGTTTTTATTGGGTTGTATGAGAAAAATGCCAACATGATAAAAATTGAAGGCTTGGCTAATTTGTTGGGCGATGACAGGAAGTAACTCGTCAAGGTTGTGAATAAGAGTTACCGTTTTTGAAATCTCGGCGATGGTTTGAAGTTGTGATGCGCGTTCTTCGCTTTGTTTATTTATGCTGGCTAAATGTTTTTCTGCTTTCTTTTGTTCCGTAATCTCATTGGCATTGACGAGATAGCCTAATAATTTACCTTGATTATTGTGCAAAGGAGAAAAAATATAGTCAAATATACGCCCATCTCTATCGGTGTATTCTAATTGGGTATCATTATTTTTGATAAACTGCTCATAAAGTTCGGGGGTTATTTCTTTAAAATGTAAGTCTTTTATTTCTTCTTCTTTTCTTTGCCAATACCGAAGAGCCGCTGGATTTGCATCTATAATAAAGTTTCTTGGATCTAAAACGATAATGATATTGTTAATATTATTAAAAAGAATTTCACGGGCAAAGGGAAGGGCATTAAATAAGCGGTAGCGGAAAATGCCAAAAGCCATAATACTATTGCTGATGGCAAACATGAGCGGAGAAATATCTCGTTGATTGGCAAATTTTATGCCGAAGGGGATGGCGGCAATTGCACCTATAGTAGGGATTAAGATACCAGCAAAAACAATGCTTAATTGTGTCTTATTGATGCTTTTTTTGAAAAAACCGCTAAATAATACAATAATATAAGCTAATGAAATCGCATATAAATAATAGGTTGTGATATTTGCTATTTTTCCGAAATCATAAAGAAATTCATCAAAGGGTAGACCAGCTTCTATTCTTATATTGGCGTAGGTGTATTCAGTAGGATAAAAATCTGAAAAAATAGCAAATAGTGCAAAAAGCGGAATAATAGAAAGGACAGGGACTAATTTGCGAGGGGTAACCTTTCTGCGAGTAAATTGCAATGCAAAAATTAGCAGAGCGATAGGCGCAAAAAAAGCACCTATCCACTGAAACTTATCCCAAAAGAATTTAGCTTCTAAGGTGGGAGCCATTATTTCGAAAATATAGCCAAGTAGCCAAGAAATTTCAAATAAAATGCTCCATGCAAAAGCTCTAACGCCTGCGCCTTTGTTATTTCTCCATACGTAAAAGAAGATTATTGCAGAGATACTAAGGGCAATAAAATAAATTAAAAAATAGGGAAACCTGACAGTAAATATATCCATAAGTATTTTCCAGACTTACTCTACCTGATTTTCTTTGAGTGGGTCTACGAGTTCAAAGATTACCTCAGGGCTTTCAAGTGCATCGCTCAATTCTTTTGCCGTAGTTTTTAAGATACTGTCGAGTTGCATAGATGCGCCAATCTTTGCTGAAATATCAGAAAGAATTGCCTCACGTTGGGCTTTTCGCTGTGTTTCATCAAAATGCCTTGCACTGTCGAGGGCTACGCTCAGGTGCTCAGAGATTGCGGCGGTTATTTCAAGTTCTTCAGGTGTCCATGGTTTTTCATTTTCACCTTTGCGAATTTTGATACCACCTAATATATACCCGCGGTTTTTAATGGGGATGATGGCTGTGAGTTTGTCATCTTCTAATCTTGTTCTTTCTTCTGATGCCTGTGTAAGAGTATTATTTTCTTTAGATTTGGTAATGGGATGGGCTTTGCCCTTCTGATCAACAATAAACCTTGAAACAGCTTGGCTTTCAGTTAACTTTCTCCATGTTTTTTGGCTAAATTCGCCATAGGCTTTACGTTCTGCTTCTAACGCATCTTCTGATTTGGTAAGCAGTTCTGCGTTATCAAGTGCAACTGCAACTTGGTCTACCATTGTTTGCAGAGGAATGATATTGCTATTGTCAAAAGCAGATTTCTCGGTGCTTTGGACTGTTAATGCGCCAAGCACGCGTCCACGAGAGCGAAGTGGCAAGGCACTTTCAGAGCGGGTTTTTGGCAAATCGGGATTTTTAAATTGAACAGCATCTTTACCAACATCCAATGCTATGCGGGCTTGTTTATTTTCGATGCTCCAACCGATCATGCCTTCGCCGATTTTGATTTTATGTTCTTTGTCTAGCATTTTCTGCCCGGCTTTGCCGGTCCCTGCTTTAAGTACGGCTTGTTCATTTTCTTCATCAATTAGGAATAACCCCACATAATAGAAATTAAAGCGTTCTTTGATTATTTCTACAACTTCTTGGATGAGTGTATTTGTATCTAAAATTTCGGATGCCGCTTGTGCTACATTAGAAGATGCTTCTAAATATGTGGTGCGTTGTTTTAGAGCTTGTGTGCGTTCTTCAATACGATGCTCTAGGGTGTTGATGGTTTTGTTTAGGCGTGAGACGAGATTGTTAAATGTGTGCGCTAGGGCACCGATCTCATCATCTGCTTCAATGGTTGCGCGGGTTTCTAGGTTTCCTTTTGTAAATTCTTGTGCTGTGTTTTCCAAACGAATAAGTGGGGCTACCAAGATATTTGCTAAGCCAAAGCTGGTAAAGACTGCTAAAATAATCAAGACTAAAGATGATAGGATAATTCTACGAGTTTGTTGTTGTATAGGGGCTAAAAAAATGTCATTGGGTTGTGCCGACAGGGTAAGCCAAGGGACAGTGTTGAGTTGTGTTACCGCGCCAGAAATGCGCTTGTCTAATTCTGTTTCATCGCTTGTGAAATAGGGGGTAGTGACGAAATTAGTTAATCCTTCTTCTATTTTTGTGAAATTGTGTGAAATCTCACTGTCTTCTAGTTGTGTAGGAATAAGAAAGTTTTCTCTAAGGCTCTTAATTTCCTCTGCGCTGGGTGTATAGGTTGTTTTTCCAATTAATTGAGGGCTTAAAGTATGGGCAAGAATAATATGGTTGCTATCAAATAAAACGGATAAGGACTCTTTACCAGCAATGCTTTTTTCAGCATTAAATATTTTTTGTAATGCTGATGCGCTATATTTTACTCGAAGAATACCTACAACAACGTCTGGATCATTATAGATAACGGGAACACTAAAAAATAAAACACCTTCTTTCTCGTCTGGAAAATATAAGACAGGTGAAATATATTTATTATTAGCATTAAGAGGATATTGAAAATAATCATATTCTGCTTCGCTTTTCCCTATATTCCGAGAGTCTGAATCTAGAATATTCATACCATCAAGATCTAAAATACCATAAGAAAGAATGTCGGCATTGCTATTTGCTAATGAAAAAAGAAGATTTTGTACTTGTTGTTCTTTTAGTGAATTAGTCCTTATTTTTGGGGAAAGCAATAGGTAAGAGCGTAAGTTGAGAGAAGCTGAGGCTGTGTTAACAGAATCTAAGCTATACGTTAAGAAGTGATCAATGCTTTTTGCTGAAATAGATGCATTTGCTAATAATTGCTCCTGTGCGTTAGCGGTTAGAATTTTACGCATATTCATGGAGACTAAAGTGAAAGCGATGCTAACAATGAAGGTACTTAAAAGGAGAAATCCTAAGATCAGTTTTGTACGTAAGGCATAAGTTGGGAATTGTTTGAGAATCAAGATAAGCAAGACAAGAAAAAAAAGTCCTAAGATGCCCCATGTTGTGGTGTTGGATGCTGGTAAAGCTTTTCGTTCAAATGGTTCTACAAAATAAAGGAAGAAAAGAAATGTAACGGTAATCGCACTCCCGTACATAGTTTTGCCTACTTTTCTTGGTGGTAGATTGAGGCTACTGGCAACGCTAAAAGTAATTGCAAGGCTCATAAGAGCTAAGGGAATATCTGCACCACTTATGCCTATAGCTATTATCGCTATTGTGATATTTGGTGTATATATCATGAGCGTATAGGCTTTTTTGGCATAACCGTTACGAATGAGTAGTGCTGAAAATAGGTAAACGAGCGAAAGTAAACCCATTTGTACATTAGTATTTAAAAAACTTATCTCTATATTTGAATAAGGTGAAAAATAGTAAAGTGAGACCAAAGCAAGGACTATAGTTCCTCCTATAGCAAGGCGAAAACCTTTTTTCTCTTGTTCAGAAAGTTGATTCTTTTGTTGATTTGATGGAAAATTATTTGTCATGGCTATTGCCTTTTATCGGTGACAGGTTGTACTTTGTAGGATAATTTCTTAAAAGATTTATTCTGCATCTATCCAGATTTCTGTTTCAGCGTTACCAAGAATTTTATGCAATTCGATAGCGGCAGTTTCAAGGACTTTTTCAATATCTAAGCTTTCACGGATTCGAGCAGAGCTTTCGCCAATAATCTGTTCACGTGCGCCACGTCTCTGGCTATCTTCAAAAAGTCGGGCACTTTCTAGTGAAATGCTAAGTTGTTCGGCGAGCGTCTCGGCTAGTGCTATTTCTTCTCTTGTCCAGATGCCGCGCTCAGGATTTTTTACGATTTGAATGCTACCAAGCACTTTCCCGTGATTTTTAATAGGTAGTAAAGCAGTTCCATCTTCTTTGACTAATATATTTTCTAGAGTTTTATTTTTTTCACTTGCGATGCTGTAAGTTTCTCCATCGGTGTTGATGCCATAGGTGGGGATAGTGCCAGATTTTATTAGCTTCTTCCATGCGTCATAGCTCAAATCGCCATAGGCTAGGCGTTCGGATTTTAAAGCAGCTTCACTTTGTGCAAGCAGTTCTGCGTTATCAAAGGCTATACCAATTTGGTCTGCCATTGTTTGTAGAGTAGTAATAATTTCTGATGAAAAGGCGTTTTTTTCTTTACTTTGAACGGTAATAACACCTAAAATATGTCCACGAGAACGAAGAGGAATAATTGCTTCAGATTGTGTTTTAGGTAGATAGGGGTTTTGGAACTCAACAATATCTGTCCCTACTCCAGTAGCAATGCGTGCTTTATTCTCTTTGATTGCGCTAGCTATTATGCCGTCTTCAAGGGGATATCTATGTTTTTGCTTGAGCATCATTTTCCCTGCATCACCAGAGCCAGCCTTTAGCATTACCCATGTGTTTTCATTATTTATAAGAAAAAGCCCGACATAATAAAGATTAAAGTTCTCTTTTACTAATTCTACAATTTCTTTTGATAGCTTGTCTGTATCTGTGAAACTTGCTGCAGCTCGGCTTACTTTAGCGGCACCTTTGAGATAGGTAGACTGGGTTTCTAGTTTGCGTGCGTTTTCATCGAGTTCTTCAACTTGTTCTTCTAATTTATTGCTTAAATTTTTAAGCCTGACATTGGCTTCTGTTGTTTCTTGGAAACGTTCTTTTTCTGTATTCTCTTGGAAGATAGAGGCTATAATTAATCCAATGCCTAAAAATGAGAGAGAAAGTATATCTCTTATATAGTCTCCACTAGTTGTGGAAACTAAGATGAGTGAAATGGCAATCATATCAACCAGAATTATGGTGATGAGGCCGGTGGATGTAAATAACACACTACTAATAATAAAGGCGAGTGGGAAATTCGCAAAAAGTGTTGATGCAATATCAGGAACACCTCGTAGTAAAGAACTTAGGGCGACTAGCGATATGGTGCCAACAAGAGTGATGCTTCCCAAAGTATAATGGCGGCTTCGGCTAAGGGCATAGGCAAATAGAAACACAACTGTAGAGGAAGAAACAATCAGGATGGTTGACAAATTGCCCTGAACAGAAATAATAGAAATAATCCCCATTAATGTCCAAAGAACCGCCAGAATAGAAAGAATGGCAGAAAAGCGCGCCTTGCGTTGCGCCCCAATCCCTTGAATAGATGGGTGTGGGCGAATCAACTTTCCAAAGAGGGTTATTTTATCTTGCGTTAGTTCTTCTGAATTAGTCATTTTTCTTCTCTGTATCTAACCATATTTTTGTTTCAGCACTACCAAGTGCTTTGTGTAATTCTCTAGTAGCGGTTTTTAGTACACTTTCTATATTAAGTGTTTCTCGCATTTTGGCAGATGCTTCACTGATGACGCGTTCACGCATTACTCGGCGTTGACTTTGATCAAAGAGGCGTGCGCTTTCAAGCGAAACGCTGACTTGTTCGGCTAAGGTTTCTGCTAATCTTAGTTCTTCTTTTGTCCAGACACCCTCTTCTTTTTCCTTACGTAGTTTTACGCCACCCAAGACATGCCCGTGTATTTTAATGGGGAGTACGGCAGTTAGCCCGTTATCTTGGATTGTTGTTTTACTTTGTTGCATTGATGCACTTTCTGTTTTTTCAAGCGGATAAACGCTGTTCGGGGCGTCGGAGAGATAGTGAGGAATATTCGTTTGGTGGAGCAAGCCAGTCCAATCTTCTTGGCTTAATTGCCCGTAGGCTTTGCGTTCTGCTTTGAGAGCTATTTCACTTTTAGTGAAGAGTTCTGCGTTATCAAGGGCAATTGCGATTTGATCTGCCATTGTTTGCAATGTGGCGATAATTTCTGGTGTAAAAGCTGATGGTTGACTGCTTTGAATTGTCAGTGCGCCGAGCACGCGTCCCCGAGAGCGGAGCGGGAGCGCACCTTCGGAGCGGGTTTCTGGTAGGGCTGGGTTGTCGAAGCGAGTTGCATCCTCGCCCACGTCTAGGGCTATCCTAGATTGGGCATTCTCTATGCTCCAGCCGATCATACCTTCGCCAATTCTGAGTTTGTGTTTGCGTGCTAACATTATTTTTCCTGCTTCACCTGTACCAGCTTTTAAGTTTGCCCATTTATTTTTGTTGTCAACAAGGAAGAGACCAACATAATATAGGTTGAAGCGTGCTTTGATTAACCCTACGACCTCTTCTATTAATTCGGTGGTATTTGTTATAGAAGCGATTTTTTGGCTAACCTCTACAGAGCTTTCGAGGTGTGTGGCTTGAGATTCAAGTTTTTGGGTGCGTTCAGCAATAATGCTTTCTTGGTTCTTTAGGGTCGTGTCAAGATCTTTAGCTAGGGTATTTAATGTGGTGCCAAGCTTTCCTAGTTCATCTGATGGCAGATTTTCAACGCGAGCAGAGAGATTCCCTGCGATTTGCTTTTCTGCAACCGCAGTGAGAGTTTTGACAGGACGTAATACTACATAGGAAATTGCGCCGCCTAAAATTAGTAAGCCAATAAATGCTAGTAGGATAGCTGGGATTAAAACAGAACGCCTACTTTGGTTAATTGTCTCTATAATTGTTTTACGAGGTTGAATAATTTCTACGATGCCAATTACTCGTCCTTCATAAGCCAACATGGGTGCAACAAGTACAGCGTATTCTCTATTTTCAAGAGAGATGAATACTGTTTCTGGTATTTTTGTTTCTAAAACACGGTTATAAACATCGGGAGAAATAGAAAGAGAAATTAAGTTTTCATTCGAACTGGCGTAATGAGAAAGCTCTGCCGTAGGTGTTTCGTAGTCAAAATAATGTTTTAATCCTGAAATTTGTGCAACTTCATAAGTTACCCATAGGTTATAGTCTGCTGTGGTACGCGCGGCTAAATTATCTACAAAGGTCTGATCGTAATCTAAGCCTACTTCAATCATGCCTATAAATTCGCCATCTCTCCAAAGTGGTGAAATGCTACGCACGCCTATACGGTCGGTTCCAACTTCTACCCCAGCTACGGTTTCTTGTGTTTCTAAAGCAGTGGCCGCGGTATAACGGTAAGTAATATCATCACCGAATCTGTTTTTATTGTGAACACGAAGAAAAACTGTGCCATTAGGGTTTTCAATATAGAGATGGCGGATATTATTTTCCTCTTTTAGTGTTTCAAAAATCGGAGATAAGAGTGCGTATAAAGCAACTCTGTCTTTGGCAAGATATAAGTCTTTGATATCCTCTCTGTCGGCATAACTTAAAGAAAGAGCAGATGATGAAAGAATTTGAGTGTCTGTATAGTTGTTATAAGATTCGTAAAGAAATTCGAGCTGCTTTATTTCTGTCTTTTCGCTTAGTTCTCTGGAGATACGTAAATTGACTCCAGTTTGGAAGAAAGTGATAATGCTAACTACTAGAAATACAGCGGCAAGAAGTTTCAGTCTGATGTCTCTATACCAAACTTGCCATATTAGTAATGTGATGAAGGCTATGCCCATTGCACCAATAATATAGGGTGAAAAATGCTCAAGCCCGCTTGTTCCTAATTGGAAGGTTGGGTTCAATACATCTGCTAGTACGGAAATTATTATGGCAGTACTTCCCGCCCATATAGCCAAAGAGCGAGTTTTTTGTGGGAATATCCAGCGATAGAGAAAGAAGGAGCTAAGGAGAATATATACAGAAGCAATGAGAGAAAAATCTCGGAGGATAATTGAGGTTATTGTGGGGGGCAGGATATTGACGAGGTATATCAATGCTGTACCAAGTATACAGCGTCCCTGACGAACTAAAGCGATGCCTATAAAGCCTGAAATCCAGGCAAGGCTAGTTAGGGTTATTAATAAAGTGTCTGTCCAATCAGAATAACCTTGTTGAATAATTGTATAGATAGAAAACCCGAAGAAAATCAAATAAATAATGCTGATAATAAACCCAGCCCAGGTTGCAAGGCGGGGATTTTTTTCTTCTTGAGGAGGAGGTGATGTTAAATTGTTGTTCATTCTTTTTCCTCCGTGCTTTGTGTTTCGTTGGCGTTTAGCCAGACCTCTGCTTCTGAAACTTTTAAGGCATTGCGAAGTTCTTGGGCGGCTATCTCTAAAACCCCTTCAATTTCAAGTGTCTCTCTTAGGCGGGTTGCTGTTTGCCCAACAATACGTTCACGTGCGGCACGGCGTTGACTTTGGTCAAAGAGGCGTGCGCTTTCGAGAGCTACACTGATTTCTTCTGAGAGTGTTTCAGCTAGTTCGAGCTGTGATTTTGTCCAGACACCGCGTTTAGGAGACTTGTGTAATTTTATGCCGCCAAGGATGGTGCCACGCATTTTTATGGGAACAATGGCTGTATAACCATTATCTTCTAATATAAGACCTTCTTGAGGGGTTTCATTTATAAGCGTTTCTTTTAATATATGCACTTTGTCTGATGAATCGGCAGTATATTTAGGCAGTTTTTTGTTTTGCAATAGGGCCGCCCAATCTTCTTGGCGTAATTTTCCGTAGGCTTTTCGTTCGGCTTCTAAGGCAAGTTCGCTTTTTTCAAACAGTGTGGCATTATCTAATGCTATAGCAACTTGATCTGTCATTATTTGGAGTGTGGTAAGAATCTCATCGGTAAAAGCTACGGGTTGCGTACTCTGTATAGTGAGGGCTCCCAAGACGCGCCCACGTGAGCGAAGCGGAATTGCCCCTTCGGAGCGGGTTCTTGGCAAATAAGGATTTTCAAAATGGACGGCATCCTCGCCCACATCCAAAGCAATTCGAGATTGTGCGTTTTCAATAGACCAACCAATCATCCCTGTACCAATTTTAAGGCGATGTTTTGCCATAAGCATTTCTTCCCCTGCTTTTCCTGTTCCAGATTTCAGAATCGCCCATTCATTTGCCGCATCAACAAGAAAGAGACCTACATAATATAAATTGAACTTTTCTTGAATAAGTTGCACAATTCTTGAAATTAATATATCGGCATCTGTAATTGAAGCAATGCTTCGGCTAATCTCCGCAGAGTTTTCTAAATAAGTAGCTCGTTTTTCCAATGCCGATGCCCTTTGCTCTAGCTCTATTTCTAACCCAAGATTTTCTTGGGCTAACTCGGTTTCATGCTGGGAGTTTTTGAGGGCTTCATTTAGTTTTTTTATAGCAAGGTTTAGAATAATAGCCGCTAATATAGATGCCGCGGCAAAAACGATTGCAGGTTGGGCACTAGGGGTATAGTTGGGCGCAGGCAGTTTCCCTGTGTTTTCTGCCCAAAGTAGTAGAGAAACGATTATTATGTTAATTAGGCTCGTGACATACATAGCGTTGCGATCAATAATCACCCCGCTAATAATGCTTAGAAGAATGTAGAAGGCAAGAGAAGAAACCCTAATTGTTCCCCCTACAGCAATCGTTGCGGTCAAAACGATCGTGGCGATCGTTATGAGCAAATATGTGGCTGGTGTTAGATAGCCTAATCTCAAAATAATGCGTATGAAAAAAAGGAAAAAGAAAAGAATAACAACGGGAATAACCATTGCCATTATTGCGTTCCCAATTATAAAGGCTATAAGAATAAGAAGAAGAATTAAGAAATAACCATTAACTAAAATGGCATTAAGCAATTCGGCTGAACGAGTTTTACTTTCATCATCTTTAAATATAGGTGCAGAAAAGAAGTTTTTAATTGAATTAAGCATTATTTTCTTCCTCCTCACCCATATAGTTTTCATAAAGCCAAATTTCGCTCTTGTCTATATCTAAGTTTTCCCTCAATTCTTGCACGGCTATTTCTAATACTTTTTCAATATCTAGGTTTTCCCGTACTCGGCTTGAAGTTTTGGCAATAATTTCTTCTCTTTTAGCGCGCTCTTGTGCCTCTTGATAAAGCCGTGCGCTATCTATAGCGGTTTCTAAACGAGAAGCCAAAATATCTAATAATTCTTTCTCTGCGGCAGTCCAAGCCCTGTTTTTAGCTTTACGAGCATCAATATGCCCAATAATTTTGCCGCGCACTTTAATAGGCACTGCCTCAGCTTCGGCTTTTTCTTTTTGCGGCGTATAAGTCTCTGCGGGCACATGGCTTAAACCTGCGGAATCTCGTCTATAGCTTCCATACGATTGTTTTGCAATAAATTCTCGCCAAGCCCCTTGGGCAACCTCGCCATAAGCGCGGCGTTCGGTTTCTAAAGCTCTTTCTTTTTGAGCGAATAAAATGGCGTTTTCAAGCAAAATGGCAATATGGTTAGCAAGCATTTGCAAAACAGAAATTCTTTCTGTGCCAAAAGCCTGTAAGTCATTACTTTGCAAGAAAAGAGCACCGATTGTCTTTTTTTGTCCCTGCATAGGGATTGCGAGATAAACCTGACTTTCATCGTCTGGATTAAGATTTATCTCTGCGTACGCTTTTTTATCGGAGACAGCCTTATTGAGCAATTGATTTTCTTTGGACGTGAGCGATTCGCGTGTGTTTGGGGTTTGGGATGCCCTTTTCTGACGGGATGCCTGATAAAGGGCATCTTCTGCACTAAAAAGAAAAACAGATGACATGTTCAACAGTAGCGTATTATTAAAGAGCACAGGCACACGATCAACAATCGTATCGTAATCGGTATAGATTGCTAATTCTTGGCTGATATTGGCAGATGCTTCTAAGGTTTTAGAGCGTCTTTCAGTTATAGCGTATTGTTCTTTAAGGGCGGTGTTTTGTCTTTCTGCAGTTTCCATCAGACTAAAATTATGTTCAATCGCTTTATTTAAACTGCTCAAAAGATTTGATGTTGTTAATGTGATAATAACAGCAACAATAGCGGCCGATATTGCGGTGCCTACCCAAAGAGAATTAGCAACAGGGTCAAAGGTAGGTGCTGGAATAATCTGGGCGTTAAAAAGATACGCCATTAAAGCCCATATTAGTAGAAAAGCAACGCTAAAAATGATACCGGCTCTTTGACCAACAAAAATGGTTGCTAAAAATATAGCTAGAAAAAACCAAGCTCTAGAGTCACCAGCTGTAGAAAAATCTAAAGCAGATTGAATACCAGCAACAAAAATAATTAGAGCTAGAATTGTGGCTCGTGTTGTAGATGGCAGGTGTGGGTAATAAGCGGCAAATAGAAGAGATAGAAGCATTACCGTGTATCCCGCAAATGTAAGCTCGTCTAAAGAGGCATAGTTCATTGCCCAATTAGCTATATAGGCAATGACCGCGGCTATACTGAGAAGCCTGGTTAGGATACTGATATTTTTTTCTTGCCAAGCTTGCAGGGCATTTGTGTTCTTTGGGGGACGAGATGCCAAGAAATTTGTCATTTTCTTTTCTCCTCATCACGCTCATCGGCATTGAGATAAATAGATAGTTCTTCTAAATCAAGCAATTTATAAAGTTCCTCTGTTGCTAATCGAATTACTGATTCTACATCCATGGTTTCTCTCATTCGGTTAGAAATTTCACCAACAACACGTTCGCGGTCTGCTTGTTTCTTTGTTTCATCAAAAAGGCGTGCGCTATCCATTGCTCTGCTTATTTCGGCTGTTAGCTTTCTTGCCAGGCTTAGGTCTTTCTGATTCCACTTTAGATCATGTTCTGGTTTCGAGAGTTGAATAGCACCTACAGATTCTCCGCGTACCATAATGGGGATGTTGGCAACGAGATCGTTTTCATCGAGTAATACTTGGTTTTCTTGCATCGCTTGTTCAAGTTTTTTATCAACTTCTGATTGTAGTGGATAGATATTTCCATCAGCAGTACTTCTGTAGCCATAATTTGTTGATTGGTGAATGAGTTCTTTCCAGCCAATTTGGCTTTGTTCTCCATAGGCGCGTTGGGCTGTTGCGAGGGCTTGTTGGGCTTCGTCAAAGAGACGGGCATTTTCGATGGCTATTGCTATTTGATCGGCTAGAACTTGTAATGAGGCAATATCGGCTTCGCTAAAGGCTTCACCTTCTGTGCTTTGAATATCGAGTGCACCTGCAATTTTGCCACCTGCTATGAGTGGGAGTGCCATTTCGGAGCGGGTGTCGGGGAGTAGGGGGTTGTTGAAGTAAGCGGCATCATGCCCAACGTCAAGGGCGATGCGGGCTTCTCCTGTTGCTGTGACGTAGCCGACAATCCCTTCTGCACCTACTGCCAATTTATGCTCGCGAGCTAACATCCTGCGTCCACCTTTGCTGTTTGCGGCTTTGAGGACGGCGTATTTTCCATAGGGGTCAACGAGGAAGATGCCGGCATGATAGAAGCCAAATTCTGCACTAATTAGGTCGGTAGTTTGTGCAAGTAGTTCGTCTAGGTTGCGTAAAGATGCGGCTGATTTACCGACTTCCACTGCGGCACGAAGTTGCTGGGTATTTCGTTCTAGGGCTTGGGTGCGTTCGGCAATGCGAGTTTCTAATGTGGTTACGAGGGTGTCTACTTGGTCTGCCATGCTGTTGAAGGCGTTGCCAAGTATACCGATTTCATCTTCTGTATCGATATTAGCACGAGCGTCTCGTTCTCCTTGTGCTACTTGATTGGCTGTGTCTGTGAGGCGTATAAGTGGGGAGATGAGGTATTGACTTCCATAATAAGCTGAAACTGCCGCGGCGATGGCGATAAGAACGGCTAAGAATATATTTATATTACTTTGTTGGGTGATGTAGGCATTGTAATTGTCAAGGTCTTGAGATACAGCTACAACCCAAGAGAGGGATTCTTCTTCTATATCTGCTGTTGCAATTACGTCTAGGGGAATCCTAGAGTGAACTTCTCGCGGGAAGGCTTGGGCTTCAAAAACGGGGTCTGTATGGCGTTTGCGCAAATATTCATCAAAATTGGGTACATCTAATGATAGCTGGGCAGTGCTACCAACGGGAAGGATGTGAGCCATTTGTAGGGGAGTAATTATATTTGTGGTTAGGGGCGTTATCGACATCAGGTTTAGGGCTAAGCTTTGGCTATTTGCGGCAACGATATAAACAGATGTAGGGTCTTCGGGGTCTATAGCTTGTTTGCTAACATCTTGCTCTGCAAGCAATGCCGCAAAAACGGTTTTATTACCGCTCCCTTCTATTTCTATATAGTTGTTTATATATTCTTCTATGGCAGATACGCTATATTTTGCACGAAGAACACCTACTGTTTCGCCTGTAGTTTTATGAAAAATAGGTGCGCTAAAATATATAAAAAGATTATTGGTGCTGTCCCTGCTGATATCTGAGACAAAGGGCTCCCCAGTTTCTATGGCTTGTACAAAATAATCTGTGTCACTCTCATTGTTGTTGCGGTTTTCCAAAAATGTATCTAGCACATTTTTTCCAGATATATCGAGAATTGCATAGGAGCTAATATTAGCGATGTCTTTTCGCCTTATTGAGCGAAGGCTGTCTAGTGCGTTACTCTCTAATTTACTGTGTTCAATATCTCGATCGCCTTCGAGAGATGATAGATATTCAGAAAAAAGTGGGTTTTGGCCGTCTGCTTTGATTATGGTTTTAGTAGATTGAAGAAAAACGTTTATATCATCTGCGAGAAAAGTAGCTTTTATGCGCATTTCATCATCTAAGCGGGGGCTTAGAGTTGTTTTTAAAGATTTTGTTCCAGCGGCACTTAGAACAACGCTAGGAAGAATAACAAAGAAAATGATAACAATTGTGATTTTAGGTGAAATCAGTAGATATTGTCTCTGTAGGTAGAGTGCAACTAGATAAATGAACGCAACAGTGATTGCCAATATAGTCGTGGCTCTTACCATTAACTCTACACTTTCAGGCAACTGACGATAAGAATCTAGAGATGATGTGGCGGCAAAGATGTCGAAAATAAGATAAAAAGAGCCAAGAAGAAGCCCCAAGGTTAATGTACGATTAAAATACTTCGATTCTAAAGTTAGTAAACCCATCAGTGGAATGACAGTAACTGCTAGAAATCCAAAAAGTAGACCTAAATCAGCTGTGAACGCATTGCGAAATGCTAAGGTGATAGAAAAGGAAATTAGTAGAATAGCAACCCCTTTTCTTTTTTTTCCTTTTTGGATGACTACCGCACTGACGATAGCCATAATAAAGAAAAGAAAAACAACAATAGCGTCGGCATAGGAAATTAATGCCTGTGTTTCCAAGCTTATACGAAGAGAAACAATGAAGCTGATTAATGACGCAATACTAAATAATCCAGCGGCAGCAAAGGCGTTACGCGTTTGTCTGCTAATCGTCATATCTTCTGGTGTTTGTTTGAAATTTTGCTCTCTCATGGGCGTTTCCGATGCCTAATTTTCTTTAGGTGTATTTAATCGTACTTCTACTTCTTCTAAGGCAAAAGTGTTTTTCATTTCTTCAAGGGCGGTCTTTAAGACCGTATCCATATCTAGCGTTTCGCGCAATTTATTCGAGAACTCAGAGATAAGTTGGTCTCTATTAGCTTGTTCCTGTGTTTCATCTACAAGCCGAGTATTTTCTATTGCCAGCCCTACCTGATTAGCAACTTCTGAAATAAGTTCTTTTTCTTTACCACTCCATTTTTTTATTTTTCTTTTTAATGCGATTTTGCCAATAGCTTGTTTTCGGAGTGTAATTGAGATATTGGCTTCTTCATCATTTTCTTCTATGTCCAAGCTCTTTTGGTTTTTAGCTTGTTTAATGCTAAGGGGTGTATACCGAAAGCGATGAGATTGTCGTTCTAAATGTGTTTTCCAGCGCAGTTGAGATTGCTCTCCCGTAAGAGCTTCTAGCTGAGAGATGTTTTCTTGAGATTTTTCAATGAGCCGCGCGTTTTGAACAGCTAAGGCAATTTGGTTCGCAAGTGTTTGAAAAATCTCAATATCTTGTTGACTAAATGCCCGCGTTTCAATAGATTGGATATCAAGAACGCCGATAACATGCTCTTGAGCAAGAAGAGGTAGTGCCATCTCTGAGTGAGTTTCTGGCAAATCAGGATTGTTGAAGAATATAGCGTCTTCACCTACATCCAGTGCGATATGGGGATGCTTCTCTGCCGCGGTAGCTCCAACAATGCCTTCGCTCCCGACCCTAAGTTGGTGCCCGCGCTTTAGCATCTTTTCACCCCCATCAGATGATGCGGCATGCAAAATAGCATATTCGCCTTTATCGTCCAATAGAAAAACGCCTGCATGGTAGTAATTGAATTTTTCAGAAATTAAAGAAGTTAAATTGTTTAATAATTCATCTACGTTTTGAAAAACAAGTGCCTGATGAGCCACTTGGGCAATTGTAGTGAGTTGCGATGCGCGATAATCTAGTGCTTGTGTTCGTTCATCAATGCGTTTTTCAAGATTTTCTTGTAGTTTTCGGAGCTTTTTATTTGCCTCTTCCTGAGAAATTTCATTTTGTTGGGCTTCTTTAATAGATTTTGTTAATAACCTGATTGTTAGAAAAACAATTGTACCTGTTATGATGCTGAGTACTATAAGAATATTAATGTCGGCTGAAAGATTTTTCTCAAAAGATGCGTAGTTAACAATGAGAATACCAGTTTGTTGGGCGTAACCGACAGCACCTATCGTTATTGAAGTTAGAAGTCCGAAAAGAACTGCGCCATATTCGCCTAAAAAGAGCCCAGCCAAAACAATAACTGCAGGGAAGCCAATAACTACAGGATGATATATTCCAATCCCGTCATACCCAAAAATCATAAAATAGGTCATTGCCAAAAACATAAAAAATGGAATGATAACTCGTGCAGGAAGCAGATTGCCTCGAAACGTAAAGAAAAAAGTACTTATAATCGATAAGGAAAAAACACCTAAAATTACTTTGTTTGTGTTGGTATGGATTATGCCAGAAGAAAAGAAAATGATAATCGCTAAGATAATAGTACTAGAGATTATAAGTATTATGCCGCGAAGATATGTATTATCGGGACGACCCTCTTTTCTTTTTTCTGTGGGAGAAGTTTCTTTTATCATGTTATTTTATTAGGATTGTTGGTCTTCAATATCAAGCTCAATAATTGCTTCTGTCGCACCCAGTGCATTTCCAAGTTCTTTGATTGCAACTTTAAGGATGCCATCAATTGTATTTGATGACCATATTTTGCTGGTGATTTCAGCAATTAGTCTCTCTTGTAGAGCAACTTGTTGACTATCTTCGAGAAGACGAGCGTTTTCGAGAGCAATTGCGGCTTGTGTGGCAACAGCTCCTATCCAATCGCTATCTTCAGCTGTCCATTCAGTATTTCCCTCAAGCATAATTTCGCCAATAACCTGATCACGCAAAGCTAAGGGAATGTTTAACGTTGGGCTTTCTTCGGCAGATTTCTTGCCTGCTGAAAAGCCGAGTTCTCCTTGCATTTCTAGTCTTTCAGACCAGGCGGTAGAAAGTTGAGTTTGCTGGCTAGCGCGAATTTCTCTGAGAGCTTGTTGAGTTTCTTGAAATAAACGAGCATTTTCAAGCGCAACAGCCACTTGATGCGCCATGCCTTGTAGTGTCTCTACAACATTCTCCCCAAAAGCGTTTTCCTCTGTAGACTGTGCGTCCAATGCGCCTAAAACATGTCCACCAGCAATTAGGGGGAGTGCAATTTCAGAGCGAGTGCGAGGAAGCAAGGGATTATCAAAGCGAACGGCTTCGCTACCAACATCATGTGCAATATGAGCTTCTCTAGAACTAACTGCAGAGCCGACCATACTTTCTCCACCAAGTGATAGACGATGTTTTTTTGCTTTTAATGCAACACCTGCTTCACCAGTAGCCGCTTTTAACTCTGCCCATGAGCCATCAGGCGATATGATGAAAATAGCCGCATAGTAATAGCCTAAGTGCTCCGTGATTAAATTAACAACTTCATCAATTAATTCATTCGGATTAAGGATCGAACTTACAGCACGTCCCACATCAGATGTTGCTTTAAGTTGTTCTGTTCGTACTTCTATTTCTGCTTCAAGATGGCTTTGTAAGCTATCAAGGCGAGAAACCATATTGTTAAAGTAAATGGATAACTCTCCAATTTCATCAGGAGCAGTGACAGTTGCTCTTTGTTTCAAATCGCCTTTTTCAATTTGATTAAAGGTTTGTATAAGATTGTCAAGGGGGTTGTATACAGAGCGTGCGAACAAAGCTGAAAGTAAAAAACCGAAGACTATAATTAGTATAGCAACAACCAATGATTGCGCTTGCATAGACTGTAACACAGCTGGGTCGTTAGTTTCTAGTGCTTTAGCTGTCTGGTGATACCCAATGGGGGCAATCAAAAGAATACTGGTCACAATTAAAGCGAAAATAACACTTTGTAGCTTTATCGATATGCCAATGCCTCTTGTTTTGATATGCTTTCCTTTAGTATTACGGGGGAGCAGTATTTCGTAAGTGGGCTTAAGAAAAAAATCAAGGAGAAGCAAAGACAAGGCTGAATTACCTAATATGGCCGCAAAATTTCCAAGAAGTGTATATATAACTTGATCTTTGTTTGCACCTAATTGGGTTGTTTGGAAAAGTATTTCAGGAATAATGAAAAAGACGAAGGTAAGGGAAAGTAAGATGAGACTGTAGCGCCAAGCAAGAGATGTAATTTGGTTCCAAATTCTAATATCCTCACGTGTTGTTGATACAGCTTTTTTATTATGCTTCCAATCATTAAGCCTTTTGTGTACATGGCGATATAAAAAGTAAACGATAAGAAGAGCAAGGAGATTTGTGAGCAAAAAGGCTACGGTAACAAATTTTGTCGTTGCTATAGATTGCGTTGTTGAAAATTCAGTATTGACGTGGACAGAATAACGCGCGGCTATAATCCCGAAAACAGAAAAAATCTGCGTAATGAGTATCGCAATAGTTAGATACCATCCGCCTGTGCGTTGGAGTATATTAAGATAGGATGAATTTTTTTCTGAAGAATTATTCATTTTGGCTCTTGGTTTCTTGGTTCTTCGCCACGGCGACTTTGACTTCTGTATGCCCAGCTCCAGTAGCCTTTGCTAATTCTTTTGCCGTAGTTGAAAGAATAGTTTGGATATTGGTGGAACTACGAATTTTTCCTGTAACTTCATAGAGCACGCGCTCGCGCTCTGCTTGCTTGCGAACTCGTTGAACAAGACGGGTATTCGCTATAATAGCCGCCAAACTACCCACAAGTGTGCCGAGCATTTCCTCATCGTGTTCATTATAAGCGGCAACTTTTTCACTTTCTACATTTAGAACACCCAATAATTCTTTTCTAAAAATCAAGGGTATTGCTAATTCAGAGCGTGTATTTATGCTAACGGGAACGTATCGTGGATCAGCACTTGTATCGTCAATTCTTAAGAGTTTTTTGTTTCTTGCTACCCAGCCGGTTATTCCATTTGTTGTGGGAATTTGAATGAGAGCCTCATCTTCTTCTGAATAGCCAACAGAAGAACCAATCACTAGATTTTCCCCTTTTTCATCTAGCAAAAGTATAGCTACACGATCGCCACCTAAGATAACCTGGATTCCTTGAACGGCACCTCGTAGAGATTCTTTTAACGTTGTTCCTGATGCCGCCGAAGTAGTAATATGATGAAGAAGGCGGTGCTGAGAAAGATGTTCTTGGGTTTCAGCAAAGAGCTCTGTGTTAATAATAGCAATGGCTAGTTGATCGGCAAGAATGCTAAGCGTTTGTAAAATTTCTTCATGAAAGGCGTAAGGGGTAACACTCTGAACATCTAAAACCGCAAGGATTCGCTCCCCGACTTTAATGGGGATAGCCGCCTCAGCGCGCGTATCTGGTAACAGTGGGTTAGCATAATAAGTTGCATCTTTGTTAGTGTCTTCAATGACAAGATTCTCTCCACGGCTAGAAACATAGCCAACAATAGATTTTGAACCGACGCCAAGTTTATGACCATTTCTTTTTAGTTGCGCGCCTGCCTCACCAGTTGCTTCACGAATAACAGCATATTTACCCAAAGAATCGATGATGAAAACAGAGGCATGATAAAAATCAAAGCGATCTCGTATCAAAGTAACGGCGTTGCCTAATAATTCATCTAGATGCAGTGAACCACTAATATCACGAGCAATCTCAGCCGCACTTTCTAATTGAAGTGCTCTACGACGACTATCCTCTAGTAATTGGATATTGTGGATAGCCCCAGATACTTGAGATGCTAAAGTGTTGATAAAGCGGAGTGAATTCTCATCAAAACTTTGTTCTTTTTCTGTATCTTGCACAATAATTGCCCCAATGACCTTCCCCTTAACTTTCAACGGAGAACCGAGCCATGATTTTGCGGATGCGCCTGACCCTGCTAGCTTTGCACCCAAGGCGATAGTGCGTTCCTCCGTGTTTTCAACAATCATCAACGATTGCCCTGTGTGGATGATAATTGAAGTAAGCCCTTCACCTAAGGGGAAAGATGCAATACTGCCTACTTCACCATCTTCGTAAAAATAGGGAATATCAATGGTGTTGCTAACATCATCATATAATGCGACGATAAATGGATAATCACCTAGAATTTGGCGTACCTGCTCATGTAATACCGGATATAAAGAGCTAAGGTCTTGTGCCGCGGATGTTGCTTGGTTAGTAATTGAAATAGCATCCATTTCAGCTAAGCGTTTTTCTGTTGCTTCCGATGCTCGTATTTTATCTAGGGAAATTATAACCATCTCAATAAGATTGATATAAGGCTGTATTGCTGTATAGGTTAGATGCTCTTTATGTCTTGCGCCTATCATTATTAGCGCTTCTAGGTTATTTAGGCGCATTACCGGGATAAGTGCAATCACTTGCACACCCATTTTTCGGGGAACATCAACAAAAGCTCTTGGGAAGGGGGTTTGAGTATTTAGATCAATAATTTCAGTGTCTTCCTTTATTGATTTGATAATTGAAACAGGTGATATATCTAGATACTCAGGTAGTTCAAAGCGTACTATGTCATAATCGGGATCTGATGCGGCATATATTTTTAATCCATTGTCTTTGGCAGTAAAAATTATCGTACTAAAAGGTGCATCTTTTAAAATATGGCTGGTTGCTTCAAAGACACCTTCTTTAGTCTTTTCTTGAGCAATTTCTTGACTGGTGCGGTGCAGGCGATCGAGTTCATTAAGATTGACATCTGATGATTCAAATAAGTTGACGTTTTGGATAGCAGTAGCAATTTGATTAGAAAGTGTTTGTAATACCGCAATAGTTGCCTCATCAAAGGCTTCTGGAGATGGGCTTTGCACATCTAGCACGCCAAGAACAGTCTCGCCAACTGAAATGGGAATACCAACTTCTGCACGTGTATTAGGCAGAAGCTCATTTTTGAAATAGACAGGATCTTCACCAACATCAGATGCGGCACGATGCTGGTTATTTGCAGACACCCAGCCCACGATGGAATTGGAACCAACTGCAAGGTGATATTTTTCTGATAACATTTTCTTTGCAGATGGGCTATAAGCCGCTTTCAAATAGGCTGTTTTGCCTGTCCGCCCTACCATAAAAATTCCCACATGATAGTAATCTAGTCGTTCTGCGATAAGGCGAGTTGTTTTTTCGAGTAGCTCGTCTAGATTAAAGGTTGCTACAATGCTTTGGGCAACATCTGAAGCTGTACGGATATATTCTGTTCGCTCTTCAACCTGTTGTGTGAGTGAGTTATATAAGGTGGATAATTCCTCTGCCATTTGGTTGAATGAATATTCCAGCTTCCCTATTTCGTCATAGCGTTCTACAGGGGCACGCTCTTGCAAATTACCCTGCGCAAATTTATGTACTGTTTCAGATAACACTTCTATGGGGGCAATAATTCTTTTACTTGCAGAGAGAAGGGCGATTCCTAAAAAGAATAAGGTAGCTATAAAAAGACCAATTGTAAACGGAGCAAGCGCTCTCAGTTCTCCAAAAGCAATTTCCTGCGGAACTTCAAGAACAACCTCATTACTATTAGACTCCAGCGGGTGAACTTGTGCAATAACGTCTACGCCAAGATTGTTTTTAAAGGATAATAAAGATGTTTCTGCATCTTCTGCTGAAGTAGGATTTGTTAAAAATGAAAAAATCTCATTTTGCTGTTCTTCGGTGGGATTGAAAGGGGTTAAATCCTCCACATGGGGGTCTATTCCTAAATATACACCGTTTGCTGAGATGATATAAGCAGTTGCATCGGGATTGAGAAGCATGGTTTCTTCAAGAAGATTCTCTGCTATTTCATCATCAGTTACGCCCACTAAAACGCCAATATCTTCCCCTGAACTAGAAAATAGAGGGGCGATTGTAAAAACAGCAAACTTTTCAGGAAATAATACATCTAGCCCATATATCCCCACAGAGCCTTCTTTTTTACTTGTTTGCTCTAAAAAAAATGGATCATCAATTATAGTGCCTTGCCAAGCACTATCTGACCCCGCGTACACAACGGAATCTGGGCTGAGAAGAAAGAAATCATCAAAGAGTGGGGTGATTCTTGAGCTGTTGATTTTCTCAAACCCTTCGAGTAATTCAGTTTCGTATTCGGGCGAGTTTTTTTCAGTAAGATTCTTCGCCGCAGTTTGAAACCCAGAAAGTCGGCTTATGCGATCCAGCCGAATTTCTCTGGTTTTCATAGATTTATCAAAAGAATTTGTTTGATTGTATAGTGTATTATAAATATCAGACGCGGCTTCCTCTTTTAGAAGAGAATACGCGCCCAAATATCCCACTAGTGCCATAATAGAAACGGGTATTATGGTAAAAAGCAGTAAGGTGATTGTAATAGAACGCGCCAAACTTTTTTTGAATTTTGGGTCTTCAGGTACGCCTTCTATAGCATGAGTTTCTTCGATAGTCATTCACTACTCCGCAAACATAGCAAAACTTACTGCAATTCCCAAACTTCTTCACCTTCTAAAATGCGTTGTATCTGTTCGGGAAAACGATCAGGGTCAAGAGGTTTGCCAAGAAAACCATCAAAACCTGCCGCACGAGCTTTTTTGATTTGCTCTGAGCTGGCTTCAGCAGTAACAGCAACAATAGTTGTCTCTTTTAAACGCTCTGATTGTCGAATTTTTTTCAGCGCGCCGTAGCCATCTTCATAGGGCAAGCGAATATCCATCAAAACTAAATCAAGCCTGGGAAGTGTATCGGCATATTCGACAACTTCATAGCCCGATGTTTTCCATTCACAATGAATACCTAAATAGCCTAACATTCGCGCAATGAGTACAAAATTAGAAACATTATCTTCAACGACCAAAACAGTCGCGTCTTTCATTACAGATTTTTCGGTGGGGTCAGTATTTGGAGTCATAATTTTTCCTGAGAGATAGTAGTTTTATTGGCAAAATATCAAAATTAGCTTTTTCTAAATCGTTCAATTTGTTCAGTTAGGATATCAATATCAATTGGTTTCTGAATATAACCATCGCACCCCGCCTTTAATGCACGCTCTTTATCGCCGCGCATTACATTGGCGGTAACAGCAATAACGGGAATATCCTTATGCTCTTGCTTTTCTTTGATTTTAGCGGTCAGAGTATATCCATCCATATCGGGCATATTAATATCCATCAAAATCAAATCAGGAATATCTTTTTCTATTTCTTCAAAAGCCTTTTCTGCCGTACTTGCCTCAGTCATTGTATACCCTTCAGATTCAAGAACTCGGCGAATTAGAACTCTGTTTTCGAAATTATCTTCCACATATAAAATCCTAACGGGCTTTTTTGTCATAAACAGCTCCTCAATTGCATTTATTTTACCTATGCTTGTCATTTTTTGCATAACAGCAACCTTGCAAAATTAAAAAATAAAACACATTTAAAATTCTAACACATCCGCGCTTGAATTAAGAAAAAAAAGAGATAACCACCTTGCAATATGGTTATCTCTTTACTGATGAAATTTATCTTTCCTAAGCGATGGGTGGACAAAGAGCCTCGCGACGCGTGTGGCTTCAATTTGCGTGCTCTTAATTGGTTTTTGTGCGGCGTAGAGCAGAACTTTGCTTATGCCGCATATTTCTTTGGGGGCGCACTCAAGCTAAAAACACGCGCGTGGCGGTGCTTCCCTCTTGTCGCTTTTACGCAGTTCTCGGCACCAATCCATCCTGCCCGTATTTTTTTCCTAAATCTTGCCTAAATTGTTGGGTGTAGAGCCGATAATAATGCCCGCGTTCGCGCAATAATTCGGTGTGACTGCCCATCTCACTGATTTTGCCATCTTCGATGACCAAAATACGGTCGGCGCGCCGAATAGTGGAGAGCCGATGCGCCACAACAAAGCTGGTGCGACCGCGCATGAGGTGCTCCATGCCCTGTTGGATGAGGGATTCTGTGAGTGTGTCTACGCTAGAAGTGGCTTCATCCATAATAAAAAGTTCAGGTTGCGAGAGCACTGCACGGGCGAGACTGATGAGTTGTTTTTGCCCAGTTGAGAGCAAATCGCCGCCTTCGCCTACTTTTTCAGCATAACCTTTTGACAAGGTTTCGATGAATGGATGTGCGCCTGCTAACTTAGAGGCTTCTAAAACTTCTTTTTCGCTTGCTGTTAAATTTCCGTAGCGGATATTGTCCATAATTGTGCCAGAGAAAAGATGGGGCGTTTGTAGCACAATGCCAATGCGCTCGTGGATACTTTCAAGCGTATAGTTGGTATAGTCTTTCCCATTGATGGATACGCTCCCGCGTTTGGGTTCGTAAAAGCGGCAGAGCAAGTTCACGATGGTCGATTTTCCACCACCGGTGGGACCGACTAGCGCAATCATTTCACCAGCTTGTACTTTTAACGTGAAATCTTGCAAGACGGGTTTTCGTTCTTCGTAGTAGAAATCTACATGGTCAAATTCGATTTCACCTAGTAATGTCTTTGCATCAACTGCGCCTTTGAGATTATGCACATCGGGGGGCGTATCAACCAGCGTAAAAATTCGTTCGGCTGAAGCAATAGAGTGTTGCATTTCGGCATAAACTCGGGCAATATCTTGAATAGGCCAGAGCATAAAGGTGAGATACGACACAAAGGCGTAGATTCCGCCAATTGTTAATAATCCTGTTTGAGATTGAATGCCGCCGTACCAGACGATTGCGCCCAGCGCAACCGCGGCAATAATTTGCACAATGGGCAAGAAGAGTGCTGAGAGCCACGCGGCTTTATAGGAAGATCGATACATCTCGCCTGTTAATCCCTGAAATTCGTGCAAGTTTTCCTTCTCGCGTCCTAACGCCTTCACGATGCGCACGCCACTGATATTTTCATTATATGCGCCAGTAATTTTTGAGTTGGCGCGGCGTGATGCACGAAACTCGACCAAAATTCGTTGGCGAAACTTGATGCCGACCACGACCAAAACGGGGATAATGGCAAAAACAATTAATGCTAAACGCCAATTAATGATTGCCATAAAAATTACCGAAGTGGTGATGTTGGTGACAGCCCAAGTGACATCGAGCAAGCCCCACGTCATCAAATCTGCCACACGCCCCGTATCGGAGGTCATTCGAGACATAAGGCGTCCCACCGATGTTTGGCTGTAGAAAGAGAGCGATAGGTCTTGTAAATGTTCAAACATCAATTTTCGTAAATCGTATTGAATGCGTTCCCCCAAAACGCCAGCAAGATAAACAAAGCCGAAAACCATAACTGCTTGCACAATAATAAAGCTGCCATAAATTTTGGCAAGCTCGTGCATGCGCTCTACGTCTCCGGGAATGATGCCTTGGTCTATGATGTTTTTGTTAATAAATGTGAAAACGCCATCTAATGCAGATGTTGCGGCTATCGCAATGAAAAAACCAACCACCCACATTTTATGCGGTTTCAGCAAGCCCAAAATTCTTTTGAAAACGGGCATGGTTAACTGGCTGGTGTATTCTTCTTCTTCGAGTTCTATTTTTTCTTCTGACATAATGTTTCTCCAATTGTCGCTTTGGGGTGGGGCTTAGACTCACCCTTACAATGCGATATTAGGCAATTCCTTCAATTTCTTTTTCTAATTCATCATCAATCCGCGTTTGTATCTCGTAAATCTCGCGGTACATTCCATCTTCTTGCTCTAGTAGTTCTTCGTGCGTGCCGGCTTGGACAATTTGTCCGCCATCTAGCACTAAAATTAAGTCTGCCACCATCACAGATTGAATACGGTGAGCGATGATGAAGGTCGTCCGATTTTGCATTAGGTTGTTTAACGCGGTGCGAATTTCGGCTTCGGTTTCTGTATCTACGGAGGATGTTGAATCATCCAAAATTAGGATATGCGGATTTTTCAGCAATGTCCGTGCGATGGCGATGCGTTGCTTCTGTCCGCCAGAGAGAGTGACTCCCTTCTCGCCGACTAAGGTGCCATACCCATCTGGAAACTCCGTGACGACCGTGTGGACGCTTGCCGCGCGTGCCGCTTCTTCTACTTCTGCGTCTGAGACATCTCTGCCCACGCCGTAGGTGATATTCTCTCGAATTGAGCGTGAGAAGAGGAAGGGTTCTTGCTCTACAATGCCGGTTTGGGCACGCATATATTTTCTTGAGTAATCGCTCAACTCAACGCCATCCATGCGGATTGAGCCTTCGGTATAATCGTAAAAGCGGGGTAATAAGTTGACCAACGATGTTTTGCCCGAGCCAGTTGACCCAAGCAAGGCAACAGCCGCACCCGCTTTGCAGTTAAAAGAAATGTCCGTGAGCACGCGCGTCCCGTTTGCTTTTTCATCTGGGTAGGCAAAGGAAACATTTTCAAAGACAATATCGCCGCGCAGATCGCCATCTGGTTCAATCTTCCCATCATTTAGCGGTTCGCGAATTTCTTTTACGATATCCATTAGGCGGCCATAAGAGACTAATCCTGTTGAGGTTTGAACGATGAGCCGTCCCAGGTTGCGGATGGGCCAAATAAGCCACGCTACCAGCCCGACATAGGTGAGATAATCACCAATTGTGATTTCACCGTTAATTGTCATGGTTGCGGCGTAGACAAAACCAAAGAGCATTTGCGCACCCAAGATAAGATCTGAGAGGGGCCAAAATAGTGAGTGCATGAGAAGTAGATGCCTGCCTCGCTTGAATTTCTCCCAGTTGTCACCTTCAAATTTGGTCTTTTCGTATTCTTGTTTAGCGAAGGCTTTAACGACGCGCACGCCTGTTAGGTTTTCTTGAAGCGTAGTTGAGAGTATGGTGCCTTGTTCTTGATATTTTTCATAGCGTTTGGTAACGCGCTTGAAAAACCACAATGACATGAGAAGCATGAAGGGGATGACGACAACCGATATCCAGGCTAGTTCTGCGTTGAGATTGAGCAAGGCGGCAAAGTTGATGAAGAAAATAAGCACGATGCGCCCCACGCCAATGGCTTGCTCGCTGAAGAAACGGCGGACAGCATCTACATCGGATGTGACGCGCTCAATTAAGTCACCAACTGCGGTGTTGCCGTGGTAAGAGAAGTTGAGGCGTTGAATATGGTCGAAGAGAAAATCGCGTAAACGGCGCGCAATCCCTTCGGCGGTATAGGCGGCTAATCTGCCGGAGATGAAGGAAAAGCCACCCTGAAAGAGGGATAGCCCTACGAATCCTAACGCGATCCAAAAGAAAGAGCGTGAAAGATTGCCGTTGATTGGTTCAGCATTCCCTGCCACTAAATCGGCAAAATAGCCAAGTAGCAGGTAGGTAAGCGTTTTAGATGTCGCTGAAACTGCCAGTGCAAGCGTTGCGCCGAGATAGGGTAGGCGGTAGTCCACCATCATTAGCCAGAGTCCTTTTAGGCGATTTTTTGAGATGGTGTTTCGGAAGTCGAAGGTGAATGGTTTGTTCATGGTGTTTGTCCTGTTGCTAAAGTAAAACGTGATGCGTGTTACGTGATTTTTTTGAATACGGATTGTACGGATTATACGGAGAAAAACTTTTTGTTTTTTCTCCGTAACTATAAAATCCTTTTCGATGTAATGCGTGAGTCTCTGTGTTCAAAAAATGCCGAAATTAAACAAAAAGCCACGATGCTGTGCGCACCGTGGCTAAAAAGACGAGAATATAGATTCTTTCTTTAAAGAGGGATAGGCGCACTACGATTAAGTGAGTTATCAACAATAACAGGGATAAAAAGTTTTTGAGTTGTCATTTTAGTGCGCTCCTTTTTAAAATTTACTTCCGAGAAAGTATGTAAAGAGTTTATCATTTTGAGATGGGCGAGTCAAATGGAATCTGTGAAAAAAAATGCAAAAAGAAAACTTCTTCTTTTTGCATCGCAAAGCCGTGTATAATAGTGTCTATGACTGAAACTAATAATATAACTCGTCGCCGCATTAGTATTTTGATTGATGGTGACAACGCACAAGCCAAACTGCTTCCGCAGATGTTGGCTGAAACCAGCAAATATGGGCAGGTAACGATTCGTAGAATTTACGGGGATTGGACAACCGCCAGTATGAATTCATGGAAGAAAGTCTTGAATAATCATGCTGTGCAGCCAGTACAACAATTCCGTTATACGATTGGCAAAAACGCGACAGATAGCGCAATGATTATTGACGCGATGGACATTCTCCATTCAGAGCATGTGAGCGGATTTTGCCTCGTCTCCAGTGATAGCGACTATACGCGTTTAGCGACTCGCATCCGTGAAGCCGGCATTTTTGTAATGGGCATTGGTGAAAAGAAAACTCCCAGACCTTTTGTTAACGCCTGTGACCTTTTTGTTTTCACCGAAAATCTTGCGCCTAAAAAGAAACCCGCTCCCCGAACGCGCACCAGTAGCTCTTCTAAACCACAAAAGCCAGCACCGAAACCTGTAAAAGACCCAGAGCCAATTCCATTGCTCAAACAGGCATTTGAAATTGCTGTCCGCGAAGATGGGTGGGCATCTATGGCAATGCTAGGCAACGCGCTCTATCAAATTGATCCCAGTTTTGACCCGCGTACTTATGGGCACGGTCAGCTTTCGAGATTAATTGGAAAGTATAAAAAGTATTTTGAACTACGCACCCAAGATAGCAACGGCACGACTTTATTCCATGTGAAGTTGAAAGAATGAAGTGAAACGTGATAAGTGAAACGTAAAAAGGCTTCCCAGTTGCTGGGGAGCCTTTTTCTTTTGCCCCTTTATCACCCTTGTTACTCTTCCTCCCCCTGCACTTCCTCATAAACATCTACAATCCTAGCCGCAATCTTCTCCCACGCATATTGCTTCGCATAGCCAGCGGCGTTTTCACCCATTTTTTTTCTCAACTCACAATCGCCCAATAACGCGCCCAGTTTTTCAGCCAATACCTTTGGCGAATCAAAGGGGACATGGTAGCCCGTCTCACCATCTTTGACTAAATACGCCAATCCGCCCACCTGCGAAGCGATAACGGGGGTTCCGCAAGCCATCGCTTCTAAAGCCACCATCCCAAAAGATTCATAATGTGAGGGCATCAATAAAACCTCCGCCGCCGAATAATAATAGGGGAGTGTATCTTGCGCGCGTTTTCCCAAAAAGAGTGCCATTTGCCCTAAACAAAGTTCATTGCACAAGCCTTGTAAGTGTGCCATTTCTTCCGTTATTTCTTCTGGCGCGGCATCGGGTTCTCCGCCAATAATTGCCACATAAAAGGGGTGCGCCGCGTCGTGCATGCCCAGCATTGAAACGGCCTTCATCAGCGTATCAATCCCCTTTAGCGGCTCAATTCTGCCTACAAAAAGAGCCATACAATCATCGGGAGAAACACCAATATAATCTCGTGCCTCATCTTTGGGGATGGGGTAAAAATGCTCGGTATCTACACCGGGGGGGATGACGGCCATCTTGCTCGCGTTTGCCTGATATAAAAATTGGAGTTGCGATTTTTCAGCAGGTGTGGCGACAATAATCCGATTCGCGCGTGTAATAACTTGCTTCTCACCATCAACGCGGTACGGTCCCTCACGTTCAGATTCACTACGCGCGATCCGATTCTTCATTGCACCCAAAGTATGAAACATGTGAACTATTGGCACATCCCAAGCATCTTTCAGCATTCCCGCCGCGATGCCAGACAGCCAATAATGAGAATGGATCACGTCATAGTGCAAGTCTTTTTCTGCGGCAAACTGTTGGATGCCCGCAACAAAGTCGGGGAGATGCTCAGCAAGTTTCATTTTGGGGAGTGGCACCTCTTCCCCAGCGGGGATGTGAACGACGCGATTGCCAAATCCTAAATCGTGTAGAACATGTGGCACATGCTCGTCTTGTGAGCGGGTGAAAACATCTACATGGATTCCCATCCGCCCTAATTGTCGCGTCAAATCTCGGACGTAGACGTTCATCCCGCCGGTGTCTTTGCCGCCTAGTGTTGCGAGGGGGCAGGTGTGATAGGAGAGCATGGCTATTCGGAGCATGATTTTTCCCTTTTAGATTTTGTGCCGCACTTTAGAGGGTGTTCCACGTTAAAGAGTTGCTGGTTGGCGGCACTCAAGTTGAGTTTACGCGTGAGCTTGGTTTTCATCCCAGAGAATTCTAACGCATAATTATAGCGGGTAGACATTGGGTTGCTAGGGACTGAAATCTAAAAAATTTTGGTATTCTCGTAACGCAAGATTTATCTTGCTCATATCTTTTCAAAAAACTATGTTTTTTTGTTCAAGTACTTAATAGACCTCTTGCAAAAGCCTGTTTTCTCTACGCTCCCAGTGCCGTCCTCGGCGCAGGCTTCTCTAAAGCACGCCGCCGAGGACGGCGGCTAGAGCACTTATGCAAGAGGTCTAATATAGGAGAAAAATCAGAAAAAGAAAGGAAGGACGTTAATAATTTTTTGTTATAATTGTGATAATACTTACTAAAAGGAGATTTTTGTATGGAATCTAAATATAACGCTACTGTTATTGGCAAAATTATGATTACGCCCGATATTATGGTTTTACGAGTTAATGCAGATAACCCGCGTGCTGAATTTGAATCGGGGCAGTATACGGTGCTTGGGCTTTATGGACACGAAGTGCGTTCTTTGAATTCAGAGGCAGAGCATAAATTTAGCCCTAATGATAAGTTGATTAGACGTGCTTATTCTATTGCTTCGCATCGCGCGGCGAGTAACGAGCTTGAGTTTTATATCTCTCAGGTTAAAGATGGGCAATTAACGCCCCGAGTTTTTGGTCTTGAACAAGGGGATCGTCTTTTTGTTGGCGAGAAAATTGTGGGGATGTTTAAGCTCTCAGATACGCCAAAGGGGATGGATATTGTGATGGTGGCAACGGGTACTGGTGTTGCGCCTTATATTAGTTTTTTGCGTTCTCATATTGCAGAAAATAGCGATATTAATATGGCGGTGATTCACGGTGCCGCGCATCAATGGGATTTGGGCTATTATAGCGAATTAAGTTTTCTTGCTAGCACTTTTCCGAATTTTCATTATTTCCCTACGCTTACAGATGCAGATGAAACTTGGCAGGGGCATAAATTATGGATTGAGGAAATGCTAGAGCAGGGGATATTGGCTAGTGAGGCAAATATAGCTATAGCCCCCGAAAAAACACACTTTTTCTTATGCGGTAATCCTAAAATGGCAAAAGGTATTTCTGCTTGGTTGGGGCAATATGAATATATAAAACATTCTCGTAAAGCCCCTGGGGCATTGCATGTAGAAGAGTTTTAGTCGCAGATTTTAGACCTAAGACATCGGCTTTAAGTTTTTGCTTATGTCTTAGGTCGGACTGTTGAATTTTTCTTGGCAGTTATAAACTGTGCTGGTATAATCTCGCCGCTAAGAAAACGCCACCGTAGCTCAGTTGGTAGAGCAGACGCTTCGTAAGCGCCAGGTCATGGGTTCGACTCCCATCGGTGGCTCAAATAAAACGGGCGACTAATTTAGTCGCCCGTTTTGATTCCCCATTTTCAATTTTTGATTTGTTTTATCCTACCCCAACCGCGCTCTTTCTTCCTCAACAATCTCTTTATCTAATTTCTTAAACAGCGGTTTAGGCTTATTAAATGCCGCGCCAGGTTTCAACTCACTCGGTTTCCATTGCAAACCCTCTACGCCTTTATAGCGCAAAACGGTGTGTTCGCCGAGTGCGTCTTCTACATTTTCTATAAATTGCTCGCCAAAGAGTGGTGTTTGGTAGCCAAAAATTTGATTTAGTTTTTCGCTAGTGAAAGGCAAGAAGGGTGCGAAGATTGTTTTTAGGGAATCTATCGCTTTTAGGGCGGTGTAGACGGTTTTTCCCGCTTCTTCTTTATCTACCTTGAGTTCTTTCCACGGGGCAGAGGTGTCGAGATATTTATTGACTTCTGTTGCCAGTCTCATCGCTTCGTTTAGGGCGGCACGAATTTTGACGGCTTCGAGCAAATCGCCTACTTTTTCAAATCCCGTGTTCATAGTGGCAAGCAAGT
This sequence comes from Anaerolineales bacterium, assembly GCA_016744335.1. Taxonomy (GTDB): domain Bacteria; phylum Chloroflexota; class Anaerolineae; order Anaerolineales; family Villigracilaceae; genus Desulfolinea. The sequence continues at coordinate 59,003 of JADGEO010000007.1, forward strand.
GGAGGTCAGGTTCGCGTAGGGGCAGAGGCTCGCCCTCGTCCGTGCCAAAATCAGGGATTTTGCCATCCCAGTGTTTGTAGCAGAATGAAAGCACACGATTCGCCAAATTTCCCCAATTTGCAACCAATTCATTATTATTATGGGCGAGGAAGAACTCCCAATCCCAGTCTGAATCTTTGGATTCGGGCATGTTTACGGTGAGGTAATAGCGCAGGGCATCGGGGTCGTAGCGGGTGAGGGCATCGCGTCCCCAGACTGCCCAGTTTTTGCTTCCGCTAATTTTTTTGCCTTCAAGATTCATAAATTGGTTGGCAGGCACATCGTGGGGAAGAGTCAAGTTTTTCTCTTCGCCAGTGAATTTTTGCATAAATGCTGTGCCTGCGCCCATAAGTTCGGCGGGCCAAAGTGCGGTGTGGAAGAAGATATTATCTTTGCCTATAAAATGAATTTGGCGCGCATCGGGGTTGGTCCACCAATCTTGCCACGCATCGGGCGTTTGATTGATTTGGGATAGTTCGATGGGCGCAGAGAGATAGCCAATAACTGCCTCAAACCAAACATAGAGACATTTTCCCGCCCAATTTTCATCATCTACGGGGACGGGGATGCCCCAATCGAGGTCGCGGGTGATGGGGCGGGGGAGCAAGCCTTGAGATTCGATTTTATTGAGCGATTCGCCCAATACGGTATCGCGCATGTGGGCGGAACGCTCACGCAGAAAATCGGCGACTTTTGGCTCTAATTTTGAGAGATCGAGATAAAAATGCTCTGTTTCTCGGAGTTCGAGCGTATCGCCACTTTTTGCATGGGGATTTTTCAATTTGGCAGGTTCTAGCACATTGCCGCAAGCATCGCATTGGTCAGAGCGTGCGCCATCTTCTCCGCAGATATAGCAAGTGCCTTCTACATAGCGGTCGGGGAGAAAACGGTTTGCTTCTGGTGAAAACCATTGCATGGATTTTTTGGGGTAGAGATAGGCATTTTCTTTGAGGGCTAAAAACATGGTTTGCGCTACTTTATGATGGTTTTCTGTGTGTGTGGTGGTGAAAATATCGTAGCTGATTCCCATTTGCTGAAAAAGCTCTAGAAAACCTTCGTGAAAGCGTTTATAAACTTTTTCTGGGGTAGTCCCTTCATCTTCTGCGCGCAAAGTGACAGGAGTGCCGTGCGAATCGGTGCCACTTACCATTACTACATTGCGCCCCTTTAGGCGATGATAACGGGCAATAATATCACCCGACAAGTGTGAGCCAGTGATATTCCCGACATGGATTTCTGCGTTGGCGTAGGGCCACGCGATGGCAATTAAGACGTTTTCGGTCATTTGTGAAACTCCAGACTGTAGACTTGAGACCTAAGATGTAAGATTTTTGGTAGTGGCTAAAATTGACTGACGCTTGCTCCCTCTGTCCTTCGGACATCTTCTTCTTCGGGGGAAGGCTAGGAAGGGGGAAAGGTGCGATATATATATATTCATATCAATCAAAATTTTACCATTACCAGATTTTTTAAGTCTTAGGTCTAAAGTCTCTGAAAAATAAAAAGGCTGTCCGATATTTTGGACAGCCTCTGTTGAATAGACTTGCGTTTACTAACGCGCGCCTTCCAGCACTGCCCGTATGGAGCGGGGCATAGCCATATTTGCTAAGGAAGAAACGCGTTTTGTTTTCATGAGCATTAGTTTACTATGAGCTACCTTTTGCGACAAGATTAGTCACTGAGCAGTTTCAGCAACTCTGAAGGGGACGATGTAATAGCCGTTGCCCCAACATTGCGTGCCTTTGCCTTCATCTTCTCATCTACTTCATCGGTATACATATAAATTGGCACATCATCATCCAATTCTCGAATAGAGCCGGCTAGTTCAAAACCTGCTTGGCAATTAGCTAAGGTTTTTCCTTCGTGACGGCAAGAATCAGAAATCACACAATCAAAAGCTCCGTGTTTAAAACGCGCTACAGCTTCTTTTGTGCCGGCCGCGGTTGAGACTGAAATACCTTGATAATGTAGGGAATCAATGAGGAACGCGTTATTTTTAGGATTATCGTCCACCCACAAAATATCGTTAATATTATCATCAATATCTAGCGTAACGCTCTCGGCGTTGGGCTTGCGTGCCACTCTCTGGGCATCTTCTGAGCGTCTAACATCTACCCGTCTATCCTCAAACCCCAACGTTTCTGCTGAGACTTCAGCCTTTGTGATGGGATTCCCTTTTCTTTCCATCTGGCGTTGTAATTCATTCACGCGAGTTTGCAAATCTTTAATCATATCCCCTTGCTGTTTGCTGAACTCATCCATATTGAGTTCCATTTCACCAATTTTAACGGTGAACTTGCGTGTTTCGCTTGATTTGATGAGTGCTTGGATGTTTTGTCTGAAACTGAGAAGAATAATGATAACGATAATAGGCCATAATATAGTGGCAATGCTTTCAATGATGGGGGCGTATCCTTCCATATTTTTCTCTCCTATGAGTGAAGGGCAAAATGTGATTTGTGAGGGATTTCAATAATTGGTCGTGGTCTTGAACTAAGTGGGAATTTAGAGGCTGGAATCTCCCGATTTTAGGTTTTCAGCAAGAAACTAAAACCTAGAGACTTTGGTCTCCGCTTCTATGAAAAACTACTACCTAATAATAAATTTTTGGGTAGTGGCTAATTTTGCTCCCCCCTCAAAAAAATATATTTCACTCCTTCACGTTTTCTGTTTATAACAAATCTTTTAGTCCAGAAAAAGGGGAGTGTTCTTCATCGTCTGTATCTTCTTGAAGGGGGAGTTCCTTGTGACCGCAATCGTGATGGTTTAAATCTGTGCCACAAACCTGGCAAAGACCTTGGCAATCTTCTTTGCAAATTGGGTTGATGGGAATATCTAAAAGTGCTTCATCTTTAATAATAGCCTTGACGTCAATTTGTGCGTCATCTGGCAAGATAAAGTCTTCTTTTGTGGCATCTTGATCATTGAAAAAATACAATTCATTGAAATCCCATTCTAGGGCATGATCATATTTTTCGAGGCAACGGGCACACTCAAGCTGAAGGTCTCCGCTAAAATTTCCTTGTAACAAAACGCCTTGCTGACTGCGTGTTACGACAATAGTCCCATCTAAATCGTTTACAGAAAAATCATCTGTAAATTGAATTTGAGGATGCTCAAAGATAAATTCTTTACTATACCCTGGCGATTGGTGTACAAAAGCCCCTAATTTTAAGATAAATGGATGTTTAGACATTTCGATTCGTCACATACTCCGTTAAACTTTCAAGTGCAAAACGCTCTTCGCTGGGGGCTTGCCCTTTTAGCGATTCTAAAGCGCGGTTTGCATATTTTTTTGCTTCATCAAGCGCAAATTGGATTGCGTCGCTCTGGCGAATATCTTCAACCAAGAGCGCAATCTCTGCTGAATTATGGTAATTTCCCTGCAATAAAGATTTTACGCGTTCATTTTTAGGATTTGCTTCAATATAATATAAAGCGGGTAAAGTGATTAATCCCTGTAGTAAATCACTCCCAACAGGTTTGCCAACTGCGGCTTGGTTGCCAGTGAAATCGAGAATATCATCTACGATTTGAAAGGCAGTACCCAGTTCACGCCCAAACTTGCGCGCTTCTTCTACAGTTTCTGGATCAGCGGGACTGATAATTGCCGCGCCGTGTGTAGAAAGCTCAAAAAGTGACCCTGTTTTGGCATAAATGCGTTGGTAATAATTTTCTCTGTTTGCTAAGCCGCGTGCGTCAAACATTTGGGTTAGTTCACCGTTGACCATAATTGCCAAAGTTTCGGCAAATTCTTCCATCACGGTTAGTGAACCTGTTTGTGCGGCGAGTTTGGCGGCGCGGGCGAAAATGAAATCGCCAGTCAGCACCGTTGCGGCAGGAGTCCAGTTGGCGTTAATCGTATCGTTTCCACGCCTCATTAACGAGCCGTCAATTAGGTCATCGTGAACCAGTGTAGCAGTGTGCAACATTTCGATTGCGGCCGCGAGTGTTATTAATCTTTCTGTATCTGCGCTGAGCATATTGCCCATTAATAATACCAATCTGGGGCGCACACGTTTTCCGCCTGATGCTAGTAAAGTATCTAAGGCAACGCGTAAATCAGGATGTCGTTCATCCGCTTGGATGCGCATCCGTTCTTCTACTTTTTCAATTTCTTTTATTAAATTCGTCTTGCTCAAAATATCACCAATTAAATAAGCGAGCGGCGTTTGCGGTGGTAATCGCCGCAATTTCTCGCGTCTCTTTGCCGTGTATTTCGGCAATTTTTTCGGCTATAAAACGAACATTTGCGGGTTCGTTTCTTTTCCCGCGTTTGGGGTGCGGGGTTAAAAAGGGGCTATCTGTTTCTATTAGTATTTTTTCTAGCGGGATGGATGCAATCATCTCGCGCCGCTGGGACATCTTTTTGAATGTAATCGGACCTGTCACGCCAATCATAAAACCTAATTTGATGGCTTCTTCCGCAATCTCGCGGGTGCCAGAAAAAGAGTGTAGCACACCCGGGTATTTTACCAAGAGATTCGAACTCGACCTGAGGCTTGCGTGCCATTTCTTCAACGTTTTTAACAAGTCAAGAGCGCAGTCGCCTTCGGTAGCATCGCCTTTTTCTCGTAAATGTAAGACCACTGGCAATTTAAGTTCTTCGGCTAGAGAAAGTTGTTCTTCTAAAACGCTTTTTTGGACATCGTGAGGGGCGCGATCCCAATAATAATCTAACCCGATTTCTCCGATGGCTATGATTTTTCTTCGTAGTAAGGGCTTTAGCCCTTTCGTGTTGCGAGAAGGACGACTAAAGCCGTCACTACGAGGGGAGAGGGCTATTTCACGTAGCGCATCTTTTGTCTCATCTGTCCATTCTAAGGCATCGGTGGGATGAATGCCGATGGCGGCAAAAAGATTGGGGTGAGATTCTGCTAATTTGACGGCACTCAAGCTGGTTTGTACGGTCGTTCCGGGGATGAGAACGCGCGTCACGTTGAAGTCTGCACAGCGTGCAATGACGGCGTCCCGGTCTTCGTCAAATCTATCCCAATAAAGATGGGCGTGGGTGTCGGTGAGGTTCAAAGTCATTCATTTAGACCTGACAGGTTTTCAAAACCCGTCAGGTCTTATCATTTAGATACCAGCAATTTTAAGGCCATCTTGCAAAATAGCATCCACTTTATCTTCGTGCATCGTTTCGCAATAAACGCGGATAATAGGCTCGGTGCCGCTAAAGCGGATGAGCATCCAGCCGCCGTCTTCGAGGTGGAATTGGAAGCCGTCAACGGTGACGAGCTTAGTGATTTTTAGCCCGCCTAAAGTTTCGGGGTTTGCGGCTAAGATAGTGTCGATTTTATCTTGCTTATCGCCTTTGAATGGGGTGTCGATGCGGTTATAGAAATGCTCGCCGCCAACTTTTTCGAAGAGGTCTGCGAGAAGTTCGGTGGGTTTTTTCCCCGTGCGGACGAGGAGATCGAGCATATAGAGACCGGCGAGAATACCATCACGCTCGGGGACGTTGCCACGGAAGGCGTATCCACCCGATTCTTCGCCGCCGATGATGGCGTTTGTTTCTATGAATTTGGGAGCAACATATTTGAAGCCTACGCCAGTTTCAACAACGGGGACATCATAAACTTTTGCCAATTTGTTGAGCATGGTGGTTGTAGAAAGGGTTTTTACAATTGTGCCACGATCGCCGCGAACTTCGAGCATATAGTATGCCAGCAAGCCATAGGCGCGGAGTTGGTCAATAAACTCACCATTTTCATCGCCAAAACCGACGCGGTCTGCATCGCCATCGTTGACGAGAAAAATATCGGCGTTATGGTCTTTCGCGGCTTGCAAGCCAACATCTACATTGGGCGGAATTGGCTCTGGGCGTTTCATTTCAGGGAAAATAGGATTGCGTTCGTTGTGAATTTCGATAATTTTGGTAGCGCCACCATTCAGCAAACCAGAGAACCAGCCTGCGCCATTGCCCCACATGGCATCTACAACTACGGTCAAGCCCGCGTCTTTGATGGGCTGTAAATCGATCAGTTTTTTGATATGAGTGATATAGTCGATGGTTGAGTCAAAATAAACGATTGTACCGTCTTCTTGGGCTTCATTCATTTTTTTGATTTTGACATCGGCAATATCATCAGGGATGAGGGCTTCGATTTTCAGCAAGCCTTCGGGGTCAATTGCGCCGCCCATATTATCACGAACTTTGAAGCCGTTATCAGTAGAGGGATTATGCGATGCGGTCACATTTACTGCACCGACTGCTTTTTGTGCAACAACAGCGTGTGAGATTACAGGTGTTGGGGAGGCATCATCTGTGAGATAAACTTTCAATCCGTTTCCGGCTAAAACTTCGGCAACGGCTACAGCAAAATCTTCGCCCCTGTAGCGTTTGTCATGACCAACAACAACCGATTTGCCCGCATTGCCTTTTTCTATAAGATAAGATGCAAACCCTTGTGAGCACCGGCGTACATTTTCAAAAGTATAATCTTCTGCGACAGCCGCTCTCCAGCCATCTGTGCCAAATTTGATTTGATTGACCATTTTTACTCCTGTTCTTTACGCGAATTCACGCAAATGAATGAATGTCGCGAGTATAAACAAAAAATCGCGTTATTTTCCAATTAGTGGAGATTCGTGTTAAGATTTTTTCTGATTAAAAGTATTATAACAGGTGGAGGGAGATGCGGGTATAATTAAAGTATATAATTGTAATAAAAAAGGAAATAAATAATGAAATATATCTCAGTAGAAGAAATGCGAAATATAGATGTCCAAACCGATGCCGTTGGCGGTGTTTCCTTCGCAGAATTAATGGAGAATGCAGGGCGTGGCATTGCCGATATTATTCTTAATTTGCCTGAAAGTGTGGGGAGTGGGCATGATATTTTTGCTTTGGTCGGTCCTGGAAATAATGGCGGGGATGCGCTTGTAACCCTCGACTTGCTCGCCGCCGAAGGGTGGGATGTATCTGCTTATCTTTTCAAACGCAAGGACAGCGATCCATTGGTAGCGCGTGTTGAAGATGCCGGCGGAGAAATCTTGTTTGCTGAAGAAGATGAAGATTTTGAGCGGTTAAAAGCCTTTACTACGACAAGCTCATTTATTCTCGATGGCTTACTCGGTACAGGTATAAAATTGCCATTGCGAGATAGTACGGCAGATATGCCTGCCGTAGCTGATTTACTCGCTTCTGTAAATGAATCACTCAGGTTGGTCGAGTGGGAGCCTTATATCATCGCCATTGATTGTCCCTCTGGTGTAGATAGCAATACAGGTGAGGTTGCACCAGAAACCATTCCCGCCGATATTACAGCAACAATGGCGGCAATTAAGTTTGGTCTGCTTAAATTGCCCGCTTTTGAGTTTTGTGGTGATATTGTCGTTGTAGATATTGGCGTAACTGATAAAGTCCCCGATTGGGTTTCGGTGAGAAATTTTGTAGTGACAGAAAACTACGTTTCAGAATTATTGCCAGAACGCCCGCACGATGCGCACAAGGGGACTTTTGGCACAGCCCTCATCGCGGCGGGATCGGTGAATTACACAGGTGCGGCACTTTTAGCAGGAAAATCAGCCTACAAAATTGGGGCGGGATTAGTGACTCTCGCGGTGCCGTCCATTTTACACGGTGCATTGGCGGGAGCGTTCGTGGAACCAACTTGGGTACTGCTACCGCATAAAATGGGCGTTATCTCGGCGGAGGCGGCAACTGTGCTCCTCAATAACCTTGAGCGTGCCACTGCACTCTTGGTTGGTCCCGGTTTAGGGATGGAAGAAACAACGCGCGAGTTTATAGAAAATCTCTTAAATGCTAGAAATGGTATAAAGAAAAAAAGTGGGCTTGGTTTTGTGCATGAAGATAAAAAAGAAGAAGAAAAAGCAAAGGCAAAGTTGCCCCCAATGGTCTTTGATGCCGATGGTTTAAAATTACTCGCTCAAATTGAAAATTGGCACGAACTCATTCCTGAAACCGCGGTGCTGACTCCGCATCCTGGTGAAATGGCAGAGATAACGGGCTTATCCGTGGACGAAATTCAATCTAATCGCTTGGCGATTGCCCGAGAATACGCTGAAAAATGGGGACAGGTTGTGGTGCTAAAAGGTGCATTCACGGTTATTGCTGACCCGAATGGAGAGACTTTCACAGTCCCTGTTGCGAATCCTGCTTTAGCGCGCGCTGGCTCAGGCGATGTTTTGGCTGGGCTGATAGTCGGCTTCCGCGCACAAGGTTTGAGCGCAGTTGACTCTGCGATTGCGGGATGTTGGGTACATGCACAGGCGGGTAGTATGGCAGGTGAGGTGATTGGCGTATCTGCATCGGTTTTGGCAGGTGATATTTTAGACTTTGTACCAAATGTTTTGATTGATTTGGTCTAAGTGCTTAGAAAGTTTGAAGATTTGAAGGTTGGTGCGCGCGTAAAAAGGAGCAGTGAAAAAGTTTACGCATAAAAAATGTTTATTGATGGCAACCAAGCCAAAAACGCGCACGAAACGGAGATTCTTTCCTGATGTTTGGGTGTTTTTTATGAAATCTTACTGAATGAAATACGCGGTGAGATTTCGTCCTGCCCAAACTGCGCCTAGTCCTAAAATGACATTCGCCCCGATATTTAGATAAAATAAAAGGCTCTGGCTATCTTGAAAGAGATTGAAATTGTCAGAGCTAAAGGTAGAGAAGGTGGTAAACGCACCCAAAAATCCAAGAAAAACAAAGGCGCTGGCTTCTGGTGTGAAAACATCACGGGCTTCGGCTAGCTGGGCGAGTGCGCCAATAAAGAGACAGCCCAGTATATTAACTGCAAGTGTGCCGATGGGAAATTGCGTGATTTTTGTCCAGTTTTGAACGTATGTGCTGAGTAAATAGCGCATTACTGCGCCTAAAAATCCCCCTGTGCCAATTAAAAGAAAAGTGCCCATGTGCTTTGCTCCATATTTCTAAAGTAGTTTTTGGAGCTTTAGCCCAGGGGCAATAATTTATGAACTCCAGTATTTATAATGCGCCTATTCTAAAGGTGTTGGAGTTTTGAGGCAAGGGGATTATTTTTTTATGGGGTAACGTAAAATAGTCCGTTCTTTTTCAGGGTTTTCATGGCGAGGGTCGCTAATATAAATTTCATGATAAGGCTGATTCAGCGTATAGTTTTCATCGTTAACAAAGGCATTTATCCTTTCAATTGTCATCGGGATTAGCCCAAAAGAACTAACGTGCATAATTTGCGCCGCCGCGCCCTCATGAAAAGGCTCAAAGCGGGCTAAAGTTAAGGCAGGAATTTCTCCTTGTTTTTTCTTTAAACTAGCAACGGCATTTTCGAACATATCTATTGTGATATGTTCAGGTTGCATCATCATCATTGTCCAAGCCCATTTTATGCGGTTTTTATAATCATTCTCTTTTGTTGGGTGCCAGAGAGCCTCTAAGGGCATTGTATTATAGTCAACAGGGTTTTTACGATTTAATTTAGACATAAACTTTAACGTAAAAGATATACCGTTAAGTGTATTCAGTGCGGTCTGAAAAGCCTCTGAGTTTGAGGGTCTTGTCCCTGTTTCTATTTCTCCATCTAGCATAATGAAATTAAATTCAGGAACTTCTACCAAATCTACATGGCGAGCAGAGGGTGCGTATAATTGCGTAATTTCTTCTGACAACTCTAATTTGGGCATGAAGTACTCCTGAGCCAATGAATAATACTTCCCTATTATACCCGATGCTGGCGTAAGATAGATTAAAAAGAGAGAATTGCTTTTTTAGTTTTCTGTAAAATTACCCCGTTGAATGGTGTTTTTGCCAAAGCGTTCATTTAAATTATCTAAAACTTTTTCTAGCTCTCTCGATTTTTCTGCCCCTTCTTCCCAAAAAGAGAGTTGCCGTAGGGGAGGGCCCAATCCGCTAACGCCTACGCCAATTAACCGCACCGATTTTCCAGACGAGTGCAACTTTTCTAAGAGAGATTGCACAGCGTCAAAAATTTCAGCTTCACTATCAGATATAGAAGGGAGTGTTTTTTGCCGCGTTATTGTCTCAAAATTGCTCCAGCGAATTTTGAGTTTGACCGTTTTTCCCGCTAATTCTGCTTTTCGTAAGCGTCTTGCCACTTTTCTCGTGAGTGCGTGCAAAGTTTTTTGCAACTTGGCATTATCGGAAACATCGTGAAGAAAAGTCGTCTCTTGGCTAATCGATTTGGTTTCTCGTTCGGTCTCAATTGGGCGTATATCAATGCCCCGAGCATGGCGTGATAAATCCAGACCATGTTTACCAAATTGCCGCGTCATCTTTTTTTCAGATTGTTTTGCGATTTCTCCGATGGTGTAAATGCCTCGTTCGGCTAATTTTTCAGCAGTTTTTGGTCCCACACCCCAGAGCATTTCTACGGGGAGTGGGAATAAAAACTCCGCTTCTTCTCCCGCAGGAACAACGGTGATAGCAAAAGGTGATTTGCCGTATTTTGCGGATTTTTTGCCGACATCGTTCGCTATTTTTGCGATTAATTTATTTGTTGCAACGCCAACGGATGCTGAAAGCCCCGTTTCGTCCTTGATTTGGGCTTGGAGCCTGCCCCCAATCTTTTCAGCGGCATTGGGCAGATCGCTCACATCTAAAAACGCTTCATCTACAGAGATTTGTTCAACAAGCGGCGTGATATTGTGTAAATATGCCATTACCTTTTTGGAGGCTTCTCCATATAAATGATGCTTTGCGGGGATAATGCGCATCTCTGGGCAAAGAGCTAAGGCGTGCCCCATCGGCATCGCAGAGCGAACTCCGTGCGCTCGTGCCGCATAAGAGCAGGATGCAACGACACCACGCTGGTTCGGCTTGCCGCCAACGGCAAAGGCTTTGCCGCGCAGAGATGGATCGTGTAGTTCTTCTACTGCGCAGAAAAAAGCGTCTAGGTCGAGGTGAATGATTTTTCTTGGCATTTCACTTCTTCACCGAAATATCTGTCCACGCAGGCGCGGGGCGATGAGCAGGTTTTCGCCCATAAAAGAAATCGTCCATTCGTAGGGCAAAGCGGCGGAAAAAGCCTGAGCGAGAGATGCCCCAGCGAACGAGATTGTGAGCAAAGTTATTGGGGTGCGCAAAGGGGCAAACTGTCATACAGCGACCACAATCTGTGCCAATCACATTCCAATAAGCAAAACAGGTATCGGGATTAATGCGCCAGCGTAGCGCGCCGTCTACTTTTTTGCGTTCATCAAAAGATATGGATTTGCTTGGGCAATTCTCGGCACATTTTTTGCAGATATTGCAAAAATCGATTGTTGCCATGTCTGCTTCTCGCGTATCAGTAACCAAAGGTAAATCGGTGGTCACTACGCCAACGCGTACACGCGGTCCTTCGTTTGGGGTCATAAGTAGAGACATGCGTCCAAATTCGCCCAAAGCCGCATCACGAGCAACAAGGGGTGCTATGACCTGATAATTCCCGTCAATATGGGCGCGGGCGGCATATCCCAACGAGCGGATTACTTCTGCCACTTGCACCGCTACGCGTGCGCTTTCTACATACTGTTTTGCAGATTCCATCACGACTGGCGCATAGGGTGCGGCACCCATCATTTCAAAATCCATTTCAACGGTTAATGCGATGGCATATTTATGCGCCAACTCAATTGGCGCGCCATAAGTGCCTGCGCCGCGCCCGGTATGCGAGTAAATATGTGCGGGCTGCAAAAGGGTAACACCCACGTCTAACGCGCCAAAATAGCGCGTGAGTTCTTTGATATAAGCTGTCATCTCGGTGGGGCTTAGCGAAATCTGCGCGTCTGCTACAGTTCCATCCACTGCATCTCGGAGGGCAGATGTTAGGGCAAAGCTGGCATCTGGCGCGGTAAAAAGAATGGGATCAAAAAACTTTGATTTCGGTGAGAGCAAGCCTGGTTTTGCGCGTGAAGCGTCATCCATCGCCTTGTCTTCAGGATGTAGTGCGTAATAACTTTCATATTCGGGGGTGCCCGATTTCAAATTTGCCCTTGCAAACATAATCTGACGCTCATCAAAGCGTTTTGATGACGTGTCGTTCTCGACTTTGATTTTTCCAATAGGAAGAAAAAATAGGATGAGAAATCCGATGAGGAGGATTAATAGGATGAAAAGCAACGCAACGCGCGTGGCATGAGGTAGGCTTGCCGCCAAAATAAAAAATGCCGCTCCCAGCATTGCCCCGCCAAAAGAGATACGAGCGGCGCGTTTTTCTTTCTCGTTGACGGAGACAAATCCAAAAGCCGCGAGGCTGAGCGAGAAAGCCGCCCCGATGAGCAGAAGTGTTATTTGGCTAAAATTTTCCATTTTTAATTATCCATAGATTAGGTAGATGCCGCTATGTTAGGAGCAGATTTTTGGTTTGAACATCCCCAAACGGGGCGTTTATATTCTAGGCTCGACATGCCAATCATGGCATAGGTTTGCGGGGTATATTTGTTGATAATTTTCATAAAAATATCCTTTCTAAATCCTATTTTCCTTCGGAAAATAAAAAAAAAACGGTGCAATCTGCTAAATCTGTGCATTGTTTTTGCTCAATCAACCCCTGTAATTTTAATTCCCGCTGATTTGACTTTGTTCTGTTTATTGATATAAATTAGCAAACTCGTCATTCCTTCTACAACAGCGGCGTTTTCGATTACGCCCGCGTCCCAGCCTTTCATGCCAGCGGCTTTAACGAGCTTCAGCACTTCGAGCCGTGCGGCTTTTCCTTTGCCTGTTACGAGCACATCGCAATCAATGGGGTGTGCGTCAAAAAGATGCTCGTGCGAGATGTTTTGAAAAGCGGCAACTACACTCACGTTTTTTCCGAGAATCTCTTGGGCTTCTTGTGCCGCGCTACCGGCTTTGGGCATTTGTACTTTTGTTACTTTGGGAGGAACTAAAGGCACAGTTATATCTACGAGAATTTTGCCTTGTACAGCGTCTTTGATTTCTTCTAATGTAGATTTATGCGCGCTGTAGGGAACGCTTAGCACGATGATGTCGGCGCGTTTGGCGGCAATTAAGTTTTTTTGCCCATCTGCAAGTTCTTTGGCGAGTATCTCGTTTAGGTCACGCGCGGTGCGCTGTGCTTTATCCAAAAGCCGAGAGCCGATGATGACGCTGTATCCCGCTTTTATCCAGCGATATGCTAATCCTTTTCCTTCTTTTCCTGTGCCGCCTAAAAGGGCGATTGTTGGCAGGGTTGAGGTCATTTTTTATCTCTCTATAAAGTGATTTAGATCGTGAATATAGCGTTCTGAAAATTCGATAATTACAATATCGGGCTGGTTTTTTTCTACCCAATTTAGATTCCAAATGCCACCGCCAAAATAATTTTGGATATAAGTGGCTTGGCTGAAATGTTCGCCCAGAAGTGGGTTGACGGGAAAGAAAAATGAATCAAAATAGACGACGGCGGTCGGCAAATCTGGATTGGGAATAGAGGAGAACATGATTTTTCTTCCACCCGTTTTAATTTCTCGGAAATCAGTATAAGATTCGGGTTGATATTGAAGCGTTGTTTTGGGTTCTTCAAAGATAGTTGCCCCGATGTTTTTGGCTAAATCGAGGGGCACATCATGTTCTATTATTTTATAATCAGTAAAGGGATGCGGTTGAATGGCGGGGTAAGTTTTGGCGAGTTCGGTTGCGATTTCTTTATAGGCTAAATAGGCACCATACTCATTCCAGTGTGTATCTGTTTTGTAGTAGACATCTCTGTCATTCTTTGCATTGATGAGGAGGGGGCGAAAATCCATGATAGATGTCTGCCCGTTTTCAGCGAGATAAGCGGTAAGTTGCTCTAGCCTTGATTCTGAGTCAAAGATTTGAATTTCTTCGGGCATATATTCAGGATAAATGCTCGCTTTTCGAGGAGGAATAACAACCAGAAGGGTGATGCCTTTTTCTTCGTACGCTTTGGCAAGGGCATCTAAATTGGTTTGTATGCGGGCTAATTCTTCATTTGAAAGGGGGATGATATTTTGATAATCATCCATGTTTTTTTCACCTGTATAGAAAAGCCAGCCTTCTTCGCCGACAAGGACTTTGGGGAAAACTCGGTCGCCAATGAGAGTTCGAAAATTGCTAGACAGAGCAATTAGGTGATCGCGCCCGTAAAAATCATTTATTTGGTGGGGATTGAAGTTTAATTGGCGCAAGGGGATAAGTAATATACCGAAAAAAAGGAAAATGAAGAGCCAAGAATACCAAGAGGGGGTGGATGTGTTTTTCATCTGCTAAAAGCCTCCATAAATACCAGGTGCAAATTGGCTATTGGCTATCATGGCTAAAGACGCAATGAATAAGAGAAATAAAAGTCCATCATTGAGAACGCGTAAAGGAAAAATTGCTTTTGGATATTTTTCTAAGTTTTTCTCTAAATAGGGCAAGATGGGCAAAGAGAGCGTTAGTGCGCTAAAAAATGCCAGCCAGAAAGTAGGCTCAATAAAGGGCAAAGGGGTAGAATGGGCAAAAGAGGGTGGTGTATACGATTGATATAGGTTCAATAAGCGCAAAATATAATCCCAAGCAAAAGATAAGGTGGGGGAGCGGAAAATAATCCATGTGAGCAAAATGCTGGTTAATGTGTAAATATGACGAATGGGTCTGAAAGCCTTTTTTAATGCACGTCCGAGAAAGAGATTTTCAAGTACTAAAAATGTTCCATGCAAAAAACCCCAAAAAATAAAAGTTTCTGTGATTCCGTGCCATAATCCTGTTAGCAAGAAGACAATCATGATATTGAGTTGTCGCCCGAAAAATTTTATGCGTTTTCGTTCGAGGGGATAAAAGACGTAGTCGCGGAACCAAGTTGAAAGCGATATATGCCATCTGCGCCAAAATTCGCCGATACTTTGAGAGATATAGGGAAAATTGAAGTTCTCCCCTAAATCGAAGCCCATCATCATGCCTAAGCCAAGTGCCATGTCGGTATAGCCGGCAAAATCGAAATAGATTTGTAAGGAGTATGCGATAATCGCCAACCACGCGATATTTGGCAGTATAGATTCTGCGCCTAAGTCAAAAGCGGCGTTAACCAACTTTGCCAAAATATCGGCGATAAGCACTTTTTTTGCTAAGCCGTGTAAGAATCTCCGTATGCCCTTTACAACATCTTCTTTATTTACTTCAGGTGTAGATAATGAGTTTGCTACAGATTTATAACGCGTAATAGGTCCCACAAGTATTTTAGGGAAGAGCATGATATAAAGCGCAAAATTTAGCAAAGAAGATTCGGCATTTACGCGCTTTTTATAGACATCTACGAGATAGGAAATTGCTTGAAATGTGATATAGGAAAGCCCTAAAGGGAAGCCAAGTTTGTTAAAAAGGTCGGTGACTCGTTGCGGCATCCCTATGGTGAGCATCCAATCAACGCCGTAAGTGCTGATGATTTTGAAAAAAGCTAAGAGAGTTAAATTGCCCGCTATGCCTAACCAAAGAAGGTGTTTTCTATATTCTTCTTTCTTAAAATTATGTGCAAAATAGAAATTCCATATAATAATCCCTATCATTATTGGAATATAAAGCGTTTGCCCCCACGAGAAAAATAAAAAACTCCCGATTATGCCAACTATACGCCGAAGGTTTTTATCTGCTACATAGTAGAGAGCAAAGAAAAAGGGGAGGAAGAGAAAGATGAATAGGGGGGAGTTGAAAATCATAAATTATCCACAGATTATACAGATTTTGCAGATTTTTTGTTCGGATAGCCCCAAACGAGTCTTTTGTATTCTAGGCTTTGTGCGCCAAAATTGATTAAAAGCCCTCTGTGAAATCTAGTTGCTTTAAGATAGTTGAAAACCTGTGCTTCTTCGCGCGTACTTAAACGAGAAAGAGCTTTGAACTCAACAATGATGTTTGAAAAGCAAATAAAGTCAGCGCGATAACTGGTCGAAAGTATAGTATCTCTATAGGTAATGGGCAGAGCAACTTCTCTTTGGAAAGGAATTTTGTGATGTGGAAATTCAAGCACTGCCGCTTCTTGATAAACTGCTTCCAAAAAACCATGTCCCAATTTTTTGTGAATTTCCATCGCCGCGCCAATAATGGCATAAGTTTGTGGGTCGCGTCTGTTTGTTATTTTCATAAGCTTTTAAATATCCACAGATTACGCAGATTGCACAGATTTTTTTATGTTTTCCTGCGGAAAACATGGACAAGAGTAACAAGTAGAAAATCTGTCTAATCTGCTAAATCTGTGGATGATTTCTCTACGCTAAATCCTCGTACCGTTTCCAAGTCTGTGCCGAAGCCTCGCGTGCTTTTGCAGCAATCTCTTCTTCGTCTAGCGTGAGTAGCTCGCGGTCTTTCATCAGCATTTCTCCGCCAACGATTGTGGTTGTAATCATGCTTTCGTTGAAGCCAAAGAGAATATGCCACGGCAAATTACCAGTGTTTAAGTCGGTGAAGGGGTGATAATCGACAAAAATCAAATCGGCGAACGCTCCCACGCTGAGTTCTGCAAGCGGTGCATCGGGGAAGAAGATTTTTGCTAGCGCGGCGTTATTTTCAATCGCCAATTCTTTTACGGTGTAGCCGCCCATGCGGCGTGGGTCGCCATTTGCTGATTTGTGCAATAAATACGCCGCTTTCCACTCGTCCCACATTGTGTTCGAGAAACCATCGTTGCCCAAGCCAACTTTTACGCCTGCACGCAATAGTGATTCAACGGGAGAAACGCCAACGGCATTATTCATATTTGAACGCGGCTGGTGCGTCACCCATGTCCCTGTATCTGCCAAAATCTGGATTTCACGCGCATCTACGTGGATGGCGTGTGCGGCGATGCTTTTTGGTCCGAGAATGCCATGTTTTTCAAGTCTGTCAATTACGCGCAAACCAGATTTTGCCAAGCTATCATCTTGGTCGGCGAGACCTTCTGCGGCGTGGATGTGGAATCCGCTACCCGAGGGGAGGGATTCTCTGCAAAATTCTAAAGTGGATTCGGATAAGGTCAAACTTGCGTGTAGTCCAAATGACCCTGCGAGACGTGCGTGACCCTCGGCTTGAGTGCGTTCAAAAAAACGGACATTTTCTCGAACACCTGCCCGCATAACCTCTTCGCCATCACGGTCTGAAACTTCATAGCAAAGCGATGCGCGTACCCCAGCTTTATCTACCGCATCCGCGACTACATCGAGAGAGCCATCAATAAAACTAGGGGAGGCGTGGTGGTCGATGAGCGTGGTTGTGCCGTGTTTGATTGCGTCTACGAGACAAACGAGCGCAGAGGAGCGGACATCATCTTCGTTGAGGGCTTTGTCTAAGTTCCACCAGAGTTTATCGAGAATTTGGGGGAAATCTTTGGGGGCTTCGCCGGGGATGCCCATCCCGCGGGAGAACGCACCGTAGAAATGGGTGTGCCCGCAGATATTGCCGGGCATCACGAATTGCCCACGCGCGTCTACACGCGTCGCGTTTGGGTAACGCTTTGCAAGCTCTGGGTCAGGGGCGATGTCGGCTATTTTGTCGCCTTTAATATAAATTGAATATCCGTGTAAAATCCGATTTTCTGCTCCCCATGTGATTAAATTCGCATTATGAATAAGCATGTGTGTCTCCTAGAAAAAAAGTTGTGTTAAGAAAAAACAGACTAGAAAAGTCTTAGAGACTTTTCTAGTCTGTTTTTTATTTACGCCAATCCAAACTGGCGTGGTTCTGGCAATTTTACGCCGCTGGCGGCAATCTCAACCAACGCGAGGAAGATGGCTTCTCTCATTTCGATATTTTTGCTGTACATGGCGTGGTAAAGGGCGGTGATGACACCTTCGTTAGGGGTGCGGATGAGGTAAGCGAGGGCGGCTAGGCTTTTGGCTGTGTCTTCGCCTTTGAGCGCGAGCAAGAGAAGTTCGGTGGCGGGTGAACCCGCAGGGATGCCCATGCCCTGCTCTCCTGCAAAAGCAATTAGCCATGGACTTTTCGATGGAGGTGGTAATTTGTGTGGCGCGAGTTGCGCTTTATTTTTAGATTTTTCGAGTGCGTTTGTGGCAATATCTCGTACTGCCCATTCTTTATCTTCAACTTGGATGTGTGCGAGTATCTCTTTAGCCCAAGGCTCTTCTATGCGTGCTAAACCATAAATGGCTGAACGGCGCACAAGAATATCGTCTATTTCTATGGCTTCTTTGAGCATTCCCCAGCCTTCAGCGGGGTGATTGGCAAAGGCTTCTGCTGTCGCGCGGCGCAGGTTTTCTTCTCCCTGCATGAGGGCGGTTGCAAGGGTATTTAGTGCCTCATCTGTGCCGATGGCAGAAAGTGCCAGCGCGGCGGCACTGATTGAGTAGGTGTTGCGAAGTCTTTGGATAGATTCGTTCAATGGTTGAACGGCTTTTTTATCTTGCATAATGCCGCTACCCAATGCGGCAAGCTGGACAGCATATACCGAGTCTGATTTTAGAAGTTGCCTAAAGAGCGCGGCTACGCTGGGGTCTTTGCTACGAGCGAGGGCGGAAACAATTTGCCCGCGTAGCCCAAGGGGTTGGGTATCGTCTTGGAGGATTTTAGCGAGTGCCGTGAGCACTTTTCCGCGCCACGCGTTTTTACGCGGTGCGTCTTTGAGCCAGTTGCCCATGAGTATTAGATTTCTCTCAAGGATTGGGTCGGGGGTACGTAAGAGTGTTTCAACTAGAGGAGAGACGTTTTCGCCTGTGCCATTGATGGCGAAATAGTGCATAGAGAGCTTTTTTCCACTCCAGAGGGGTTGCTTTATTAGGCGTTCGTCTATAGCGTAGTTGCTGAGATTCTTGCCCGCGAGATAGCCAGCAAAAACGGGATGTGCAAAGCGCATTCGATTATCGCTATGTTTAACAAGCAAGCCGCTCTCTACTATGGTTTCGATTAGTTCGCGTTTTGGGGCTATTTTTTCAGTTTTTTCTTCTTCTGCGGCTGTTTCGTCTTCATCCGTTCTTTCTTCGTTTTCTATATTTTCATCTTCCAAGGCTTCATTTTCGAAAGAAGTATCTTCTGAGGAAGCATCTTCTGCACCTTCATCTTCTATCTCTTCAAATCCTATTTCTTCAATCTCTTCTTCAACTGGTATTTCTTCGAGAAGTTCAAAATCCTTGACCCATTCACGCGCTTCGCTAGAGTTGAAGATAGGCGTAACGCTGAGGCTGGCTCGCATCGCAAGCATATCTACAGCTTCAGCAGGGACATTCTCAGGCGCAAGCCGGTGAATATGGGCGTCAATAGCATCTTGCGCACTTGCGCCACGCCCATCACCAGCATAAGCACCCCAAGTTTTAAGCGTTAACTCAAGGGGACTGAGGTTGGTCGAGTTGATATTTAACCAAGAGTTTAGCAAAATAGAATCAACTTGCTCGGGTCCCGTTTGTACCCAAGCCTCAAGTGCCACTGTGCTTTCCCAGAGATTGCCCCATTTATTGAGGAAATTTTCTTGTTGAATTCTGTTCCAAGTGCGTAGGGTGAGCGGGGTAAAGTTTAAGCGGGTGAGCTTATCCAAATACTCAAGTGAGCCGGTGAGAATAACGCGGGTTTTTGGATAGATTTTTAATAGTTTTTCTATATAAGCAACTACTTTTTCAATTTCTTGCGGAGGGATTTCATCTAAGCCATCTAAAAGTAGGACGGCTTGTTTCTTACTAAAACTTGTATTAACAAATTCTGGCAATCGAGCAGGATTGATAAGAGAGGTACTTTCAATAACAAATTCTGTGATGGGGGAAAGAATATCCTCTAACTCTTCATCAGAAAGATTTAAATCGGCAACATGCAAAAAGAAGGGGATAGATTCTGTGAGTGCGCCCACAATAGGGTCACTTTTTGCAATTAGGCTGGCTGTTTGAGCTAGCGCAACCGTTTTACCTACACCAGGGTCTCCGACAATAGCAAGATTTGAGCCTCCAGCAAGTACATCGAGCAGGCTAAGTGATTCTGTATGATAAAAAGAAGCTAAAGTTGAATCTTGAGGAAGGTAAGGAATGGTTAAATTAGTTTGATCTTGGCTAAAAAGCTCTTCTTCTCCCGCATCTCTTCTCGCGGGAGGGGCAAGAAAGAGTGGCGGTATGAGAACTTCTTCAAGTGAGAAAAGCGGACTTGCCAAGTGCATCCCCTGTGCTTTTTTTAACACAAGGTTTCGGTGGCTTGCCTCGATATTGCCCGAAGTTCGTATTGCCTTTTCTTCGCGTTTTTTTTGCCAATTTTCGCGAAGTGCTTCAAGTGAAGGACGCGCCCACCTTAGGAAAAGCCAAAAAGCAGAGGCAACTGCGGCACCAATCCAAAAAGAAAAAGCGTCAATAGAAAATTTTGAAGAATTCATTCTTATTTACCATAAAGAATTCGTTGGCAAGAAGGGCAGTAAGTAATACCTGTAGCTGAGCGTGCCTTTTGTTGCGTGGCAAGTGTTACTGTAGCACCACAAGCAGAACAACCGCCATCATTAACGAGAGCAACAGCAATACCGCGTTTGCTTTTACGTAATTTATTATAGAGTTTAAGGCGTTCATCTTCAAGGGCGGGCAACGCCACAGCCCGATCTTTGAGCAAGCCTTCTTTCTCCTTATTTAAGCCGCTTTCTTCCCCTGCTAAACGGCTATTTTGCTGAATAAGTTGCGCCTTGAGTTTATTTAAAGCAGTTTGTGCGCTTTGTAGCGTTTCATTCTCTTCATCGTGCGCCAACATTGCCTCAAGCTGGATATCCTCCAACTTTGATAGATAGCGTTTTAAGGCATTTGATTTATTTTGTAAATCTTGCACTTCTTTCGGGTTTTTCACATTCCCACTATACAGCATCGATTCAGTTTGCTCAATTTTTAAACGCTGTTGCTTTACCGCGCCCTCAGCCTTGTGCAGAACCTTTTCACTTATACCGTGCGAGGCTTTGCAATTTTCAAAATATGCCTCAACGCGTTTAAGCTCAGCATTATTATTTAGAATTTTTTGGATTTCATCCAAACGGCGTTGCGCCATATCAATTCGGCTATCAATTTCTTGCAAACGGAAGAGATGGAGTGTAGTAGACATAAAAAGATTATAAACGATTAAATCCCTTTCTGCTGTGATTTTTGGATTAAAAACCGCGACGCGCGTGAATTTGAGCTTGCCACCGTTTAACAAACAAAACGCGGACCTTAACGGATTCAGCGAAAACTCGCCAAACCCGCGCAATCCGCGTTCTATAAACTTTTAAACCTTCAGACCCTCAAACTTTCTACCTTCACTTCATCGCCTGCCAAACCTTCTCTGGCGTAACGGGATTTGTGTCAATATCTACGCCAACTGCATCACGAACGGCGTTCGCAACTGCTGGGGCAACACCATCCATCGGGATTTCGGCGACAGCTTTCACGCCGAAGGGATGGCTTTCTTCAAAAGTTTCTACGAAGATGACTTCGAGTTCAGGCATTTCATCGGCTTGGAAGATGTGATAATCGCCGAAGTCTTTTTCACGGGCTTCGCCTTTTTCGTTATAGACCATTTCTTCACAGACTGCGTAGCCGAGCGCTTGAGTCATGCCGCCTTCAACTTGCGCCGCCGCGGCAATAGGATTCACGATTACCCCGCCATCAACTGCCATGACGAGTTTATCTACGGTTACTTGACCTGTTTCTGTGTCTACGGTTACTTCAGCAAATTGAGCGGCGAAGGGGGGCGGTGATGATGTAGCAACGAAAGATGAAACGCCCATGATTTGTTCTTGTTCGTTCCGATGTAAGGTGTCAAGAGCAATTTCACTTAACGAGACCAAGCGTCCGTCAGGGGCGACCGCGTGCTTGTTCTCCAAGCGAATCTCCGCATCGGCACCCACGTCCAGCATTTTTCTGGCGCGTACCTTAATTCGTTCCGCTACTATTTCTGCCGCTTGTGTTGCCGCCGCGCCTGAAACATACGTTGTCGACGAAGCATACGCACCTTTATCAAACGGGGTGAAATCGGTGTCGGATGAGTAGCAAATCATATCTTCGACAGGCACGCCGAGCACTTCTGCCGCCATTTGTGCTAAAACGGTATCTGAGCCAGTGCCGAGGTCGGTTGCGCCGACCAGCAGATTGAAGGAGCCATCATCGTTCATTTTGATGGATGCGCCGCCCATATCGAGATAGGGAATTGCGGTGCCTTGCATGGCGGTCGTAACGCCGATGCCGCGCCGTTTGGTGGGGCTGGCATTGCGCCACTCGTCATTATTATATTTTTTATCCCAGCCAATTGCCGCACTGCCTTGCGCCACACATTCTTCTAGCCCAACGGTGTGGATAATTTCGGGGCGTGGCTCTCTGCCTTCGTTCCATGCGGTGCTGAAAGGATGAAATTCACCCGGACGAATGGCATTTTTTAGACGGAATTGGAGCGGATCGAAGCCCATTTTATGGGCAATTTTTTCAAGATGCCGGTCGAGGGGCCAATAGCCTTGTGGCACGCCGTAGCCGCGATATGCGCCAGATGGCGGGCGATTTGTGTAGACTATATCGGCATGAAAACGGATATTGGGGTTTTCACGATATTTGCCATCGCCTGGGTAAAGCGCAAGCGATTTATGCCCAGTATTGCCCGTCACTGTGAGCGCATGTGCGCCGTTTGCGCCAGTGTCAGAGAGAATTTTCATCTCGTTGGCGGTGATTGTGCCGTCTTTTAGCACACCAGTTTTCATCCAAATTCGCATGGGGTGGCGTGAGCGGCTGGCAATAAATTCTTCTTCTCGGCTGGCTTCGTGCATCACGGGTCTACCCGTTGCAATTGTGAGGTGTGCGGCAATATCTTCAACTTGCACTTCTTGTTTGCCGCCAAATCCGCCCCCAACGCGGGGTTTAATGACTCGAATTCGCTTGATGGGCAAATCTAAAACGGGTGCAAGCATTCGCCGTGCATGGAAAGGCACTTGTGTGCTTGTGCGTATAACCAAACGGTCATCTTCGTCCCAATAGGTGATACAAACATGCGGTTCAATATGCGCTTGTTGCACTTTAGGCACATCATAAACGCCCTCAAAAACCTCATCGGCTTCGGTAAATCCTTTTTCTACATCACCAATGTCAATGCGGATTTCTGCCGCCAAATTTTTGGATGCGTCTGAATCTGCAAAATCTACATATTCGGGTTCATCATGGAGGATAGGTGCGCCGGGTTTCATGGATTCTTCAATATCTAGCAGAATGGGGAGTTGCTCGTATTCGACTTCGATCGCGTGTGTGGCTTGCTCGGCGATCTCTGGCGTTTCTGCGGCGACAAACGCGACTCTGTCCCCAACGAAACGAACTTTATTGTCTAATGAGAAAGTATCCAGCGGGCCTGGGATTGGGTCTGATTGCCCAGCCGTTGACCAAACTACGCGGGGAATATCTTCATGAGTCAAAACTGCCACAACGCCAGGTATTTCGCGTGCTTTGCTGGCATCAATAGATTTGATTCGAGCATGAGCATAAGGCGATTTGAGCACTTTAGCATGAAGCAAATCGCGAATTTCAAAATCTGCAACAAAGGCAGATTTGCCTTGTGCGAGTTTTACAGCGTCTAATTTCTTTTCAGATTTTCCGACAGTTTTATAGTCTTCTTTTTCAACTTCTACGACATTTGTTTTTAGCGGGGGCACTTCTTCGCCACGCATTTTTGCGGCGGCGCGCATAACAGCCTCTACAGGTTTTACATAGCCCGTAGCGCGAGATAAAACGCCGCTCATTGCCACGCGAACTGTGTCCACATCGGGAGCAGGATTCTTGTCAAGGAGGGCTTTCGCTGTCAGGATTTGGGCGGGAGTGTAGTATCCGCCTTGAATCGCGCCAGTTTCGATAAACGCCTCCTGAATTGGATGTAATCCTGCTGTTTTCTTCCAGCCTTGTTCGGGATGCTCGCCGAGAGATTCGACAGTGAGAATCTCGTGTCCCTCTGCTTGTGCGGTGAGCATCATGCCAGCATTGACGGGTTTGCCATCGAGCAAAATCGTGTCCGAGCCAGAGTAGCCGTGCTCATCGCCAAAGCGGACGCTGTGATAGCCGAGCGCACGTAAAGTGGTGAGCAGGCTGTCGCCGGGGAGGGCGGTGGTTTTGTGGGTTTTATTATTGATTTTTAGGGTGATATTCATTTGAAAAGCTCCTTTTTTGAACATGGAGTATATGGATAGGTTTTAGGATTCGTTTGTGAGCCCGAGGACTATTTTTTCGGGGCGCGCTATTAACATAGGGACTTGGATATTAAGCTGGGGTAAATATGGGTTGGTGATTTTCGCGTCATACAGAGAGAGCCATTCCATGCGAGTTACCTCAAGGGCTGAGCTTAATTCTGTTTGAGTAGAGAGGCGCGTTGTGCAATCAAGAAAGAAGGAGTGTAATATAGCCGTCACGGGCATCATTCTTCGATTTTCTTCACTAGGTTCATAATCTAATTCAATTTCAACATCGGGTGCAGTGTGAAAGCAGGTAATAGCTTTGAGTGGAACAAAAATTTCATCAAGTTTCTTTGTTCTAGTCGTGCTACCAGGGCTAATAACTTGCGCCTCATGCAAATGTATATATGTTGGTGCGCCTTCTGTGCGGAGAAAGATATTTACACGAACCATTTTTCTTGTGATGAGCTTGCCATGATATAGTGCGTCATCAGTATATATCATTACAGGGGTTATTTTTTCGTTATCCTTTAGTTCATACATTGCCTATCTCCTTGAAAGTTGTGAGGAATACTAACTATTTCTGGTTCAATATGAATTAGCATGATTTTTCTGCCACGGAGTTCACAGAAAAAACTTTAATGTTGAGAAAAATCGAATCGTTTTTCTCAAAAATTATTGAATCTCTGTGTTTCTCCGTGCGCTCTGTGGTGAACGTGTTATTTCACGAAGCGTCCTACTTCTCTATTATACCTCTTGCTTCGCACATCGTACCCGTTTATACTTAAATTCATGAAAAGAAAAACAATCATCTCAGGAAAAGACCTTCTTTTAGCAATCTTGCTATTTCTTTTAAGTTTTGCTCTATATATTCGCACGCTTGTGCCCAATTTATTAACTGCCGATGCCGCCGAGTTCCAAACGCTTTCTTATACTTTAGGGATGACGCACCCCAGTGGCTATACTACTTTTGTTTTTTTGGGAAAAGCGTTTACCCTAATTCCTATTTCTAATATCGCTTATCGCGTAAATCTTATGTCGGCTTTTTTCGGTGCATTTGCGGTGGGGCAAGTATATATCATTATACGCAAATTAGGCGGATGGAAAATTGCCGCGATTGCGGGCGCGGTGGGGTTGATGGTAAATCCGCTTTTTTGGCGGCGCACGATTTTTGCCGAAACCTATGCGCCAGCCGCTAGTATGATAGCCAGCGTTTTCTTGCTTCTTCTTCTTTGGGATGAGAGCAAAGATGCGCGCTTTCTCTTTTTTGCGGGATTGCTCGGCGGGCTGAGTGTCGGCATTCACAGCACCGTTGTAATGACCGCCTCGGCTGTTTTAGTATATATGTTATTCAAAGCGCGGCGCAAAAGGGATTGGATTAGTGCCGCTACGGGCGCGACTTTGGGTTTGCTTCTGTTTCTTCTGGCTTTTTTCTATCTCGATCAGCATAACCCGCCCTCGAGTATCTACAATACCACCTATATCACTAACTTATCTACGCGCGGTTTAACACCAGAAGATTTTGATACGCCCATCAAACGTTTGCTTGCTATCTTCCCTGCGCAAAGTTTTTGGACATATTATTTTTCTGCTTCACCTGAAGTAATTCGAGAAAGATTGAGCGAATATGTTAATTTTTATCCGCGTTGGGCGTTTGCACTAATCTTGGTGGGGGTGATTACGCTTTTCTTTCAGAAAGATGGGAAATCTGGCAGGTTTGTTCCCGAGGCATTATATTTATTAATCGCTTTTATATTGGTTTGGGGGTTTGCTATTACAGTTTCATTTGGGGTCTATCAAGAATTTTATTGCCCAGTAGCTGTTTTGGTTTATATTTGGTTTGGTGTTGGGGTTAGCGCAATTCTGTCTGGGGTGGTGCGTTTGTTTAAACGCGTCGATGTTGTGGGGCAGAAAAACGCTCATTTAGCGGCAACCCTGCTTGGGTTCGCGGTCGTCGCGGGGATTTTCGTCCAGTCAAAGGCGGATATTACGCTCGCTATCCAAGAGAAGACGACTACATTTATTCAAGAAGAACATATCCACGCTTTTACGCCCACTCGCTACGTGCGTTTGTCGACACGGCTTTTGAATAAGGTGGAAGATGATGCGATTGTTTTTGAGATTTGGGATAGGCTGTACACGCACGTTTATACCGCGCATATTTTACAGGGGCGCACGGGAATTGATTTTCACGAAGTTTTCCCCACCTTGGGGCAGACGACGCTCGATTATATTGAGGCAAATATAGACGAACGCCCGATTTATTTTGCAACCAAGCACCCTCAAATTACTGATTATTATGATTTAGAAGAAAGGGGTGATGAGCTTTATCGTTTGAGTAGAAAATAAATAAGTTAGATGGGAAGAACCCGTTCCCCTCAAGGGAGCGGGTTCTTCCCCTTTTGCTTCACCTTTTACGAATTACTTTGAAACTCGCTCTATTCTTGCCCCTAATGCTTTAAATTTTGCTTCTACATCCGCGTAGCCGCGATCAATTTGGCTGATATTTCGGATGGTCGATTTTCCGTCAGCGGCTAAAGCCGCGAGGAGGAGTGCCATGCCGGCACGAATATCGGGGCTATCTACATTTTCGCCGAAAAGTGGAGAAGGTCCCTGTACGATACAGCGATAGGGGTCGCAAAGAATGATTTTTGCGCCCATGCTTACCAATTTGTCGGTGAAGTACATTCTTCCTGAATACATCCAGTCGTGGAACATGATGGTGCCTTCAGATTGGGTCGCTATTGTAATCACGATGCTGATTAAATCGGTGGGGAAGGCGGGCCAAACATTGGTTTTGATTTCAGGAATTGCGCCACCATAATCGGGAGTTATTTTGAGTGGTTGATTATTAGAAACGAGTAAGTCGTCTCCTTCTACTTGCCAGGTTACGCCGAGGCGTTCCATGACGATTTTGACCATATCGAGATATTTTACGCCTGCGTTGCGGATTCGGATATTGCCTTTGGTTACCACTGCCGCACCAACAAAGCTAATCACTTCGAGGTAATCTGCTCCTATGGTAAATTCGCCGCCATGTAAATTTTTTACCCCTGTAATTTTCAGGGTATTTGAGCCAATTTCGTCAATTTTTGCGCCTAATTCATTTAAGAAGAGGCATAATTCTTGAATATGAGGCTCAGATGCGGCGTTGCGGATGGTGGTTTCACCCTCTGCGAGTACTGCCGCCATGATTGCGTTTTCTGTGGCGGTTACGCTGGCTTCATCGAAGAGGATATTTGCGCCATGCAAGCCATCGGCTTTGAATTCGAGAGTACGGTCGTAGTGCACTTCTGCGCCGAGGGCTTTTAATGCTAAAAAGTGAGTGTCTAGTCTACGCCTGCCAATTACGTCTCCGCCGGGGGGGGGAATCCGAAGTTCACCGCAACGAGCTGTTACGGGACCGGCAAGCAAGATAGACGCACGTATGCGCCGACTTCGTTCTAAATCTAATTTAAGGGGTTCTAGATTTTTAGCGGTAATTTGCCATGAATCGTCCCCCAAGTCTAGCACATCTGCGCCCATACTTTGAAGCAATTTTCGCATATCGGCTACATCTCTGATATTTGGCAGGTTGTGCAAAGTAATGGGTTCTTTGCTTAAGAGTGTTGCGGCTAAAATTGGTAGGGCGGCATTTTTGTTCCCGGCAGGGGTTACCTCGCCATTTAGCGGAATGCCACCTTCGATTAGAAATTTATCCATGTTATTGCTCCTTTTTTCAGGAATAGACCCTAGAGGTTTGAGTAAAAATCAGATAGGGAATTTCGGCTTTTTGAAAATTCAGGATTTTTCTTTTTCTTTTCCAAAAGACCTTTAAGATTTGTTTTCCATACAGATTCTAAGCCAAAAGGATGAAAATAGTCAATAAGTACTATGCTTACATTACAAGAATGAAAGCATAGCCTATATATTTGGCTTTTTTAAAAGGTTTTTTTACTATATAATGTATCTAATATGAATGCTACTATTGCAATCCCTTTTATTTTAGGATGGGTTGCTGGCACACTCGTTAATTATCTTTCGGATGTTTTGCCTGCTACTCGCCGATTATCGTCTCTCGTTTGTAATCATTGTTCTGCCCAAAGAACGTGGTTTGATTACTTGCTTCCTAAGCGCTGTGCCAGCTGTGGGCAGGCTCGCGGTAAGCGAACTTGGATCGTGTTTATTGGCGGCATTATGGCAACGGTTGCCATTTGGCTTTATCCACCAAAAGATTTAGGTTTTTGGATAGGCTATATTTTACTCACTTATTTTGCAGTAGTTTTTGTTATAGATGTGGAGCATCGCCTAATTTTGCACCCAGTTAGTTATTTTGGCGTTATTTTAGGTTTAGCGATTGGTATAAAATATCACGGCATTGTCGGAAGTTTGCTTGGTGGTGCGCTGGGATTTGGCATCATGTTTGCCCTTTACTATTTTGGTGTTCTTTTTGCCCGTTGGATGTCTAAAAGGCGTGGCGAAACGGTGATAGAGGAAGGTGACGCTTTGGGGTTTGGCGATGTAAATTTGGCTGGTGTTCTGGGACTTATTCTTGGCATGGAACTAATTTGGATTACGGTTTTATTTGCAATTTTGGCGGGTGGGGTTGTTAGTCTTGTTTTGGTTTTGGGAATGCTGGTTTTGAAACGTTATAATGCTTTTACTGCCATTCCTTATGCGCCTTTTTTGATTTTGAGTGCCGTATATATTCTTTATTTTTGATAGGCGTTATTGTGTAGCACAGGATAATAGGATGATAAAAGAAAAAATAAAAAAAATCTTCGCTAGAAAAGAAAATAGGCGAAAAACAAAAGGACAGAGTTTGGTTGAAATGGCACTGACCTTTCCGATTTTCCTTATTTTGCTTTCAGGGTTAGTAGAATTTGGCTTTATGCTAAATTATTACCTTTCATTGGTAGATGCTTCTCGTGAGGTGGCGCGCTTATTTAGTAATTATGACCACGAATACGTGGATGCTGATTCAGGGTCTTCTTTTTATGAAAGTGCGGTAGAGCAGGTTATTGTTGTCCTTGAACCTAGAGATACAAATGATACATCTCGGAAGATAAAAATTCATGGAAATTTAATTGACACAGATAAAAACCATGATAATGAAATTATTGTTTCTGTATATAGTATTTCTGGTGGTAGCTCCACTTTATTAAATGAGCACCACTGGAGTGGTCGTCAGGCTTCTCATTTTGATACAACAGAGGTTGATAATCGTATTGCTGGGAATGCCCCAAATGTAGGTGCAGTGATTGTAGAGATTTTTTATGTCTATGAAGAGGTATTAAATTTGCCTTGGTTAGACCCTTTCATTGGTGATGAAACTGTACTTTACGCGTATACTTTTATGCCCCAGTCCTCCTCAGAGCCAACGCCTACTCCTTAGTCGTAGAGTCAGTTATTTTATAAAAACTCAAGATTAGAGATGGTTTTTCTTCTCGTGCTAAATCATAATATATACAAATCGTTTTTCTTGAGATTTTTATAGCCTCAAGAGAGCTAAAAGGTTATGAAAACAGGTTATTCAAAGGAACTCTAAAATATGTTTTCTAAATTTAAAATTAAAAAAAGTCAACGAGGTCAAGCTGTTGTTTTAGTGGCAATGGCTATGGTTGGTATGATAGGCGTGATTGGTTTATTGGTTGATGGAGGGGATATGTTTATTCAATCTAGCAAACTTAAAAGAGCCGTAGATGCCGCCGCTGTATCGGCCGCACTTCAATTTCGTGAGGGTTATAATGAAGCAGACTTAGCGCTTGCCGCTCAAGAATTTATTATGCTCAATGAGAATGAAACCTATGATATTCATGTTTTTACTTGTGCTGATGTTGACCAGAGTGATCCTAGCGATCCAAATAGTGATTTATGCACAGTTCCGCCTCGAAAACTAGTTCGAATTGAAGGTACAAGGGAACTTGAGTTCCATTTTCTGCCCGTTCTTGGCATTAATGGCACAACAATTACGACAGATTCTGTTGGTGAAGCCGCTTCGATAGACGTTGTGCTTGTCGTTGATGCCTCCTTATCTATGGCGGATTTAACCGATGGAGATCCAGGACCTGACCCTGGAGACGATCCCGCGATATGCAACGCGGATAATTCTTGCCAGCCATTTAGAGATATTAAGGATGTAGCCAAAGGCTTCATTGATACACTTTTTTTTCCTTACGATCGTGTTTCTGTAGTAACCTTTGACCGCGCTCCTCATTTAGCGACATATAATGGAGTCAGTTGGCAAGAAAACCGAGCAGATGCTCGTGCACTAATTGATACGCTAACCGTATATCAACCAGATGAATGCGATTTTACAAATCACACGCCTCCTATTGGTCCTTGCCTGAACCGTCCTGCCCCAGCCAATACCTATGTTGGGCAAGGGTGTGTGCCTTGGACAGATTCATGTACAGACACAGATGGAAACCTTATAGCCAACTGCACGAACGATCCTACATCTTGTACCTCTAGTAATATCGGTGGAGGCTTACTCGTTGCTGGCAATCAGTTTGCTCAAGAACCTATTCGTGAAGAGGCCTTGTGGGTTGTTATCCTTTTGGCAGGTGGTCCTGCGAATGCTACAGATCCCTTGCCTGGCTATAACTGGGGTGCTTGCCCTCAAAGTGCATGGTCACAACCCCTTTGTCGTGATGATTATGCCTCCCTTCGTCATGCTACAGGGAACCTTGACTATGATGGGGACGATTATGCTCGTGATATGGCTGATTTTATTGTTGATCCTATTGACGGGCAAGGCGCGGTTATCTATGCTATTGGCTTGGGAGATAAAGTGATAAGTGACCGTACCAGAAATGCAGATGGGGATATAGACATAGGTGAACAACTTTTAGAGTATTCGGCAACAGAAGCTGGTGGTGTTGATGATGTAGGAATCTATTATTATGCCCCAACTGTTTCTGAATTGCTTGATATTTTTCGCGATATAGCGGAGAATATCTCTACAAGAATTTCTCAATAATTTTTTTATTGTATAAAAAGAGAGTGTATTATGAAAAATCAAACTTTTCTTCTCAAGGAAAAAAAACAAGGGCAAAAAAAAGCGCAAACTATGGTCGAGTTTGCGCTTGTATTGCCCATTTTGTTATTATTAATATTTGGAATCCTTGAATATGGGCGACTTTTCTTTGCATGGATTTCTATCGAAAATGCCGCTCGTACTGGCGCGCGCTATGCCTCAACAGGATTATATAACGATATGTATTGCGATCCCGCATATATCACAGACGTTGATGGTGACGGGGAGTATTGTGTAACAAGTACTGGTGAAAAGACGGATGCAGAAATAGATGCCGCTCGCATTCTTTCTATTAAGGACGAAACAAACGGACTCTTGTTTGGCAACCCAATAGTTGCCGCCGCTATGGAATCGGAAGAATCCTATTTTAATGTTATCGTTTGCGCTGGCAATCAAGGTGATAATACCTTTCTCCCTCCCAAAATGGGTGGGGATATTTACAGTGGCTGTACAAATGCAAGTGGGAATCCCGAAGAACATCCCGGCACTCCAGGGGAGCGGGTAACTGTTTCGGTAGATTATAATTTCCCCTTTATCGTTGCTTATGCTTTTAAAGGACAAGATGATAGCGGGTACTTCCATCTCGGTGCTTATAAAGAGGCAACGGTTGAGCAATTTCGTGTTTCACGTGTGGTGAATGTGCCACCGACTATTACAATTCCTACTGTCCCTACTAGCACCGCCCTTCCAACGGCTACACCCGATTGTAGCACGCTCAGCATAGATGATTTTTATATTGATTCTGACAACATGAATGCGCTAGTCAGCAACAATAGCAATAGTGATATGCCACTAACAAATTCTGTCCTGACATGGAATAATGTTGGGGGTAGCAATCCAAGAGTTGATTATTTCGCATGGAATGGAAGTAGTTATTACGGTGGAGATGATTATACATCTCCCTCAAGTTCTACTTGTAGTGGTCCTAAATGTGATTTTCCTGGCAATCAAACTTATGCTTGGGGTGTTGACTTTGATGGCTCAACATATCCTCTTTTTGGTGATTTTGAACTAGAGCTAACATTTGCTGACTGGTGTACCCTCTCTGCTCCTAGTGTAGTCGTTCCCACCCCTACGCCAGATTGTGACCTTATTGAGGTAAAAAAAGTTTGGTTCAATGTTAATAACAATACAGGCGAAGTTACAGATGACTTCAAAATAAGTGTTAAAAATAATAATCCAATAGAAATTGACTTTACCAGTTCTTCACTCTCTTGGCCCCAAGATCCCGGAACTGCCTATATAAATCGCCTTAGGTGGTATCAAACCAATTACTTTACAGGGAAATCATGGGACTCTCCATTTGACAGTACCTGTACAGGCGATTGTACTTTTGGTGCTTTCAAAACTAGAACTTGGCAAGTTGATTTTAATGGCTTGGTTGACAATCAAATTACAGGGCATCATGATGTTGATCTAGCTTTTCTTGGTGGCAGTTGTGTGATTCCGGCTTCCATTGAGCTAACACCTACTCCAACGCCATCACCAACCCTTACACCTACACCAGCCCCAGAGTGTGATTTAGTCACTATCGAAAACTTTGGTGTTGGCTCAAGTAGTAACCATTATGATGATGATAATGTCCGAGCCAATATCACAAACGGAAACTTTGCCCCAATGGTGCTAAAAAGCACCTCCTTTACTTGGGAGAATCCTTATGGGCAAGGTATAGATTGGATAGCGATTGATGGAACAAATTATTACGGAGGGAATAGTTATAGCTCTCCAACCGTTATCACAGATACAAGCGTTGCTTTCCCAGGAAACACTACCTACCTTTGGGATACGGATTTTATTGGTTGGGATTATCCCCTTTGGGGCGACTTCCGCTTAGACCTAGTCCTTGAATCTGAAGATGGCTCTATTCAGTGCCCAGTCTCAGGCCAAATGTCTCAAGGCACGCCCACGCCCACTTCTACTCCAACTATCACGCGTACCCCGAGTCATACGCCTAGCCCCACACAGACTTATACCCCTTCACCCACACCTGACTGCGATGATATCGTAGCAGGCAATGCTTATTCTGCAAGTAGTGGTGGTAATAGGGATAATGTTATGATGAATGTAACAAATAATAACCCACAGCCTATTCAACTGACTTTCACCACCTTTGTTTGGTCAAGTTATTATGGTAACGGCGTAGATTGGATAAAATTTGGTGGAAACACTTACTACGGTGGCAACGACTATACCTCCCCCACAACAGCCACCTCTAGTGTTTGGCTTCCAGCTGGCTCAACCTATACTTGGAGTGCTGATTTCACAGGATACGTGGAACGTCTATACGGACCCTTCCAGGTTGAGTTAGAGTTTGAAAATGGACGTTGTAATGTTGATGGTGATTATAGCCGTAATACCCCCACCCCTTCCTTCACCCCTACGCCAACTTTTACTCCGTCACACACTTCAACACCAACAAAAACCTTTACGCCTACAAAAACTTTTACGCCAACAAAAACTTTTACGCCTTCAAATACACCCTTAGTAACAGATACGCCTACACTGACACCCTCACCAACACAAGACTTCGACTAGAAAGCGAAGATAATTCTAAAACGGGTAGTTCACTTTTTAGCGGACTGCCCGTTTTTTGTTTTTGGAGGATGAAGTGCCCCGCCTCGCGCGTAACTCTAAACTTAATTACCCTCAAAAGGCATCTTGCTACCCCAAGCAAGGTGCCTTTTTTACGCGATGCCTAAGCAAAATCGTACCCAAATCATTGTCAAAACGTAGGGCATATTACCGCATAGCATCACCCTATGCGGTATAATCCGCCCTGCTTGAGGGAGTGTTCCCCCAAGCGGGAAAGACAGCGCATGGGCTGAATTACCATAATTCAGTTGACGAGGATGAGGGTTCCCCATCGCAGGATGGGAGTATTCTTAAATCTAAGAAACTCGGTTTTTCAGTCTGAAATAAAAACTGAAAAGAGAAAGGTTCTAATTCAAAAAAAGATGCCTTTTGAAAAGAAAAAACCGAGTTTCTCTTGATGAAGAAGAAAATCGAAAGATCAGCGGAAGCCCTCCGTGGTGTGCCACCACCCGACCACCTTTCCCTCCAAAAAAAACCTTGCAACAAGGGGCGCAGTTATCTGCGCAAGCAAAATGCAAAGGAGTGGCTGGAAGATAAGTTTAAAGGTTAGAAAGTTGAACCTTTAAACATTCAAACCTTCCAACAGTTTTTAACGGAGGAACCCCTATGTGTGGAATAGTAGGCTATATCGGCGCGCGGAACGCGACGCCAATCATTCTTGGCGGATTAAAGAAGCTCGAATATCGAGGCTACGATTCAGCCGGAATTGCTGTATTAGAAAACGACAAAATAGAATTAAGACGTGAAGCAGGTAAACTCTCCCGTCTCACAGACGCGGTGCAAAAATCCCCCCTTAGTGGACAAATCGGAATAGGGCATACGCGCTGGGCAACGCATGGCGCGCCTAGCCAACAAAATGCACATCCGCATCTCGGATGCACGGAGCGAGTTGTTGTCGTTCATAACGGAATTGTGGAAAACTTTCTCGAATTACGAGATGAACTTAGCAAAAATGGTGCAGAATTCAAATCGGAAACCGATACAGAGACCATCGTTCATCTCGTGGAGCATTATCTCGCTACGGGGCTAAATCTCGTTGAAGCCGCGCAGGCAACTTTTGAGCAAATTCGCGGCGCAAATGTGATTGTGCTAATGTCTGCTGATGAGCCAGATAAAATCGTCACAGCTCGCATCGGTAACGCAGGTGGCGTGGTCGTTGGATTCGGCGAGGGCGAGATGTTCGCCGCGTCCGATATTCCCGCCATTTTAGAGCATACGCGGCGGGTCATCTTTCTCGAATCGGGGCAAATGGGGGTCGTCACCCAAGATGGGGCAGAAATAACGACTGTTGAGGGCAAGCCGGTTGAAGTCCAGGCGCGTACCATCGCTTGGGATCCCGTATCCGCAGAAAAAGGGGAATTCCGCCACTTTATGGAGAAGGAAATCCACGAACAAGTCCGCTCTCTCACCGACACGCTGGCGGGTAGAGTCGATTTTGACGAGGGGCGCATCCGTCTCCCTCAGCTCAATCTCACATCTGAAATTGCTCAAAAAATTGAAAAAATTTATATCGTGGCTTGCGGCACAGCGGCTTACGCGGGCATGGTTGGCAAATATCTTATCGAGAGCGTTGCCCGCATCCCTGTTGAGGTAGATATTGGCTCAGAGTTTCGCTACCGTGACCCAATTGTGAACGAAAACACTGTTGTGTTGGCGATTTCGCAATCGGGAGAAACGGCAGACACGCTGGCCGCGATGGAAGAGGGGCGCAGTAAAGGGGCGATTTTGTGGAGCATCGTAAACGCGATTGGTTCGCAGGCCATG
Organism: Anaerolineales bacterium; assembly: GCA_016744335.1. Classification (GTDB taxonomy): domain Bacteria; phylum Chloroflexota; class Anaerolineae; order Anaerolineales; family Villigracilaceae; genus Desulfolinea. Next base: position 94,406 of record JADGEO010000007.1, read on the forward strand.
CGAATATCGGATGGCGTGATCCCCATGCAAACGGGACCAGAAATTGGCGTTGCCTCGACCAAAGCCTTCACCGCTCCGCTCGTGGATTTATACTTGCTTGCTGTTCTATTGGCAGATTTGCGCGGGACTCTGGATGCCGCCAAACGCCGCCAAATGGTCGCCGATTTGCGCCTTGTGCCCGATTTGGTTGGGCAGGTTTTGGAGCGAGAAAGCGATATTGAAAAAGTAGCCCATGCGCTCAAAGATATTAAAGGCTGTCTCTATTTGGGGCGCGGAATCAATATGCCCATTGCCTACGAGGGCGCGCTGAAGCTGAAAGAGATTTCCTATGTCCATGCTGAGGGCTACCCCGCGGGCGAAATGAAGCACGGACCGATTGCCCTGATAGATGAAGAGATGCCCGTGATTTGCCTTGCGCCGCGCGACCCCTGGCACGAGAAAATGATCAGCCAAATTCAGCAGGCAAAGGCGCGGAATTCTCCTGTCATTGCCGTTGCAACGGACGGAGACGAGGTCATCGCCGATATGGCAGACCACGTTCTATGGATTCCCCCAACCCCGTGGATGCTCAGCCCAGTAATTACGGTGATCCCCTTGCAGGTGCTGGCGTATCATATTGCGTCGTTGCGCGGTTTAGATGTTGACCAGCCAAGAAATTTGGCGAAGAGTGTGACGGTAGAATAAGGATTAATAAATCAGGAGAGCAAAGCCTTTCAAAGTTTTAGAAACTTCGGAAGGCTTTTTCTAGAAACTGTAAACGCCGAGTGTTCTTGAAGCACTTGGCGTTTTTTGTTATTTAGGAGTAGTGTCAATAATAGTTTTGCGAAAACATCAAAACATTTACCAACAGCTTACGGTCTCCTCTTTTTTAGGGTACAATTTGCTTGTTATTTGTGACAACGCTAAACTCTACTTTCGTATATCACGGGAGGAAATAGATCTGAAGTTTTTTGAAAAACCCATCACTATATTGATTTTGGCTGTACTGCTGATTGCCGCAAAGCCATTCCAAGTTGCCCCAAATATTGTAACCAACGCGAACGATAGTGGACCTGGTTCGTTGCGTCAGGCGATTGCTGATGCAGGTATAAACGCAAGCGATACGATTAATTTCGACGGTGATTACACCATCACGCTTGCCAGCGAATTGACGATAGATAAAAATCTGATTGTCATGGGGAATGGACGAAGCAATACCGTTATTCAGGCATCAACTTGTAACCCAGTTAATAGTGGTTCGTGCTCACATGATTATCGGGCTGTAAATATAAGTGGTGCGGTGACAGTTGAACTTGCTGAGTTGACAATCCAGCATGGGCGTTTGAGTTCGGGGTCTGGTGCGGGCATCTATAATAATGGTGCAACACTCATCAAGTTGGGCATGAGTATGTCCATCGTTGGTGTGCCGCAAAGCGACTCTGGTTGGGATGTGACTTGGCTCGGCAATAGTGCAGGTTATTTGGCTGGCTCAGCCTTCCCCACGTGGGCGGGGAATACCGTCATCACCGGTCATGTTTGGGATGCGTTTAACTGCCCCGGTGCTTTTGCCGAACTCAAAAGTTTGGGGTACGGCGACCAAGTTCAAATCCACGCGTGAGGCTAAACCTATACCTACGAAGTCCGCGAGTTTGAACTTGTTATCACCAAAAACGCGAGCGCAGTCCTTCAATCTGAAGAATTGGATTGGGTCACACTGGTGACTTGTGAGTTCTATAATCCATTTACGGGAGAGTATCTCTTTAAGGAGAGTAGTGTGAGCGGTTTTGGTAAGTGTAAAATAATTAAAAATTATGAATTGATCATTAAAAAGAGCCGAGCGATTTCGTTCGCTCAGCTCTTTTTGTGAAACCTATTTTGAATACGGCAATACGAAAAACTCATCGATTTTCATCCTCCTACGCTCAATTTTCTCCGTTATAATACGTCCCGTATTTCTGAAAACAAATTTGATATCTAAGCTCTAAAAGGAAACTTCTACATGAAATCCATTCTCAATAAAATACGCCAACTTATCCTAATCTTGGTTATTATCATTTCAATGATGCAACCAAATAGCGTATACGCTGCAGCAATTGTAGTAGATAGCACTGCCAATACAACCGGAAACTGTACTTTAGAAGAGGCAATACAAGCGGCTAATACAGATGCTGCTGTAGATGCTTGTGTTGCAGGTAGTGGGGATGACACCATCACCTTTGATAATGATTACGCTATTACGCTTGGTAGCACGCTTGCCATTACCAGCAATATAACAATTGATGGAAATGGGCATAAAATTGTACTTAACGGAAATAATGCAGTTCAAGTAATGTCTGTATCAGGTGGGAATACAGTTTTCTTAAGCACGTTAACTATCTATCAAGGTTATATAGCTGGAAGCGGAGGTGGGATTAATAACGTAGGAACGCTAACCATCACCAACAGCACTATTTCTGATAGCTTTGCTGAAAGTAATGGTGGCGGCATTTATAATTCAGGAACTCTCTCTCTCTCGAATAGCACGATTTCTAATAATAAGACAGATGGTAATGGTGGCGGTATCTATAATGATTCAGGAACAGTCGACGTAAACCATGCCACGATTCGTGGCAACATTGCAGACGATGACGGGGATAATAATGGAGATGGCGGTGGTATAAACTCAAATGGAGGGGCATTCGATGTTAATAATAGCATTATTGCAGATAATATAGATAGTAGTAGTGGAGGGAGCGTTACTGTATATAGAGATTGTTTGGGAACCCTATCTGGCAATTATAATTTGGTACGTTTTCCTGATACAGGTTGCACTCTTTCGGGCACAAATAATGATATGACGGGAACAAACCCTGTTCTTGGTGCCTTGATTGACAACGGTGGATATACAAAAACGCATAAGCTTTTTTCTTCTAGCCCAGTTTTAAATAAAATCCCTAATGGTACAAATGGTTGTGGTTCACCTTCTATTGACCAGCGTGGTGCACCTCGCCCAGATATAACTAATAATAGTTGTGATATGGGGGCGTACGAACTTGACGCAACAGATCCTACTGTTGTTTCAAGCGATCGGGCAGGTGCCAACCCCACAAATGCTACAAGTGTAGATTTCACAGTCACTTTCTCTGAAAACGTAACGGGAGTAGATAATGCTGATTTTTCTCTATCTATAACTGGAGTAACAGGGGCATCTATTTCATCTGTAAGCGGTTCTGGAAGCGTATATACTGTTACTGTAAATACGGGAACTGGTAATGGTACGATTGGTTTAGATGTAAATAGTTCGGGCACCGGTATCAGGGATGTGACTGCAAATCCTCTTAGTGGAGGCTTTACCGGAGGAGAAGAGTATACGATTGAGAAGACTGCGCCCACAGTTGCAATTTCCAGTACGGCATCCGATCCAACAAACACCAGCCCAATCCCTGTCACGATTACTTTCTCTGAAACTGTGATAGGCTTTGCAATTGGAGATATTAGCGTAAGCAATGGCTCAGCTGGCAATTTAGGAGGCTCTGGTGCAACTTATACCGTTGACATCACCCCAAC
>JADGEO010000080.1 GCA_016744335.1 Anaerolineales bacterium
TGCATTTTTTTTCTCCTTCTTTTGGATAAACAAGGAGATTTTACAATACTTTAGATATTTTCATGCGTAAGCCCTGACAAGATAACAATAATAAACACATAAGTTTAGCATGAATTTGTATGCAGCGTAAAATCAAATTGGTGTGCTCTACCCTTTCGTTGGTTTGTTGCTTGACGCAGAAATCATCAAAATGAAAAAACGGTTTGTGTTTAAGAGGGTGGTTGACAGAGCAAACCGAGGCGCATTGCTTTCTCTGCTAGACACAAGAGAATCGCGAACAACAGGTTGATGACTAGCGGAACACTGAGTTAATAGCTCAACACCTTTTTATTTTTTCAGTCAGGAAGCTAGTATCTATCAACCCTATCAGCTTGTATTTATCTAATAGCTAGGGCTGACAAACCTGTGAGGTCTGTCAGCCCTATTTTAATTCTTTGTCAATCCACACACAACTAGCGGCGGTTCCCATGAGCCATCAAGAGCCTCTGGTTTCAGCCAATACAAGCGCATGGCAAAGCAAAACCATCATCGCCTAATAAATGGTGGCGGTACATAGCCTTCAATCTTCGTGGTGTCAGCCTGATAGGCACGTAGTAAAACGCCCAAACCGCCTCCCGACGCATACAGCCAATTTCCCGCTTCTGGCTTGCTTGAGAATTTGAAGGTGATGCCTCCATCTTCGTCAAATTCCATTTTATCCATCGTAAGTACATAAGAATCATACGCATTGGCTTTGACATAAAACTCTCCATCATGGGCAGTAACAGACCAGAAGCCAATATCTTTAAGCGGCGGCAAGTCCTCTTTTTTGAAAACAAGTTCGCCCTCGCCTTCAAAGTAACCAAGAAAATAATTGGCCTCCGCTTTTGAGTTGCCCCACAAACCAAAGTGGGCACCTATGGCTCTGCCCATATAGTTTGTATTCAGAAACTCACGGGTGCCAAATACTGTTGTCGCACCGACCCAGCCATTGCCTAAAGCGGTTGCTGTTTTACTTTGCATCTTGATGTCCGCAAAGGCGGCATCTATACCAGCTTGCACTTCTTTTCTTTCTTCTTCTGTAAGGGTGACATCGTTGAAAACCCCAATTCTAGCAAAACGCTCAAATAGGGCGACCTCTGTGTCAGGAACTTCGGCTATCAATTCATTTATATACTCGACGAAATTAGGCGAAAATGCTTTTTTCTCATCATAAGTGGGATAACTGCGACGTTCTTCAGGGCTATCTATAACCTGTATAGCATCTTGAATGCTACGCACATGTTCATACTCACCTTTGTTGGCAATATCAATGCGAACTACAATGATGGCAAAATCACCTTCCATCAAGACTGGCGTGGCATCCTTATCCGAAGGCTGCTGGTGCTTATTATGGAACACAAAACGGCCAGATTCACCTTGATTAGCGCGACTACCCATATAATAAAAATTATGGGTGAATAGATCAATACATTGATAAACAATATATCGGTCTTTCACCTCTGGGATTTCAAGGGTAACCGCCCCATGAGAAATATCGAGGAACACTGCCCCCGTCATCGAAGTTAAGTTGGGACACACTATCGGCATCCCGACATTTTCCATGGGGAGCTTGGGAACCATTGTCGGTTCGTTGGTGGCTAGTCCCGCGAACGTAAACATTCCATTGATGGTTTTTACCTGCTCCAACATAGGATAGGCGTACACAAATGCCTCGTATGCAATTTCTTTCAAATTTTCTTGATTATTCATTGTATTACTCCTTTTCATTTTGGGTAGCTAGGGCTAGCAATCTCGCAGATCTGCCAGCCTATTTTTCTTCTTTGTCAATCCTCACGCACAATTAGCGGCGGTTCCCATGTGCCATCAAGAGACTCTGGTGCCAGCCTGATAGACACGTAACAAACCGCCTCCCGACGCATACAGCCAATTCTCCACTTCTGGCTAGCTTGAGCAATTTGAAGGTGATGCCTCCATCATGGGCAGTAATAGACCAGAAACCAATATCTTTAAACGGCCGTTTATCCCCTCTTTTGCCCATAATCAGGCGATTACGAGTTGGCGATAATACCCAACACGCGATACCTCATTTATTCTCGAAGCTGCTATTTGTTCTTAACTTTGACTGTCATATCAGCCTCTTGAACTGGAATATATGCCCGAAGAAGACCATAAAACGCTTTGCCTGTTGGAATCCCATTCAGTCCATCCCCATCTGGGCTGAGCGTGACGGTATATGTGCCATCATCATTTTTTTCCGAATCATAGGTGGTTCGATCATAAACACCCTTGTCATTCGGAATGAGCAACTTGTTGTCGGAGCCATAAACGGTGACAGAAAAATAGCCACCGTCGTAGATGATCCCTGCTGGAATTGTTAAAATGTACGTATCGTTGCCATTAAATGGCTTACCATATTCATCGATTACGATTAAACCATAGCGCACCGTGTCAGACGGGGTTCCCAATTGCCCTATCATTACGGCTGCCGCGCTCAGAATATCACCAATATCACCCGATTTCTTCCCAAAGCCATCCAGCTGCAAACTACTAAGGGATGCAACGGCAGTTGAGAGGATATCCAGCCCCGCTTTCTCAATACCATGAGAAAAACGTTGGACTTCCCGATGCATATCTCCATTACCTCCCTCCATCGTGATAGATTTGCTCAGTTTTCGCACTTCTTCCATATTATTAACGACGACCATACGGGTGAATACCAGCCCTTGATCAGTTTCCAGTTCAACCGTGTAGAAATCGCCCTCAGGAATGGGCTGACCTGGACGTAGAAGTAAAATTGGCTTGTCAGGACTGGAAATAACCGCTGGGATATTATGCTTCATATCAAAGATTGAAACAGAAAAAAACTTGTCGTATTGAGGCGTATGGATGATGGCCGATCCTTCTGAGAGACTGAACCAGTTGTAGCCGTAATCCACGGTGGCCTGAGGTGTTATTACCGTGTCATCAGTGGGATCGACAAGTCCCGTAAATTGAAATGAGCCTGGCTCATTTTTTTGAAGCCAAGTTTCCATCATCTTCACTTGTTGCTGGTTCGGATATTCCTTAATATAACTGTCTATAGAATCTCGCATGATAATTTAAACTCCTCTTGTTTTGTGTTTGCCCAGATAATTCTTTGCTTTTCAAGCCATAAAACCTTTCGTAACGTGTGCTAACTACTATTAACTTGCACGAATATTGGATAAAATTTAAAAATATGTTCTCGGCACTCTTCTTGCATAATCTCTCATTTTCAGTTGAAGATGAGATTGATGGCAAGTATATGATAAAGAAGGGGGAGGCAAAATAGCCGTTTCCATGAGAGCTTGGGAACCATTGTCGGTTCACATGTGGCTAGCCGCGAATGCAAAGATGGTTTTCACCTGCTCCAACATGGCGTCGCATACAATTTCTTTCATATTTCTATGATTATTTATTGTATTACTCCTTTTTTTGAGTGGTTAGGAGTGACAGTCCGACAACCTAAGCTTGCTTGATGTCTGCCACTCCTAAAATTCTTTAACTCGCATTTATCAGACTCTTTATCTTTAATCCACAGGTACAATTAGCGGCGGTTCCCATGTGCCATCAACAGCTACTGGTACCGTTTTGTTCTCATAAAATAGGATGCGTCGCTAACTCGAATTTATTTAATCTTTCTATTTAACCCGCTCCACATCTGGCATCGTCCAAGACTTGTCCCAAAATGCCTCGGTGCCACCATAAACACGAAGGACAGGGAATGGCTTCTTGCCCGCAGTTGGAATCCAGTTAGATTCTTGCCCTTTGGGTGCTTTCGGACCGAAATAGAGCGTAGTGCTACCGTCGTTATTTTTCTGCATAGTTTCACTATTGATAGCAGAAGAGAGTCCTGGTCGCTTCTCTGGGGTATAGATAAAGGCCCAGGTTTCCAAATCATATACAATCAAGGACCAGAACTGTTTGATTGGCGGGTTGGCAGGCATGGTAAATGAGTAGGTGTTTCCCGCTTTTAACTCCTTGCCATCCGCATCGGCTAACGCAAAGAGATATTGAGTCGCGGGCTGCGGTCCCACTTTTTGGGGATAATATGTGCCTATAAAATAACGCTCCGCTCGGGTGTCGATATCAATCATATTATCATAGATAAAACTGAAGCCACTATTAGTGTCTGCAAACATGCCATTACCCCAGTGTTTACCTTCCCACCAAGTTCGTGATGCATCGGCAGAATGCAATATCCGTTTCTGCATGTAATAGTATGCATCAGTAACCGCTTGATGCATCGCCTTCTTAGTTTTTGTGTCTGGGTTGAATGGTTTACCTTTCTCAATACCGAGAGAGTCCAACATGCCCATCATCACTTTGTCCTGCTCTTTAACATTCTCTAGAGTGAAAATAGCGTGTACATCCTCAAACCAACGTTCATCATAATGAGGAAGTGATGAATACTGCATATCAGTAGGGTCAATGAATTGAGTTTCTTTAGGGTCGTCCAAATAATACATCTTTAACGTCTTTGAATACGCATAAGCATCAGCCGTTGTCGCCGTCGCACTCTTGATCGAACGGAAGCCAAAATAAACCCGGTAACTGGGGCTTTTGACTTCGATATGTCCGGAAGGGATCTGCTTGGCATAACCGGGGGGTGTCAGCAGGATTTTTCCGCCTTTTCCCTTATCTATACCTGATGGCCCGACGTCGGCGATTGACAGTTGCCAGTGGTCGACGATCTGTCCATAAAGACTCGCCTTGTCCGTTGCTTCTGGAACTTCTACCACCACTGGCCCTTTGCTTAGATCGGTTAATGATGACAGGTAGGGAGTGACATCATTAGCGGTCAATAACTCCGCATTCGGCTTGGCTGGCTCCGAAAAAGCCAGAACGGTATTGTTTCCTCCTCCGACGCCCTTGGTTGCATGGGTAAAGCTATAGATGGCAACAGCCGGCATCGACCAAAGTACAGCCTCAAAAGCACGCTGATATTTGACCTGGTAATCGAGATCTGTCACAGACGGCTTTGAACCTGGTGATGGTTTACCGCCGTCTGGATCAGTCGGCGCGTTCTCCATCGAATTTGACGGTAATATCGTTTCTTTCAGGTCTTTCTGATTATTCATTGTATTACTCTTTTTTTTTGAGTGGTTAGGAGTGGCAGTCCGACAACCTAAGCTTGCTTGATGTCTGCCACTCCTAAAATTCTTTAACTCGCATTTATCAGACTCTTTATCTTTAATCCACAGGTACAATTAGCGGCGGTTCCCATGTGCCATCAAGAGCCGCTTGTTTCGGCCAATACAAGCGCAAAGATACGGAGAACTCCTCCGTAGGTGCGGGAAGCCAGTTTGCTTTTTCAGCTGGATCGTTTGGTTCCGCATGTTGTATTGTAATCGTCAAGCCGCCATCAGCGTCCCGTACAAGCCCTTCTGTGGTTGAATTGATCAGATAACGATTGATGGGGTTTTCCACCAGATAGCCAGCCGCGCCATCATACGACTTGTCGTACATGGTGAGCGACCAGAACGCATTCACAGGCGGATCGTTTTCCCATCGAAGCTGATAAGCGTGTGCGCCGTCAAGATTTTTGCCATTAGAATCGACCCGTGCCAATGGATAGAACGCTTCGATCTTGTCGTTGCCTCCCCATCCAAGCTGGGCGGCTACAGCGCGTAAGGCGTAATTCCCGTTGAAGAATGCGCGGTTTCCAAATACTGCGGCCATCGTAAAACTATTCACATTTTGCCCAACTTCCGAAAGAGCTTGGGCAAATGCTTCTATGGCTGCGGCAATACCTTGTTTGATAGCCTGACGCTGTTCATCGCTCAATGCGTCAGGGTCAAACGGTACGCCAGCCCCAATTCCAATGGAGGCGAATCGGGCAAAGAGTTCTGTTTCGCTGGGGTGGATGGGTTCACACAGGGGCAGTAAAGCATTCAGATATCCGATAAAATTCTCATCGCGGGAAGCGGGATCGTCCCAATGCGGCCAATCAAACGAGGGTAACGATGGAGCTTCTCCGCCTTGAAATACATCATATGGCTCCAGACGATATTGGCGCATTACCTCGGCAAGGGCGGGCTGGTCTTCAGGGTTTAGCAATTGGGTACGGCCGAGCAAAACCACCAACTCCGTCTCAAAGCGGAATGAATCAGCGAATCCTTCTGGCACGTCACCATCCCATGTTGGTCCCATCAGGAAATACGAACCAGCAGCAGTGCCTGTGGCGCGGCTACCGATGAAAAGTTCGTTATCGCCTAGCAGGTTTTCAAATTGCATCACATAGTAGCGGTCTGTAATCTCTGGTACGGTGAGCACTACTGGGCCGCCGCGTAAATCGAGCATCCCGAACGAGTAGGGGGTGTCTGCATTGGGGCTGATCACATCTTTGAATGTGTGGTCCAATGTGACCGCCTCCCCAAATGGGCCAGCGTTGGCAGGACCGCGATACGCTGGTGAGGCGGGTTGCAGGAACGTTGCATACGCAAAGCGGTATCCCATCAGCATGGGAAAGCCATAGGTGTACGCTTCTTCTGCAATTTGTTTGGTTTCTTCTAGAGTAATCTTGTTCATGATAATCTCCTTTATTTTGGTCCTATTCTTGAGTAGTATTATATGCTCTGGCGGCTACCATGTGAACCGAACTAGCCCCAATTTTCTTTACCCAAACAAGACCGCCAGCCCATCACCAAGCAACTTGAAGCCGAAGATGACGAAAAGCACAGCCATGACGGTGGCATTATTGGCGTTTAACCAAGCTTTCCAGATAGTCAAGGTCTTTTCGGCGCTCTCGCCAGCAATCAGATAATAAAGCACTGGCGCAATAATGGAGACACTCGCAATGATCACAAAAACAACAAATGAGATTGCCTGCTCCCCTATCGTCAGCCCAGCTCCAGCAATCGTGATAGCCGCGGCTAGGTTGAGAGCAAGGTTCTTAGGATTAAGACCAGAGAGAAAAAAAGCCAGCCCTAGGGCTTTTCCACTCGTAATGCCATCTATAGCAGTCATCCACTTGGGCATTACGGGTTCTTCGCCCTCTTTGGGACGACCACGCCACTGACTGGGTGCACCCTTCAAAAGCAGGAGCAAACCCAATAAAAGTTTGATTACACCAGAAGCCAATGATTCGGCTTCATCGCCCAGCGTAATTCGCCCAGCATTAACCAGAGCGAGCACGACAAAGCCGATGACACCCAACCCCAACAA
>JADGEO010000081.1 GCA_016744335.1 Anaerolineales bacterium
CATTTTTTTTCTCCTTCTTTTGGATAAACAAGGAGATTTTACAATACTTTAGATATTTTCATGCGTAAGCCCTGCCCCTACATAACTTTGACGTTTTTTCTACTTTTTTTCACTTTTTCTAGACTAAGATTTTACACTCAGTTTTCTCTGGGCTTTTTCTCGTTAGTCTAAAGTCCAACTAAAGAAGGAAGTAAAAAACAAAACTTCCTCTTGACAACAAAGTTATTTTATATATAATAATTTATATATAAAGGATAACCAAATGCTCAAATACGCCCTACTCGGATTTCTGAACTACTCATCATACTCTGGCTATGACCTAAAACAACTCATGGATGTATCCACCGCCAATTTTTGGCATGCAAAACAGAGTCAAATCTACACCACGCTCAAAAAGATGGAAAAAGATGAGTTGGTCATTTCGCATATTGAACCCCAAGAAAGCCGACCAAACCGCCGTGTTTACGAAATCACCGAAGCCGGGCAAACTGATCTACGAGAATGGCTTTCTCAACCTTTGATGACAATCGAGCCGCGTAAAGAAACGTTATTGCTTAAACTCTTTTTCTCTGCTCAACTTGCCCCACAAAGAATTTTGACCGAAATGCGCCTTCAGAAGAATTTACATCAAACCGAGTTGGCTACATACCAGACCACAACCAAAGATGTAATCACTCAATTTTCTGCCAGTGAAGATATGAAAGATGATGCTCGCCTTTGGGAAGCAACTCGTCGTTTTGGCGAACTCTACGCAGAGATGTATATCCGCTGGTTAGATGAAACGATTGAAAACCTAGAGAGCTAGTACGCTCTCTTTTTTTACCTAGATAGATAAAAGTTTATATATAACTAATAACCATAAGGAGAAATAAAATGTCAAAACCTAAAAACATACGTCAAGCCATCGAAGGCATGACCCTCAGCATTAACCCCAACGAAGCTAAAGACCTGGATGTCACCATCCAATTCAACGTCTCCCCTTCGACCTCACTCAGGACAGGTGGCGAAGGCGGTGGAGATTATTACCTCACCATCGCCGATGGGAAATGCGATTTCGCAGAAGGCTCAACTCCTGCCCCCACCCTCACCATCAACACCCCCGCCGATATTTGGTTAAAAATCGCCCGCAAAGAAATGAAAGGCGCAATGGCACTGATGACCGGCAAATACAAAGCCAGCGGTCAAATGGGCCTGCTAATGAAAATGGACAAAATTTTCTCCCGCCAAGCAACCGAAGCTGAGTTGAAAGAAAAAGGCTGGCTTTAGAAAGTAGTGCTGGTTGAGTAGGCGATGCTCTTCGCCATATCGAAACCAAACGGATACAGCAAGAAACACCGCTACACCTTGATTTCAATATGGGCGATAAAAAACATCGCCCTACTTAATCAGCGGCTTCGCTTTTGAACTAGAAAAACTTACATCTTCTAAAGGAGAAATAAAATGAAAGTCCTCGCCCTAAACGGCTCCCCCCGAATGAAAGCCAGCAGTACCTATCACATGCTTCAACCTTTGCTCGAAGGTATGGAAGCGGCTGGCGCAGAAACAGAACTTATCCACATTCGCAAACTCGATCTTGAAGCCTGTATCGGTTGCTACACCTGTTGGGTGCGCACACCTGGCGAGTGCATCCACAAAGATAAAGACAGCATGGTTGGCGCAATGGAAAGCTACAACACCGCCGACCTCGTCATATTTGGCACGCCGCTTTATCATTTCAGCATGAGTGGCATCATGAAAACCTTCATCGATCGCACCCTACCGCGTATCGAACCCTGGCTCATTCCACATCCCGACATCCCCGCCACCACCTTTCACCCCGAGTGTTTCCACAAGCCCAACAAAATGATGCTCGTCTCCCCTTGCGGCTTCCCCGAATTTTGGCATTTCGACTCCCTGGTCGCCACCTTCAAGCAAATGGCACGCATGGAGCGTTTCGAGTATCTCGGCGAAATCCTGCGCCCGGGTGCCGAAGCCCTCAGCCGCCGCTCCTTGCAAAGTCTCTTTACATCTTATTATGAGCAACTCCACCAAGCTGGCGAGCAACTTATTCGTGATAACGAAATCTCTGAAGAAACCCAAGCTGAACTCTGTAAGGATTTATTTCCCGGTGGAAAACAAGCATTCTATGATATGTCTGCCGCCTATTGGACTCAACAAATGGATCGCTTCAAAGTGCCAGATGATATGCGTCACACCGTTCCGATTCTTGCAGACGATTTGGACAGCACCCCCTTTGCCCCCGCCGGATCAGACGTGGATTTGGGCGTGGTGCGCGTTGGTAGGCGTTATCTTGTCCCCAACGAGTATATGCTAAACGTGATGATGGGCATGTTCAATCCCCAAGCGATTCCCGGTCTCCGAGCAACCGTTCAATTTACATTCTCCCCACCAAAACTTGCCCTGAGCGGTATCGAAGGGATTGCAGATTTCGACTTCGGCTCCGCCAACTGGTATATGAATATCAACGACGGAACTTGCTCTCTCCACGCAGGGCGCACGGCATTGCCCACCCTCAGCATCACCACCCCCTACGAAGTCTGGTTCGATATTGGCATGGGCACACTCAACGCCGAATCCGCTTTTGATAATGGCAAATACGATGCCAACGGCTCAATAACCCTCCTCGAACAATTTCCGCAAATCTTCCAATATCCCCAACCCGGTGATGACGATAAAGTAGACCCCGAACTAGAAATGATTATGCTCGGAATGCCTACAGCCTTCAACGCCAAAGCCGCCGACGAAATGGATGCCACCATCCAATTTGTGCTGGGCGGCGCAGGCGGCGGGATGTATTATCAGCGCATCCAAAATGGCGAATGTACCGCCCAACGTGGTACCGCCCTCAACCCCGATCTCACCATCAACGCCCCCGCCAAAGTTTGGCTCGCAATCTCCAAAGGCGAGATTGATGGTCAACAAGCCTTCATGGAAGCCAAATATCGCGCAACGGGTGATATGAATATCATGCTAAAAATGGGTGAGTTATTCAAAACACTCTAAATCCCTACTTCCTGCCTTTTCACGCTTCGGACGGAGTCTTTCGCGCCGCAGAAAATCATGTTGCGATGGGTTTAGGGACAACGAATGGCATATCGATGGTCATCGACCCTTACGGGCGCATCACCGCCGAGGGAGAAATCAACGAGCGCGGCTTCATCATCGGCGAGCCTTTTACCGCTGAAGGGCAAACGCTCTACACTCGCTTTGGCGATTGGTTTGGGTGGTTGATGGTTTTGAGTTTAAAAGCTCTCTATATTCTTAGAGACAAAGGCTTGTACATTTAAATAATCTAACAAAATTCAGTGTAGCAATTAAGCGTGCTTTTTGCTACACTGATAATGGTCGATCGAACATAATTTCTTGAGATGTAGAGGGAGTTTTACCATGAAAAAAATAGCGCTGACAATTTTCTTTCTTTTACTATTCATAGGCTTGTTATTACCCTCAGATATTGCCTTGAGCCAAGAAACTGACGAACATGATTATGCTTCGCTTATTATGACATTAGAACTTGAAGATGCTTTAAGGGGAAAAAATGAAGTCGCTATTTCGCGTGCTTATCGAGATGTATATCAAACTCACTACGATCGCCTAATTTCGAGTTACGAAAACCAGCAAAGACATACGGCTGCCGAAAAGAGCAAAAGGCAACGCGATGCCGTTATGCAATACCTAAATGACCGCGTGAAGAAAGCAGAAGATAATGAGGATTATTTTAATAATGTGATGTTTGTTATTCAAGCGGTTCTTATAGATGGAGCAGATTCAGCAAATCAGAATCCATCAACTGAGCCGAATTCCGTTATTGCTCATTTTTTAGCAATTCACGAGAAACAAACAAAGCAAAATGCCGCTGATATGCTTTATGGTCACACCGCAAGTGGAATTCCAGAGAGCAGTTCAGTTATTTCATCCAGTTCGCCTTCACAAACTTATCATGTTGATGCGGGTCTGCCTCCTTCATCTGCCCCGCCTAGTGTCTCGCAAGATGACGCTGGAAGCAGTGGAAATCCAGACGATTCCAATAATCCACTTCTGCTTAAACCCTTACGATTTACAAATACAGGTCTCTATGATGCGACAGTTCTTGTTGCCAGCTATACGCCTGCTGCTGGGGTTAATGCAAGCATGTCCAGAGCCTCTACAGTGGTCTTTCGGGAGAGTAATCCTTCAGCTTATTTAGACCTCCCTTTAGGAACTTATGTTTTTTGCTATTACTGGGATTTAGGCACAGACGTTGATAAAGACGGCTATGTTGATTATGCTCATCGAAACACAGGCAAGGTAATACTATCTGGGGCACCTACAGATAATACAGGCTCGGGGCAGGTTGTTACTTTGGATCCCGGCAATATGAATAATCCAAATGGCAAGTGTGGAGAGACTGCGTCACCACCGCCTCCATCGGGAAACATGGTGTCGCTAACACCGCAAGAATTGGCAAATCAAGGAACGCATACTTACGCAATGAACTGTGTCTGTAATGGTGCTTCGGAACAGGAATGTGATTTTTGGGGTGGAGATTGGGATCCGTTTGGGGCGACCATTGATTTTGTTGAAGGTGGTGTAAATCTAACGGATGAAGAGGGGGCTACATATTTTCAGGCAAGGCTTGGCGCAAATACCTATGATTACGGAGACAATATGGTTAATGGGGTGTTGACTTTTACAGATGTAGGAATGATTTATAGCGGTGAGGGGTTGATTTGCACCGCTCTGAGGAGATAATCATGCAAAGAAAAAAACAAGTCATGCTGGTCATTATTATTGCTTCGTTGCTCCTTTCTTTGAGTTGCAGCCTTCCTTTTCTGACAGATAGTTCAACACAATTTGAAGATGGTCTGGTTCAAAATTATCATCCTGCGGCTTCACCCGTGTCGCAATATACGCTGAGTGAGACGCAACAGGCGCATGTGGATGAGTATGGCTATCCAGACCGTTTTACAATCTTCTTCTTTGACGAAATGTTACCAGATGGACAACTATACGCGATGCGACATGAAAGTTGGTATTATGACTCGCGTGGTTATGAGATTGTTTTTCGCAACGGGGATAAGTTTACCGAGAGAAATGGCGCACCAATCGAAATAAAGGGATTAGGGCGCACAGTTTACTCTCCACAAGGATTTACCGCGGAAATGAATTTGGATGCACTTCTTAACCTTCAAGGGGAAACGGGATTTTTTGTTCAAAATGTAGACGATAATTTGCTCAAAGGAGAATTGATTTTCATTCAAGGGTTAGCGGCTGGTTTTGAAGAGGGATATTTATCTTATGTTGAAACATTGCCTCTAGGTGAAACATCATCATTAGCTGAAATGCCACCTTTGGTAGAAACACCGCCCTTGGAAGAGGACGTTGAGGGCTTAACACCCCAAGAATTGGTTAATGAGGGTAGGCATACATACGAAAACACCTGTACCTTTGAGGACGGGGCAGTAGAAAATTGGTCAACGGTTCTATCTTTTGAATTTGTTGAAGGCGGCGTGAATTGGAACTATGAAAATTTGGGCACATCCTTTTTTTATCAGAAGATTAGCACAAATACCTATGAGTATCTTCATGAAGGAGAGAAGAATACACTAATTTTTACAGACTTAGGGATACAAAAAGAGTCTTCTAGTGGCTCTAGTTGCAATTCTCTGAGGTCTGATGTTTCTGGGGCAGATGTGCCCTCAGATGATATTTTATTTCAGGATGACTTCTCCGACACGAATAGTGGCTGGGATCGTAATGACTGGGATGACGGTCTTACTGACTACGGAGAAGGAGTTTATCAGATACTTGTAAAAGTTCCTTCTATGGATATTTGGTCAAACCCCGGAAAACACTTTGAAGAAGACGTACGCATAGATGTTGATGTAACGAAAATCAGCGGAGAAGAAGACAATAATTTTGGAATAATCTGCCGCTATAGTAGTTCCCCTGATGGTTTTAATTATTACTTCTTCAATATCAGTAGCGATGGTTTTGCTGTAATCGGTAAAGTAAAAAACAGTGCTACAGAATATATTTCCAGTGAAAAAATGGAGCCATCTGATGCAATCAAACAAGGTACGGAAACAAATCACTTGCAAGCCAATTGTATTGGTAATAAGCTAACCTTATATGTTAATGGAGAAGAAGTTGCCAGCACAACAGACTCCGACCTCACAGATGGAGACATTGGCTTTATCGCAGGTACATTTGAAATTCCTAGAACTGAAATCCTTTTCGATAATCTAATCGTTCGTAAACCGTAGCGTGTTCTTTTTTGAAGAACTATAAAAGCAAGTCCCTTTTTGGGAATTTACATGGACAGACATTTGGCTGGATAAGATATCTATCCAGCTTTTAGAAAGCAGAATAAGGACTTTGGAAGAAACAAACTATCCATTAATGATACAAAATTTGAGTGAAATATGTTTCAAATGTATAAGTTATTTATTTCACATTCCTAAGTAAGACAAAAAGATAAGCTTTTTATAAAAACGAAACCTTCGGGATTCTTAAAGTTCCCGAAGGCTTTTTACTCTTGAAGAAGCAATAATAAAGCATCTTTTGTAAACACCCGCTTTAACAATTGGTTTGGCTGGCTGATGGTTTTGAGTTTGGTGGGGTTGATGGTTGTGGGGAGGAAGAAATAATACTTTATTG
>JADGEO010000082.1 GCA_016744335.1 Anaerolineales bacterium
ACCCCGCCCCATAACCCCGAAGACGTTAAACGCATCGCCATTATCGGCTTAGCGGCGGGAACTTTTGCACAGCAAGCCACCGCCGTTTACGGAGAAATCCCCATAGATGGCTACGAAATTGACCCAAAAATCATCGAAATTGCCGAAACTTATTTCGGTATGGATCAACTAGAGAATCTCAACGCCTACGCCGAAGATGGACGTTATGGATTAGCCCACAGCCCGCATCAATACGACATCATTGCCGTAGACGCTTACAGACCGCCCTATATCCCCTGGCACATGACCACGAGAGAGTTTTTTGAGCTTACCCACGAACATCTTTCCCCAACGGGTGTATTAACCATCAACGTAGGTCGATTGCCAAATGATAGACGTTTGATTAACGCAATGGCAACCACCATCGCCGAAGTTTATCCCTCTGTGCATATTATGGATATTCCCTATACGCTGAATTCCATCATCTACGCCACCAAAGCACCAACAAATGAAAGTTTTCTTGCCGAAAATTATAATTATCTTTTAGAAAACACAAATTCACATCCCTTATTATTGAATGCAATCCAAACCGCATGGGCATATAAAGCACCTACCTACGAAAAAAGCACCGTTTTCACAGACGATAAAGCTCCCATAGAATGGATCACCAACGATATGATTCTGCGCTTTATGTTGGGCGGGGATGTGGATAGTTTGCAATAGCTCAGTTTTCAGTGGTCAGTATTCGGTTTTCAGTAATACAAAAAGAGAAATTTCCCAAATGAAAAATCTTAGCTACAAGAAAAATATTATTGGTTTTGCAATTGCCTCATTTTTCATAGGCTTATTTTTCACAGTTAGATGTTCTACCCTACAACAAAGCCTCCCGCCCCAAGAAGCTACGCAATCTGTATTCCAAACAAAAGTTGCTAAATTTCCACGCCTTTGTCCAGAATACACACCATATTTTGCTGAGTGGAAGAAAAGTATTTCTCCAGATGGTCTTTGGATTACAGAGTTATGCATAGGCTCTGAATATGATGGAAAGTCGCTAACCTTTTCAAACAAAAAAACACACACCATGTGGACTATAAAATATCGTGACCATGTAACCCCTAATGTTGATGCCGATGGGACTATGACAATCACTCATTGGTCAAGAGACAGCAGATATGTTTACTTTCATACGACACTGGGCGGTTCTGCTGTAAGTTGTTTTTATAGTGGTTTCGATTCCGGTGTAGGGTTATTTCAACTGAACTTAAAAACAGGAGAGGTTGAAGAAGTTCTTCCTCTAATCAAAGATAATGTGGTTCACTATCAATTTTCTTTCTCCCCTTCAGGAGAACGGCTTCTTTACGGAGTTCAAGAGCTTGGCCTATCTGTTTTTGACCTAACAACAGGGAAAAACATCAATGTGATTCATAAAGAAGATTTTGAAGTAAAAGGTGGATATATTTGGTCACCAGACAGCTCCCAATTTGTATATTCTACAGAAAAGTCTGATGGCTTAGAAGAATACAAAGCTACCCTACGCCTAGTTGACATAGAAACAGGAAAAGAAAGGATTCTACTTGAAGCGGACAAAAACTGTTACTGGGCAGAAAAATGGGGAGATAATGACATTTTATTTGTTCATTATTTTACTGAAAAAGGCGAGCCTGATATTATGCAATATGATCTAAACTCAAATACCATTATTCATTTACCATCTCCTCCTAATCAATAAATCCAAACTTACCAAAAACATACCTTATGAACAAAACCCTTCGCACTTTTCTCTCCTTTCTCGTTACTCTCCTTACCCCTGTTTTTCTGACCCTGCTCGGCATTCGCATTTTGCTTACGCCTTTTTTCCCCGTAATCGAATATCGTATGCCCAATTTCCCTGCTGATATTTTTGGATTTACGCAAGAAGAACGCTTGGAATATGCACAAGTATCCATTGAATATCTCAACAACGACGCGGGTCCTGAGTTTCTCGGCGATTTAACTTTTGACGATGGCTCCCCCCTTTATAAAACTCGCGAGGTCAGCCACATGCTAGATGTGAAGATTCTGATTCAGGTCGCGTTAAACGTTTGGGCAATGGCGTTTGGGGCATTAATCCTGTTAGGGATTGTGGCAAAGTTGACCGAAAGCACGCACGCTTATTTCAAAGGCGCACAGCGGGGTGGATGGCTGACGCTGATTTTGGTGGCGACTCTCGGCATCATCGCAAGTATTGACTTTTGGACATTC
Organism: Anaerolineales bacterium; assembly: GCA_016744335.1. Lineage (GTDB taxonomy): Bacteria > Chloroflexota > Anaerolineae > Anaerolineales > Villigracilaceae > Desulfolinea. The sequence goes on from JADGEO010000082.1 coordinate 2,221, forward strand.
TTCGCCGAATTCCACCATATCTTTTTTGAAGGGGAAACGTGGATCTTTGAATACTCTGATACCTTAATCCGCCTTTTCCCAATGCGTTTGTGGCAAGATGCTTTTATAATGGAGGCAATTATTGTCATTGGCGGCGGGCTGGCGTTGGCTTTAGGCTTACGAAAGATTGTGCAGGAAGAGTAAAAAAGAAGATATTGAAAATCATACATTCCATTAAATATCTCAATTATTGCAATTCATCATCAAATCTAGTGAAGAACTGTCTGTTTTCACAAAGAGGCTAGTCGAGGGCAAGCAAGATCAAGCTACGCGCACACCTTGCTTTTCATCCACATAAAAAGGCAATCTGGTATACTCTAAAATAATTTGAAACTTTGTGAAATAGCCTGATAAATCGAATTCGCTATTGGAGCAAAATTTATCAACCCAACTTTAGAATCAAAAAAGGAGATTCAAATGACAACTGAAGAAAAAGAAAAAAATAATACCCTAACAATAATTTTAAGCATTGTGCTTGTGCTAATTTTAGCTGTAGGCGCATATTTCTTGCTTACAAATGGCAATGCTACCGAAGAAGAGCCTGCTCTTCCTCCTGTTACTCTACCTCAACCCCCAGAAGGCGTGCCCTATGTGACGGCCAATATAGGTGTTAATGTACGCTCTGGTCCTAGCACAAGCTTTGATAGCTATGGTGTTGCCCCATCTGGTGCTTCAGCTGAAGCCATTGGAATCAGTGAAGATAGTGCTTGGTGGGTTGTAAAAGTCCCTACAGAGTACGCTTCTTCTGGTCAGGGCTGGGTTTCAGGCGAGTATGTAACTGCCACCGACACTGATGGTCTCCCCGTAGTACCCTCTCCCGAACTTCCCCCAGAAATTCCTGTGCCTACCCCTGATCCCAATACGGCCACTGTCACTGCTTTAGACATGCTTAACGTCCGCTCAGGACCAGGAACAACTTACCCCAGCTACGGTCTTGCACCCACAGGCACGGTAGGTGAAGTAGTTGGTGTCAGTGAAGATAATGCTTGGTGGGTTGTAAAAGTTCCCGTGGAATACTCTCCAGCTAGCCAAGGCTGGGTCTCAGCCGACTGGGTTAGCTATAGCAACCCAAATAACATTGAAATTCCTGTAATTCCTGCACCCTAATACGCAAGCATAAAAAGGTGTGAGGCAATATATGCCTCACACCTTTTTTTATATCATTGCCCAAAACCTGTATTAAAGATTACAAAATCTTTCGGGTTTTGAGAAAAACTTTTTCGAAGCATCAAATTTATCCATAGATTTTACCAATTTCCTTTGCTTTTTTCGTATGTCTCATAAATAAAATTTTATTCAATTACTCAAGAGATCTCTTGCAAAAGTCTGTTTTCTCTACGCTCCCTGCGCCACCCTCGGCGCAGGCTTCTCTAAAACACGCGAGCACTTATGCAAGAGGCCTAAGGAGGAAAGTATGTGCTGTTTATTCACAACCATTATGTTCTTAGGACCCCGTTTTGGGGTTATGATCTGGTGGCTTATTAACCCTCTCCGCTTTAATTTGATTTTTGATACTTATATATTCCCCTTGCTCGGCATACTATTTTTACCCTGGACAACACTAATGTATATTGGCATTGCTCCTGGTGGCATTTTGGGTTTCGACTGGATTTGGTTGGGACTAGCCCTTTTAGTTGACCTTTCTTCTTACGGTGGTGGTGCTTACGGCAACCGTAAAAAAATATCTGGCTAAAAAATTACAAGGTTTGTAAATATCCCCATTTTCAAATACCACTACCTCAAGTAGTGGTATTTTTATATAAACGGAGTACGCCACACCATGCTAACCCTTACCCCCCTTTCTGAAATTCCGCTTATCAAAAAAGACGATAATCTTGCCAAAATTATTTTGCACGCCTGCACCCAATCAAAAACACAACTCGCAGATGGGGATATTCTAATTCTCGCTCAAAAAATCGTTAGCAAAGCAGAAGGGAGGCTCGTTAATCTAGCGGATGTAGAACCAAGCCCGCACGCGTGTCAACTTGCTGAGGCGACCGAGAAAGACCCGCGCGTCGTTGAGCTGATTCTCGCCGAAAGCAACGAAGTTCTACGTACTCGTCCGGGGCTAATTGTTGTAGAGCATAAACAGGGATTTATATGCGCGAACGCGGGGATTGATAGGTCAAATGTACGCCCCTCCCCCCATCCTAGCCTTCCCCCTGAGGGGGAAGGGACAAATGAAGATGAGATGGTCTTACTCCTCCCAAGAGACTCCGATAAATCGGCAAAGAAATTGCGCGATAAATTGGAAAAAGCTACGGGAGTAAAGCTGGGCATTCTCATTATCGACTCGCACGGGCGTGCATGGCGAAACGGGACAGTGGGCATGACCATCGGCATTGCAGGTATGCCAGGACTCGTTGACCTGCGCGGAGACGCAGACCTGTTTAGGCGCGCACTCAAGATTACCCAAGTCGGTGCCGCCGATGAGTTGGCGGGCGCGGCATCGTTGATGATGGGTCAAAAAGATGAGGGCACACCCATCGTTCACGCTCGCGGCTTCCCATATCCATTAAGAGAGAGTTCTTTAAATGAGTTGATTCGAGAGAAAGAAATGGACTTATTCAGATAATGCCAAGACGATAACATAGCTCTATGGAGAAACTAAAATTAAATGCAACATGGACTAGCCATTCATTATCTGGTCGTGTACTTGCTTATAGTATTTAAGAATAATTCGTGGGCTTATATTACTAATGCTTCTCTTCTTAGAATTAATAAATCCATCAGATTTCATAGCCACCGTCATTTTTATTAGAATTATAGCTTTTCTTAGCCTAATAAAGACCACAAGATGCAAGTTTTCGGCAAAATTTCCGAGCACACCACCGGTGGCACTGTTCCCCACATCCATGCGCTTGTGCGAAAATATATGGCAAAGATTGGAGTATCCCTGCGGGCGAAAAACGTGTGATTTTCAAAATTTCAATAGAGAAGATAAACGGGCACTAAAGCATAAGGCGTGAAGAGTGTTTTACTCTTCACGCCTTGCTCATCAACTCTTCTTCTCTTTTCCACTCCAGCTATCAATATCCATCCGAATCACCGCAGTGACCTTCAAATCGATATCTGTTGTTGCTTCATAATCTACATCGGGTTTCAACTCGGGGAAATGTTTGTCCATCAAAAGTTGCAAAGCATGTTTGGCTTCATCGGTATCTTCTACAATAGAGAGTTTGCCAAAGACAACCACACCCTTATATTCCACCCCAAAATTCATCGCTCTTTTAGCTGTAAGCCAATCGCCCATTTCACTAACATTTAAATTTGCCTTTCTGCCTCCCTCTGCTTGCTCAAAAGTGCGTCCTTTACGCGCGCCGTGAAAGTAGATGGCGTGTTTCTCGGCATCATAAGAAAAATTGCGTGCAACTGTAAAGGGCTGACCATCTTTACAAGTTGCCAAAACGCCATAGCCCGCGCGATTTAATAGCGCAATAATCCAATTATCATCGGTGATAGCGCGATCTTTACGTCTCATTTTAGTTAGGGATTCGCCCATTTTTACACACTCCTTAATAAACAGAATAAGCGCAGATTATAATCTGGCTTATGAATAAATACCATCAATTTTTAAGGATGCGCAGAAGCGTCCGCCGCTTCAAAGGCGACCCTTCGACAGGCTTAGGACAACGCCCTATACCTGCGTCCGTTGTGGATACAATTCTGCACACGACAACCTTTGCCCCCTCTGCCCACAACCTGCAACCTTGGCGTTTCGTGAAAGTGGCAAGCGACTTAGGCAAAGAGAAACTAGGCGACAGCCTCATATCCAAACTACGCGCAGATATGGCTTCAGAAGGCGCGCCCCAAGCAACCATTGAGAAACGCGCCCAACACTCTTTAGCGCGCATAAGTAAAGCCCCCCTTATCATCATCTTATGCCGTGATAAAACGGCGCTCCGAGAAGACACAAAAGAAGAAGAAATCATGGCAATTCAATCTACAGCAGTGGCAGGGTTACAACTTCTGCTTGCCGCAGAGGCAGAAGGGCTATCAGGAAGTTGGGTTTGCTGGGTACTTTACGCACAAAGCGAAATAATAAACGCATTAGATTTACCAGAAAACTGGCTCCCCGAAGCGATGTTCTTTCTGGGGTATGCTGATGAAGAACCCCAAAAATCACAACGCTACCTCAACGAAGATCTGACAATTATCCGCTAAATCTCTTTTAGACGGTATCAAGCTAAATTCACGCGCGCTCCACCCAACAGGGCTTACGCATGAAAATATCTAAAGTATTGTAAAATCTCCTTGTTTATCCAAAAGAAGGAGAAAAAAAATGCAA
>JADGEO010000083.1 GCA_016744335.1 Anaerolineales bacterium
TAGGTTTTTGCCAAGTTTACCAACTCCCTTAGTTTTTGAAAACCACTTAGTGACTATTTGAGCCTAAGTGTACTAGGCTTTAGCGCGGGGATTTCTTATTTTCCCGCAGACGGTGAAAACTCAAAAGACTTGCTCAAAATAGCAGACAAACGCGTTTATCATGCAAAACAGGATGGACGAGGAAAAATAACTAGTGAGTAGATATTGTAAAAAATCCCCGCTTTTTTATAAAAAAGCAGGGATTTTTATTTTAATTTTGTAGCTCTGCCAATTTCTCTTTAACTTTATCGGCATGTTTTACTGTGCCACTTTTGCGCTTTACGCGCACATTCACTTTTCGCCAGAGAGCGGCAATTTTGCCATCGGGGGAAACGATATAGGTGGAGCGAATTACGCCGACAATTTCTTTGCCGTAATTGATTTTAGTACCCCATCCACCGTAGGCTTCATGCACGTTGTGATCGGGATCGCTGAGTAGCGTCACGCCTAAATCGTATTTGAGAATAAATTTCTGATGTTTTTCTGCGTTATCGCGACTAATGCCAACCACTTCTGCGTTTAATCCTGCAAAATCATTTTGGTTGTCGGTGAAGTCACAGGCTTCTTTGGTGCAACCCGGGGTGTCGTCTTTGGGGTAAAAATAGACCACGAGCCATTTTCCTGCGTAATCGCTGAGTGAGACCATTTTCCCGTTTTCGTCTGGGAGGGTGAAATCTGGTGCTTTGTCTCCGATATTTAACATTTTTTCTCCTTTTGGATATTTAAACCCGAAAAGTTTCTTTGGAATTTGGATAGATAGGATGAAATTTACTTTCGAGAACTATGAATGCCAAAAGCCATCTTTGGAAACCTTTCGAGTTTTTTAATACTTAGATTTCAACTTGCGTGCTGGTAAATAAACTTTCCCCTCTTCCTCATCACCGAGGGATGTTGTATCGTTTGGCTTTTTTGCCCTTAGCCAAGCGGTATACGCGGCGAGGAGAGCATTTTGTTCTTTAGAATCATAAATTTCTTCGAGGGGTAAGATGCCTTGTTTGAGTTTGAAGCGTGTAATTTCTTCAAAGAAACTCATTGGGTCACGAATATCTAAGCCTGCGCCATATAAAATGGCTTGACGTTGCAAGCGTCCCTCCAATGCGGATGCAGGAAGCAAATTTCCCTCTGCTATGACAATAAAACCCGCTTGCGGATGCGTCTCTAGTACTTGATGGGCGGAATCTTCGGCGGGGTGGTTTGTAAATCCTATTTCGTATAGCCTTTCATAAAGCTGAAAACCAGCGCGCATCCACGCTGGGCAATGGTCGGGGTGTGATGGTGTAGCGGCTACTTTGATGCCGCGTGCACGGAGTTCATATTCTGCCATGCGCATTTCGGCACCGCGTAGGGGGGCACTGCCTGTCCCCAAATCTTCTGCTTCGAGCAACGCGCGCACGCGTCCCAAATTCGGTTTCGCTGGCGCGTTAACCGCTACAAAAGCTGAGGCTTGCCCGCTGATGAAGGTTAGCAGCGCGTCCAAATTACCTCCATCCAAAACAAGAAGTTCTAAGTTAGAATTTAAAGCGGCATAGGTAAAGTTACTACCTGTGAGGTTGATGCCTATATATGTTTTTTCTGTGAAAAGCATAGTATGATATATCCCTTTGAGAGAAGCGCATTAAGTGAAGCGTTAGGGTTTTGAGGTTTTATTAGCGTGAGAATCTTATATTTAGTTTAGACGAAAATGGAGAGATATGCAACCAAACCATAGACGAATTTTATTTGTTCTAATTTTAGCTCTAGGCGTAGGATGGATTTTTTTAAGCACAGATAAAGAGGGGCTTTCAACAGCGGGGCAAATTCCTGCACCGCAAAAGGGATTCCTTGCGCCAGATTTTACCCTAGAGACGCTCGAAGGTGAAAGTGTGACTCTTTCAGATTTGCGTGGCAAGGTAGTTTTGCTCAATTTTTGGGCAACTTGGTGCCCGCCCTGCCGTGCAGAAATGCCCGCTTTTCAGCAGGCTTATGCCGATTATAAAGATGAAGATTTTGTGATTTTGGCGGTGAATGCTACTACTCAAGATTCTCCCGAAGAAGTTGCTAAATTTATCGATGAGTATGGACTGCGTTTTCCTATTGTGCTAGATAAAACGGGTGAAACGAACCGGCTTTATCAGGTGCAGTCTTTGCCTACATCCTTTTTTGTTGATAAAGAAGGCGTTATTCAGGAAGTTGTTGTTGGCGGTCTTGCCGAAGCCATGGTGCGGGCGCGTGTTGAAGAATTGATGAAGTAAAAAGGATAATTTATGTTTCCTACAATTAGAGTTGGTCCCCTTTCGTTGCAAGCCCCTGGCCTTATGCTTCTTATCTCGCTTTGGATTGGTATTAGCCTTGGAGAAAAGAGTGCTAAAGCCTATAAGGTTTCGGCTGAAAAGCTCTCAAATCTCATTCTTGTTTCTCTTGTTGCGGGTGTTATTGGGGCGCGTGTTGTTTATATTGCCCAAAATCCGCAAGCTTTTGCGGGTAATTTGCTCAGTATGGTCTCGCTTAATCTCGGTTTGCTAGATGTGGCAGGAGGGGCAGTCACTGCCATTATCGCCGCGTTTATTTACGGGCAAAAAAAGGAAATGGATTTGTGGCGAACATTAGATGCGCTGATTCCTTTCTTTGGGATGCTGGCTATAGGGCTTGCTACCGCAAATTTAGCCTCAGGTGATGCTTTTGGGATGGAGACGACGCGTCCGTGGGGGATTGAGTTGTGGGGCGCAACGCGGCATCCTACTCAAATTTACACCATGATCGGTGCGCTCGTGACCCTAAACTTGGTTTGGCCCCCCAAGCAGGGGGCCCAGAAAGAATCTGGGGGCCAGAAAGAAGCAGGGGCCCAGAAAGAATCTGGGGTGGATTTTCTTATTTTTATCGCGATTACGGCTGGATATACTTTGTTCATTGAAGCCTTTCGAGGCGATAGTACACTTATTTTAGGTGGTATTCGCGCTGACCAGGTGATTGCACTTTTGGTTTTGGCTGTGTCATTATGGGGGTTGGATAGAAAGTTGAAGGGAGAAAGGGAAACTTTCTTGAATTCTTAAAAATCTCTTAGTTTTTTTTTAGTCTTTATTAAGCACTTTCTTTGAAATTTACTATATACTTTAGAAGCATTCTCCTCAATACTAACCGCGTTTTTGAACTGGGCAGTTCTAAGACGCGGTTTTAGTTTTAAAAAAAAGTCCTCAAAGAGTAATCTTTGAGGACTTTTTTAGTTAAAAGGTATTTGCTAGAAAGAGCAGGTTGTGAATATAAAAAACCCGCTAGGGCTTTGAAGGCTCTAGCGGATTTTGGGTAAGAATTATTCTTCTGCTTCTACGTCTATTAGCACAGCACGAACGGCAATGCGGTAGTCGTAGTCATCTGCTTCTTCATTAAAGCTTTGGCAGGTAATAAGCGTAATCCAATCATGATCTTCATGCTTGAGAACGGAAGTGTCGTTGGGCCATACTTTGCGTTTTTCTCGTACTTGGTAGATATAAACCTGTCCGTTGGCGTGAAGTTTGATAAGTTGACCCCAATAGAGGGTGTGTAAGTCTACAAAGGGACCAGGGGAGCCATCAGAGAGATAAACGTGCGCAGTGAGGGCGGTGTTGCCCGGAAGCCCGAGGTAGGCACTACCTTCGAGGTGACCAGCTTGGTCATCTAGCCATGTGAGGTCCCAGCCATCATCTCGGAGGGGAACGCCAACTATGGAGAGGTCTGTGATGTCTAGGGCGGGAATCTCTATCCACGAGGCACCTGTGCTACGGTAGTTTTGAGCAGGGAGCTGTGCCGGGATCGCGGTTACGCGGTTCGGAGCAAAGCCAGTTTTGGGTAAAGCGGGAACAGCGATTTGAATTGAGGAGTTTTTTCCGTAGTCATCTACGCCTGCTTGGTCAACGGGATCGTACCAGCGTTCTGTCGAAACTTCGTTGTATTCAGATTGAATATATTCGGGGTCACTGGGGTCTATGGGGAGACTTGTCCAAGCTACGCTGGCTTCATTGGTTACTGGTGAAGGACCAACAAATACAGTGTCAAAGGTAATTAGGGTGCTGGCTTTTTCGGTGCCATCTATGAGGGGGAAGTAATCCCAAGTGAGGGTGATGGTTTTAGTTGCGGTATCGTAATCAAAGGTATCGTAAGGGAGGGGGCTACCCGCGCTGATGCTTCCATCTACATATTCAAGTGCTTGGGGTAAGACATCGGTAACAACTATGTCGTAGGCGTTGGCTGTGCTGGCATCTGTTTGGTAAATTTCGATGCTGAATGGGACGATTGAGCCAAGAGGGGCTACGGTTGTGCTCGTTGTTTTTATGATGTCCATATCGGGTTCGCTGATTTCAACGGGGGTGGCTTCACCGCTAAGTGAGCCGCCATCCCAACGCCACTCGACTACGTTGTTGATTCCATCTATGCCACCTGCATTTTCGATAATATCTAGTACATCTACCCAATAAGTGAGGGTAAGGGTTTGCTCACTCTCGCTGGCATTGGTGACGTTGCCAAAATCGAAAGTGATATTATGCCCTTCGTTTGTGACTACTGGCTCTGGGAGGGTGGCATCGCCGCCGAGCGGGCAGATACCTGCAAAGCCATCTGCACGATCTGTGGTTAATGTGCCAAAGTCTATTTCTAGACATTCATCAAAAGCGAGACCTGTTTCAAGCACATCAAATGCTTGAAGGTTGCTCACGGTTACGCCATTGGGAATATCTATACTGATGCGGTAGGTGAGTATTTCGCCAATGGTTACTTCTGGCAAAGTGGTTGCGGCGTGATTTGTGCCGATGAGGGCTTTTGTGTTAGTTATAGCAATAACGTCTGTGTCGTCATCATCATCGGTGACACCCGTTGTGCCATCATCTACTACGCTGACGTTGTTGGTAAGACTGGTTGCACCACCTAAATCACCTGAGTCTTTGACTTGTACAGTAAGCGTGCGCTGTACGCTTAGCCCTGAGGCTAAATCAAAGGCGGGCCAAGTGACGATGCCACCTGCTTCGCTCCCACCATCGCTAGAGGAAATGTAATCCACTTCGGCAGGGAGGGTATCGGTTACAACTAATCCTGTAAGGTTGACAGCACCATTATTTTCAATATCAATCGTGTAGGTGAGCATTGAGCCAGGCGAGACAACTGTGTAGCTATCGTCTTTGGTGATAGTGATGGAGGTAGGGGAATCTGTGTCGGTGTCTGAATCGGTGGGTGGGTTTGTGTCAACATAACCGCTGGGAGGACTAACGCTAACCGTATTATTAAGGGGTTCGGTCATTGTTGTATCAACTATTGCGCTCACCGTATAAGTAATGGTGGCATTGACGGGCAGGTCGATTATGTCTGAAAAATCTGCCGTTGAAGTAGGAGCAGCGGTACAACCTGTTGCGCCGCCAGTAGACGCTGTGCATGCCCAATCCCAAGAGGTGAAGAAGGGGTTTGTGCCAGAATCTAGGGGCATGGCATCTGAAACTGTTGCGCCAGTTACATCTATAGGACCATTATTGATGACGGTGATTGTATAGGTTAGTG
>JADGEO010000084.1 GCA_016744335.1 Anaerolineales bacterium
TTTGACCAACGAATAATCGTTCGTCGGGATACATTAAGGTGCTTGGCTATGTGACTTTTGCTAACACCTTCTTCCAACAGTTCGTATGCTAGGATTATCTTTGTCATTTGTCTCATCTCCGTAGTATCTCATGGAGTGTGACATTTTAAACTTTAATACAACGCCTAATTGACATTTTTCTTTGTAATCGGTACACTAATAATAATTATTTAGAGATATGCTTTAGGAATGAAGGCTAAATAAGTTGCGGAAGATAAGCTGAAAGTGACTGAAAAAAACAGTCTCCTCCCATAAATTATTTAGCTTAGCCCTTATCCAAATCTAAAGGAGAAGCAATGAGTACGCAATACCAACTAGTTATGCGCAACGGTCCCAACCCTGGGGCAACTTATGCTCTTGATAGCGAGTTAATGACTGTCGGGCGGGATCCAAACAATACGATTGCAATTAATGACCCTGAAATTTCACGCCAACATGTAAGGATGATTTTGCAAGGTGGGAAAATAGTTATTGAAGATAATGGCTCAACCAACGGCACAGCCATTAACGGTAAGCGAATTTCAGGTCCTCATGTTCTTAAAGCAGGAGAGATGATTGCATTGGGTGAAGATATTATTTTCATGTTTGAAGCCCTTAACTTCGACCCCGATGCAACTGTGGTTTCGTCTTCTTCGCAACCTTCTGCCGCACCACGACAAGAGCCAGTGTTGCCTGCATCGTCGCCGAGGCAAGCCTATGCGGGGCAAGTGCCTGCTGATCCTGTGCCTGTGGCGCCCCCCTCTTCATCTCAAAGTGGTGCCCGAAAAACCATTCCACTTGTTGTGGGGGCAGGTGCGCTCGCTTGTATTTGTGCATGTGGTGGTACTCTTTTGTGGGTAGATGCCGCTAATAAATGGTGTGATTTCTTCCCCTTCCTTTTCGGTTCATCTTGTGGGTAGGAACGATTCTCTTTTCTAAAAAGCTCCCTAAGAAGTGGTGGGGCAAAATAAGTTATAAGCTAATAGCCCTTATTTAAGACATAAGGGCTGTTTTTTTGGATATATTTCTTAGATATCAAGTTATAATTATGTGATCGATTTCTCGTATCTTACTGGGTTTATAGGAGGAAGTTATGAATACTAAAAAAAAGATTTTGTTTTTTCTTTTGATCATCTTTGTGTTGTCTATCACCGCTTGCGCTTCTAAAGCTGACGATGTTGCGGTTGCTGTTGCGTTAACCCAAACTGCAACTGCGCCTATAGAAGAACCGTCCCCTGAAGTCGCATTAGGAAGTATTTCAGGGGTGGCTGGGGTATTTGCTCCACCAACCCCTCCGTTAACTATTTATGTCGTTAATATAGAAAATGGTGAGTGGTTTTCTGTAGATACGCCAGAAGCAGAAATGGAAGCATCTTTCAGCATAGAAGTCCCTTCTGGAGCTTATCAGCTTTTTGCTTTTGAACCTGGGTTAGGTTATTCGATAGATGGAAAAGAGTTATCTCTCATTACGGTTAAAGCTGGGGAGACAGTGACGGATATTCGATTAGCTGTGCCTGGTCCTTCAGATTGTGGACCCATGTTTGGTATACCCGCATCGCCCGATGGGAAATATGCCGAAGTTAACGGGGCAACAGCAGATTGTTTAGCCTCCCTCTCCGTTGATGAAGCCGAAGAGCCAGCAAAAACGGTTCCGCAAGAATCTGCGTTAATGCAAATTCAATTTGCGCCCGGAGATGATTCTACGCAAGTTTTCGGTACTCTTCCTGCGGGCTGGACTAATCATTACGTGTTGGGTGCCGCGGCAGGACAAGAAATGACAGTAAGTCTAGACGCGTTTGATGGAAACAGTACCACCCTTGCTATATCTGGTGCAGATGGCACTATACTTAATCAATATGACACTAGCTCCCCTTTGTGGATAGGCAACCTCCCCAAGACGCAAGACTATTATATAGATATTCTTTCTTCTGAAAATGTAGATATTGATTATGCTTTAGTGGTAGCAATCACTACCCCAGAGCAAACTAACGATACCCCCGATACAGTTGTTTATGGCGGTGTTACCGGTAGCACAAATTATCCTGAGACAACCTCTCCGCCGATGCACATCATCGTTACAGAGAGAGCAACGGGTTTGTGGTATTGGATTGGCACCGCAGAAAATGCTGGCGCATACACAATGCCAGAACTACCTCCCAGCTCATATACTATAAGAGCATATACTCAAAGCGGTCTTTCTGGTGGCTATGTAGATGCAAACGGGAGTTTTTTGCCAGTTAGTATTGGTTCAGCAGAATTGGTTGAAGGGATTGATTTAAGTTGGTGGGCACCTATTGATGGTGATAATGATCCCGTTGGGTGGTAATTGTGAGAAAAACTCTAATAGACCGTGCTCTAGCCGCCGTCCTCGGCGGCGTGTTTTAGAGAAGCCTGCGCCGAGGACGGCGCAGGGAGCGTAGAGAAAACAGGCTTTTGTAAGAGGCCTAATAAAAAAGTCCTTCGACCTCATTTGAAATCGAAGGACTTTTTTGTTTAAAGAAAAAGAACTTTGCAAAGAGAAGCGGCTAAATTTAAGGGGAAAGTTTAAGGGTTTTCCGCGTCTTTCCAAGATTTTTTCACTTATTTTTGTAACTATTCAAGCAGAAACTCGGTTTTTCCTTCAACGACGAGAAGATTTTTCTTGATTGTTTCGGTTAATTTGTAAAGATGCCTTGTTTTCAGAGAAAAAACCGAGTTTCTTGGACTTAGGTGAGTTTTTTATACTTTTCTTTTGTATCTGCTATCATCGATCCCAATCCACAAATGCCCGTTAACAATAGGCTGGTAGGGGCGAATGGTCATTTTTGCATCTTTGGGGAGGTCATCAGGAATCATACTGGGATTTACCATGCACAAATCGGGGTTTTTTCCGTATTTTTTGCGATAATACCTCGCGGCGGTCTTGATTTTTACATTTAAACTTGTGCTTTTATCGTTGTCGAACCACATCATACCTGCTTGCATTTTTACTCTCCTTTGGTTATTTGATGGATGGAATCCAGAACTTCACCCACCTACGATTTTCATTTAATATAAACTCAAGCCCTGGCTCAAGCAGATGAAGAGCCGCATCGCGCGTGGGGAGAATGGATTCCGCGCCCTGAACGTTATTGCCTACGTAACCAAAAAGCCGCGTTCTAAAGGCATCTAGCCACGGAAGTGTTTTTTTGCTGTATTTAGTGTTTTGCGTTACAAAGCTCCACACTCGCCGATTAGGTCCTCGCAAAAGGAGCCAACGTAGGTTTTGTTGTGCTTTCTCGCTAATATCCATTATGGCTTCGAGGTCATCAATTAGCAAGATGGCAAAACGTTCTTCACGGCGGTTGTTATGCGCCCAATCCGCTAAAGATAAGATAAAGTTATCCGCGTCACTGTGGTAAGTTGAAAAGATGCCCATGCAATTTTCACTCTCTTCAAAACCTAACCATTCCTCTGGGCGGCTGGTGACGATGCCAAATTGAACTTCTTGAGGGGTATGTGTTAGCGGGATGGCTTGTGCTATGGTTTGCAAAAAAGCCGTTTTCCCACTGCCTTGATCCCCTACGATGAGAATGGGTCCTGGAGCGGGGTCGTTTAGGTTGAGGAGGATGGGAAGCTCATCGTAAGCGGCACCCAAAAAGAGGGCTTCGCGGGGCAGCGCGCCAAATTGGGTTAGCATTTCGCTAAGGGATGGATGGGCAAGTTGAAGCGGAGGGCGTTCTGTTCTTTCCTCCTGAACATCCGGAGGTGCAAGCTCTAGCGCTAACTCTTCCAGTGCCTCAAGGGCTAAATCGTAATTTCGTTTTATAGAATTCATAAGGCAATACCGTGAAATATAGAATATATGTTCTATATTTTACAATAAATCCATTCTTTGTCAAGTGATTTGAAATAAGATTATGATTTTGCAATTTTTTGCTTGACTTGCCCTTAGAATCCTGATAAACTCCATCGCTGTATGTCCTAATGCTGCATGTCTTGAAAGAGTTTTAGGATTTGTCTTGCCCTCATCATAAGCGTTTGGTATAATCGTTTTGCTTAACTGCCGACGTAGCTCAATTGGCAGAGCAGTCGCCTTGTAAGCGACAGGTTATGGGTTCAATTCCCATCGTCGGCTTTCGCTTACGTCGTGGACAAGGCGAGGATTTGCCTCCTTGAATTATGGAGGTGTGCAACTTAGACCAGAGAGGGCTGAACATTTTAACTCGGGCGGTTACCCAAGTGGCCAACGGGGGCTGACTGTAAATTAGCTGGCAATAGCCTACGGCGGTTCGAATCCGTCACCGCCCACTTCCCTCTCCTTTTGGAGAGGGAAAAGCACTAAGCCCTCATAGCTCAGTTGGTAGAGCGCGTTCTTGGTAAGAACGAGGTCATGGGTTCAAATCCCATTGAGGGCTCTGTTGCTGGTCTGAGCATTTTTTGTTGAATTTTAAGGAGAAAGAGATGGCAAAGGAAACATTTGATCGTACAAAACCGCATTTGAATGTAGGCACCATGGGACATATTG
>JADGEO010000085.1 GCA_016744335.1 Anaerolineales bacterium
ATACTTAACTCTTGCCCCGCTTTTAGGCGGTGGGGATCATCGAGCAAAATATTATAGTTGCTCCATAAAATAGTTTGCGGTCTTAGTCCAAATTGTTCTGAAATACCAAAAACAGTATCCCCTTCTTGAACGGTATAGTTTGTTATATCTAAGCGTGGGCGAGAAGGGATTGTGGTGTGCATCATCGCCATACGCGAAATCCCCCGTATGGCAGTATCAAGTGGCGATGGGGCTTCATTTAGCTCCGCGGTTAAGGTAGGTTGGGCTTCTGCTACGTCTTCGCCTTCTTCTTTAGTAGCGGTATCTGTATAGAAGCCGCGCATTAGAAAAATCACACCAATAACAGCCAACAGGAGGAAGACGTTTGTAGCCACGCGCAAAGTCGATTCGCCCAAGCCGAGTTGGTAAATTAGTTCCATCCCGCGGCTGAGAAAACTCTGTGGTCTTTCAGAAGGGGATTTGTTTTCTTTCTTAGGGTTGTTTTTTATATCATTATCCATAGATTTCACCGCGCGGCATCATATCACGATGGATTTTAAGCGTCAAGCGAGATCGGAGTCCGAAATCTCCGGATTTTGGCGTTTAAGGGGATGTGGGACAGTTTCGCACGTGTTTTGAGCTTAGGTGCTGATTCTTTGAACTTAGGATACGGTGGAGACATCTCTCTGCTCACACCACGCAAAAGTTAATTGCGGGCACTCAAGTTTACTACACGTTCGTTTCCTTCTCTTTATCAATCTGCGCAAAAAATAGCGAAGATTAGCGTTTAAAAAATTTGCGGCACCACACATTCTGCCCTATCATTTTCGGCGTTGTTCACCAAATCTGAAACGGGATAAGCATCCATCTTATCCGAAGAATAGGGCGCAAGTAGGGGGGCTAAATCGGTGCGTGCTTTGGGGTCTAGCCATTGCCGATAAAATCGGGGCGGGACAATGGCGGGCATTCGCTTGTGAATTGGTGCAACTGTGTCATTTGGTTCGGTAGTGATGATAACGCAGGTTTTAACGCGTGAACCATCGGGGCTTTCCCAATCTGACCATAAGCCAGCAAAGGCAAAAGGCTGGCGAGATTTCATAAAAATATAATGCGGCACTTTTGTTTTTTGTCCCGCTGTTTTTTGCCATTCGTAAAATCCATCTGCTAAAATTAGACAGCGTCTATATTTATAAGCTCCCTTGAACGATGGTTTTTCTGCCAATGTTTCAGCACGGGCATTGATTGATCTAAATTTTTCGTTTTTTGCCCAAGAGGGAATAAAGCCCCATAAAAAGAAAGTGGCTGTGTTGCGCCCGTCATTGGGAATTGCCAAAAGTGGCTGGCTGGGTGCGATATTGAAACGTGGCGCAAAAATTGGGGGAAAATCGAAATTGCCGAAATAGTCGGCAGGGTTGGCAGTGAGCGTAAATCGTCCGCACATTAGCGTAACACCCGATAATCATCCTCGCGCTTTGTCACACCCTTTGCGTCCAAATGCTCTAAAAATGCTTGCGCGTAGCGGCGGCTTGTGCCGAATAAATCGCGTGTTTCTGAAAGGGTGATTTTCCCGTTTTTATCTAAATATGCTCGCAACATTGCGACCATCTTTTTATAATCGGATTGCTGAAAAATGACTTCTTGCGAGACTTTCACGAAATTGCCCAGCTCTATTAATGCGTTTAGGATTTCATCACCAACTTCTTCGTAAGACGCTTTGAGAGTCGGTGGGGCGTAGGGATTTGCGTTAAATCGCCGCGTTAACGCGTGGACTTGGGCTTGCTGGCTTTCGGTGAACGTGACGCTGTGCGTGGATATTTTCACGCTTCCATCTGCGTAGCTAAGTTGTTCTGCTCCTGATAGTTTTTCTAGCATAGCGTTGAAGAGTTTTGCGTCAATCTTTAGTCTACTCTTTAACTCTTGGCGTGGAATGCCTGTGCGTAAGGGGAATTTTTCGTGATATGCCGCAGTCATATTAAGTGTGCGTTCTGTGAGTGCATCCCAATGGGTTGTGGCGATGACAAAAAACTGCATTGCATCTGTTTTAGATACGCCATCTGCTCTTGGATGCGTTGCGGTTCGGGTTTCTAGCGCAGTCTCGCGGGGCAACGCATCTTTAAGATGTACTGCACCACTGTCTAAATTAATAATTTTCTTTTCAGCAAATAATTCATCAACCGCTTCTTTTGCATCTGCATCTTCAAGCCGCGCTTCGCTAATGAGATTCGATAGCATATCTGCGCCATTTGCTAAGGATGCTTGATATAGCACATCTGCGGGTGAGCCTTCGGCGAGAGATCTTAACTTTTCAATCACATCCTCATCAAAGCGTTTATGGCGTCCTTTAGGCTGATGGTCAATAATTACACCACCACCGAGTGTTTCGGCGGGAGATGGTCGGCGCAGAATATAGCGGTCGCCGCGCACTGTCACAATGGGGTCGCGGAGTTCTAGTTGAATCCATGCTTCTTTGCCGGGATTAAGATTTTCGGTACCGAGCAAGCGCAGGGTCGCGATCGTTTCGCTCGCACCTACGAAGAGCTTCACTTCGGTATTATGTTTGAGGGGCTGAGATATATCATCTAAGAGACGGAATCGAGCATCTAGGCGGCGTGTTGTTTGATATTGATTAGGCTTGATAACAACTTCCCCACGGCGAATATCTTCCAAAGAAATCCCAGAGATGTTGACAGCAGTACGAGAGCCAGGGACTGAAATTTCTTCTTTTTTCTTATGTGTTTGCAGACCGCGCACGCGCCCTTTTTGCTCGGAGGGAAGAATAAGCACCTCATCGCCGAGACTGAGATTGCCATCGGCGAGTGTGCCCGTGACCACTGTGCCAAAGCCTGCGATGCTAAAAGCGCGGTCAATGGGCAGGCGTGGACGGCCTAAATCGAGCCGAGCGGGTTCATTTTGAAGGAGTTTGCTGAGGGTGTCGAGCAGGTTGTCTAGCCCCGTACTGTCTTTGGCAGAAACGCGTACAAAAGGTGCGTTTTCAAGGGCAGTGCCCGTGAGGGTTTCACGAATATCGCTCTCAACGAGATCGAGCCATTCGGGGTCGGGGACGAGATCGGTTTTGGTGAGGGCAATCATGCCGCTAGGAATTTGAAGTAAATCGAGAATGGCGAGGTGCTCTTTGGTTTGGGGCATCACGCCTTCATCGGCGGCGATGACGAGTACTACCGCATCAATGCCACCCACGCCCGCCAGCATATTGCCGATAAAATCGCGATGACCGGGCACATCTACAATGCCAATTTCTTCGCCATCGGGCAGGGTGAGCCAGCCGAAGCCAAGCTCAATGGTCATCTCGCGCTCGATTTCTTCTTTTAGGCGGTCGGGATGAACGCCCGTAAGCGCAGAGATAAGGGTGGATTTTCCGTGATCTACATGTCCTGCGGTGCCAATTACGCGCATGAGAGTCCTTGAGTAAAACGTGAAGGCGTGAAACGTGATGTAGGACTTTGATTTTTACGTTTCACGCAACACGTTTTGCATTTTTTAGCGAATTGTTTTCTTGAAATTATCTATGAGGATGGGGAGAAGCTGTGCCTTAGTCGGTAAACAAAGGAATATGCCCCAAAGAAATAACATCTTGCCAATCATCGAGATCGCCTTCTGTTAATATGGCTGTTTCTCCCACAACCTTTGCTTTGGATTTTTTCATTAGTTGGTGCATCCCTTTTAGTGTAGAGCCAGTGCTAATTACATCGTCTATCAATATAACTTTTTTGTTTTTGATTAATTTAGCATCTTTTTCGTCTAAAATTAGTGTTTGCGGTTCACCTGTGGTGATAGAGAGTGTTTTAGCAATAGTTGCATCGCCCATATAGAGCTTATAGTTTTTTCTTAAAACTACATAAGGAATGCCTGTTTCCACAGAAAGAGCGTAGGCAATAGGAATGGATTTTGCCTCTGGTGTAACAAGTACATCATATTCGATAGAAGACAATTTTTTTGCAAGAGCTTTTGCGCCTGCTATAACAAGTTCCGTATCACCCAAGATATTCAAAACGGCTATTTTTAGACCAGGTTTGATTTCAAAAAGGGGAAGTTCTCGTTTTAGACCTGCAATTTCTATAGGGTGGCTTTCTTTAGGGGGCATATTTTTCTCCAAATGGTTTATTTTAACGTGGGTAGTTTATCATATTTATTGGTAATAAATATATTACAGAAAGGATGACTGGTTGACTGATAAATCTTTTTAAACATGAAGGGTCTTTGGGACTTTGAGGCATTTTTAGAAAAAGAATCCACGAAGACATACAAACTTACTCGAAGAGTGAGAAAAAATCTGCAAAATTTGTGAAATCTATGATAATTTTAGGGCTTGCTGGCACTCTCTCTCGAAATCCTAAAGAGCTAAGACGAAGAGCATGAAGACGCTCTAAGAAAGAAAATAGTGTAAACTATTTTCTGTAAATTCATAAAAAGAGTAGGTCAAGTGTTATCCTCTAGTTGATCAAAACAAATAA
>JADGEO010000086.1 GCA_016744335.1 Anaerolineales bacterium
GCCCCAACGGGGCTTCCGCTATGAGCCTGTCCCGTTCACGGCCAGGCGGATTCATTTAATGAAACGCTCTGTTTTTTTAGGTATACATCTATGAACCCTATCCCCATCTCAAAAACCACCGCCCGCCGCTTCGTCATGGGCAAACAAGGCTTATGGCCCGGTCGTCGTTTTCTAGGTGCAAAAGGGACAGCCACAGCACTCAATCAAATGGATGCCCTCCAGCTCGACCCGCTCAATGTGATTGCCCGCTCTCAGGACATCATGATGTACGGGCGCGTCCTCGATTATCAACCTGAACTTTTGCATCAGGTCGCCTACAAAGAGCGTGGCTTTTTCGATTATGGAAGCACGCTTTTTCTCTATCCCATATCTGAACTGCCCTATTGGCGGCTACACATGAAACACGCAGAAGAGTGGAAGCGTTTAAAAACCTTTAGGAAAGAACATCCAGAGACAATAAAAGAAGTCATTAATGCCCTCCGCATCAATGGACCAATGGGAAATAAAGACTTCAAGGGAAATAAAAAACTCATCAACAGCTATAGAGGCGGCAAAGACACCTCCGTTGCTCTCTATTCACTCTGGATTACGGGCGAAGTCATGATTACACGCCGTGATGGTTTCACGCGTGTCTATGATCTCACCGAACGCGTCGCCCCGCCTAAATTCAACTATTCTGCTACAGAAAAAGAAGCTGAAGATTTTTTCGCCCGAAAAACAATCTCCTTTTTAGGATTGATGCGTGAGAAGCGTTGGCGCGTCAAATTTTCAGATTATATTCAACGAAAGATTGGGGTGGATGAAGCGAATCGGCGCATCGCAGAAATGTACGAAAAGAAGATTATTTCCCCCGTTAGCATCGAAGGGTCAAAGGAACGTTGGATCGCTCTTACCCAAAACTTGCCAGCCCTCGATAAGCTGGACGCGGGCAAAGTGCCAGATGCTTGGCAACCGCTCGGTCCCAGCACACAAGATGAGGTCACGTTTGTAGCCCCACTGGAGATTGTATCCGCGCGTGGACGCGCAAAAGAAGTTTTTGATTTCGAATATATCTGGGAAGTCTACAAACCCCTTGCAAAACGCCGTTGGGGATATTATGTCCTCCCCATTTTATATGGCGATAATTTAGTCGCCCGTTTAGACCCGAAACTCGACCGAAAAACGATGACGCTCCACATTAAAGGCTTCTGGTTAGAAGATGATGCACCCATAAACGACCCTAAATTTGCAGATGCATTCGGCAAAGGCTTAGCACGTTTTTCCAATTTTGTAGACGCAAAAAAAATGGATATTGAGGCAATTATGCCAAAAAAACTACAAAACCACATCCGAAAAATTTTAAAAGAAGCCCCAAAAGATTTTAATAGTACCCAAAAATAACTAGAATCCGCCTTTTCACAGCCCCCTTATAGAAAATGAACTCTTATAAAACCTTTTGCGTCTCACAATAATTTGTAGAGTATTTGTAGGAGAAACGTATATCAAGCGTCAAGCAGACATTATCTCTCCGTGCTAATATATAGTCAGTTCGAAACAAAACGATTTCTCTTCTCCTCCTTTCAAACGAGGGCCAAGTCTAAACACCTTGGCTCTCGTGATTTAAAGGGGTATTTTGCCCTTTACCGCGAAAAATGTTGATGGGGACACTCAAGATGATTTTGCGCGCGTGCCGAGTTTTTCATCCTAAATAAACCCCTTAAATAAAATCTGAAACCTAGGTTAGAAGGGAAGAAATTTTCTCTTTCACCTTTTATAAGAGCATCCCCTAAATATTTTTTGCCATTCTTTGCGATATTTGAACTATCGCATACTCCACAGATGAAGGTTTTTGTTATCCTCTGTACATCTCATCACCACTTACTTTAGAACCACTGCCCAAACCAAAAAGGAGCGTTGCTAAAACGCTCCTTTTTTATTGTATAATCTGCCCATGCGTAAAACACTTTTCCTTCTCCTTATATTCTCCCTTCTCTCACTCAGTGCGTGTAAGCCCAAATCATCAGAACCAACTAGCGGAGAAATTGGCATAGCGGTCGCGGGCACATTAGCCGCACTCCCCCAACCAACCATTCAACCAACCTACACGCCCTTCCCTACTGTTACGCCTCACACCCCAGCATTAAAAGGACTCTTTTGCGAATATGAGTTCTGCATTGGACACTCAATTAACACAGCCCTATTTGATGCCCAAAAAGCCGAAAACCCCAGCGTATATACCGAAGGAATGCTCGCCTCCTACCGCCCCGACTTATTCACCCTCGTCATCTGGCAACTCAATCACGGCACAGACGATCCGCAATTTATGCTCGACCTAATCTTGCAGGACGGAGTAGACAAACGACGCGGCACCCTTGACGTCAACTTGCTTGGCGAGTTAACCACTTTCTACTCAGCAATAGACACAAGTGCCTCCGACAAACTCCCCACCGGAGGCGTTGGCGCATGGATCTGCGGCGACCGTGCCTTCGGCTGGAAAACATACACAGCCACCGAGGAAATCGCGTACCAGCTATTTGAAGAAGCAATAAGTAAATTCCGTTGTGAAAAATAACGGGGAAATTTCCTAACCCCTCCTAGGATAAAGAAAGCGCTTAGCGCGTAAATTCGGCTTATGTGCCATAAACAATATCAATGCGGCAGTAAACGCCTCCCGCAAAACGCTAAAAAAACAACTCGCTTAAAGCCCTAAGTTCAGGTAGAATGAAAATATAACTGCATCGAATTAGGCACTAAAAATCCTCTCCCTCTTTCGAGTTTATGCAAAAAGGAAAACCTTATGACCTCAAAATCAGATACCTCAGCAAGCGAAACCATAGATGCCTACCGCAAAAGACAGCAACGCGGTCCCGTTATTATCTGGGGCTTAGCAGTACTGCTTGTTTTAATTGGTATTATCATCCTCATTGTCTGGCTTACCGGAGATAACAAACCATCACTCTCCTTTCTTGCCTCAGAAACGCCAACACCAACATCCACCGCAACGGCGTCACTAACCGCTACACCAACATTCACATCTGAACCAACATCTACCCCCACCCAAACACTAACCCCTGTGCCCCCAACCCCATCGGCACCCTTCACCTACACCGTAGGCGAAGGAGAATCGCTGGTCGTTATTGCCGATAAATTTAATTTAGGTGAAAATGGTGTCCTGCTTCTGTTGGCTCTAAACCCAGTTGTTGAAGAGCGCGGGTTTGTCTACGTTGGCGAAGAAATTTTAGTAGCCAATCCCGATATGGAACTCCCCACAGCCACACCAGTCCCCGTTAGCCTAGCGCAGGGGACGGAACTCGAATATACCATCCGCCCTGGAGACACCATCGCCGCTATTGCTAATCAATTCCGCAGTACAGCAGAAGCCATTCTTGAATTAAACGAAATCGAAAATGCAAACACCATTCAAGCTGGGCAAGTTATCCTCATCCCCGTTAACCTTGTGACGGCAGAGCCAACTCGTCTTCCACCAACAGCCCCTGCAAATCTAACCCCCTCGCCAACCACCCCATCATCCAGCGGAACGCCCATCGGCGGAGCTTGCGACTATGAAGAAAACGAAGACTACCTCAATCAAATTTTTGAGTTAGTCAATACAGAACGCGTCACACAAGGCTTATCTCCGCTAGTGGCAAATGAAAAATTAAACGATGCTGCACTCGTCCACGCCTCTGATATGGCGTGTAACTCCACCTTCAAAGAAGAAGGATCAGATGGATCAACCCCAGAAGAACGCGTTGAAGCGCAGGGGTACGAGGCATCCTTAGTATTGCAAGAAATTCATGCCCAACCCCCAGAATATGGCGGCGATGGACAAGCCGCCTTCGATGTCTGGATGGGTGGCACCTCGCTACTCAACCCCACCGTAACCGAAATCGGCATTGCCTACGCATATTCTTCAGAAAGTGCTTTTGGCGGCTATTTCACCCTTGTTCTTGCTACGCCAAAGCCCTAAAATTTCACTGCATTGCACATTTAAAAATGTCACACCTGTGTTTTTTCAAGTGGTGGTTTCATGCCAGTCAAAATATAAGGTCGCACATAATGATAATACGCTAACCATTTTTCACGGATAGAATTAGTTCTGGGATTTCTTTTGACTTGTGTTTCCCCAACAAAAACATTCTTTTCACAGCCTGCGGTTATTACAAAGAAACAGACTTTAATTTCAACAACTAGAAGAACCCACTCCTTGGAAGGGAAAGGATTCTTCTAGTACACTTAGGCTCAAATAGTCACTAAGTGGTTTTCAAAAACTAAGGGAGTTGGTAAACTTGGCAAAAACCTAA
>JADGEO010000087.1 GCA_016744335.1 Anaerolineales bacterium
GGATGCACACGGAGGACAAATTGAACATCGTCCCGTTCAATAAAGAATTCGATGGTGCGAGACATCCATTCTGTCATGCTCTCACTGAAGGTGTGTCTGCCAAGTGTCAGGCTATCGCCGAGAACATTTGCAGGGAGGAGAACGAGGGGGCGTTCGTCTAAGCCGAGTTCTTGGCGGACTTTATCTGTCCCCTGGGATTCTATATTTTGCCATGTGCGAGCAAAGTTTTCCCATAAGCCACCGCCTTGACGAGCGGAGAAGAATTCTTTTACACGATCCCATTCTTTTTCTGTGAGGGGGGTATCTTTGCAAGCATTCCACATCTCGGAGGTGTCTTGCCGCATCACATCTTTGTTTTGTGCCATCCAGATACGTTCGCTTTGTTCGCCAAATTCATAGGTGGTGACGGGAATACTGAGATGTTTTGCTACTTTATAAGTCATCCCAAATTCTAAAATGCTACCGTTGGGAAGGGCGATTGCATCGAAATGTTCACGCCGCAATAACGCTAATATAACGGAGGCATGCCTCAGGTTACGCGCGTAGCGGCGGGCGTAGAGGGCGGAATCTATGTCAATTTCTTCATGGAGGAGGCTGTATTGCGTATCCCGATATGCGGAGGCATCCAATTGAGAAGAAAGTGCTTCGGGGAGAGAATCCACTTGAGGAGAATCCAGAAGCGACGTCGTCCGCACCATTCCATTGAGAGGCTTGAGAGCATCTTTGAGATATAAATCTTGGCGGCGGAGGTCGAAACGATTATCCACTTTTTTCCAGTGGGCGTGCGGGAGGTAGGCGAGGGTGACCTCGTGCCCCAGCGCAGAGAGGGCGAGGGCGGTCATGGTGGAGTGCTCGACCCAATAGCGGAGCATGGTGAAAATGAGCACTTTTTTGCCCGTTGGTGGGCGTTGAGCGGCACGTGCCTGCTCAACCCATTGCGGGAGGGATGTTTTTAATTTCTCGGCAGAATATCCGCCAACAGGAGGCTTGCCGCCTTGACGAAAGAGCCAGTATAGTTCGGCAGTGAGGGGAAGATCGCCGAGGAGGGTTTTTATTTTAGTCTTTTTCATAATTTTAACGTGTAGATAGTATGTTTTTTTCAATGCACCACTGAAAAAAATCTAGTCACAATAATTTTACTAGATTGAGTAGCTTTTGGGGAATACTTATGCGGTACCATTGTACACTTTAAAGAACCGATAATTGAAATCATCATCTGAAATAGAAAGTGCTATAAATCGCATTATAACTCGTCTGCCAGGATTATTTTTACCCTTAGCCTCATCTCCATATTTTTTCATGGAGTATGATATTCTTGGGAGACGAAAATCTCAGACTATAGGAATAATTATGCACAAACTAACAATTTTCTTTTTTAGACAAGATTTTAACCAGCAAGATTGGCAAAAATTTATGGGCTTAGCAGAAAAAATGCCCGGGCTACGCCGTGAAACGGTTAGCGAGATAAATGAATTTATCTACGGAGGAACAGGACGCAATATAGAGAGAATCCACGAATTTTATTTCGATTCCCGCCCTGCCCTAGACACCGCGCTACAATCTCTGGAGGGGCAAATGGCTGGGGCATGGTTGCACGAATTTACCCTCAAACATTTCTCAATGATGATTTCAGAACATAAAGAAGCGTTGCCAGAGGAATTTTTGTAGGGGTGGGTCTCAGCCCCGCCCCTACAAGGATTGCACAATTTTCTTCACCAACCCAGGACCCTCATAAATTAGCCCTGTATAAACCTGCACCAGCGTTGCCCCCAAATCTAACCTGCGTTTTGCGTCTTCTGGATTCATAATTCCGCCCGAACTAATAATGGGGATTTTGCCATCTACCTGCTTTACAATTTGACTTAGAACCGCTTCGGACTTGGCTCGAAGAGGGGTGCCGCTCATTCCACCTGTTTCTTGGCGTTGGGCAGATTTTAGCCCATCACGCGCGAGGGTGGTATTTGTCGCAATCACGCCATCCATACCGGTATCAAGAATCACCTCAAGTGCGTCCCGCAGTTCTTCATCCGATAAATCAGGGGAGAGTTTAACCAGCAAAGGCAATCTTTTTTGCAAGATTTTCTGCTCTTCTTTGCGCTGATAATCTAATTCTTTAAGTAAAGATTCTAAGGCTTCACGCCCTTGTAAATCCCGTAATCCCACCGTATTTGGGGAGCTGATATTAATGGTGAGATAGTCGGCACAGGGCGCAAAAAGTTGAAGTAATGAGAGGTAATCATAAACGGCTTCTTCGTTGGGGGTATTTTTATTTTTACCGATATTGATGCCCAAAATCATTTTCGTTTGACGTTCTTTAGGCGGCTTCTTTGGAATAAATTTGTGAATCTCAATCACTTTTTTTTCTTTGATATTTCTATTTTTGCAATGCCCAATTGCCTTGAGAGATTTAATCACTTTTGCCGACCCAGCAGAGGGGAAACCCATGCGGTTGATAACAGCTTCATCTTCGGGAAGCCTAAAAACGCGCGGCGATGGATTGCCCGCCTGTGGCAGGGGCGTAATGGTGCCAACCTCTATATGCCCAAATCCCAAGGTAGCAAGCCCCCGCACGGCAACTGCATCTTTATCGTATCCTGCCGCTAAACCAACTGGGTTCTGAAAATATAACCCAAAGGCGGTCACGGGTTTGGGTGGCGCAGAAAAAGTTTTTCTCAAAAACTTCTCTGCTCCAAGCATAGATGGCACGCGCTTAAGGGCGTAGATGGTTTGAATATGGGCGGCCTCGGGATCTGCTTTGAAGAGGAGGGGGCGGAGGTTTTTATACATAGGAAATTGTGGGTAGCTAAAAGCTACGCACTTATTTTATGGCGGTTTGCAAACTTCTTACATTCTGCTAAATATGCATCTGCTCTTTCTTGCAATTTTGGCAAGAGCGAAAAATCCCCTTTTAACATATCTTCGCCAAATTTTATAAGCTGATCTTTCTTTTTCTCTAGCTCAGACTCTAGCTGGCTCTCATCCATTTTTTCAGGGAAAAAGGCATCATCGGTTGTTGGTGCTTCACGCTCACCAAGTTCTACGAGCAACCAATCGAGAGAGGTTCTATCTTTTTGGGGATTCTTGATATCTGCAATTATTACCCAAGGAAATTCACCTGCCTCATAATTTAAAAGAACTTCAGTTGTAAAATTTTGGTAAGTGACTATCACACACCCCTGATCATACTCAGTCTTTATTTTTTTAAAGGCAAATTTTCTCTCAAGGCTTGAAAACTTTTTTTCTAAAAGTTGTTCAATATTAACTTTATTCATCTACTTCACTGCTCCTAAAGGGTGCTCCTATAATGGATGCACTTCTAATACTTTTTAATAAACACCAATTTTACCGCACCTATAAAAACAAGTAAAAATCCGATACCGATAAATGTCCACTTAAGAGCTGTGAAGGCTGATGCCATCCACGCGAGGACAGTTAGTTCTCTTGGGTATTGTAAATACATCGTTGCGAGACTGATATTTTCAAGATAATCACATAAAACACCAGCCCACGGAATAAAAACTGCCCAATCAGAAAATTTATTTTTGGGAAAAGCACGCCGAAAACTGACAATGAGCAGAAGACTAATCATCAGCCCATAGACGAGAGGGTAGGCAATATCAAGCGTTAAGCGGTTGATTGCCATAATTTGCAAAGCTTCTTGATTATGTGTTGAGATAATCTGATAGGCTTTTTGCGGGGTGTAGCTAAAGTGCATGTCTAGGCTAGGTTGGTTACTTGCATGGCTAGGGGACGCGCCAGGCAAAATGACCAAAACAAAAAGTGTTTGCAAAATAATAAGAGCAAGGATGCTTTTCCAGTTTGCCCATTTCTCGAAAATAGCAAGAAGCTCGGCTTTCATTTTTATGTATCTCCTATTCAAAAAGAGTTTTTTTAGATAAGTTTTTAGCTTGAGCAAAAGCATCCCCAATAATACCCCGATTTGTGCGATGTAGAGAAAGCGAAGGTAAATCATCAGGGCTTACGCATGAAAATATCTAAAGTATTGTAAAATCTCCTTGTTTATCCAAAAGAAGGAGAAAAAAAATGC
>JADGEO010000088.1 GCA_016744335.1 Anaerolineales bacterium
AAGGCTTTATTTGCCTCATAAATCGCGGCACCGTTCGCATCCCAAATGGCTTGCCGCTCTTGCTTTTTCTTCCATTCATTATCACTCAAACCGCTTTTCTCACGTTGCTTCTTGGCTCTTTTCTTTTGCTCTTTGTGATGTACTCTATCTGCTTTGGCTTTAGCCAACATAGCTTTTGCTTTACGTTTTCCGCGCAAGTATGCACCTAATTTTCCTGATTTTTCGGCGGCTTTTCTTTTGGCGTGGTCGCTTTTATTCTTACTACGCGCTTTTTCTTTTCTCTTCTTTTCGGCAATTACCGCGTTGAAAGCACCCAATGCCGCCGCGGCGGCTGTGCCCCATAAAATGGGGGATTGGGTATTAGATGACTGGGAAGCGGGTTTTGGGGCTTTGGGCAGAGAAAAGAAGCCAGAAATGCCGTTTTCTTTGGTGGGGGTAGCGTTGGGGCGGGTGAAGTTCATAGTCAAATTATAAGGCGTTTTTCAGATGGTGGGGGCGTGTTTTTAGAGAAATTTTAACATAAAAACCTACGTTGAAAGTATCATGTAAATTGCGCCGATTGTAATTACAAAACCACTAAATACTCGTTTTTTCCAAGATAGTGAACCTTGGCTTTTACTCCAAAAACCAAGTCCAAAAACCAACAAGCCCAAAGCTAATAAGAAATAGTATTGCATTACTTCGCCTTCTTTTGCTTTTCGAATACAATACCCGCAATAGCAATTCCTACTCCTTGCAAAGAACGCACCCACCAATCATCTTTGCCCTGTGACAATTCAAATAGCCCTGCCAAGAACAAAAGAATGCCTATAAATACTAAGAATTTATTCATTTTTATTTTCCTTTTTATCTTTTTTTATTTTTCATCAAAATACTTTATGCCAATCAGGAGGATTACAAAGAAGCTAAAACCTTTTTCATGCCTCACCCCGATCTACTCTCTCCATATAGATAAAACGACCTTCCCAAACCTCAATTTCATCACCTGAAATACGCTGGTAAATGGGCATAGTTTCATCATTTATTTCTCCCATTTCCCTGAAGCCCTTTGCCGTTTCTCTTCCCTCAAGCACTGTGTTCAATAGCAGAGAGTAATCTTTGGAAACTTCAAGCTCTCCTGCTTCTATCTGTTTCAGCAATCGCTTTGCAGATGTAGCACCATCTAACATAATTTGAATTTCATCCATGATCCAGATCGTATTCTCTCGAATCTGATTTGCCATTGAAAGTGTCTCTTCGTAAGAGGCTTCTTTTAAGTGAACATGCTTATGTTCTGCTGCCCAGGTTGCCTCCAATAAATCATTTTTTTGATTAGTCTCCATAACACGCTTGACGACTAATGCTGCTTCGTAAACCTGTTTGCGATCTTTGTCATGGTTTTCTAATAGCGGAGCACTCAATTGCTCATAATTTTTTATGAAAGCTAGCTGTCTTAGAAATGTCTCCCGCCTCCCTTTATAAGCAGAGGAACGCCTGCTGTGTGCGCTTGGCAAAGACATTTCGTACGCAAATTCTCTTGTTCGATACAACTTTTTGATTAGCTTCAGGTCACGAACTATATTTCCTTCATAATCAACACCTAATATCCCTGAAATATCATAGCTAAGATAATAAAGTTGCAAAAAATAGGACTTGTCCTCTACAGTCAATCGCGGGAGCCAACCTGCATGAAGAGCTGGAGGTCCCATACTTTCATGGCGGTGTTTGTAGTGTCGAATTACATCTCTCACTTTTCGGTTTTTTCGCCAGTACTGATGAGAGGGGATTGACCAGTAGCCAAGATATATAATGAGTAGTATTAATAGAAATAGAACCAAAAACATATATATCATAGATGGTGTTGCAAAAAAACTTAGTGCACCGCCAATTAATATCATAAATCCTATTAGTGAAATAAAATTTTGAAATGCGTAAATTGGCCATTTGCGAGGGCGAAATAAAAAAGATAAATACAATATCCCCAAAGCTATTATTGTGTCATCAAACATAGAATTCTCCATAAAAACAGGCGAAAAACAAAATATACTTTCGGTTTTCCAAAAGGGTCAATGGCATATTATTGTCCATCAGGCGGTGTAGGAGTTTGTGTTACCTGGGGCGTTGGGGTTGGTGTTGTAGGGCTTGGGGTTCCACTTGTAGATGGGGCAGGTGGGGTATGTGGAGGTGTAGAAGTACTTGCCGGAGGCGAGTATTGTGTGCCTGGGGTTGGTACAGGAGGAAGATTGTTATGATTCAAAACTGAGTTTGCAACTAGACGCCCCAAAGAAGCTACAGCATCTTTTATTGCAGATCCATGCTCTATGCCAAGAGAGACTAGAGAGAGTACGCCACTTGTTGCGAATGCAACAGCAGAAATCGCAACACCGACAGGAGGAGGGACAAACAGAAGAGTAGCACCCCCGACAATGGCTGCTACACCTGAAAGCCCGTCAAGTGCCGCAACCTTTGCTGATCGAGTTGTTCCACCATGCTGTTGCTTCTCAGCTTGATAGTCCTGATATCCTGTGTAAGCTGAATATGCTCCTGTAACCATAGATAAAACCCCAGAAACCTTACCTAAGGCTGTTAATCCTTTGCCAGCTCTTGCTATATCATCCCCGCTTGCAACAACCGCGTTAGTCGCTTTTTGAACAACGGGAGTCTTTAGAATTTGCCCAAACTCTGTTTTGATATTAGCAAAAAAACCAATATCTGCGATACCTGTAACAACTGTGCCAGCATCACCAATTTGATCACCAGCCTTAATGCCCAGAACTTCTGCTACACCACCAATAACACCAAGGGCGTCTCCTCCTCTGCCCATTTCTCTAAGAACATTTGCCGAACTCAATTCTGGCATCGGTCTCCCCGCATCATTCCACATTTTCCAAGTAGATGTAGAAGATTTCCAACGCGCACTTATTTCATTCTTCAAAGACACCCCTTCTTGTTGTATTTTCAATGCAGTTCTTGCTTGATAGTCTTCAATTTTTGCTAAAACGCTTTTTCCTTTATCTGTTTGCCAGGGCCACTTCCGTTTTTTTGCATTATAGATAACCTCTCCCCACATGGTATTGGTATGCCGTCCATCTAGCTTAGTTGCATCATTAGCGTTTTTTACTCGCTCAATCTCAATATCGCCAAGAATACCAGTGAGTGCGCCCAGAGCACCTATTGCTGCGTCAGTTTTAGATTCCTTTTGCGCCTCAACCGCCGCGCTGGTTGCCCTCATATCCCCCTCCTTCCAATCGGCGAGGGCTTGGATTTTATCAGGCAAGTCGCTCAACTCAAGCAGGCTCTCCTTTTCTATTAAATTTGTTTCCTGCAATACCTGCTGCGCGGCAACTCGTTTAGCTTCTACCTTCTTTTGCTCATAAATCGCGGCACCGTTCGCATCCCAAATTGCTTGCCTAGCTTGCTTTTTCTTCCATTCATTATTGGTTAAACCACTTTTCTCGCGTTGCTTCTGGTCTTTTTTCTTTTGGTCTTTGCGGCGAATTCTATCTGCTTTGGCTTCTGTTTGCGCGGCTTTTTCTTTACGTTTTCCGCGTAGATATGTGCCCAAAGTTCCCGCTTTTTCCGCCGCACGTCTTTTGGCATAGTCATTATTATTATGCTTGGCACGTGCCTCAGCTTCTTTTCTCTTCTTTTCGGCAATTACCGCGTTGAAAGCACCCGATGCCGCCGCGGCGGCTGTACCCCATAATATATTGGGATTTGTGTCCTGTGTGGTACCTGAGCTTGTCGAAGGGGGCGTGGTGAAAAAGCTGAAAAAACCACTATTTTCTTCTGTGGCTGTTGGTTCGGGGGCAATAAAGACAAAAGGTGTACTTCGACTAGGCTCAGCATAAATTTGGGTAGCAGTGGGAACTAAGGGCGGTGCATCATAAGTTCT
>JADGEO010000089.1 GCA_016744335.1 Anaerolineales bacterium
GCCAGTGAAAAAGCACCCATTGTTGAAACACCAGCGGTAGAAGAGACTCCAGTTATTGAAAAAATTGTGCCTGAAAGTGATGATGAATTAGCATGGATTAACGAAGCCGTTACAGAAGAGCCAATTATTGAAGAGACTCCAGTTATTGAAAAACCTGTGTCTGAAAGTGATGACGAATTAGCATGGATTAACGAAGCCGTCACAGAAGAGCCAATTACCAAAGAAGCTTCTGTTGTTGAGAGCGATGACGAATTAGCATGGATTAACGAAGCTGTTGGAGAGGAACCCGTAGCTGAAGCAGTAGATAACACCCCCAAGTGGCTTCAAGATGTTAAAGATGAGCCAGTACCTGAAGCATCAGCAACTGAAAGTACTGATGAGTTGGCTTGGATTGATGAGGCGGTAGAGGAAAAATCATCTGTTGTAGACGTAGATGAAATGCCAGAGTGGCTTCAAGAGGAGGTAGAAGAAAGTGTTATTCCTACGCCTCCAGCACCGCCTCCAGCACCGCCTCCAGCACCGCCTCCAGCACGAAAAACGGAAGAGGTGGAAGCACCGAAGGAAACTATTCATGAAGAAGAGAAAGCAGAAGATGATGCGCCTACTTGGATAAAAGAAATGGACGAAAGTTCAGCTCAATCTCTTCCTCCTGCCATTGAGAAGGCACCATCTACAGAGGAAGAAGACCTTCCCGCGTGGTTAGATGATTTAGAGGGTGGTGCAGATAAAGAAGAAAAAACTGCTGATGAACCTCTTCCTGCCTGGATGAAAGCAGATGAGGAGGAAGAACCACTCCCCACCAAAGCCTCTGAATGGAGACTAGCAGACACTCTTGATGAAGAGAAGGTGGCTTTAGAAGCCGAAGTTGATTCTGTTGCGGTAGAAAAAGTTGCAGTAGAGGAAGCTATAAAAAGCAGAAAAGAACGCCGAAGACGCAAACGGATGGATACAACCATGCTCCGTGATATTAAGTTAATGGGCGCACAAGTCGCTCTAGACGAAGGAAATATCTCCGCCGCGTTGGAAGAATACGAAAAATTAATTAAGAAAAATCGCTTATTAGATGAAGTAATCTATGATCTACGAGAAGCTCTTGTCGATTACCCCATCAATATTTCGATTACACAAATGCTAGGAGATGCCTATATGCGAGCGGGCCGTCTCCAAGAAGCCATTGATGCGTACACAAACGCAGAAAAATTATTGAGATAGTAAAAATATATTGGAGGAAGTTGTGGAAAGAACTTTTGTAATGGTAAAACCCGATGGGGTTCAACGTGGGCTTATTGGTCAGATTATCGCTCGTTTAGAACAGCGTGGTTTACGTCTTGTTGGCGCAAAATTTATGGCAGTTAGCAATGAACTTGCCGAAACTCATTATGGCATTCATAAAGAAAGACCTTTTTATGGTAGCTTAATTGAATATATCACCTCCTCGCCAGTCATGGCGATGGTCTGGGAAGGCTCTAATGCCGTAGCCGCCGTGCGCCAGACAATGGGCGCAACAAATCCCACCGAAGCCGCCCCCGGCTCTGTACGCCATGATTTTGGTCTCGAAATCGGGCGCAACCTCACCCACGCCTCAGACAGCGTAGAAAATGGCAAAGGTGAAATTGGCCTCTGGTTTAATGAAGATGAACTCGTTGATTGGCAACGTGCAAATGATGGTTGGATTTTTGAATAAAGATCAGCATCGAAGCTAAAAAAAAGACACCGAGTGTTTCTGAAACACTTCGGTGTCTTTTTTGTTTAATCGCTTTAGTGGTTTATTGAATATGTACCAACGCTTTTCCGCCTTCCCACAACTCTTCTAGGGCATAATAATCACGTTGGTCGGGTGAGAAAAGATGCACAACTACATCGCCATAATCGACCAAGACCCAGCCATCGCGCCCATTGCCCTCTGCCTGTCCTTTAATCTGATGCGATTTGCGAATAGAGCGTACCAAATCATCGCTCAACGCCTCTAACATGCGGTCACTTGTGCCGGTGCAAATCACGAAATAATCGCAAAATTCTGCTATGCCCCTCAAGTCGAGCAAGAGAATATCCTCGCCCTTTTTTTCTTCTAAAGTATCAACAATTGTATGTACTAACTCAGGTTTACTCAAAAAAATCTCCTAATCTTGCTTCAAATATAGTGCTGTGCTTTGCGCCTTTTGGCGTTAACTTACTCTGAAAAATGTGGATAGAATTAACAAGAACCTTCCCGAAATTATACTTGACGCTTTCTTCAAGCGTCTTGCAGATTTGGAATCTCGCCTGCTTATTATACCCCTTGCGTGTCACTCGCCCCAGTGTGAGATGCGCTGAAAACTGCCGTTTTTCTGGAACGCTCCCGATTTGACTTGCTACCGCCTGTACGCTTTGGTGTAGCGTAGACAGTTTTCCGCTATTCTCTACGCCAATCCAAACCACACTTGGACGTGAGATATTGGGGAAAACGCCTAAATCTTTTACTGAAATCTCAAAAGAGGGTGTTTCTATTATTTCTTTGGCTAAAAGTCTTTTTAGCTTTTCTAATTTTTCTTTTTCAGTATCCCCTAAAAACTTTAGGGTAATATGGATGTTTTCTGGTGGCACCCAGCGGATAATTTCATGACCAAGCTGAGTGCGCAGGGGCTGTGTTTCGCTATAAATCTGCTCTTGAAGGCTCGCGGGGAGCGGTATCGCGATAAAGGCACGAATTACGTTCATCGAAAGGCAAGCAAGCTAAAATTCACGAGCGGGGACAAGATCGTCTACTGCTTTTTTCAGGTCAAGAAAGCTGACTGGCTTTGTGAGATAATTTGACGCGCCCGCGTCTAATCCTGTCTTAATATCAGAGGGCATGCTTTTGGCTGAAACCAAAATGACGGGGGTATTTGTCAGTTGAGGCTCACGGCGCATAAAACGTAGAACTTCAAGCCCAGAAATATCGGGCATCATTACATCGAGAATAACAACATCGGGGTTTTCAGCTTTGATGATGCCAATTGCGGGGGTGCTACTAAAAATTTTAACAACTCTATAGCCGCTAACACGCATCATTTCGGCAAACATTTCGGCGGCATCTGGCTCATCTTCAACGATAACGACTGTTTTTAGAGGGGAGGTCATTGATTATCCTTTTTTCTTTTAATCTCTGCTAAAAATAGCATAAATTAAAAGAAAAGGCAAGAGGTTTGTGAAGAGGTGTGTGGGATAAGGAATAGAACGCAGGTTGTAAGCGTTCAGCCATATTAAAAGCTTTCAACGCAAATGCCGCTACGCTATACGCGAATGAGCGAATGACGCGAATT
>JADGEO010000008.1:0-84782 GCA_016744335.1 Anaerolineales bacterium
GAGTATCTTTCTCATTTAGACGAAAGTATCCTTGTTTTTGTTCCCTATAGTGTCAAGAAAAAATTATACATGATTAACAACTCCCCAACAAAATCTAAACAACTTCTGAATAACTTCTGAATAACTTTTTTCTATACTGTGCGTAGTTCAAAAGCTAATCTCACCACAGAGACACAAAGAGCACGGAGAAACGCTTTGAGTTCATAAAGAAAAACTTTGTGCCCTTCGTGTTGCTTCGTGGATGAAAATGGAGAACCCCATGTCCCCGAAAAGAAAAAAATATTCACATCCATCGCCCTAACGCTCATTATTGCCTTAGGCGCGTTCCTGCAACTCTACCGACTCGGCGCGTATAGCATTGGTAACACATACTACGCCGCCACCGTGAAGTCCATGCTCACCTCACCGAGTAACTTTTTCTTTGAACCATTTGAGCCGGATGGCTCCGTCACTGTAGATAAGCCGCCCCTCGGGTTTTGGGTACAGCAATCCTGTGTCCCCACGGATGTGCCGGGTGTTGAAGTCCAAGAAAAAAGCGCACAGCAGAATCCAAATCAAAAAAAAGGTGCGGACGGATGCCTCATCTGAAAATGAGGTGCTATACGACTGCAGAAGCTAGAGAATCTAGCCACAGATTTCACGGAATTTCGCAGAAAAGGTTTTTGAAGTCCGTGTTGATTGGTGGAATCTGGGGGAAAAAACTTTTGAACCATTGTCTAAATCACCAAATTTATGACTCTTGGCGTGTTTAAACACCGCCATTGATGCGGGTGCATTTTTTATATGGAGTTTTGTGTTGAATAAGTTGGTGGGTTTTTGGGTATGAAATAAAACCCCCGTTCTTTAATGAAGAACGGGGGTTTTGCTATAGAGGGGTTTTTCCTTTACATTAGATTTTCGAAGACGTTTTCTACATCTTTATCGCCGCGCCCTGAGAGATTGACCACCACAACATCATCGGGGTTGGTGTATTTATCGCCGTGGTCTTGGAAGAGGTAGGCGATTGCATGGGATGATTCGAGTGCGGGAATAATACCCTCAAGGTGCGAGAGGGCAATAAAAGCATCTACGGCTTCTTTGTCGGTGACTGCGCCGAGCGAGATACGACCTTTTTCCTTAAGCATACTCAATATGGGGCTAATGCCAGGGTAGTCAAGACCCGATGCCGCGCTATAAGATTCGGCGATTTCGCCATCTTCATCGTGAAGAACAAGGGTTTTGAATCCGTGAATGACATCGGGGGCACCTTTGCCGAGGGCGAGACCGTGCCTGTCGGTGTTTGCGCCTTTGCCGGCTGGCTCAACGGAAACGAGTTCTACATTTTCATCGGGAATAAAAGCAGTGAATGCGCCTAGTGCGTTGCTTCCGCCGCCCGCACAAGCGATGACGGCTGTAGGCTGTTTGCCTTCGAGTTCTTGAATTTGTGCCTTGATTTCTTCACTGATAATTTGTTGGAAATCTCGTACCATTGTAGGGTAGGGGTGAGGACCTACGGCAGAGCCGAGCAAATAATAAGAATCTTCGTGGTCTTGGGCGTAGGCGCCGAGTGCGATATCTACAGCATCTTTGAGCGTTCCCTGCCCTGCGGTGACGGGGATAACATTTGCGCCCAGTGCTTTCATGCGGTAGACGTTAGGTTTCTGCGCGCCCATATCGCGTGCGCCCATATAAATATCGCAATCGAGGTTGAGATAGGCGGCGATTGTGGCGGTGGCAACGCCGTGTTGCCCTGCGCCTGTTTCGGCGATGAGTTTGCTTTTGTTTAATGCTCTAGCAACCAAGCCTTGCCCAACAACATTGTTGATTTTATGTGCGCCTGTGTGGTTCAAATCTTCACGTTTTAGATAAATTTTTGCGCCGCCGAGTTCTTTGGTGAGGCGTTCTGCATAATAGAGCAGGCTAGGGCGACCCGCATAGTCTTTGTAGAGAGCTTTTAGGTCATTTTGAAATTCTTCAGTTACCTTCAGTTCGTCATATTTCTCAGCAAGTTCGCCCAAAATTTCTGCTAAAAATTCAGGTAAGTAAGTGCCGCCAAAATCGCCAAAAGTTCCGTTTAGTTCGTTAGTCATGGTAGTGCTCCTTTTAAATCGGGTGGTTTTTAGTTAGTAGTTGATTGATTCGATTCGTATTGCGTATTTCATAATATTTTTCTTAGACAATACCGTTCTACTGCTTCACTGCTTTACTGATTTTTTTTCATACACCGCTTTTCTCCTTTGCTTTTAAAAATTAAAAGCCTCCTCTCATCTCAGGGACGAGAGAAGGCTTCCGCGGTGCCACCCTGCTTAAGCTAACTTTCAAAAAATATGTGCCCAATGCTTTAAAATAAAAATCCCGTTGTGATGCAACGGGAAAATATCTTAAGCCCTAAAGCCAGCTTCACTTTTCGTAGCCTTGCAGGTTTTCACTGCGTCAACTACTTTGCCCTGATAACGGTGGCTACTCCGGCGCAACTACTTGGTGTTCAGTGAACAACGTTCGTATTGCGATTCTGAGACCCATTCAACGACAGCTTGCGTGCGAGATTTCCACCATCACTCGCTCTCTAAAACGCCTATCTATCGTCTACTCCTTCTCTTCACAATCTTTAAGTTTATGTGATTAAACGAGTTTATATCACGCTAGGGGATAGTTCGTCAAGAGTAAATTTCGAATACGAAAGAGAAATATCTCAAAATACAAAAAACGTACTTTTCGTATTAGGGCATTTTTTCCTGCTTGAAACAAAAATACTACTTGCATTTAGGGAATGGATAATGTAGAATGTGGTACAAAGTGGTAGAGAGTGGGGGCGCTCTCCTGTAACGCCGGTGGCTCCGGCGTTTGTCTGTTAAATAGGATGTAGAACAAATGTTTTTAGGTCAATACCAACACTCACTCGATACAAAAGGACGCATCATCGTCCCCGCTCGCTTTCGCGATGAACTCGCAGAAGGTGGCTTTGTTACGCGTGGTTTTGATCGTTGCCTCATGGTGATGACCTCAAACTATTTTGAGCTTGTTTATCAGCGCATTAATGCCATGAATTTAGCCGACCCAGCCACAAGAGAGTTGCGCCGTTTGTTCTTCGCTAATGCTTATTCTATCACCCCTGATAAGGTTGGGCGAATTAACTTAGCACCCAACCTCCGCGAGTTTGCAAAAATAGAAGCAGACACCATCGTAGCAGGTCAAGGTGAATATTTTGAAATCTGGC
The DNA here is from genome assembly GCA_016744335.1 of Anaerolineales bacterium. Lineage (GTDB taxonomy): Bacteria > Chloroflexota > Anaerolineae > Anaerolineales > Villigracilaceae > Desulfolinea. The sequence continues at coordinate 3,197 of JADGEO010000008.1, forward strand.
TCCCCGAACTCTGGGAAGCACAAATGACCTCCCTTGAAAACGAAGAAGCAAATTTTGAAAAATTCTCCGCCCTCGACCTCTCGGGAAGCTGAGATGAGCGCGGCGCACCACCCTGTACTTTATAAAGAAATAGTCAACGCTTTAGCACCAAAAAATAAAGGCTACTACGTTGACTGCACACTGGGAGCAGGCGGACACGCCCTCGGCATTTTGCAAGCTTCCCAACCAGAAGGAAAGTTACTGGGCTTCGATCTAGACTCGCAAGCCCTTGCGCTCGCTCGTGAGACCTTGGCTCCTCATGAGCGACGCACCTTCCTTTTTCAACGCTCCTATGCAAAATTGAGCGAAACTCTTCAAGAAATAAAGTGGGCTTTGGTTCACGGCATCGTTCTTGATTTGGGCGCATCATCTATGCAATTTGATACTGCCGAACGTGGATTTTCGTTTCGGCAAGATGCTCCCCTCGACATGCGCTTTGGTACAGACATTGCCGAAAGTGCCGCCGACATCATCAACACCTACAGCGAAGCAGAACTGGCAGAAATAATCTTCCGCTATGGTGAAGAACGTGCCTCAAGGCGAATAGCCAAAGCCATTATAAAAAAACGCCCGATTTATACTACCTTTGAACTCGCAGACCTTATATCTACAGTTATTCCTCGTAAAGGAAAGCGCGTTCATCCTGCTACTCGAACATTTCAAGCGCTTCGCATCGCCGTTAACGACGAACTAGGCTCCATAGAAAGCGTTTTGCCTCAAGCCGTAGAATCTCTTGCCCCTGGTGGAAGATTGGCGGTGATCTCCTTCCACTCATTGGAAGATAGATTGGTGAAACGCTATTTTCGCCATCAAAGTAAAGATTGCATTTGCCCGCCGCGACAGCCAGTTTGCACCTGTGAGCATCGAGCAAGTATTAAAGAGCTTTCGCGAAAACCTATTTTGCCTACAGAAGAAGAAATTGGATTAAATCCACGGGCGCGCAGTGCAAAATTGCGAATTGTTGAGAAGATATAGATTAGATAAGAATTTAAGGGAACGGGCTCTTACCCCCGCCTCCGCAACACCCTTGTTTTGGGCTTGAGTGCTGAATGTCAAACGAGTGTGCGGCGTGAGCAGAAAGTGCGAAGCAAAAACGTCTACGCCTAAGAGATGTTGATTGGACGCACGCAAGTTGAGGTCACGTTCGTCGCGATGCACTTCATCCTAAAAAAAATAATTTAGCCAAAGACCTGACAGGTTTTTAAAACCTGTCAGGTCTCCCATTCAATAAAAAAATGACTGATAATCGCCCTATCTTACAAGCATCTTGGAGAGTGCGCCAACAAAAAATTGGTGCTATTTTGCTTGTGCTCGTGGGGGTGGGGATGGTCGCCGCACTTTATCTTAGTTTGGCTTCACAGGCTACGCTTTTAGGGCGTGAAATTCAATACTTAGAACGAGAAATTAGTAGTACACGTGAAGAAAGTGCTAATTTGAAAACAGAGTTGGCGCGTTTGCTTTCTTATGAAGCGTCTCAAGCACGTAGCGATGAGTTGCTGTTTCGCCCTGCCAAAACGACCGAAGTTCATTATATTCTAGTGCCCGGTTACGATGGGGTTCATCCTGTAGATTTCTCCGCCGCCGAAGTTTCAGAAGCAGATATAAACTTTTTGCCCGTTGAGTATTCTCAGTCTCTTTTTGAGTGGGCTAGCATTCAGGTGCGAGGGGGGGATTCGCAATGAGAAAAGCCTTTGCTTGGCGTTCGTTTAGTTTGGCGAGTATTTTCGCGATGATTGGCATTGTTATTGTTGTTCAAATGGCGCGTATTCAGCTTAGCACAGAAGCCGCTGAGTTCCGTGAAGAAGCCGACCGTTATAAAGGGTGGGTTGAAAATATCTACCCTGCACGAGGTGAGATTTACGACCGCAACGGCAACTTGCTCGCTGGCAATCATAGTGTTTATGAAGTGGGCGTTACTTTGGACAATATCGAAAATACGCAAAGTGTTGCTTCTATTCTTTCTAGTGTTTTAGATTTGGATTATGTGGATACGCTTAATGCGATTAATAATGTGGATGATGAACAAATTTATCTCAGCCTAATGGATTATGCCTCTGCTGAAGAAGTTGCAGAGTTGCAACGTATTCAGGGAGATATTGAAGACGATAGTGCCTCAGATGAAGCTTACGATAGCCTCGCTGGGGTAAATTTTAGAGAGCATCTTGCTCGTAGTTACCCTGAAAACACGATTGCTTCAAACGTGATTGGGTTCGTGAATCGTTCTGGGCGCGGTTATTTTGGGGTGGAAGAGAAATACAACGATTTGCTCGCTGGCGTTCCTGTTCAGGTTTGGATTCCCGCAGACCCGAACCGTGTGGAGGAAATTCCGCAAGTGCCCGATGGAACGACTTTGATTTTGACCTTAGATAGAGAGTTACAGGCGAGAACTGAAGAAATTCTTGATCAATCTTTATATAACTATGGGGCTAAGGCAGGGACGATTGCCATTATGGATCCGAGAAATGGCGAGATTCTTGCTATGGCATCTACGCCGCGTTTAGATCTTAGTAATTACTCGGCGTACGATCAGATTTTTGATAATGTCAGTGAATATAACCGAGCCATTAATATGCCTTATGAACCTGGTTCGGTAATGAAAATTTTAACGATGGCCGCGGCACTAGATTCAGGCGTTGTTACGCCTCAAACAAGTTATACCGATACCGGCGCGTATTCCGTTAGCGGCGCGACCATTAGAAATTGGGACCGAAAATCTTGGGGTAACCAAGATATGACAGGTTGCCTACAACACTCACTTAATATTTGTTTGGCATGGATTGCTGTAGAGATGGGACCCGATAGTTTTTATGATTATATGTCTGAGTTTGGGCTTGGGCATCCTACTGGCGTTGATTTGAGTGGAGAAGCAGGCGGTAGGCTTAAAGTGCCCGGAGATGGAGATTGGTACCCTATTGATTTGGCAACCAATTCTTTTGGGCAAGGTGTTACTGCTACGCCTATTCAAATGATGATGGCGGCATCTGCGATTGCGAATGATGGCGAAATGGTCACACCGCATATCCTTTATGGGATGCTACGCGATGGTCAGCAATACGATTTTCCGCCCCAAACAGCAGGAACGCCCATCTCGAAAGAAACGGCAAATACGCTTAATGAAATGCTTGCTAATTCCATTGTAGGAGAAGATGATGGTGCCACTATTTCTGGCTATCGCTTAGCGGGTAAAACAGGTACGGCGCAAATTCCTACAGAATTTGGCTGGTATTCATCTGATGAAACCAATGCTTCCTTTATTGGTTGGGGTCCCGTAGATGATCCCCAATTTATGATTTATGTTTGGCTCGAAAGACCGACCACTTCGATTTGGGCATCACAAACTGCCGCACCAGTTTTTGCTGAAATCGCCGAAGAAACTGTGCGTATTTTAGACATCCCGCCCGATATTATTCGGATGCAGTATGCGGTAGAGCAGTAGGAGAGAACGTGCTAAGACTCGCAGACATAATCGAAGCACTCACAGAGATGCGCCCCTCAGCAAGAACTGCTGAAATCCCCCTCGCGGTTATTGATTCGCGGCAGGCGGAAGAGGGGGCTCTTTTTATTGCTATTCCTGGTGAAAATGTGGACGGGCACGATTTTCTCTCAGATGCTTTCACTCGTGGTGCTTCTTTTGCGCTCGTAGAAAAAGACATCTCTAAGGAGTTTGATCTGCTCGATTTGCGTTCTGCTCTTTCTCAAGAAGATATAGCTGAACTAAATACGCCGCTTTGCTTGCGGGTAGAGAATACAATCGCCGCCTTACAGGAAATCGCCCGTTTTTGGCGAGCAAAACTTGATTTACGCGTAATTGGCATTACTGGTTCTGTGGGCAAATCCACGACAAAAGAGCTTGCCGCCAAAGCACTTAGGCAAAAATATAGCACCTTAAAAAATTTTGGTAATCTAAATAATGAGATCGGTCTTCCCCTTACAATTTTAGGGTTACGAGCCGACCACGAGCGTGCTATTCTTGAAATGGGATTTTACGTCCCTGGCGAGATTGATTTTCTTTGTCAAATTGCCAAACCTCAGGTTGGTGTAATTACCAATATCGGTACAGTTCATGCTGAACGAGCTGGTTCACAAGAGGCAATTGCACGCGGCAAAGCGGAATTAGTGCAAGCGCTCCCTCCTGCCCCTGAAGGTGTTGCTATCCTAAATTATGACGATATTTGGGTGCGCGAGATGGCAAAAATGACGAAAGCCCGTGTCTTTTTCTACGGTCTCAGCCATGAAGCTGATTTATGGGCAGATGAAGTGGAAGGGCTTGGCTTAGATGGCATCCGCTTTAGACTTCATTATAAAAATGAAACGTTGCACGTTCACCTTCCCCTCATCGGACAGCATTCAGTACATACTGCTTTGCGCACTGCCGCAATTTGTCTTATAGAAGGATTGACTTGGCAAGACATACTCAAGGGGCTTCGTGCAGGGCGTGCTCAACTTCGTCTTCTTGTAGTACGTAGCAAATGTGGTGCATTGCTATTAGATGACACATATAATGCCTCACCCGCATCGATGCAGGCGGCATTAAATTTATTAGGTGAAATGGAAGGCAAGCATATTGCCGTACTCGGCGATATGCTCGAACTTGGGCAATATGAAGGACAAGGGCACGAAATGATTGGCATGCGTGCCGCCGAGGTTGCCGATATATTACTCACGCTTGGCACACGAGCTAAAACTATCGCCAAATCTGCTCGTACTGTAGGTATGCCAGAAAATGCCATTTTTGAATTTGACGAAGCAGATTCGTTGATAGCATGGTTAAAGGAAAACTTGAGGGCTGAAAACACAGTATTAATCAAAGGCTCACGCGGGTTGCGCATGGATCGCATCACGATGGCATTGGAAGTGAAAGAATGAGTTCTATGCCTTTTGCTATCAGCCTTGCAGGGCTTAGCTTTATGTTAACCGTAATTTGGGGCGTGCCCCTTTTGCGTGTTTTACATCATTTCAAAATCGGCAAAATTATTCGTGTAGATGAGCCTGGCTTTCATCAAGTCAAAATGGGAACGCCCACAATGGGCGGTGTACTCTTCATTTTGCCCGTTGCCCTCATTACAATTTTGCTCAATGCCGTCAACATTATCGGGATGCAATCAATCGGGCGTTCTATTCTCGTTCCGCTTATCGTCATGTTTGCTTACGCAATTCTCGGTGCATTAGACGATTGGGAAGGCATTCGCGGTAAAAGACGCGGCGATGGCATGCGCGCCAGAACAAAATTTATTATTCAAGTTATTCTAGCTATCGTGACAGCCTTGGTATTGAAGTATATGCTCGGCGTTCCTGAGCTAATTATTCCCGGCATACATTTTGTGATGGACATTGGCGTTCTATATGTTCCCATCGCGGCTTTTATCATTATTGGCGCCTCCAATGCAGTCAACTTCACAGACGGATTGGACGGATTAGCTGGATTAATTGCCGCAACTGCATTTATCACCTATGGCGGCATTGCGATGTTACAGGGACAGATTTTTGTAGGCAGATTTTCCTTTACCATCGTGGGTGCGCTCTTTGGCTTTTTGTGGTTCAACGTACATCCTGCGTCCTTGTTTATGGGTGATACGGGTTCCCTATCTTTAGGTGCGACTTTGGGCGTTATCGCGTTAATGACAGGGCAATGGACAATTTTTCCCCTCATCGCCATTATTCCGCTGAGTGAAGCCCTTAGCGTGATTATCCAAGTTGGCTACTTCAAATTGACTCGAAGAATCTACGGCGAAGGTAGAAGGGTTTTCAAAATGGCACCCATTCACCTCCATTTTGAATTACTTGGTTGGAGTGAAACTCAAGTAGTACAACGCTTTTGGCTTATTAGCTTACTCGCCGCTATGCTTGGTGTTGGGTTGGCGTTGGTATAAAAAAGATACTTTAAGAAACTCGGTTTTTTCTCCCAAACAACGCACCTTTGCAAATGGGTAGAAAAACAAAAAAACTTTTAGTCTATGAAAGAAAAACAGAGTTTCTCCAAGAGATTATTAATCATGGAAAATTGGACAAATAAAAACATCCTCATTCTTGGAGCCGCCCGTCAGGGATTGGCTTTGGCACGTTATTTGGTGAAACACGGTGCAAAAGTGACCATCAATGATAAAAAGATGCCTCATGAACTCCAAGAAGAGCAAGATTCTCTCAAAGATATAAGCATAGAATGGATGCTCGGTGCGCATTTCTCTAGCTTGCTCAAGGGCAAAGATTTGGTTTGTCTCTCTGGTGGTATTCCCCTTGATTTACCACTTATAAAAGATGCGGTGCGGAAGAAAATCCCACTTTCAAATGATACCCAAATTTTCCTCGAGGCTTGCCCTTGTCGCACTATCGGGATTACAGGCTCAGCCGGTAAGACGACCACGACCACTATTGTTGGCAGAATGGCGAAAGAAGCCAATAAAAAAACAAATAATAAAGTTTGGGTCGGTGGCAATATCGGCGATCCCCTGATTAATTATGTAGATGAAATACAAGAAGATGACCTAGCTATTCTTGAAATTTCTTCTTTTCAATTGGAGCAAATGACGCGTTCTACCGATGTAGCGGTTGTGCTAAATATGACTCCTAATCATCTTGACCGTCATAAGACGATGGAAAATTATTACAACGCCAAGACGCGTTTGCTTAAATACCAAAAGTTGACCGATATTGCGATTATTGGCAGAGATGACGAAGGTGCGCGGAGCATGACAAAGCTTGGTTCCGGAAAAGTGCTCACTTTTGGTAGCAAGCCCCTCGTCGCGGGCGAATCGGGTACATATCTGCTTGACGATTATATTTATTTTCGAGACAACCGAATGGAAGTCCCTCTCATCCCAGATTATTCTATTCATTTGCGTGGTGACCATAATTTACTCAATGTGCTTGCCGCGGCATTAATTGGATTTGTAGAAGGTTTTTCACCCAAAGTAATGAGCCGTGCGCTAGAAGATTTTTACGGTGTGGCGCATCGCTTAGAGATGGTGCGAAAAGTTAATGGAAGAACTTGGTATAACGACTCGATTGCTACAGCCCCCGAACGTTCGATGGCGGCTGTGCGTGCTTTTGATGAGCCAATTGTGCTTATGCTTGGCGGGCGTGATAAGAAACTTCCTTGGGGTAAGTTGGGTGAGTTAATTCGTCAGCGAGTGGATCATATTGTTCTTTTTGGCGAAGCGGCACCTAAAATTGCTAGCGGTCTGGGTAGTAGTCGCTCTGGACATCGTCCTTATTCAATTTCACATTGTATTGGCTTAGAAGATGCGGTGAAGGTTGCTGAAAAAGTTTCTGAAGAAGGCGATGTTATTTTGCTCTCTCCCGGAGGCACCAGTTTTGACGAATTCAAAGACTTTGCTGAGCGCGGTGAGCGTTTTAGGGAATTAGTAAATGAATTGGTTGAGGTTGAAGTAGAAGAAGAGTAACTGGCTTTAAAAACTAGGCTCAAAGAGAATAACTATGAGTACACAAAGTTATACAAAAGAAAAAAGAAAATTATTTTTTCAACGTGCGCCCAAAAGTGGAGATGCGCCTTTGCTCATCACCATTATTATATTGCTCTCTTTTGGTTTGTTAATGCTCTATTCAGCCAGTGTTGATTATTCTGTAGAAATTTTAGGTGAAGCCCCCGCCTATATGATTAAGCGTCAAATTCTTTGGTTAGCGATTGGTATTGTTCTTGCAACATTGCTTTCACATCTCGATTATCACTATTGGCGGCAAATTGCTGTTTTTGTTATGCTTGCCACAATTATTGCTCTTGTTGCCGTTCTTTTTGGGCGAGAGTTGCGCTTAGGTGCTGTTCGTACTTTCTATAATGGCTCTATTCAGCCTTCAGAACTGGCTAAATTGGTTATTATTATTTATCTCACCATTTGGCTCTACGCCAAGCGAGAGCACCTGCACGACATCAAATTGAGTTTAATGCCTCTGGCAGTTATCTTGGGTATTGTTGGTGGCTTAATTTATTTGCAACCTGATATTAGTGCAGCCGCAACCATTTTTATTCTTGGCGGCGTACTTTTCTTTCTTGCTGGTGCAGATTTAAAACAAATTATTATTTTGATCTTCTTTGCCGCTTTTGTTGCTTGGCTTATTGTACAAGTTAGCGCAACGGGGCAAGAACGTGTAGCCTTCTATAGATTAGGTCTCGAAGACCCTATGAATGCTTCTTATCATGTGCGCCGCTCTTTAGAAGCAATTGTTAATGGTGGCATTTTTGGACGTGGCATTGGGCAAAGCGTTACGAAACTAACAGGCTTACCCGTTCCGCCAACCGATAGTATTTTTGCCGTTGTTGCCGAAGAATTCGGTATTGTTGGCGCTACTGCGCTTATTCTTTTATACGCCTTTTTAGTTTGGCGTGGGCTTGTTATTGCCCGCCGCGCGCCCGACATGCTCGGCTCTTTGCTGGCAACAGGCTTAGTTTTTTGGATTGCTATTGAAGCCCTTATCAATATGACCGTAATGGTTGGCTTATTGCCCTTTGCAGGTAACGCGCTTCCTTTTATGAGCGCAGGTGGCTCCAGTTTAGTTACTTCGTTAATGGCAATAGGCATTTTATATAATGTCTCTCGTCAACGTGGTGAAGAATCAATATTAGAAGAAGATAGGAGAAACTACAGTGCGATTGCTGATTTGCGCAGGCGGAACAGGCGGCGGAGTGTATCCGGCTCTAGCCGTTCTTGAACAGTTGAAAGGTGAAGGTTTAAAAGTTGACAGTCAGAAAACCCTTAAACCTTCAGATCTTCAGTTTCTCTGGGTTGGTGGTAAAGAGGGTATGGAAGCTGAACTGGTTCAGCGATATGACCTTCCTTATGCCGAAATCCCCGCGGCAGGCGTGCATGGCGTTGGCTTAAGAACTTTACCAAAAAATATCAGCAAATTAGTGCGTGGCATTTTTGCCTCGCGTAAAATTTTGCGTGAATTCAAGCCTGATGTTTTGTTTTTCACAGGTGGATTTGTAGCCGTGCCAATGGCTGTAGCAGGATGGCGAACCCCCAGCTTGCTTTTTGTCCCTGACATCGAGCCAGGGCTTGCGCTCCAGTTTTTGGCTTGGTTTGCGAAAAAAATTACTGTTTCAGCATCAACATCTACCGTTAAATACCCTCGAGCAAATCGCGTTATAGAAACGGGATACCCAGCCCGAAGCGATTTAGCAGAATGGAGTAAAGCCTCAGCCCGTGAAGCACTTGGCTTAGACGCAGAGAAACCCACCCTGCTCGTTTTTGGCGGAAGCAAAGGCGCACGCTCTATCAATAATGCACTTTTAGCCAATCTTCCTGAGATGCTAGAGATAGTGCAAATTGTTCATATTAGCGGTAAGTTAGATTGGCAAAATGTACAAGACGCAAAAAAGTCGCTTAAGGGCACGCACGCCGAAAACTATCACGTTTATGATTATCTGCACCAAGAGATGGGTGCGGCACTTGCCTCTGCCGATTTAGTTATCTCCCGTGCGGGTGCATCCACTTTAGGTGAATTTCCACTTTTTGGCTTGCCCGCTTTGCTCGTGCCCTACCCTTATGCGTGGCGTTATCAAAAAGTGAACGCCGATTATCTTAGCGAAAAGGGTGCGGCAATTTTGGTAAAAGATGATATTTTAGAAGAAGAAATGCTTGCTCTTGTGGATGATTTATTTTCAAACCCACAAAAATTAGAAAAAATGCGCTTCGCAATGAAGTCGCTGGCTCGCCCCACTGCTGCAGAAAATATAGCGGCAGAGTTGCTGGTATTAGGAAAAGGCTAGAAAACTCTAAGCTTTCACCTAGCCAGAAAGAGATAAAAAATTATGGTTAATTTAGTCTATCTTTTTTGGATGTTTGTAATTTTCTTTGCCGCTATCGGTGCTATGCGTGGGTGGGCAAAAGAACTGTTGGTTAGCTTTAGTATGATATTGGCTTTAGCAATCAATTATTTGCTTCGCGTATATTTCCCGATGGTGAGAGATTTACCAGCGGATTCACCTTCTCTTTTTTGGGTTCGGTCAGTGATTGTTCTTTCATTGGTTTATTTTGGCTACCAAACTGTTGCTTCAATTGGCGCACTTGCAGGAAAAGCCCGTAAAGATAAATTGCAAGACGCTCTTTTTGGTGGTGTGATGGGTGCTCTTAATGGCTATTTGATTGTTGGTACGATTTGGGCATACCTTCACGAAGCCAACTACCCTTTCGATAAAATTTTTTCCTCAGCTTCTCCCGAAGTAGCATTAGAAATAGAGCGTATGATGCAATGGATGCCGCCCTATGCGCTTGGTGACCCCGGTATTTATTTTGCCGTTATTATCGCATTTGTCTTCGTTATCATTGTTTATGTTTAGGTGGCAGTCTGCTTTGACCACTGAACCAAAAGAATATTAGACCAACAGACCAACAAACCAAATGACCAAAACACACTTCATCGGCATCGGTGGCACAGGACTTTCAGCAATAGCACGGCTTCTTCACGAAAGCGGATATGAAGTCACGGGTTCTGATATGCAAGATTCATCTTATGTAGATGATTTGCGTGAAATGGGTATCAAAATTTATATAGGGCATAAAGCTGAACAAATCGGCAAAGCAGATTTCATCGTCCGCTCTTCGGCGATACCCGATAAAAATGTTGAAGTAGTAAAAGCGAGAGAAAAAGATATTCCCGTTTATAAACGATCTGATTTTCTCGGCAGTTTGATGGAAAAAAAATACGGCATCGCTATCGCTGGGACGCACGGAAAAACATCCACGACCGCGATGTTGGCATGGACATTAACAGAATTAGAGCAAGACCCTTCTTTTATTGTTGGGAGCACCATCAATAAAATGGGCATTAACGCCCATGCGGGTAAAGGCAAAACCTTCGTCATTGAAGCAGATGAATACGATCGTATGTTTCTCGGCTTAAAGCCAAAAATCGGCATTATTACTAACCTTGAACACGATCACCCCGATATTTATCCCACCGCCGAGATTTTTCGTGAAGCCTTCGTAGATTTTGTCAAACTCATTCCCCAAGATGGCGCATTAATTGCCTGCGGTGATGATGCCGGCTCAGCAGAAATGCTTACAGAAGCTGGCGATATGAACATCGACACCATTTCTTACGGTTTCACTGATCAATTATCGGTAGTTAGCAATCAATGGTTTATTGCCAAAGATTTGACCCCGAACTCTCAAGGTGGCTACGATTGTATTTGTACCTTGCACCAGACGCAAACTTGCCAACCAGATAATATCCAGCGTTTTAAACTCTCGCTCCAAGTGCCAGGTAAGCACAATATCCTCAATGCCCTTGCCGTGATGAGCGTGATTCACCAATTGGATTTATCTTTGGATGATGCCGCAGAAGCACTGGGACGCTTCGCCGGAACCGGACGTAGATTTGACTTGCTTGCCATAGTCAACGAAATCGCCATCTACGATGATTATGCTCACCATCCAACAGAAATCCGCGCTACTTTATCTGCGGCGCGTGCCCGACACCCCGAATCGCGGATTTGGGCAGTTTGGCAACCGCATACCTACTCACGAACGCGACTACTCTTTGATGAATTTGCTCAAGCCTTTGACGATGCCGACAAAGTAATAGTCTCTGAAGTTTATAGGTCGCGTGAGCCAAAAGAAGATTTTTCCTCCGCAGAAGTTGTAGAAGCAATGGCACACTCCTCGGCAAAATTTATTGCAGAGTTAGAAGATATAAGCCAGTATTTGCTAGAAAATCTTCGTCCTAACGATGTTTTGCTCGTTCTCTCTGCTGGTGATGCAAATGAAATCAACTTGGAAGTCGTAGAAGGTTTGAATGTTCAAGATTAAATATTGGAAGGTTGAAAAGCTAAAGTCTGAAGTCTTAGGGCTAAAGTCTTTAAAAAGGAAGAGATGATGGAAGAGAAGAAAGAGGAAAAGAAAAAAGAGTATCGCAAATTTGAAGCGGAAACCCTAAATATCTCTGCTTTTTCAATGGTTTTGGCAGATATTCCATCACCAGATCCTGATAAGAAAGATTTCAGAAAAAGGCAGATGATGGACTCTAGAAAAGTGCTTTTTAAAGATACAGATTTTGTTCAAAGACTCATTGAAAGTTTGGCTCTTTCAGATAAACTGTAGCGCAAGATTTATCTTGCATAAGAAAATGGAAAATGATGACTAAATTATCTCTCCCGACCCTCCGAGCCACATTTGGCGATAGATTGCAAGAGAAGGTTTCTCTGGCACCCTATACCTCGGCGCGGATTGGCGGGGATGCCGATGCCTTCATTATTGCCAATTCTGCCAATGAATTGGCAGAGATTATTACCCAACTTTGGGAGATGGAAGTTCCCTATTTATTGCTGGGTGGTGGCTCTAATTTGCTCATCAGTGACGATGGGTTTCGCGGCGTAGTGGTACTAAATAAAGCCAAAGAGATTCGCTTCACCGAAGGTGAAAATCCTAGTGTATGGGCAGAATCTGGAGCAGGATTGATCCAAGTTGCCAAGCAAGCGGCAACACGTGGGCTTAATGGTTTAGCGTGGGCGGCGGCAGTCCCTGGCACGATGGGTGGTGCGGTCTACGGTAATGCAGGCGCATTTGGCGGTGATATTGCTGGCGTTTTGCACAGTGTTGAATTATTAACAAAATCTGGGCGAGAGACTTGGGTTGTTGAAGATATGTGCTACGCATATCGAAGTAGTATATTGAAAGGTAGTGCGATTAAAGCGGTTATCTTATCTGCTGAGATAATGCTCACCGAAGGCAATCAAGCTGAAACGCGTGCGGAGCGAAGTCGAAGTGTCCAAGAGCGGATGCGGTCTTTCATCCAAGAAAGAAAAAAAAGACAACCGCCTGGTGCAAGTATGGGGTCTATGTTCAAAAATCCCGAAGGTGATTATGCCGGACGGTTGATTGAAGATGCTGGGCTGAAAGGTACGCAAATTGGCAATGTTGAAATTAGCTCAAAACATGCAAATTTTTTCGTCAATCATGGTGAAACAAAAGCAAAAGATGTGAAAGCCTTGATTGAATTGGCGCAAAAAGAAGTTTTTGAAAAAAATGGCGTAAAGCTAGAGCTGGAAATTGAACTAATTGGTGAATGGCATGAGTAATAAACTAAAAATAGCCGTTATCTTCGGCGGACGCTCAGGTGAACATGAAGTTTCATTGATGTCTGCGAAAGCTGTTTTAGCCGCGCTTGACCCGCAAAAATATGATGTGGTGCAAATTGGCATTACATATCAAGGTGCGTGGCTTAGCGGTGAGAATGTACTAGAAGCCTTTGAAAGTAAGAAACTTGAGAAACTGGAACCTTTTCTTTTCTCACCGGACCCAACGAAGCACGCTGCACATTTCACGTTTGATGTCGTTTTCCCTGTTCTGCACGGTTCTTATGGTGAAGACGGCACCATGCAAGGTTTGCTCGAAATGGCAGATGTGGCTTATGTGGGCGCAGGCGTAGTTGGCTCGGCAGTTGGTATGGATAAAGGTATCTTTAAAGATGTAATGATTGCTAATGATATTCCCGTGGTTGAAGGCGTATTGGTTTTACGCTCAGAAATAGAAAATGATACGAACGCGGTGATTGAGAAAATTGAAACGCTGGGATACCCCGTTTTCGTGAAGCCCGCCAATATGGGGTCGTCGGTAGGTGTGAGTAAGTGTGATAATCGCTCTAGCTTATACGAAGGTTTACTCGAAGCTGCCACTTACGACCGCCGAGTCTTAATAGAGCGCGGCATTATTGATGTCCGTGAAATTGAAATTAGCGTATTGGGCAACGACAATCCTGAAGCTTCTGTGCCTGGTGAAGTAGAGCCGAGTAGAGAATTTTATTCTTATGAATCAAAATATATAGATGGCACTTCAGGGCTGATGATACCTGCCCCGATTTCTGAAGCAATGACTGCAAAAATGCGCGAAATCGCCATACAGACCTATAAGGTGATTGACTGCGCAGGCATGGCAAGAGTAGACTTTTTGCTTGATAAAGATAATGGAAAATACTACCTCAACGAAGTAAACACCTTACCCGGTTTTACTTCAATTAGCATGTACCCCAAACTTTGGGAAGCGAGCGGTCTTCCCTACCCGCAATTGGTAGACCGTTTGATTGAGTTTGCCCTAGAAAGAAAAGAAGATCGAGATAAAACGAAGAGAAAGTTTAGGTAAGTAGAAACTCGGTTCTTTATCATCTAAAGGACTAAAAGGAAAAACCAAGTTTCTTAAAAATGGAGCAAGCAGTGAGCGAGAAAAAGAATCTCTCCAGAGCGGCAATTGTTCGCCAACGAAGAGCAGAGCGAAAAGCGCAAGCGGCAAAAGAAGCCGCCCAAAAAAGCGTTTTGAAGCCCGTTGTGCCTATTCGCCCTTCGGAGAAGACCAGTTTTGTCGGTGTAAAGAAACGCAAGGTGAAAACTCGGCGTTACGAGGCAAGCGCGTTTGCATCTAGCAGTGATGCCTTGCGCCCAGTTATTCCTCTTTCTGTCTCTACGCCTACAATCCACTTTGAGTGGCGGGCGGCATCGGCTATGTTGGTCATTGCCTTGAGTGTTGCGCTTTATTTACTTTTTACTTTGCCCAATTTTATGGTTACCGCACCAAAAATTAGCGGAAATCAATATCTGACTACGGAAACACTTAATGAAACACTAGCACTTTCTGGGAAAACTATTTTCACCCTTACGCCTGAAAAGTTGGAGCGCGATTTGCTCATTGCACATCCGGGGCTGGCAGATGTTGACATCACCCTCAGCCTGCCCAACGTCGCGAGCGTTAGGGTTATAGAGCGGCAACCTGCGCTTATTTGGCAACAGGATGGTAAAGTCGCATGGATTGATGCGGAGGGCATCGCTTTCAGAGCAACTTCCCAGCTAGATGGATTGATCACCGTGAACGCTCTTGGCTCGCCACCTGCTCCCGTTGTGGACATATCCGCGCAGAGTGAGCTGGCACCGCCTCCCTATATTGCGCCTGAGACAGTGCTTGCCTTGCAATCTTTGGTTACGCATGTTCCACTCGGCACCCCAATCATCTACGATCCAGAATCAGGACTTGGTTGGACAGACCCGCATGGCTGGACGGTACAAGTAGGTAGTATTACAGAGGATATTGGTTTGAAATTACGTCTTTATGAAAATATCGTTGCTTATTTTGAGCAAAATAATATCCAAGCTGTTTTGGTCAATTTAGAGTATCCCCATGCCCCATATTATCGGATGGAGCCTTAAGAGACTTAAGACAATAGACACAAGACCTAAGAAAAAACTAAAGTCTTAGGTCTCAGGTCTAAAGTCTCAAAAGTCTGAGGTCTTAAAAAAATGGAAGAGATTGTCGTAGGAATTGATGTAGGAACAACAAAAATTTGCACCCTTGTAGGGCGTTTTGATGGAACAGACGTACTGCATATTTTAGGTGTGGGCATTGAGCCAACGACTGGCATTAAAAAAGGCATTATCGTTGACCTTGAAGCGGCCTCACATGCCATTGTGCGCTCTGTGGAACGCGCCGAGCAAAGTTCTGGTATAGAGATTGCCTCGGCTATTGTAAGTATTGCAGGGGCGCATGTTTCATCTATTAATAGTCGTGGTGCGGTTGGTATTAGCGGCGAAATTGTTGATGAATATGACGTTATCAATGTTCTTGAAGCGGCTCGTTCGGTTGCCATTCCTCATAATCGTGAAGTAATTCATATTGTAAAGCGCGGGTTTAGCATTGACGGGCAAGATGGTATTAACGAGCCAATAGGGATGCACGGTTATAAACTTGAAGTAGAGACGCATATCATCACCGCAGGTGCGGCAACTGTTCAAAACCTTCGTGAATGTGTAGGGGCGGCAGGTGTAGAAGTACAACAATTTGTGCTTAATCCCCTTGCTTCAGCAGACGCGGTGCTAACCAAAAACGAACGCCTTATGGGCGCGGCAGTTTGCGATATTGGTGGTGGCACAACCGACATGGCAATTTATGTTGATGGGAATGTGTGGCACACAATGGTTTTGGCAGTAGGTGGCAATCACGTTACTTCAGACATTGCGCACGGTTTACGTTTGCCTGTCTCACAAGCAGAAGAAATCAAATTACAACAAGGCTATGCTATCCGTGCCGAAGTTGGCGCAGAAGATTATTTTTCTGTACGTCCCTTTGGTGAAGATAGAGACGTAAATATAAACAAGCAAGAATTAGCCCATATTATTGAAGCACGCGTAGAAGAGATTTTTGAACTCGCCCTTCAAGAAATCAAACGCTCTGGTTACGATGGTCTCCTCCCCGCGGGGCTAGTGCTCACAGGCGGAGTAAGTGCTTTACCCGCCATCCGCGGACTTGCTAGTGATGTGCTCAATATGTCGGTGAGAATAGCAGAGCCTGAAAATATAAGCGGTATGGTAGACCAACTCCATTCCCCTGCATATTCAACGGCTGTTGGGCTTCTCCGTTGGGCATTGAGCAGAGAAGATAATTTCGTTAAAGCTAAAAATGGACGTAACTCACGAAAGAAAGAAAAAAAAGGAGTGAAGCTTGATTCAGCAAAAAACTTATTTAAGAGATTATTACCCTAAGGGATAATAAGGTAAAACGTGAGCTTTATAAAGCACGTTTTAAAATTCAACTATCTAATCAACTTATCTGGCAGATAAGGTCGCATCTGAGAAATAATTTTAGGATGCTCAATAAGTAAGGAGAAATATGATGGACTCGAAACACAGTATTAATGCAGAAGCATTCGCAAGAATTAAAGTAATTGGTGTAGGTGGCGGCGGTTCGAACGCCGTAGACCGAATGATGGCAGAAGGTATCAAAGGCGTTGAATTTATCACGGTCAATACCGATGCCCAAGCTTTAATGCTCTCAAAAGCCCCCATCCGCGTTCGACTTGGCGACAAACTCACTCGTGGGCTTGGCGCAGGCGGCGACCCTGAAATCGGACGAAAATCGGCAGAAGAATCAGCCGATGATCTTTATGCCGCACTCAAAGGTAGCGATATGGTTTTTATCACCGCGGGCATGGGCGGCGGTACAGGCACAGGCGCCGCCGCTGTAGTAGCCCAAATTGCCAAGGAATCGGGCGCACTTACCATTGGTGTTGTTACTCGCCCCTTCACATTTGAAGGCTCACGCAGAATGCAATCTGCCGAAGATGGTATCAACTCTCTCAAAGAACATGCCGATACATTGATAGCAATTCCCAACGATCGCCTTCTTCAACTTGCTGATAAACGTGCCAGCCTACAAGACACCTTCCGCATGGCGGACGAAGTTTTGCATCAGGGTATTCAAGGTATTTCAGAACTAATCACCATCCCCGGTTTAATCAATCTCGATTTTGCCGATGTGAAAACAATTATGTCAGAGGGTGGTGCGGCATTAATGGCAGTTGGCGTAGGCGAAGGCGATGAACGTGCTCGCAAAGCCGCCGAAGCCGCCATCTCTAGCGAACTCCTCGATATTACCATTGACGGTGCACGTGGCGTGCTCTTCAATGTAACTGGTGGTTCAGATTTAACCCTCTTCGAAGTCAACCAAGCCGCGGCAATCATTCGTGAAACCACTCACCCAGACGTGAATATGATTTTTGGCGCAGTTGTAGACCCCAATATGGGTGACGAAATTCGCGTCACCGTTATTGCCACTGGTTTTGAGCGCACAGGCGTACCACGTCGTATTTTGCGCCCCAGCCGCCATAAAGAAAATAAGAAAGAAAATGTGCATTTCACTCACCCCGTAGAAGAAAGAATTAGTGTTAGTGTTGGCGCAGAACCTATACTCACTTCAACCCAGGTCACAGAAAGAAAACCAAGCTATAACGACAACGATCTCGATATTCCAACCTTTTTGCGTAACCGACGTTAGGATTTACAAGGGAGCGGTATCTGCTCTCTTGATGAAAAAACAGAAGTAGCAATACGAGTCCTGTAGATCCATCAGGAAGCGACTCTCCTCGTCTGCCAGCGAGGATGGTCGTTTCTTGCTTTAAATTATATGGGGGGATAAAGTGCCACAGCGCGCGTGACTTTGGGCTTGCTTGCCCCCAACGTGCAAATTTCTAATCGTAAACTTCTTTTCTTCCAAACGTGCACTTCCAAACGTGCACTGCAAAACGTGCACTGCATCTGCTTTTATATGCGTTGCAGTTCTTTATATCTTTACCAATTCCCATCCTTCTGCTCCATCTCTAACTTCCCAGCCTAACTTTATAATTTCATCGCGCAAGTGGTCAGATTTTGCCCAATCTTTATCGGCGCGCGCCTGTTGGCGGGATTCAGTCAATTGCCGCACCTCTGCTGGGATAACGATATCAAGCTTAGGGTCAGGGGCGTTGCGGAGCAAATCCAGCGCGCTTTTCGAGATTCCCTCATCCAAATCTGGGAGATGGAGCGCACCGAGTTCATCCATCTCAAATTCTTCACCTGCGGGGTAAATTTCAGAGTGATTATCTTGAATAAGGGTCACAGAGCTAACGCCGCTCACTCGACATTTGCGGGACTCAAAATCGAAAATCAGCCCTGTATGCTCATCCAACCCGATGATGGTTTGATTGGGCGGGAGTTGCGCCTGCCAGCGTGTAAAACGCTCACGCCCAATAAAACAGCGGCTGGTATCAAGGTCTGCGCCGCCTTCGGCGTTATTCCAGTGTGGAATAAAGGAGAGCGGCAGATGAAAATCGGTGAAAAGATTGAGGGCAGGTTTGGTATGAACGTCTTCGCCAACTTTAAAAATTTCGTAAACGGGAAGAGCGTGCGCACCAACCGCTATGGTGGCGGCACTAGAGAAAATAAGCGCGGCATCACGCCGATGGCGAGTGCGAATGAGATCCCATGCGAGGCTATTTTGGAGTTGACGCACAGCATAGGTGGGACTGCCAGGACCCATAAAAATTAGATCGGCGGAGAGAAGCGGGGACAGAATTTTGGCATTGTTGGGGCTAAATTCTGTGCCGAGTTTGCGAGCGGGGATGATGTGAATTTTGGGGTTGTGGTTTTGCAAGCGCGTTTTGAGATACTCGCCCACTTTTTGGGCTACGATAGCGGAATTGAGTTCAAACCCCGCTGTGGTTTCGAGTATAGCGATTTTTGGGGCGTGGTTGAGGTCTTTTACCAGTTTTTCAAAAATGCGCCCGCCCGCGAGGGATGTTTCGCCAGAGCCGAGGAAGGCTATTTTTCCAAGCATGAGAGATTTTCCTTTTTAACACGAAGGGCACAAAAAAACACAAAGAAAAGCTACATACTAATTTTCATTAATCAGTTTGTTGGCTTTTGCCCAAATCTCATCAAACATCTCAGCAGTAAGGCGTCCCGTTTGCGTATTTTGACGGCTGGGATGATAAGAGACGAGCAACCATTCCCCGCTGGGTAGTTTGTGGAGTGCGCCATGCCCAAAAGCATAATCTTTTTTGCGAAGATTGTAGATTTTTAACAATCTATCAAAAGCAATGTGCCCGAAAGCGATTAAAACTTTGGGACTTAAAATTTCAATTTCACGCTCTAAAAAGGGCTGGCAGGTGTTCAGTTCTTCGGCGGTGGGTTTGTTTTTGGGAGGAGCACAACGCCCAACGGCAGTAATCCATAAATTGGTCAGAAGCAAGCCATCGTCACGGGTGTCCGAATCTGGTTGATTGGCGAATCCCGCACGGTGAAGGGCAGGAAAAAGAAAATAGCCAGAGCCATCGCCGGTAAATCCGCGCCCTGTTCGGTTTGAGCCATGTGCGCCAGGGGCTAATCCTACGACCATGATTTTTGCGTGCGGGTCGCCAAAGCCTGGGACTGGTTTTCCCCAATATTCATGGTCTCGGTAGGCTTTTCGTTTGGTTTTTGCAACTTCTTCGCGCCATTCTACGAGACGTGGGCATTTTCGGCAGGCAATAATTTCAGAGGTGAGTTCTTTGAGTTTAGGCATAAGTTAATTCGTATTGCGTGACCACTTTAGTTCTGTATCATCGTGGTCGTGTTCTTGAAAAGCTCTCCTACATCATTTGCCGTACCCCCGCCTTGCGCAACGGATTTATCCCCACCGCCGCGACCGTTGAAGGGGGCAAGATGTTTCTGGAGCAAATCATTAGCACTGACCGTTATTCCTTCTGCGCAGGCTGTGACCAGTGAGAGTTTTTCTCCATCAAAAGAAGCCAAGACGGCTATGATATTAGGGTAATTTCTTAATTTCATCGCCAATGCGCGCAACTCGGCAGGATTACGCTTTTCAAAAAGTTTTGTAACCAACCAAGTTTCACCTATCTCTTCTGCGTGTTGCGCCATTTTATCAACTTCAATATTTAATTTCATTTCACGCAGTTTTTTTAGTTCGTTTTGTGTTTCTTTGAGTTGAATTTGGAGATTTTCTACATATTCAGACACGTCATCTACGCCAACTTTGAGTAAATTTGCTGTATCTTGCGCGGCGTTTTGAAATTTATTGAAAAAGGTTAAGGACTGTGAACCCGCTACAAAGTGGATGCGTATTTTTTTATTTACACGCTCTGTGCGTAAAATTTTCAAACTCCCTACCATACCCGTTTGCGGAACGTGCGTCCCGCCGCAGGCGGAGTAGTCGTAGCCGTCAATTTCGATGACGCGAATTTCGCCATCTACTTTTGGCGGACGGCGAAAATCAACACTGTCTTTGTTTTCTACAAAATATGCCCTCATTTTGCGGTTTTCAAAGATGATTTCGTTTGCTTTTTGCTCTGCGAGCGCAATTTCTTTGGCAGAAAGCGAAGCCTTGTTAAAGTCAATGGTTGAAGGAGCCGAGCCGCTGATATGGGAAGAAAGGGTTTCTAATCCTAACTCGTGCCAGAAGACTGCCGAGAAAATATGTTGCCCAGAATGGTGCTGCATATTCGCAAGCCGCCGATTCCAGTCGATTTTGGCGGGGTAGCTGCCATTTTTCAATTCTTTATCGAGGAGATGCACAATTTCATCTCCATCGGCAAATACGTCCACGACGCGGGCAGAGCCGATTGAGCCGATGTCGTTAGACTGCCCTCCGCCTGTTGGGTAAAAAAAGGTTGATGGCAGAATCACGCCAAAACCGCGTGCGCTGAGCTTAGTCGAAGTGTGTTCATCTCGCCGCATCCCCACAATCTCGGCGGTGAATTCGGTTGTCATTGGGTCGTCAAAATAGAGTTTTTTTGTCATAAGATTATCATCGCATCGCCAAAGGAGTAAAATCTGTATCCTTCTTGGATGGCGGTCTCGTAGGCGTTCAAAATCATTTTTCGCTTGGCGAAGGCGCTCACCAGCATCACCAACGTAGATTTTGGGAGGTGAAAATTCGTAATCATTATATCAACTGCCTGAAAATTATAGCCGGGCAAAATAAAGAGGGATGTCGCGCCGCTTGTGGGGAGCGTTGCGCCCGTTTGGGATGCGGATTCGAGCGTGCGGACGGATGTGGTGCCGACCGCGACGACCCTGCCCCCAGCTTGTTTGGCGTTGCTAATCTTTTGCGCGGTCTCGGGCGTGAGCTGGCACCACTCGGTGTGAATATGATGCTCGTCAACATTTTCTTCGGTGACGGGCGCAAAAGTATCTAGCCCAACATGTAGCGTGACTTCGGCGCGATTGATGCCTTTTGCATCTAGTTCGGCGAGTAAGCGCGGCGTAAAATGTAACCCTGCTGTTGGTGCCGCCGCTGACCCCGGCTCTTGTGCGTAAACGGTTTGATAGCGTTCTGGGTCTTCGAGCTTGGCATGAATATAGGGCGGGAGCGGCACATTGCCGATTTGTGGGAAATATGGCTCAATCGGCTCGTCAAAACGAATGAGACGTTGTGCGCCTTTGAGCACTTCGATGATTTCGGCGTTGGGTGCATTATCAAGAATGACTTTTTTGCCCGCTTTTAGCCCTTTCCCGCCAACGAGGGCGCGCCAAGTGAGTTCATCTTCTTGACGGAGGAGGAGTAACTCCATTTTTCCACCCGTTTCTTTGTGAGCAAAGATTCGGGCAGGAATAACGCGCGTTTGGTTGACAACGAGTAAATCATTGGGGAGAAGATAATCGCCAATATCGCTGAAATGACGATGTTCAATTTTCCCGCTTTTACGGTGTAAAACGAGTAAGCGCGATGAATCGCGCGGCTCTACAGGCGTCTGCGCGATGGATGTTTGGGGGAGGGTATAGTTGAAGTCAGATGTTTTCATAAAAAATAATATATATAAGTAGATGTGGGTCTAAGACCCGCCCTTACTTTTTATAAGAGTTTCCCCTGTTGCTCTTCTACGAGATACTCAAACCCCAAATGCTCATAGGCCAAGCGGGTGGCGATGCGACCTTGCGGGGTGCGGTCTAAGAAACCGAGTTGGAGCAAATAGGGCTCAACCACATCCATAATCGTGTCTGGTTCCTCGCTGATGGATGCGCCGATAGTGTTTAGACCAACGGGACCTCCACGATATTTTTCGATGATGGCTTTCAATACGCGCCTGTCCATATCGTCTAAGCCGAGGGGGTCAATGGAGAGTAAGCCTAAGGCATCGGATGCGACTGACTTGGTGATTTTTCCGTCTGCGCGGACTTGGGCGTAATCTCGGACGCGGCGCAATAAACGCAGTGCCACGCGTGGCGTTCCACGTGCGCGGCGTGAGATTTCTTTAATCCCATCTTCATCGTAGGGTACTTTTAGCATTGTAGCGGCGCGAGTAACGATAGCTTGCGTAGAATCTAAATCATAATACTCTAATCTGTACACTGCGCCAAAGCGTGCGCGTAAGGGCGCGGTGACTAGAGCCAGTCGTGTTGTTGCGCCAACTACCGTAAAACGTGGCAATTTGAGCCGAATAGAACGCGCTGAAGGTCCTTTCCCCACAATAATATCAAGTGAAAAATCTTCCATTGCGGGGTAGAGCACTTCTTCTACTACACGACCAAGGCGATGAATTTCATCAATAAATAAAATATCGCCCGCTCGCAAGTTGGTGAGGATTGCCGCTAAATCTCCCGCTCGCTCAATCGCAGGACCCGATGTGACGCGGATATTCACCTGCATCTCATTTGCTAAAATATGGGCAAGCGTGGTTTTGCCTAATCCTGGCGGACCATAAAAAAGAACGTGGTCGAGAGCTTCTTCGCGTTTTCGTGCGGCTTCTATCAGAATCTCAAGATTTTCTTTGACTTTATGCTGACCAATGAGATCGCCAAGCATTTTTGGGCGTAAGGCGTGGTCTACGTTATCGTCTGGCTTCTTTTCTGGGGCAAGGGGGCGGTTTTCGGTAGATGTCATAGACTAGATTATACCCGACAGAGGCACTCAAGTTCAATACACGCGCGTCCCTTCCCTAAAAATATAAAAGTTGACTTGTTTTGAGATAATGGTCTTGTGTTTTTTTGTATTGAAGGAGATATTCTGTTTCAAAACGCTTAACAAAACAGTAATGTTAAAGTTATGTTTTTGTAATTATTGTGTATAAAAGAGATGATAGACTGTTTTCATAAATAAGTGGCTGATATTACGGAACTGTAAATCTGTAGAGAGATAGCTCTATAGATTTTTTTTGTAAAAAAGTATGATGCGTAGAATCAGTAAGTAATATATGGATGTATTACGCACTTTAATTCTTTTGGAGGTTTTTTTATGCGTCGTTTATTTAGTTTTCGTACCACCACTGCTGTCCTTTTAGCCTTAATCCTTTCAGCTGTTGTTTATGGTTTTGCTGCAGCAAATACTGTAGACGCAAGTAAAGCTGGCGAAGGTGAGGGTGCTGTCAGCGGTTATGCCATCACGGACATCCACTATACCCTAGACGTGTCTGGCAACCCCGGCACAATCACTAATGTAACCTTCAACACCGATGTAGCTGTTCCCACTACGGGCACTGTTTATGTTGTTGCCGAAAAACTTACTGCTCCTGCTGGCCAAGTTGCGTCAATTCCTTGTACCATGACTGTTCTTAGCGTATCATGTGACTTTGCTCCTGGTGCTCTCACTGTTCCCTACATTGAAAATTTACGTGTCGTAGCCGCTCAATAATATCAGAACGGCACTAGACTCAAAAAGGCACGAGCGGATTTCGCTTCGTGCCTTTTTTTAAAACAGAAATGCAAAAAAATAGAAGTTGGCGTAAAATTTTGCTCTCAGCTGCCCTCCTTGTGATTACAATCACGCTATGGGCTCTTTTTGCGCCGCTCCAATTTGGGGGAAATGTGGCTTATGTCATCGTTGCAGGCGATAGTATGTCTCCCAAGTATATGCTGGGAGATTTGGTTGTTATTCGCAACCAAGAAAATTATAAAATTGGTGATTCTGTCACCTATCAACATCCAGAAATAGACTATGTTTTCCATCGGATTGTTGAAGTAGATCCTGAAGGTCGATTTATTCTTCAAGGGGATCATAATGCCTGGGAAGATTCTTATCATCCAAGCGAGGAAGAGATTGTAGGCAAGTTGTGGTGGCATATTCCTAAGCTCGGTAATACCTTAGAAAGCTTGCGTTCTCCGTGGGGATTTGCTATTCTTACATTGGTATTTGGGTTTTTATTATTCACAATTGTAGTGCCACCTGATAAAAAACGTGGCCGCCGCAAAGAACGCGGGAAAGGCAATTTTATGTCTGGTTCTTATCAAAAAACAGGGGAAAATCTTTTTATCTTAGCTGTGCTTGCTCTGGGAGCATTATTTTTAGGCTTAGCGGCATTTCGGCACCCCGTGCTCAATGAAATTCATGCACCGCTTGCCTATGAGCAGCAGGCTGTTTTTCATTATACAGCCAATGTTCCCTCTGGAATTTATGATTCAGATAGGATACAGCCAGGGGAACCAATTTTTCGTCTTTTAAACGGTTCTTTTTCTATTGGGCTGAATTATCTGTTTATCTCGGTGCATCCAGCAGAGCTAGAGGGTACATATAGATTACTTGCGCGGGTTAGCGATGGGTCTGGTTGGAAGCGGACGCTTGAATTAACGCCTGAAACTGCATTTAGTGGCAATGTCTTCACAGTCTCGGAGACGCTTGAGCTTGATGAAATTCAAGGCTTTATTGATTCCTTGGAAAAAGAAACAGGCGTAGCACGTAGCCAATACACACTTTCTGTCCTGTCTGAAATTCAGATTGAAGGAAGAGTGAGCGAATTAGCTTTGCAAGATAGCTTTTCCCCTGAAATCAATTTTGATATTACAAATCTTGAAGTGGTTTTGCGAGATGTGTCAGATCTTAGCCAAGATGCTCTAAGCTCTATTAAGACGAGTGCGCTAACTCGTACTTTGTATGAGCAAAATCATTTAAATATATTAGGGTTGAAAATACCTGTTTTACTTGCGCGTTGGATTGCGGCAGGTGTTGGTATTCCAGCAGTATTATTTCTAATTTTCTCGCTCGTGCAATTATATACATCTACTCAGCGGAGTGAATTGGAGCGAGTACGGGTATGGTATGGCTCAATGCTTATAGAAGCACGAGATATGCAAATTCTTGATTCTCCCAGACAAGTAGAAATTGCAAGTATTGATGATCTGGCAAAATTTGCCGAACAAGATCAACGCTCTATTTTACATTTGCCTGATGGGAATTCGCACCATTTTTTTGTCCAAACACCAGAGCAACTTTATCATTATCAATTAGAAGAAAACTCGACAGGTATTGGAGTTATCACTGCTCCTGCTAATAAAGAAAATTGGGTTGCACGTTTTCCATGGAAACACCAACCTTCAAAGTTGCAGCACTCGTATACGCGTGCGCTGGAGGGTTGGGCAAATGCGGTAGACATGCGCTTTTACGAAGAAGGACACTCTGAAGAAGTTGCCAAGTTGACCGAAAAATTAGCCATATCTTTAGGGGTGCGTGGATATGCACTCGAAGAAATTCGTTTGGGAGCTTATTTACATGATATTGGATTGATGAATATACCGGACTCCATTGTACAAAAAAAGAAAAAATTGACAAAAAAAGAATGGGATATTATACGTAACCATCCAGAGCAGGCAAAAGCTCATCTTACAGAAACTAATTTACAGTCATCCATTATAGATGTTGTTCATTATCACCATGAACGTTGGGATGGGAGTGGTTACCCAGAAGGGTTGCGCGGCGAGGAAATCCCTCTGGGCGCACGGATCGTTGCCGTGATTGATGTTTGGGATGCGCTCAAACATCCACGCCCTTATCGTGATTCTTGGTCATCTGAAGAAATTTGCCAATACTTTCGTGAACAATCTGGCATTCAGTTTGACCCGCGTGTAACAGAGGCTTTTCTCAAACTATTGGTAGAAGAGTTTCCAGAAGAATGTGAAGAGGTAATTACCCTCGAAGCGGAGGTGCAAGATGTTATTAAAGATAAAGAGGGTTAGATGGCAAGTTTTGGTTTTGCTCGTTTTGTTTTTTTCAGTCATCTTTGGCATTATAGTAGGCTCAGCAACAGCAAATAGCGTATCTACAAGTTATGCAAGTGAAAGTAGTCACACTCTTACTGCAAATCAACTAAAACCAGCCGAATGCAACGGTATTAACATAAGCAATATCGTTAATTTAAGCCAAGGAGAAGTCCCCACATCAGGCAACGATCTCATTCTAGGAACAGCTAATCGCGATATTGTGGATGGTGGCGATGGGGATGACTGCATTGTTGGTGGGGGTGCGAATGATAAAGGTAATATCGGTTCCATAAAAGCTGGGCTTTCAGGTGGCGATGGAAATGATGTCATCTTGGGTGGGGCTGGCAATGACCGTCTTATTGGTGGTGCGGGGACAGATACCTGCCATGGTGGTGCTGGTAATGACCAGATGACCTGTGAAATAGAATATCCCTAAAAATCAGAATAAACCAAAGAGCGCGTGTTGTTTTTACGCGCTTTTTGATTCTCAAAACCTGTATCAATATAGATAAGTCCACATTATGGGAAAGATTATAGCCAACAAGCGCAACCAAGTTCAATGCACGCGCGAAGCGAAACATCCGCTATAATTCAGTACCTAAACTTATAAGGAGAAAAAAATGTCTAATATATTTCCATCCCAACATCCCCTTGTCGCTCATAAATTAACCCGTTTGCGCGATAAAAATACCCAACCCAAAAAATTTAGAGAGTTAACACGTGAAATTGCCGCATTACTCACTTACGAAGCTACTGCCGATTTAGAGATTACCCCGCGCAATGTTGAAACCCCGCTCACTAAAACAAGTGGTTTTGAACTTAAAGAGAATATAGGTCTTGTGCCCATTTTGCGAGCAGGATTGGGGATGGTAGAAGGCGTGTGGGGATTAATGCCCTCAGCCGAAGTTTGGCATATTGGATTGTATAGGGATGAGGAGACTTTGCAACCGGTAGAGTATTATAATAAATTGCCCGTTGCGCCTACCGTTTCAGTTTGTCTCGTGCTTGATCCAATGCTTGCTACCGGCGGTTCCGCTGTCGCTACAGTAGACGTGGTGAAACGCTGGGGCGTAGACCGCATCAAATTTATTGCCATGATTGCCTCCCCCGAAGGCATTGCGGCAATGCAAGAAGCGCACCCCGATGTGCCCATTCACCTTGCGAAAATTGACGAGAAACTAAATGAGATCGGCTATATTCTCCCCGGTCTTGGTGACGCGGGTGATCGGCAATTTGGGACGGCATAGAAGATTTTAGATTATGAGGGTGTGTAGATAGATTTATCTCGTTCTTCTCATGCAATACGACAAAAATGTTGTATTGCGAATGGAAAAAGGATAATAAAATGAGTGCCCATATTCTTGTTGTAGACGATAATGACATCAATTTGAAGGTTGCAAGCAAAGTTTTAGAAAAAGAGGGGTATAAGGTATCTACTGCCTTAAATGGTAAAGATGCCTTGGTACAGGCAAATAAAACGCCACCCGATTTGGCAATTTTAGATGTAATGATGCCCGATATGGATGGCTATGAACTTTGTGAAAAAATACGAAATACGCCAAAAATAGCCCATATCCCTGTGATTATGTTAACGGCATTATCAAGAGTAGATGATCGCCTGAAAGCCTTTGAAGCAGGCGCAGATGATTTTCTTACAAAGCCGTTTAACGTGGCAGAACTACGCGCGCGTGTAAAGGTTTTATTGAGGTACCTTGATACCCATGATGAAAACGAGACAGATTATCATGCTTATAAAATAGCCGTGTTCTCTTTGCGTGGCGGCATAGGTGTTTCAACATTGGCGAGTAATCTTGCCGTAGGGTTAACACAACTTTGGGATGAAGAAAGCCTTCTCATTGACTTGGCTTTGGTAAATGGTCAGAGCGCATTAATGCTCGATTTATCTCTTCGTAATACTTTAGGTGATTTGGCTGAAATCCCAGTAGATGAAATAGACGTAGGACTACTTGAGCAAATTACACTTCAACATCCTGGTGGCACTCGTGTGCTTGCCGCACCACGAAAAGCCATAGAAGCTGATTTGGTTACAGAAGAAAAAGTTAAAAAAATAATAAGCCTACTCGAAGCGCACTATCCTTATTTTGTTTTTGACCTTCCGCATGATTTTAACGCAACCACTATTGCCGCCCTCGATTCTGCCGACAAAATTTTACTTATGCTTGCCCCCGAAATGGCATCTATTCGTTCTGCGGGGATGGCATTAAGTGTTTTTAATGATCTTGCATACCCCAAAGAAAAAATAGATCTTGTATTAAATTGGAACTTTCAAAGCCAGGGATTACCGCGAGACGAAATAGAAGCCGCACTTAATAAAAAAATATCTATAGTTATTCCTTATGCTTCGGGCACTATTGTCTCGGCTATTACAAAGGGAAAGCCGCCTGTGCTAGATGAAGAAGAAACACCCCTTAAAGCACTATTAGAAGATTTAGCCTATTATTGGAGTGAAGCAGATCAAAAGAAAATAAAACCCGATTCGCCAACAGAAAGTTGGATGCGTGTAGCTAAACGGATACGTAAACGTGTAAAAAAGAACGCGTAGGATGAAGAACCGAGTTCACTCTTATTTTGGGCTTGGGTGCTGAATCCCGAGCCTTTTCTTGGCGTGAGCGGAAAAAAGTTCACGCCAAGAAAAGGTTGCTTAAGGGCACTCAAGTAGAAGATGCGCGCGGTGCGGTTCTTCATCCATCTTAACTTTTTCTTGACTTAAGATTTTTCTAGTCTTATGGGGCTAAACGTTTAGT
Source organism: Anaerolineales bacterium (assembly GCA_016744335.1). Classification (GTDB taxonomy): domain Bacteria; phylum Chloroflexota; class Anaerolineae; order Anaerolineales; family Villigracilaceae; genus Desulfolinea. Next base: position 32,216 of record JADGEO010000008.1, read on the forward strand.
CATCTGGCGTGGCAGTGGCAGTGAACTTGATTTCGCCTATATTCGTGTTTTCGCCAGCTATAACATCTACGGCAAATTCGTATCCAGCTGTTTCGTTGGCGATAACCAACGAGCGTGTGCCTGCAGGGACGCTTTCAATAAGGAAACTTCCATCTTCATTGGTTGTAGTTTCTAGGTCTGTGCCGACAATAAAAACATAGCCATTGAAGGGCTGTTTTTTATCATTTAGTGCTATACCACTTATGGCGCCTTTGCCTACAAGAATGTTGGCGGCATTGCTTTGGGCAAAAGAAACCCCAGCAAAGAGAATGACAACGCCTAATAAACCAAAGATAATAGTGTGTAGGCGTTTTTTCTTTGCGCTTGGGTTAGAAAGTTTATGGGGAATTCCTTCTTCAAATTCTTCGAGTGAGGGTGAGTTTTCAAATGACATTATTATTCTCCTGTATTATTAACAAGGCTATCGATAGAGAACTCTCCAAAGCAGACTTCTGTGCTATCCCATGAGCGGAGTCCAACGCCGCCTTCATCGTAGGTGCTATCTTGCCCGACAAGAACTTTTTCACCATCAAGATAGACGGTAAAGGTATCGCCTTCTACATCTAACTTCATGTCGTGTGGTTCTCCGCTCCAGTCGTATCCTGGCATTTTTTTTACTGCAAAGGGAGGTAGTTCGCGCCCGTTAACCCACTTTCTCATGATAATTGAACCGCCGCCCCAGCCGGGGTCGTATTGAACGATATAGCCATTAGTGCGCCCATCCATTTCTGTTCCACGGAAAAATACGCCGTAGCCGTTCCCTTTATCTAATTGTGCATCGCTTAGGTTTACGGTGTAGTCTTTGTTGTTTGTCATATCTTGTGAGCAGTTATTGAGGTTTTTGGCACTACGAGATGTGCATAGCTTCCCGTCTTTGGTCTCCCATCCGCCGTATTGGGATGTCCAATTATCGTATGTTGAAAAATCATCTTGGCAGTAGACCCCAGCACAAGCATCTTCGTTGCCTATGCTTTTGGCTATAGAGCAGTAGGTGTCGTAAAGGCTGAACCCCATTGCATTTAGTGCAAGCATTATCGACATTGCAACGAGTACGGCAATAAGCGCGTATTCTACAAGCCCTTGCCCTTTGGTATTATTTCTTAAGATATTCTTTTTCATATAAGTGCCTCCTTATAATATAGATGTTATTTTTTTCGTCTTGCCATAAATCGTTTATAAACTTTTTTCCAGGTATCACTAGGAGAAATAGGTTTGTTTTTTTTATGTTTTCTTGAGCTAAGTAGAAAAGCAAAGTCTTCAAATAATGCTGTAAGTGTACTTTCGGGGTGTTCTAGGGTAAGAGGTTTTCCGTAATTAATTGCTCGAACAAATTTATCGGCAATATGAGGAATCGTGATAGTAATTGGTACCGAGAGGGCGTCTTCTATTTTCTTTACCGTTAAATCAGAGCGTGGAATAACGGCATTGAGGATGAGCTTTACTTTTTCTGGAGGATAGCCTAATTTCCTGTAGGTGTCTAGCGCGGCAGAAGCGGCTCGGATAGATGCCATTTCTGGAGCGACTAGTAATAAGATTATATCGGCTTCATCGAGTACGCTGAGTGTCATTGGGCTAAAGTCGTGAGGTAGGTCACAGATGATATAACTGAATTCCTTACGCAGTATGTTTAGGATGCCGTTTAGGGTTTCTTTTTCTAGCGGAGAGGCTTCAGAGGGTAGGGTTGGCGCAGGGATGAAATCAAGCCCGCTTTCGTGTTGACTGATGGTTGAATTGACCGCTTCTATATCTATGCTTTCTGCATCAAAGCGGGCTAGGTCTGTCCAGGTTCGTTTGAGGGGGGCATTTAGCATGAGGGCAACTTGTCCGGCTGTCATTGCCATATCGAGCAAGATGGTTGGTTTTTCCCAGAGTCGATATATGGATAAAGAAAGGTTAATTGCGAGGCTAGAGCATCCTGTGCCGCCGCGTAAGCTATGCACTGCAATTAGGCGTGCTTTTTCTTTTTCGTTAACGCGAGTAGATTTTACACGTTTATTGCGCCGCAATAACACCTCTATGCGGGCTATCAATTCTTTAGGTTCAAATGGTTTTGATAGGTAATCGTCTGCGCCGGCTTCGAAGGCTTCTAGTTTTGCTTGCATATCAGTTTGTGCTGTGAGAATTAATATAGGGGTCTGCGCAAAACTGTTTTCTCTGCGAAGCGTGGTTGTAACTTCATAGCCATTCATATTGGGCATAATGACATCAGTAATGATTAAATCAGGTTTTAGCCTATGAGCTTTTTGGATTCCTTCACTTCCACTAGAAGCGGTTTCTATGCGATAGTTTTTTTCCTTAAGCGCATGAATAATCATATTATGATAAATTTCTTCATCGTCTATTACTAAAATTTTAATCATCGATTTACCTTTGTTTTGGATAAGTATGAGATTTTCAGTGTTTGGCATATTGCTTTTAGAGCGTTATATGGTGTGGCATTTAGAGATTTTCTGATAATTCTTCACTTACTTTTTTGGATTCTTCTTCAATGTCGTTTATTAAATTATCTACTTGGTTTAGATTGCCTTTTTTACCTTCTGCCTCTAACGTTGTACTTAACTCGGCTAGTTTATTGGCAGAGAATGTTAACGACATGCCTTTGAGGTTATGAGCAACACGATATATTTTTTCTGTATCTGAATGTGCAATGGCTTCTTTTATCTCTGCAATATGTTCAGGGAGTTTTTTTAGAAAATCTTCGCACATTTCGTTGAAGAATGCCACATCGTTGCCAAAGCGTGGAAGGGCGTCTTCTATATTTACCGCAGGGCTGTTTTTTGTGGGCACTCCAGTTTGGGGTTGCGCGGCGGGGGCGGGTTTTTTATTTACTAAAGGTGAGGTTGGCACATCTGTTTTCTGCATGTCTTTACTCCATCTTTGAATAATAGCGAATAGGGAACGTTTGTCTATAGGCTTAGAGAGATAATCGTCCATACCTGCTTCAAGGCAACGTTCGCGATCTCCCTTCATGGCGTGGGCGGTCATAGCTATAATTGGGGTATGTTTTTTCCCTGCTTCCCAAGTGCGAATTTGGCGAGTGGCTTCAAAACCATCTAAGATGGGCATTTGCACATCCATTAGGATAAGGCTATATTCATTTTTCTTATTTTTTTGAACAGCCTCTTCTCCATTGCCGACAATGTCTATGATATGCCCTTCATTTTCAAGCAATGTTGAGGCAACTTTTTGATTTATGGGGTTGTCTTCTGCCAATAAAATATATTGTGTTCTTGTTTTTTCTTCTTTTATAAGATGGCGGGTTACGAGCCTGCCATTGTTGGGTAAGTTATTTCTTTTTTCGTTAATAACCCTTACCAATGCTGTGAAAAGCATTTTTTGCTTTATGGGTTTTAGCAAGTATCCTGCACACCCTAAATCTTGAAGCCGTTTTGCATCACCACGTTGTCCCATTGATGTTAGCACCACGACACTTAAGTTTTTCTTTCGAGGGTCGCTGAAAATAGCTCGTGCCGTTTGCTCTCCATCCATTTCTGGCATTTGCATATCAAGTAAAACTAAATCGTACAAATCTCTTTCTTTTCTGGCAACCTGAAGAGCATCGAGTCCCTCTTGCCCACCTTCAACGGCATAAGCTCTTGCGCCAAAGCTTGAAACCATTTTCTTTAGGATGATTCGATTCGTCGCGTTATCGTCAATAATAAGGATTTTCAATCCCTGCAGGTCGGTTACTTTAGTTTTTGTTTCGTTCTTGTTTTGGGCTTGTTTACTGAACTCAAGCGTGAAGCTGAAAGTTGATCCTTTTCCATATTCGCTTTCTACGCTTAAATCTCCACCCATCGCTTCGATGAGGTGTTGTGAAATTGCTAAGCCCAAACCCGTGCCACCAAATTTGCGCGTTGTTGAGCCATCTGCTTGCGTGAAACGCTCAAAAACAGCATCTAAGCGATCAGATTTAATTCCAATGCCTGTGTCTTGCACAGAAAAGCGAATTTTCACATCATTTTCACTTTCTTCTATCGCTTTTATGTAGATAATCACTTCGCCTTTTTCGGTAAATTTGATGGCATTGCCCACAAGGTTAATCAAAACCTGTCTCAATCTGCCGGGGTCACCAAGTAGGTGTGTGGGTAATTGAGGCGGGATAAAAGAAATCAACTCTAAGCCTTTTTCTTCGGCGCGACTTGCAATAGTAGATGCGACCCCCTCAACCGTATTGCGTAAATTGAAGTCTATGATTTCAATGTCTAGTTTTTTTGCTTCAATTTTTGAGTAATCAAGAATGTCATTAAGTAGTGTTAATAAAGCCTCAGCACTCTGTTGCGCTATAGTGAGATATTCTTTTTGCTCATCACTTAAATCTGTATCTAGTGTGATATCAATCATGCCGATTACACCATTCATCGGGGTACGAATTTCGTGGCTCATATTGGCTAGAAATTCGCTTTTAGAACGATTTGCTTCCTCAGCAGATTGGCGGGCTTCAACTAAAGTAGATACGTCGTGGTATATAGCCAGAGAGCCAGCTCTCTTTTCTTCCACAAATACGGGAACACCAAATAACTCTACATTTATAATAGAGCCATCTTTTCGTCTTCGTTTTGCTATTTTATGGACGCGTTGTTGGGCTACTTCTTGTGTGAGTGTTTCAGCTTCTTTTTTTGTTTCATCGGTAGTAATTAGTTCATCTATATCTTTTCCTTTAACGCCAGCACAGGTGTAGCCATATAAGTCTTCAAAGGCGGCATTACAGTGTGTTATTTTTTGTTCGTTATCCAATAAGACAACGGCGGTGGGACTGTTTTCAATTAAGGCTTGAAAGTATTTTTTTTGGCGTAAAATTTCTTTTTCAGCTTTTTCGCGTTCTCTATTTTCGTTTTTTAAATTCTGGTTACTTTTTTCTAAATCGGCTGTTCTCTCAGCGATTTTATCTTCTAAATAATGGTTTGTGTTCTCTAGTTTTTCTTCACGTCTTCCTATAGCTCTAAATAGGAGTGCCATAATAATTGGCGCAGTGTCTACAACCCAAAGCACGGGGTTGGCAGATTGCAATGCCCAAAAATTAGTCGGGCGTATTGATGTTTTGCTTAAGGTCGCTTCAAGAGTTGTGCCTACTACAGGAAAAAACAACCCCAAAAATAACCCAAATAAGGTATATCGTTTTGTAGTGGGAATGCTTTCAATCCAAACCGTTATTTTATTCATAATAGCTCCACAGAAAAAAGGAGTTTCTTTTTATTAGACCTCTTGCAAAAGTCTGTTTTTTCTACGCTCCCTGCGCCGTCCTCGGCGCAGGCTTCTCTAAAACACGCCGCCGAGGACGGCGGCTAGAGCACTTATGCAAGATGTCTATTATTAATTATTTTCAACAAATGCTAAAAAGTAGCTAAGAATATCTGGGTCAAAATGTTTCCCAGTTTCTTCTTTGATATAAGCCAGTGTTTTTTCTCTCGTCCAAGCCTTACGGTAAGGACGGTCTGAAAGTAACGCGTCCCAGACATCTGCAAGGGCGAATATTCGTGCCGATAGAGGGATTTCTGTGCCTTTTAGCCCACGTGGATAGCCTGAACCATCCCATTTTTCGTGATGGCAATAAGGAATATCGATGGACGGGCGCAAATAGGTTATATCTTTAAGCATATTATAGGCATGTTGGGGATGTTCTTGCATTAGATGCCATTCTTCGGGTGTTAGTTTTCCGTTTTTAAGTAAAATGGTATCTGATATGCCTATTTTGCCTATATCGTGTAATAACGCTCCCCATTTTATATAGCGCAAATCTTTTCCTTGTAAACCCATTTTTTCTGCCAGTGCCACTGATGTCTTTGCTACGCGTTGATTATGCTCTTCAGTTTCTTGATCTCTTAAGGTAACAGCTTTAGACCAGCCTAAAATGGTGGCATCATAGGCATTGAGCAATTCGACATGCGCTTGTTCAAGATTGGTGCGTTCATCATGTAATTTTTGGTAGCGGTTTAGGCGCATAATGCCAGCTATGCGAGCGCGTAATTCATGCCTATCGAAGGGTTTAGAGAGAAAATCATCTGCACCAGCTTCTAGCGCTAGTAGCATAGATTTATGATCGTTTAATGCAGTGAGAATAATGATGGGTATTTCAGCGATATCTATATTTTGGCGAATACGCTGGCAAACTTGGTAGCCAGTAATATCGGGCATCATTACGTCTAGCAAAATCAAATCGGGTTTGAGTGTTTCGGCTTTTTCTAGTGCCTGATGACCATTTTTGGCTGTTTTTAATTGATAGCCTTCTGATTCTAGAACCGATACAAGTGTTTGGCGACCTGCGTATTCATCATCTACAATTAAAACTGTTTTTTGCATTGAGTGCTCCTTGTTTAAGACTTAAGACTTTAGACTAAAATCAACAGCTTAGGGCTGATGACCGATATCTGATATCTTAAGGCTAAATAATCAATCAACTAATTTATATTTTACCGCTATACGAACTAGCCCAGCCAAATTGCGGGCGTCTAATTTTCTCATTATTCTTGAGCGGTGTTTTTCTACTGTTTTTTCGCTAATAAATAATTCTTCTGCAATTTCGGCACTGGTGTGCTCTTCGGCTATGAGTTGTAAAACTTCTTTTTCACGTGGTGAAAGATGTGAAAGGGGGGTGCTATCCCACCCATCTGTAGGGGGATTTGAAACATTTTCGAGCATAATTTCTGAAATTTCTTGGCTTAAATAGCTTTTATTTTGGGCAAGCGCATAAACGGCTTTAATGAGTTCATCGCTAACTGATGATTTGAGCAAGTAGCCCTTAATGCCATATTTAAATGCTTGATGCACCAAGCTAGGGTCTGAATACATAGAGAGCAAAAGGATATTGGTCGTAAGCTTTAAGTTATGAATCTTCTCGGCGGCTTGAATACCATTTAGGCGGGGCATCATAATATCCATAATGAGTACATCGGGCTGACGTTTTCTAAGTAAGTTTATTGCTTCTTGCCCATTATTGGCTTCACCAAGCACATAAATATCTTTTGTATTTTCAAGTAAAGCGCGAATACCCGCTCTTACCAACGTGTGGTCTTCGGCTATTATCACATTAATCATCAGTTTTCTCTCGTGGTTAAAGTTTCTTCCAGGAGGAGTTCTGCTACTAAGATGGTGCCTTGATTCTCGCTAGAGTTTATATAGAGTTTTCCGCCTATGAGTGTTAGGCGTTCTTTGATGCCTTTTAAGCCTATGCCTTTTTCTTGTGTTTGGTCATATTCAAAGCCTTTTCCGTTATCTTGTATGGTGAGATTTATCTTGTCTTTCTCTATACTCAATTCTACCCAACTTTTTTTTGCTTGCGTATGCTTAATGATATTGGTTAAGCTCTCTTGCAAAACTCGATAAAGAGTAATCTGGTAAATGTCTGAAAAAACGGGTAGGTCATTATCGGCTTCAAAAATAATTTCTAAGCCAGTGCTATGTGTAAATTCGGTACAGTAGCTTTGTAGAGCAGTTTCTAAGTTTAGTGTTTCTAACGCAGGAGGGCGTAAATCTTTTACTAACCGATGGATATTTGTATAAATTTCTTTTGTGTCTTTGTGTAATTTTTCAAGCCTATCATATAGCGCAGAGTTTGGTGTTGAAAAAGCACCTTGTAGGTTACGTAAAGTGAGCAGTTGCATGGTGAGGGCTTGCCCTAAATCATCGTGTAGTTCGCGTGAGAGACGTTTTCTTTCATCTTCTTGCGCAGAAACAACCTGCATTGCCATATTTCGCAAATCTTCGCGTTGCGTTAAAAGTGTTCTATAACGGTTTAAGCGGGTAATTGTTTGTACGCGGGCAAGTAGTTCTTGGCGACTAATTGGTTTGGTCAAAAAGTCATCTGCGCCCGCTTCTATGCCTTGAACTAGCCACATGGGTTCATTTAAAGCGGTAAGGATGAGAATAGGGACTTCGGCTAATTTAGGTATGGTGCGTATTCGTTTACAAACTTCAAAGCCATCCATTTCTGGCATCATTACATCTAATAAAATCAAATCAGGTAAGAGGTGGCGTGCCATTTTTAGTGCTTCTTTACCATTTGATGCTGATTTTAGTAGGTAGCCTTGCCCCTCTAGCATGGAAATTAGGGTTTCTCTTGCTGATGGCTCGTCGTCTACTATTAGGATTGTGCTTTTCATAGTTCTTGTTCCTTTTTGGAAGATAGCTCCTTGCATTATGGGGATGAGATGCACGCGGGACGCTCGCGTTTTTGGCTTGGTGCTTGCGCCCAAGCTGGGGATGTGGGACGTACGTTTCTACGCTATATATGTTTACGTCGAGATCCTGTTGACGATGAGCACTCAAGTAGATGTTACGCGCGTTGCGGTTTTTTATCATCCTAAATTTGTACGGTGATTTTTGTGTTACAGATGTTTTTCTATGATGCTGAGAAGTTCATCGAGAATAACGGGTTTGCTCATATAATCGTCCATGCCTGCTTCGAGACATTTTTGGTGATCTTCGGGCATGGCGAGGGCCGTTAAGCCAATGATGGGGATTTTCTTGAGTTCTGGTTCAGCTTTTATTTTTTTTGTTGCCTCAAATCCATCCATTAAAGGCATCATTACATCCATGAGAATTAAGTTAGGTTGATGTTTTTTGCTTTTTGAAATGCTTTCGATACCGTTTTTTGCACAGAATACTTGGTATTTGTTTTTTTCGAGAAAGTCTTTAATCATCATGGTAAGTGCTTCTGTATCTTCAACAAGTAATATGCTTTTACCTATGCCCGAAACTTGCTTTTCTTTTTCTTTATTGTCCTTTGCAAGGTAGGGGAGTTTGTCGGTGTCTTTTACTCGTTTTGATGGCAGATGGATGGTGAAGGCACTTCCTTGTGTTGGGGTGCTTTCTATTCTTATATGGCCATTGTGTAAATCTACTAATTGTTTTACGAGGGCTAGTCCTAAGCCTGTGCCAACCTCTTTGCGTGCTAAGCCAGAATCTATTTGTACAAAGGGAGTGAATATCTGTGCTTGGTCTTTTTTTTCAATGCCTATGCCTTCATCCCAAATTTTGATTCGAATGAGATCTTTTTTGTGTTCTGCGTCAACTTTTACGCCTAAATTGCCGCCTTGGGGAGTGAATTTAATAGCATTGCTTAATAAATTAACTATTATCTGTTTTAGGCGGCGTTCGTCTGCCCAGATATTGTTAATATTTTCATCAAATTCGTAAATTATCTTTTGGTTTTTCTTTTGCGATTGTTGTTTAAGCATTCTTATGCTGGCTTCACATATTTTCTGAAGGCTTACTTTTTCTATATGTAATAAAACTTCTCCTGATTCTATTTTAGCAAGATCAAGAATATCATTAATAAGCGAGAGCAGGTGATGCCCGCTCTCGTTGACGGTTTTTAGATATTTGCCTTGTTTTTTATTAATGGGTCCTGCTGTTTCTTCTATTAGACTTTCAGATAATCCCATAATGGCGTTTAGTGGAGTGCGGAGTTCGTGGCTCATATTGGCGAGAAATTCGTCTTTTATACGTAAGGCGTGCGCCAACTTTGTATTTGCCAAATGCAGGATTTTTTCGGCTTCTTTGGCGGCAGTAATATCCATATCTATACCAACTAGCTTCTTGCACTGTTCTTTTTCATCAAAAAGCATGATTGCGTGTGTTGCAATCTGGCGGGAGGAATTATCTGCTCTGGTGATGCCGTATTCTATTTTCATTTCATAGGGAATTTCATTTTGAAAAAGCTGTGTACGATTTTTTATTATCTTCTCTCTGTCTTCAGGGGAGAGAAATTTGAGCCAATTAGAAAAAGAAGGTTGGTATTTATTGGGAGATGTCCCATAAATTTCGTACATTTGTTTATCCCAAAACTGAGTATCTGTGTTTTCCATGCTTTCCCAGATACCAAAGCCTGCCGCTGAGGTTGCCAGCTCCAGTCTTCGGCGGGCTGATTCTATCTCATCGGTACGAAGAAGAACGCGTTCTTCTAATTCGAGGTTAAGTTTGCTCAAATTCTTTTCAGCCAGTAGACGTTCGTTTAGCTCCTGTTGAATTTCAAGATAGAGTTTTGCGTTTTCAAGAGAAATAGCCGCTTGGTTTGCTAGAGTAAATAGCAGGCGTTTATCATTAGTAGAAAAAGCATTTTTCTTTTTACTTTCTACTGCAATTGAGCCTATTGCTTCATCGCCCACCATCATTGGTGCGTAGAGACCTGATTTTATATCTGCATAAGAGGCTATATAACGCTTATCTTTAGATAAATCGCTAATACAAAGACTTTTTTTATGCTTAATCACCCAACCGCTCAATCCTTGTTTAGAGGAGGAAATCATTTTATTTAGATGAGCTATTTGCTCTTGATTTTCTGTTTTCTTAATACCAATCATATTGAACCCCAGCAGTTCTACTTGATCACTTTTTGAATGGTATAAACGAATGGCAACGTGATGCCATTTTAGTTTTTTTTCAAGGACTTCAATGACTTTTTGTGCTATTTCTTTTTGCTCTAATAAACCGCTAATTGCAAGGCCATTTTCATAAAGAACTTCTAACTCTGATAAATGGCGTTGGATATTGTTTTCAGCTTTTTTACGTTCGGTGATATCCTCTGCAGAACAGACCACAAATTTAACATTGCCTTCTTGATCTAACTCGGGTGTTTTTAAAATAGAAAGCAAGCGTTGTTCGCCAGAAGTATTCGGGACCCAGATTTCACTTTTATGTTTCTGACGAGTTTGGAAAACCTTGCGGTTATTTTTTACCTTTGTTTTTGCAGCCTCTTTAGGAAAAAGAGTAAAGATATTGCTATGAGCTAACTTTTCAACTGCTATACCACAAAAATCGGCATGTGTCCGATTTACTACGCCGTAAGTACATTCGTCTTTAAGGTACCAGACTTGTATTTGGATATGATCTAATAAGATTCTTTGATTTTCTCTTACTAAGCGAATTTTTTCTTGCATCTGTTTTCGTTCACTTAATTCATATTCTATGGTTTGATAAAGGCGAGCATTTTCAAGTGATTGTGTAGCGGCGGCAACAGCATTGACGGCTAAGGCTACCTCCTCCTCGCTGAATTCACGTTTCTCTATCGCATCTAACCCTAGAGTACCCACCACCTCACCACGCTCTATTAAGGGTAGAATTAGCATCGAAACAGTGCCCCGTTGCCGAAAAGCCTCATAAAAGAATGAGAAACGCGAATCATTCTGGATATCGGTTATAGCCAAAGGGACTTTGTGTTCTATAATATATTGCAGAATAGGATTGCCCTCAACAGGCATCACTATATCTATCGCACTGAAACAACCTTCGGCTAGATATTCTGCTACAACAACAGAGCTAGTGTGCGTTTTGTTCAGTAAGGCTGCGGCGGCTTGTGGCACATCTAAAGCTAGAGCCAGCGCACGGCAGATAGTTTCCAGTACATCTTCTCTGTTGAGACTTGTACTCGTGGTGGCAATGATTCTGTTGTAGAGGGTCAGTTCGCTATGTTTACGCTGTAGTGCTTTAGCCGCCTGGACGCGCTTGGTGATGTCCAAAACAATAGCGGCAAATAGAGTTTCCTCTTCGTGCTCCAGAAGCTGTAAATGCACTTCCACATCATAAAGTGATCCATCTTTTCGTTGGTAGAGGGTCTCAAAAATAATTTTTTCTTTTTCTCTATTAAGCAAAGATGCTACAAGGGTTGCAAAGGATTCGTCTGTAAATTGGGGCTTAATATCAAGAGGGGTTAGGTGTCGGAATTCCTCCATCGTATATCCTAAATTCTGTTGAGCAGCATCATTTACTTGAATGAATTTCAAAGTATCTGCTTTGAATAAGAAGATTTCATTAAGTGAGTCTTCGAAGATGCGGCTAAGTTGGGCGATATTTTTTTGTGCTTTTTTGCGCTCGGTGACATCGGAGGCAATCATGCCAAGCCCGCTACCCACTTTAAAAACCTTCCACGTTAGGTATATATCATCTCCTGATTTGGGATGAGGAACCCTCTCTTCTATGATAAGGGGCTTTCCTGTCTCAAGGACCTTTATATACGCGTCATATCTATTTGTCTTCTTGATATTGGGCGAGAGTTCCAGCATGTTTTTTCCCAACACGTCTTCTCTATTAACCGCCAATAACCCTAAGCTCACCGGATTGATCTCTATCAGGTTGAATTCAGCATCCCAAAGGGTGAAAGAGTCGGTTGCTGACTCTATGAACTCGCTTAATCTTTCTTCGCTTTCCCGCAATGCCTGAGTACGCTCGTCAACAAGCTGTTCCAGATTTTTCTGATAGCGCAGATTTTCCTCTGCTAAGCGGCGGCGTTCGTCATCAAGAGTTTTGACTTTTGCCGCGTTGGCGACTGTTCTGATGAGTTTCCCCTTGCTGATGAGCTTGGTCAGGTAGTCGAAAGCATCGGCACGCACCGCTTTCGAGGCGGTTTCAACTGTCGGTTCTCCCGTCATCAAGATCACTTGCACGCGCGGTGCGCTCTCCCGGATGGCTTCGAGCAATTTAACCCCCGTTATACGCGGCATGACGATGTCTGTCACTACCACGTCGAAATCCTCCGTTGCAAGCATCTTCATTGCCTGGTCGGCATCTTCGGCTACCTCAACTTCATAATTGTCATTTCTGAGGAATTCACTCAAGGTGATGCGAATGCTAAGTTCGTCGTCAACAATCAATATATGTGCCATATTTTGAATCCTTTTTCAGTTGCCAGTTTTTGGTATTTCATAGTCAATGTATAACCGCAATATATTATTCCACATTTCAGCCCTTATCTATCGGCAAGTCCAGATAAAAGCGAGTGAATTGATTTTCTTCACTCTCAAAGGTGAGTTTCCCATGATGATCCTGAACAATGCCGAGGCTGATTGAAAGCCCTAACCCGGTGCCTGTGGTGCGGTCTTTGGTGGTATAGAAGGGATCGAAAATCCGCTCTCTTATTTCAACAGGAATGCCCGCCCCACGATCTTCTATGGTTGTACGCAACCAATGCTGTCCGTCTTTTTCGAAAGGGCGCACCGTTACCGTACAAATTTTATTAGGATCATATTCCGGATAGTGTTCGTTCAGTGCGTCACGGGCATTGGTGAGCAAATTCATTATTACCTGTTGGATTTGCTGGTTGCGACACTGGATTTTGGGCAGATTTTCGGGCACATCGACCTCCAATGTGATTTGGTCCTGTTTAATGACTGTGCGAATCAACAAAAGTGTGTCGTTCATTATATCGGTCATTCTGGCTGCGCTATGGGATTGCTTTTCCTGTCGGGAAAAGGTGAGCAGATTATGCACGATTTTTGCTACGCGCTTGGTTTCTTTAATGATTCCAGCGGAAAACTCGCGCAGGCGACTCTCGCCCGGGTCAATGCGGTCATGGATCAGTTGAGCATAGTTCATGATGCCCATTATGGGGTTGTTGATCTCGTGGGCAACACCGCTGGCTAAGGTTCCAATCGCTTCGAGTTTCTGATGCTGGCGGAGGTGGGCTTCAAATTCTTGTTTGTCTTCTTCTGCTTGTTTACGCTCGGTGATATCTAAGCCAACGGAAAGTAACCCTGTAATACTTCCCTTTGCGTCTCGGAGTGTGCTGTCACTCCACTCAATTTGACGTTCGTGTCCATCCTTTGTCGTAATCGGGCTAGTATTGTTCTTTGTTGGGGCATCCCCTATAGCATTTTTGAACAAGGCGCGAAGCTTTAAATTATCTTGCTCGGGCAAAAAAACGCTAAACCAGGACTGACCCTGAACTTCGGCTAAGGAGTATCCAGAGAGAGACTCCATATAAGAATTGAAACGCACAATCCTACCCTCCACATCCAGCACCAATATAATGATTTGGGCTGTGTTGAGCAAATTCTCTGCGAAATCCCGCTCTTTCTGCAACTCTTTCTGCACCCGTGCCCGCTTGGTGATTTCTGCTTCAAGCTTCTCAATGGATGTTGTTGTCTTTTCAAGTCCTTTTGCCATAGCGTTGAAGGCATTCCCCAAATGTCCGATTTCATCTTTTCGTGAAGTAGTAATCCGAGAGCTTAAATCCCCTTTGGCAACTTCCTCACTTTGTTCAATTAATTGTATCAAGGGTTTCACTGTTTGATTGCCAAGGAAGAATGCTGTAAAAGCCAGGAAAAATATGAGTAGAATTCCAGTATAGGAAAGCATTAGCGTTGAGACTTTTAGAGAACTTAAAACATTTTCCATTGAATGATAGTTTATGATGTACCAAGATTCACCAATATTACCTTTTTGATGGTCTATTGATTTAAATGTTCCCCCAAAATCATAACCTTTTATCCCCGAAGTGATCCCGATTTCCGACATACCAATCAACCATTTCTTTTCTGAATCATCAAATACGAAAGACTGATTATTCCCAAGTTCTAATTTCTCAGATATTACATCGGGGACTCGGTTTTTCAGGGGTTCGGAATTTTCCTCAAAGATAATTTCTCCACCACTGCGAACCAGTTTGAAATCTCCTACGTATTCATTTTGGGAGCTTAATATCAATTGGCTTATAGCTCCTAGTATGTTTAGATTCACTTTTAAAATACCAATTATTTCATCTCCCTGTTTAATAGGGACAACCAAACCTAATACATATCCACCAACACTGTCATCATAACCACGGTCATCAAAAAATACAGCTCCTTCACCATTATTAAAAGCTCCTTGCCACCAATATTTATCATGGTGAGCAAAGGTAGTGAGCTTGGCTGTGGATGCAACAAGAGCACCGTATTTATTGGTTAGGAAAATTTCGCCATATTCTCCCTCTAAATTATTTTGCTGTTCTTTTAGAAAACGCGCGGTATCATTATCTGTGAATTCAAGAATGAATGCATTATTTTCGTCATTGCTTGCTTGCCATTCTTCATTTTGGAGTTGAATTTTTTCATTCCTTCTTATTTCAGATAATTGGCTGTAAGAGCGATTGCTTTCTTCCAAAGCCGCTTTTAGGGTGGGCGTGATAGAAAGTGTTTGGGTGGTTTTAACTTTTTCCAATAGCAACTGTTCTATATTTATAGAAGCTTCAGTTGAAAGAGCTATCGTGTGTTGGAGTTCGCTATTTATAGTTGTGTTTTTATTGCCAACATAAACCGTAAACATAGTAACGGAAAGTATTATTAGGCCTAATATGAAAATATTTAATCCTAGTCTAATTGCGTAGCGCATGCTTAAATCCTTTTATCTGAAAAAAATGTTTGTGTATTGCTACGTTATTATCACTAATAATCAAGGTCATTTTATCCTTATCCTTCTACGTCCGAGCCCTTATCTATGGGTAAGTCGAGATGAAAGCGTGTGAATTGATTTTTTTCACTCTCAAAGGTGAGTTTCCCATGATGATCCTGAACAATGCCAAGGCTGATTGAAAGCCCTAACCCGGTGCCTCTGGTGCGGTCTTTGCTGGTGTAAAAGGGATCGAAAATCCGCTCTCTGATTTTAGCCGGGATGCCCATCCCACGATCTTCGATTGTGGTACGCAACCAGTGTTGCCCGTCTTTTTCGAAAGGGCGCACCGTTAGCGTACAAATTTTATTTGGATCATATTCTGGATAGCGTTCGTTCAGCGCGTCACGGGCATTGGTGAGCAGATTCATTATTACCTGTTGGATTTGCTGGCTGCGGCACTTGATTGTGGGCAGATTGTCGGGCACATCGACCTCCAATGTGATTTGGTCCCGTTTAATGATCGTGCGGATAAGAGAAAGTGTTTTGTCTAAGATATCATCGATTCTGGCTGGTCTGTGGATTTGCCTATCCTGCCGTGAAAAGGTGAGCAGGTTACGAACGATCTCAGCTACTCGTTCGGTTTCATCGATGATTCCAGCGGAAAACTCGCATAATCGGTCCTCTGCCGGGTCGATACGGTCATAAATCAATTGAGCATAATTCATGATGCCAGTAAGCGGGTTGTTAATCTCGTGGGCAACACCGCTGGCTAAGGTTCCAATAGCTTCGAGTTTCTGATGCTGGCGGAGTTGGGTTTCGAGACTTATTCGTTCTTTTTCTGCCTTCACACGGTCAGTAACGTCTGTTCCAATAGCCCACTGCTCCCAGCCAGGAATGGAAACCTGTTTCGATATATTTGCCCAAGACACCGTTCTTGTACTTCCATCCTTGTGCTTGATATCCCATATATGATCTCTATAATCGACAGTATGTTCAGAAATTTCTGTCTTCACCTGATTAAGGGTTTCTATATTTGGATACAGAAATTTCATAGCCTTTGGGTTTTCGATGATTTCTTCTGCGCTGTAACCGGTCACTAGCTCACACTCCTGATTCCACAGGACAAAATTCCCTTCGGCATTGATAGCGTCTATCATAATGGGAATATTCTGAACCAACAGGCGCAGCCGCTTCTCGCTCTCCTGCAGTGCCTCCTCCGCCCGCACCCGCTCGGTGATATCGCGGGCAATCCCCAATACACTTTTTTGAATTCCTTCTTCTTTGATTGGAGATATTGCCAATTCCACAAGAATTGCTTGACCATTTTTGTGGCGCAGGGGCATTTCTCGCACACTATCCTTTGCCCACATTTGCAATTGCTCATCGCTGGGTAGTTTTTCAGCTTGAAACCTTAGGTCGCTAACCCTCATTTGATGAATCTCTGTCAGTGAGTAGCCAATCATTTCAAGAGCAGCTGGATTTGCGTCTTGATATTCACCTTTTAGGTTGATAATAAAAATGGCATCTTGAGAGGCATCAAATAGATCGCGGTAGTGCGTTTCACTTATTGCGGCTGCTACGTTATATTTTTGAGCAAAATAGACTGCTGAAATCGTGATGAAAGAAAATAGTAAGCCAAAGGTGAGCGTTTTTTTTGTGTCCCCAATTTCAGTATCAAGGAATTCCTCTGTAGGCGCAAAAGTTAAATCAAGAACGGTTGTGTTTTCAAAAGTTATTATTTTACTGGTAGCAAACCCTTCTTGAGGGGGTTTCCAGTTGGCGCTTTTGAAAATTACGGTCCCTTCATCTGAAAGTTGGAGCATATAATCATCATTTGTTTCATTCAGCACAGGTGAAATAAATGCATCAATATCGATTGTCCCAATGACATAGCCCGTAAATTCTTCACCGTCATAGACAGGAACCCATAAATTAACATCTGATGAATCCCCGTTAATTTCACTAGCACTTTGATTTATATAGGGCAGATTATCTTGAAGTGGCACAATCTGCCGAATATGATAGGTTTCATCAACCCAGGCAATACTTTTTATCCCTGTAAATGCGTCAATATAAAATGCTGCATCTTTTGCCCATTCGTCAATGTCTTTTTCATTACGAGGCGCACCTCGTGATACCAATCGCTCAAGTGCTTGATGGATGCTGTTATATCTAATTTCTGTTTCACTGGCGTAATGTCTTGCTTTCGATTCTGTGCTTGAAATAATTTGAGCTAGGTTTCTTGATGCTTGTGTTCTCCACAAAAAAACAGAGACAGCGACCAAAGAAAAGCCAAGTAGAATTAGAAAAGCGCGTGCAGAGAAGAATTTCTTACTTGATTTAACAAACTTGTTTTTGATGTTTTCTATCAATAGCTTTTCCTTCTGACTGTTTCAGTTATTTTATTCTTCCCAGGAAGCATTCCAGATTTCTTCCAAGGTTTTGTATCCTTTTTTCTCTAGCTCCGATATATAGCCGTCCCAATCTTCATCAATGCTGAGTTCACCTATAATAAATAATTGACCTGTTTCAGCTGTATAAGGGGCGATTTTTTCATCAAGAATGCGGATGGCTTCAATGGCATTAGAATCTAATTCAAGCTGTGGGGCAAGTTTTGCAGTCTCGCCAGCACTTAGGGACCTATCCAGAAAGGCTACTATTTCAGGTGGTTTTTTATAATCTTCGAACTCTTCATTTTCAGTCAGATTAAAGAGCGTATTGAGACCATATTCCGCCGTTATGTCAAGCATCCCTTCTGGGTTTTTTGGCGTTTTGATGTTGGGAAGATAAGCTTTTCCATTGGGAGTGTTTTCAAAAGTTGTACCCTCAATGCCCCAAGTGGTTAAGGTTCTGCCTTCCTCAGAATAAACTGCCCAATCTAAAAAAATGAGCAGGTCTTCAAAATAGGGTTCATTGATTACCCGAGCAGGCACGACCAATCCTTTTTTGAATGGGTCCACTGCTGGCAGTGCCCTAATACCAATGGTACTTTCGGGCACTGGGAGGGCAGCCCACTCTCCATCAGGGAAACCATTTTCTTCCAGTTTTGCATTCCAACCATCAAAACCCGGTGTGATCCACGTAACCGTAACTAAAGCTCTGCCATCTTGAATCTTATTATAATAATCTTCATTGTTTTGTGTGAAAATGTCTGGGTCGAGAATTTCTGCCTGATAACAACGATTTAGAAAGCGATAAAGCTCTTTATAGTTTTCAGTTGCAGGAGCAAATTGCCAACGATTTTCTGCCTCATTATAAGATCTGGTACCATCCCACCCTGCCGGGATGTCGTAACCTGATCCCATCATGGAGAATAAATGTGCTCCTCCCCAAGAAGCGGTGATGGGCGTTGTGTCAGGATAAATTTCTTTTAAATACACTAAGGCATCAAACAGTTCATCATAAGTATTTGGGATTTCCAGACCGTTTTTTTTGAAAATATCTCGCCGGTAAACCCATTGTTGGACCTGATTTTCTCTTTGATAGCCGGGAAGAATATAATACTTTCCGTTGGCTAATCTCAGTTTATCCAATTCGCTTTCTAGATTATGCTTCTTTATATAGTCCATAAAATTCGGCATGAGGCTTTCGTAATCGCTAAAAGCTAACAAAGTTCCAGCGGAGGCATAATTTTTGATGGTGTCTGGCCACACTTTTAAAACAATATCCGGAATATTTCCTGATTCGAATGTTTGGGTTATAGCCGTTCCATAGTCGGCATCATCCCTAAGATGAACGTTCAGGATAACATTCTGGCGATTTTCGTATTCTTCGAGAATTAGCCACTCTGTTTGAAAAGGAGTATTTTCCTCTTCATTATATAAAACGGAAAAAATAATTGGTTCTGCTGGCTCTTCTGTGGAACTGCATCCCACTATGCCTGTTGACAGGAATGTTCCTAGCATAATGACAATAACTATCATTTTCTTCATGGTGCTTTCTCCGTATAAGTTATAAAAGTAAAAACCGTTCATCCTCGCCTCTTTTTTGTTCATTCAACTTTCTCTTCTGTTTCCCAATCATTGACCACAGGCAAGTCGAGATAAAAACGTGTAAATTTATTTTCTTCACTCTCAAAGGTCAGTTTTCCGTGATGATCTTGGACGATTCCAAGACTGATTGAGAGCCCTAACCCCGTGCCTGTGGCACGGTCTTTGGTAGTATAGAATGGATCGAAGATGCGCTCTCTAATCTCAATCGGGATGCCCGCCCCACGATCTTCGATGGTTGTCCGCACCCATCTTCGCCCTTCTTTTTCAAAGAGACTTGCTCTCACAGAAATGATCTTTTCAGGGTCGTATTCAGGGTAGCGTATGTTCAGCGCATCGCGGGCGTTAGTGAGCAGATTCATAATTACCTGCTGTATCTGTTGACTGCGACACTTGATTGTCGGCAAATCATCCGGCACATCTACCTCTAATTTGATTTGATCCCGTTTAATGACCGTACGGATAAGAGAAAGTGTTCCGTCTAAAACATCAACGATCCTCGTTGGGCTATGGGATTCATTTTCCTGTCGAGAAAAGGTGAGCAGGTTACGAACGATCTCTGCCACACGCTCACTTTCAAAGATGATTTCTTTAGAAAACTCGCGTAGACGATTTTCTGCTGGGTCAATGCGCTCATGAATGAGCTGGGCATAGTTCATAATACCAGTGAGCGGATTATTGATCTCATGAGCCACGCCTCCGGCTAAGGTGCCGATGGAGGCTAGTTTCTGCTCCTGGCGGAGATGGGCTTCAAGCTCCATTTTTTCTGCCTCTGCTTGCTTACGCTTGGAGATGTCACTTGTGATACCTTGCATGCCAAGAAAACCACCTTTTTTATCTAGCAATACGGTACTTCTTATTTCAACATCGATTTGTTCGTCGGCTTTATTGAGCATTTTGCTTTCAAAGCTTAATGGGTTATGGGTTTTAACATTTTTAATATGTTTGTTGGCAATTGCACTCACCCTAAGGTATTCTTCTTTAGTAAAATGAGTGCCAAGAGAAGTGCCTTCCCATTCTTCTGGTTTGAATCCGGTTATGCGTTCTAGTGCTGGACTAAGATAAGTGAAGTTGAG
This sequence comes from Anaerolineales bacterium, assembly GCA_016744335.1. GTDB lineage: Bacteria > Chloroflexota > Anaerolineae > Anaerolineales > Villigracilaceae > Desulfolinea. The sequence continues at coordinate 52,404 of JADGEO010000008.1, forward strand.
TTGCTTATCCATTGCCCAGATGCAGTCACTTGAATTCTCAGCCAGAAGACGATATTTCTCTTCGCTTTCTTTTAGTTCTTTTTCGGCAAGTTTACGTTCTGTAATATCATAGCCAATTACTAATACCGAGTCATTTTTATTATTCAATTTAATCGGATTACCATATAGTTCCAATATACGTTTTTTGTTTCGAGGCAATATAATATCCAATTCATATTTATGAATGATATCTTTATTAGCTTGGAACTCTTTAACCCGTTGTGCTAATTGCTTTTTCTCTTTTTTCCCCAATATAAATTGGGCTATATCAGAACCAATTACTTGCTCTTTGGGTAAGTTGATATATGCTAAGGCATAGTCATTGGCATAAGTTATTTTTCCGTTAAAATTATGGGTAATTATTAGATGTTTTGCATTTTCAGCCAACACTCGATATTTTTCTTCACCTTCCTTTAACCTTTTTTCTGTTTTTATGCGTTCTGTAATATCTAGAAAAGTTCCAATTGTTTTATGCGCTTTCCCAAACTCATCAAAGAAATTTTTGCCGATTCCGTGAATATGAATAGTATTCCCATTAGTTTGTATTAAACGGAATTGAACATTCATGTTGGTCTTATTTTTAAAAGTAGACTGTATATGTTGCGCCACTCTCTGACGGTCTTTGGGATGGATATATTTCGTAAATTCTTCATGCATGCAGTCAACGGTTTCAGAATTTTCATCCAATAACCGATAAAAACCCTTTGACCAAAATCCTTTGCCGCTTTTCCAGTCTCGTTCAAAATACCCTAGATTCGCTATATCCTCACCTTGTGTAAGAACTTCCAGGTTTCTGTTAAGTTCTTCTTCTGCCTTTTTGCGCTCGGTGATATCAATTGTTCCACCTTGAATGGCACTTATATTTTCATTAATATCTCGAACACCTTTAAGAGATGTTTCAACAAAAACAATTGAACCGTCTTTCTTGTACATCTCCAGCTCAATTGTCTGCATTGGCCAACGCTCTGCCATTGGTTTATTGTTTTCTTTTTTAAAAAGGCTTTGAACCAAAGAATGTGATTTAGGCGTCATTATTTCTTCTAAAGAGAGATTTTCAGCTTCTTCAGGTGTATATCCTCTGAGTTTCATAACAGAGGGACTGTAATAAGTGAAATTTCCCTGCGGATCCATTACCCAAATTGTAGCAATGGTATTTTCGGCAAGCAATTTATATTTCTTTTCGCTTTCTTCTAATTTGTTTTTTGCGTTTATACTCTTAGTAATATTCCTTGAAATCCCTTCAACGGCAATAAGCTGTCCTTCATCATCGTAGGTTGGAGTGTATCGTTGTTCTGCCCAAATGACTCTTCCATCTTTTTTAATCCATCTAAAAACAACAGTATCTTCTCTGAGGAGCTCTTTGGAAAAATACTCTTCTAAGATATGCCTGTCATCTGGGTGTGCTATTTTTATTCCAAGCTGTGGATCGTCATAATGTTCCTGCGGCGTATAGCCGATAAAATTTGTTGAATTAGGAGATACGTATGTGAATTTGCGTTGCGGGAGCAGTTCATACCTAAAGACCATGTCTTGCATGTTTTCGATCAAATTTCTATATTTTTTTTCACTAGTAAAAAGTTGCTGATTGACTGTTTTTAGCTTTTTTTCGTTTGCCTTAAGGTTATCAATCATTTTTTCTTGCTCAGTTTTTTGCATAGCCATTGCGCTTATCTGCAATGTCATAGTAAGCAGAAAACCCATCACATCTTTAACTTTCTCCTCAGACACAATAGGAACCTGATCGAGGGCATCAAGGTATTTCTTTTTGTCAAAGCCAAAATTTTCAGCTTGTTTGATGAAAAAATTGCGGTCAGGCTTTTTAAAAAAGAACTGTCCCGTAAATAAATTGGCGACATGTTCATTATTTATTATTATGGGAACGGCAACATCGACTAATCCATTTAAGCATTTATAGAAATGATATTTTTCGCCAGCTTCCATTTGGCCTGCTAATTTTGTGTCACTTTCAGTACACCTTTTTGATGTTTCGGGATGTACCCGATGAAAACAAGTGCAGATTTCTCTCCAGCCAGATTGCGACAACACCTTGCCCTCAAGGTCCAGGATCGCGGTTACAAATCCGGTTGATTTATTAAAACCTTTCAAAAGCAGGTTGATTTTTTCAAAATCAAATAGTTCAAGAGTTTTCTTTTTCATAATTTATTTTCTATTTCTGGTAACTTCCAGCCATTGTCCACAGGTAAATCAAGATAAAAACGCGTGCCTTTCCCTTCTTCGCTCTCAAAGGTCAGATTGCCGTGATGATCTTGAATAATGCCAAGACTGATTGAGAGACCTAGCCCTGTACCTGTAGCGCGATCTTTGGTGGTGTAAAAAGGATCGAAAATTCGTTCTCTAATTTCAACTGGGATGCCCGCGCCAGAATCTTCAACGGTTGTGCGTAGCCATCTGTGTCCTTCTTTCTCAAATAGCTTCACACTTATATTAATAATCTTATCTGGGTCATATTCCGGGTAACGCTCATTGAGAGCATCACGGGCGTTGGTGATCAGGTTTATCAGCACCTGTTGGATCTGCTGACTACGACACCTAAATTTAGGGAGAGCATCTGGTATATTGATTTCCAATATGATTTGATCACGTTTAATGATTGTTTGAATCAACGAGAGAGTGTTGTCTACAATATCGGTCATTTTGGCAAGACTATGGAAATGTTTTTCCTGCCGAGCAAAGGTGAGTAGATTGCGCACAATTTCTGCTACGCGCTCGCTTTCCTCGATGATACCAGCAGAAAACTCGCGCAGGCGACTCTCTGTTGGGTCAATTCGGTCATAGATTAATTGGGCATAGTTCATGATGCCCATAATTGGATTATTAATCTCATGAGCGACACCACCTGCTAGCGTCCCAATTGATTCAAGTTTTTGTCTATGACGAAGATGGACCTCCATCTGGTGTTTTTCTTTTTCCGCCCGTACACGCTCGGTCACTTCAATAATCTGCACAAGATATCCTATAAGTTCTCTATCACCTATTAACGGGCAAACGTACATGTCCAAATAGATAATTCCAGATCTCTTTGAGGGGAATAAGCCCGTCTTTTTTACAGTATCAAAGTCTAAGTTAGTGGGTATAAAGACAGCCTCCCCATTTTTTAAAATTTCCGCATTTTCTGCTGGCATATTTGGGTCAGCCCACATATTAAACCCAAGCACGTGACTCTTATCATCGATTCCGAACAAAGTTAAGGTTTGCTCGTTGGCATCAAACAATTTACCATCTTTGTCGTAGATTTGAATGGCAAGGGGAGATTGCTCAAAGATATTACGGAAATTTTCTTCGCTTTTTTTCAAGGCTTCCTCTGCCGACTTACGTTCGGTGATATCTTCAGCTGTGGCCAGTATCCCAAAGATATTGCCCTCATTATCTTTTAATGGCATTTTATTGGTACGCCACCAAAAAAATTTACCGTCTGGGGTTGTGTAGTCCTCTTCATACCCTAATTTGGGCATTCCACTTCTCAAGACTTGGCGATCATCTTCAATATATTTTTCAGCTTCCTGTCCCCAAATTAATTCAAAGTCATTTTTACCGATCACATTTTCGGTTTCTGTCTCTCCTGCGGCTTTTGCAAAAGAAGAGTTACAGCCTAAATAGACTGAATTTATATCTTTCCAAAAGATTCTTATTGGCATCAAATTGATGACTAACTCAAACATGTCCTTTTGTTTTTTTAGTTCTTCTTCCATCATTTTTCGATCGGTTATGTCAATTAAACAACCTCGTACTAATATCCCATTACCATTGTCGTCTCGCTTAGTTACTTCGCCAGATATCATCAGCCAGTGCACGCTTTCATCTGGCCATATGATTCGATAATCAAAGCTGTAAAAATTAGAACCGCCTGGGGCAAAAACTTCTTCGATAATACGGTCGGATGCTTGGCGGTCATCTAAGTGCGTTGCATCTAAGTAAGTGCCGGTATTCCATACTTTTTGCACTTCCAAGCCATAGAGATCGTCGTAATTTGACGAGTGCTCCATGTGGTCAGCAACAATATCATATTCCCATACCGCCACATTAGCCGCCTCTGTACTCAGTCTCAATCGCTCTTCGTTGAGTCTTATGGCCTCTTCTGCCTTTGCCAATTTGGTGATGTCTCTCGAAATGCCCAAAACCGTCTTTACACGACCACTCAGGTCAAATTCTGGGAATAGTCGCCAATCCAGATAAACTTTCCCTTCGGACCCTTCCCAATCAAAGATAGTTTGGATTGATTCCCCTGTCTTAAATACATGGGTGATCTTTTCCTCCCAGTCATTACTTAAATCTTCATCAAAACCCGCCTCTAGGTGGGTTTTGCCAATGATATCCTCTTCGGTTAAACCAGACACCTGTAAAGCAGCCGGGTTTTCGTATAAGTGTCTACATTCTTCGTCGTATCGCATAATATAGTCCTGGCTATTTTCAGCTAAAGACCTGAAATCTTCCTCACTTTGACGCAGTGCTTCTTCGCGGGAATTAACTGCCTCCCTCATGACGTTAAAACTCTCGGTGAGTTGATCGATTTCCTGGTAATGTTGTTCTAGCGGAACAGCACGATAATCACCATGAGCTATTTTTTGAGAGTATTCAGTTAGGTGTAAGAGCGGCTGTAAGGTTTTTTTCAAACTGAACAGGGCTATTATGATAGCAATCACCAGAGCGGACAATGCCCCGATCCCGATAATATTTCTCATTCTTATGACTGAAGAAAATGATTCATCAACCGGTTGAGTCACTCCCACCAGCCAGCCTGTTCGGGAAACAGGAACCACGCTACCGAGCAGATTTATCCCATTCACCTGATACTCAAAGGTGCCATCCTGTCCGCTTAAGCCTTGTTGAATTGCATAATGAAAGCCAATATTTTCCCGTTGAGAAACGAGAGATTCGCTGCGATGTGCGATAAGAGTGCCTTTGTTATCCGTAATCAGGGCATACCCCTGTGACCCTATTTTAATTTCCGCAATGATGGCGTTAAGGGCGCTCAGGTTCAAATAGCCAACAATCATTTCGTTTTTAAAGGGAATACTCAGTGTTAGGGTCGGTTCCCCACTTCGCGTGGAAATAAAGATTGACGACCAATAGGGCGCGCGAAGGTCACTGGTGGCTCGAAAAAAATCCTGACCTGACATATCGAGCAGAAACAAATCTTCTGAATAAGGAGCAAGATGCCTGACTATTCCCGTATGATCAAGGATCATGATTGTGTCAAAGAATTGGTAATGTTGAATAATTGAATCTAAATAGGCATTTCTTTGATCTGATGTAATGAGTTGCTTTGTGTCGATGACATCTTCTACGTGTTTCAAAATATGCAGTGGTTCATCCAAGAATCGCTCCACCTCGCCGGAAATGGAGTTGGCTAGCAGAAGGTTTCTCTCCGAAATTTCCTTTTCCAAACCGACAGTCATAATCTGCAAGCTGAGTAAACCAATCCCAAGAATCGGCAATATCGTTACCAACACAAAGTTTATTGTCAATATATTTCTGAGACTAGAACGTGGTTTCATAGTTACTCTTCCTTTACGAATATCCCATCTTTAATCGTAAATAGTTTGAAGTTTCCTGTTGGATCCCCAAACTCATCAATAACCAAATCATTTTGTAATCCAGGAAATATCTGTTGCTCGATAATAGCGCGTTTAAGAGTTGCGGCTTCATAGTCGGTAGTATTTTGCATGGCCGTATACAGCATATAGACTGCCTGATAGGCATAGATTGCGCCAAAATTGGGCTCAAGATTAAATGTGGTCTCTAGTTTTTCTGCAAACGCCACAAAGGCCGGCTCTTGGCTGTTCATATCAACTACCTGGACAAAATTAATGCCTTCAACGGCTTGGCCGCCATGCTGAATCAAATCGGTAGTTGTGGCCCATCCTGCCATAAAAATAGGGGTATCTGTATCCAATTTTCTGATCTGCTGAGAAATCAATGCGGCGTCAATCGATCCGGCCAGTATGAGAATTCCATCCGGTTTTGTGTCTTTTAATGGCGTGACAAGTGTTGAAAAGGAGGTATTTGTGCCTGATGTAAATGTAATTGTAGAAGCCACTGTTCCTGACAATGATTCATAGGCAGATTGAAAGTCATTGAGATTGGTTTCGGTTAAGTCTTTATTAGCCAAATCATAGATGACACTCATGGTGTTCAGTTTGAAATTGTGCATTGCAAATTCGGCAATTGCCGTCATTTCCGCATCGCTGACGGGTGTAATTCGAATAAAAAAATCATCCAGCCCTGACAAGCGGGGCGTACTTGCTGTAGGAGCAATCAAAAGCATTTCTTGTTGATTGATGAGGGGAATAACTGCCAGGCTCATTGTGCTTGTGGCATGTCCGATAATGGCAACAACCTCTTCATCTATCAATTCTTGGTCAACCCTCAGCGCAACTTCAGGATCATTCTGATCATCTTTTACGATGAGTTCCAGAAGGCGTCCATTTATGCCGCCGGACGCATTGATTTCTTCCACAGCAAGTAACGCTCCGGCTCTCTCCGAAACTCCCAATTCTGACATCCGGCCACTTAACCCAGCTACAAATCCAATCTTAATGGGTTGTTCTGATGAACAACCCATTAAGAACAGCATGAAAAGCATATATAAAATGTTGACTACATATATTTTCTTCATTTTTTTCTCCTTATGTAACTTGCTAGCCATCTTCTCTTTTCAATGTGACACGTGCTTTTGCCTTCGCTCGATTTGGCCACATAACGATGACATAATCTTCTCGACGTTTTGTATACTGAAAGCAGCTTTGCTCAAATTACTTCTCCAACTCCCACCCATTGTCCACAGGTAAATCAAGATAAAAACGCGTGCCTTTCCCTTCTTCGCTCTCAAAGGTCAGTTTGCCGTGATGATCTTGAACAATGCCAAGACTGATTGAGAGTCCCAGCCCTGTACCCGTAGTGCGATCTTTGGTGGTGTAAAAAGGATCGAAAATTCGTTCTCTAATTTCAACTGGGATGCCCGCTCCGTGATCTTCAACGGTTGTGCGTAGCCATCTTCGACCTTCTTTTTCAAATAGTTTCACACTTATATTGATGATCTTGTCTGGGTTATATTCAGGATAACGCTCATTGAGGGTATCTCGGGCGTTGGTTAGCAAGTTCATCAGCACCTGTTGAATTTGCTGGCTGCGACATTTGATCTTAGGGAGGTCATTGGGGACATTTACCTCTAATGTGATTTGATCCCGCTTGATAATTGTACGGATCAGAGTGAGTGTGCCGTTCATGATGTCAACCATTTGAGCTGGGCTGTGGGATTGCTTTTCCTGGCGGGCAAAGGTCAGCAAGTTGTGCACGATCTCTGCTACACGTTTGGTTTCATGAATTATTTCAGAGGAAAACTCGCTTAATTGCTTTTGGCTTGGCTCCAGACGTTCACCAATCAACTGAGCATAGTTCATGATGCCCATGATAGGGTTATTGATTTCATGAGCTACACCACCAGCCAGTGTGCCAATTGATTCGAGTTTCTGTCCATGGCGCAGATGCACTTCCATTTGTTGTTTTTCCTCCTGAGCCCGCACTCGCTCGGTGATGTCACGCACAATGCTTATCCATGCCACTTGTCCCTCATATTCGATGGGAGCTGTGTTAACTTCAACTCGGATAGGTTCTCCTCCTTTTGTAACGTGAAGGTAGCTGTGTTCTAAGGTGTTATCTTCATCATTTATGTTTTTTTCGACTTCTAATAAATCTTCTTGGGGATGAAGGTCTTGTGGTGTCATCTGGCGTAATTCTTCTAGAGTGTATCCATAACGGTTCAACGCAGATTGATTGCAGTCTAAAAAATAGTATTTCTCTTTATCGAAGATAAAAATTGGATCTGCAATTTGAGCAAAGAGACTACGATATTTCTTTTCGCTCTCCCGCAACTCTTCCTCAGCTTTGATACGTTTTTCCTCCAACTCAAGGCTGTAAAGTGCAAATGATATATCTCCAGCAAGCTCTTCAAATAGAGATACTTCTTCTGAATCGATGGTAGATTTTGTTAGCATGGTAATGTTGAGCATGCCATAAATTATTCCGTTGAACTCCAGCCTGATGGCAAGCGTATTATAAGGTTTACTGCTGTCCGATAAAAAACAATCCATACAAAGGTCTGAGGTATTCGTAATATGTTGCATACCTTTCTGAGCGAGGGTGGTATGGGAACAGGGCGTCAGATCACATCTTTCAAGCAAGTCTGTCAGAGATAAAGTATTGCCCCGCATATCTCTGTGGACGAATTTGATAGGGGTATTTTCTTTGTTGACCAACAAAATCCAGGAGGCTATATAGCTATCTACTTCGATAAGGTGCTGACAGGCTCTTTCAAGTAGGCGGTCGAGATCTCTCTCTTGTGTAATAAGCTGATTGACATTACGAATGGCACGCAGGATGCGGGTGAGATGGATAATTTTGGCTACTGCACCCTCGCGGGCTTCAATCATTTCATTTGTCCCACGCTGTAAGAAACCTATCTCGTCCTGTGATTTGGTTTCCTGAACTCGAGTGGATAAATTTCCATCCCTAACGCGTTTGAGAATTTCTGCAAGATCGCCAATAGGATTTATTATCATCCAGTTAAAAGAGATGATAATCACCAACGATGTTATCAACATCGTTATGAGCGAACCGAAAATGAATAGGCGCGTTAGTTCAGTTTTCTCGGCAGTGGCTCCAAGATTGCTGACTTCTGTATATACAAAGAAGCGCGGCGTACGCTGGTCGGCTGCATAAATTGGAGAAATAGCGATCACTTTTTCTAATTCTCGGATCACTACATTTTGAGAATTGTTGATATTGAACAGGGCAATGTCTACATCGGGGACATTGCTGATATCCATTCCAAGCAGAGTAGGGTCGAGGGCGTAAAAAACATTGCCGTTCACGCCGACCACCATCCCAGAGATCAACTCATCGCCGACCAGCTCCCGCATCGTGACTGAATCAGATACCGAGTCAAAACTCAGTAATCCGGCATTCATCAGCACACCGGGGAGTTGAGCTTGGGCATCAATCCGTAAATCAACCTCATCAAAAAAACGGTTGATGTAGATGATTCCCAATACTGTTTGTACGATCATCTCCACCAGGATGATGATGGCTCCAATTTTGAAGGAAAGACTGTTGATTTTTTTTTTCATATCGTTTACGCATAAGCCTAAAATAAAATCTATTATTTTCTTCAGGCCAAGCCTCTTTAGTGGATAAATAAGCCTGTAATAGTTATCGTGCAAATCAATCTGCTATTACTCCTACGGGACAATAAAATACTGGCACGGGTTAGTCGGAGCGGGGCTGGGGTATGTCCAGGCATATGGAAGGAGTTTGGGTACGTTATGCATACGGTTAGATACAATACCATAACCATTACCGGGGACTGCAATGCCAATGGTATGGAATTCTTCGGCTGCGATTTCTAATATATTCATCATCAATTCATCTTGGACAGATGTATCAGCAGTGGCTTTAATTTGGTCATAGAGTTCCATTTGTTGTTGTGCCCACAAAGGAGGGACTTCACTCTCGAAATACTCGTTTGGTGAATACCACCAGACCCATTTCATACCATACCCTGCCTCTGCATTACCAGGAAAATACATCCCTGGCGTCAGAATAACATCAAGTCCGCCAGTACCTGACCAAACTAAGGCATCATGGGTGGCAAAATTGCGGCTTTCATCTAATTCCTGCCAGCCTTTTTCTTCAATTATGGTGCGGATGCCAACTGCCTCCCAATCCTCTTTGATCAGTTTAAGTGCCTCAGGCCAGTCTTTGTTGAATACATCTGCGACTTCAATCGTGATAGTTAAACTATTCCCATCTAGGTCTTTACGGAAGCCATCCTGTTCTTTTTCTGTGAGACCAGCTTGGTCTAGATATTCTCGTGCTAAATCAGGATCGTAGTCTGTGTATTGGGTTGCAAGTTTTTCGTTATAAAAGTGGGATTCGGGACGAGGGGCTGCCTGATAAGGGGCTAAGGCGTTAGTGAAGACTTGGTCGATAATTCGTTGACGATTGATAGCCAATGATAGGCCAACTCGAAAATCTTTATCTAAGAAAATCTTCCGTTTTACAGGATCGGGGTGAGTGAGGTTAAATTGGATAACCATCTCATTCATATCGCTAGGTTTGGTGGCCACAAACCAGTAATCAGTTAAAGATTTGGTGTACAAATCTTGATTCTCTGGTTTATTGATATGTCGTATTTGCATATCGATCTTGCCAGCGGTGGCCAGTTTAACAAGTTCATCGGCCGATTCGGCTAGGGTGAAATGTAGTTCATCGATATAAGGAAGTTGCTGAAAATTCGTATCTATCTTCCAGTAATATGGGTTTCGGTGGGCATTTAGGAAACCGCTATCATTGGGTTCATAGGCGGTGGAAAAAACCCATGCGTGCAGGGTTGGGATTTCAGGGTTCCACCAGCATCGCTTTGAGTGATTAAAGCGATGTTGCCAATTATCGAATCCGAGTTCTTTGGCAATTATATCGGCTTCAGATGAGTTTTCAGGCAAAAACTGTTCCAAATAGTGTCGTGGATATGAAGTGATGTCGGCACCTCTAGGGAATGCAAGGTATTGAAGAAATAACCCATAAGGTTGACTGAAGCGAATGATAAAACTGGTGTCTGAAAGGATTTCAACCTCCCATGATTCGCCACCTGGTGCCAACCAATCTGGCGGGCCATTAGGGAAAAAATCTTGATTTTGAGTCCATTCATAATAGAAAAGAATATCAGAGCTTGTAAAAGGATGTCCATCAGACCAACGCATACCTTCTCTAAGAGTAAAGGTGAAAGCAGTTGAATCTTTGTTGACTTCAACTGATTGGGCAATATTAGGGATTGTTTTTGTCCAGTTGGCATCCCACTGAACCAAATTTTCATAGGTAAAGGTGCGCACGAAAAGTCCTGTATCCTTGGAATTCAATGCACCCATGCGCCAAGTGCCGCCGTAAACACCAACACGCTCTACTGGCTGGATGAGCATAGGATTAGTGGGTAAACGCTCTTCTACCGAAGGAAGTTCGTCATTGATAACCATCGCAGCTAATTGAGGAGCTTCATTATAGATAGATTTGGAGTCAACATCAGGTTCTTCTGTAAGAGTTGCCTTCTGCACAGTTTCAATCTCATCCAACTCCTGTGTTGACCTACATCCTGCCATGTCTATTGACAGCAATATCCCCAATATGATAACAACAATTGTTTTTTTCATGGTGCTCTCTTTTAGTATACGTGGGATAAACCGAATATATATGCCTCTTCTTTTCTCATTCATCTTTCATCTCTACGCACCAATTATTGTCCACCGGTAAGGCAAGATAAAAACGCGTGCCTTTCCCTTCTTCGCTCTTAAAGGCCAATTTACCGTGGTGATCTTGAACGATACCGAGACTGATAGAGAGACCTAATCCCGTTCTTGTAGCACGTTCTTTGGTGGTGTAAAAAGGAACAAAAATACTTTCTCTGATTCTAAAGGGAATATCTGCCTTAAAATCGTTCGTAGCTATCTTCGACTTTCTTTCTCGAAGAGATTTACGCTCACGTCATAATTTTGTCTGGGTCATACTCTGGGTTGAGGGTATCACGGGCAAAGGTCAGTAAGTTGTGCACGATCTCTGCTACGCGTTTGGTTTCATAAATTATTGCAGAGGAAAACTTGTTCAATTGCTTCTGGCTTAGGTCTAGACGCTCATCAATCACCTGAGCATAGTTTATGATGCCCATGATAGGGTTATTGATTTCGTGAGCTACGCCCCTCTTACATCTTTAACAATATATTCGCTGTCAATGACAATTACATTTTTGTTAATACTGTCTGAAAATAGCATTGGTTTTCTTTGAGCGTATCCTTTGTTTGTACTTGCTCTATTTTATCTGCTATCTCTTAAACATCTATCTTTACTATAGCATATTTAGCTTGTAAGAAATATATTGATTAGATGACAAAAGCTTTCCTTTTTCTTGGATAAAAAAACCGCTTCGCACTTGCCCTCAACTTGGGTGCCGATATTTGATGTTCTCTTGGCGTAAACAGGGGCAAGGCGTTCACATCAAGATTCTGTTTGGGGTTTGCACCCCAGCCTAAAACACGTATGCCAAGCCTGCCGAAGTCCGCACGATGTAGGTTTCCATTCTAGAGCAGTTGCGCCATCGAGTTTGAAGTGTACCTTTATTTCTTTTCTTCTATTCACCCATTGCTACTCGAAATCCAAAATCATACCAGTATGATGGCGCCATTCTATAGCGCGCTGAACAGCGCGCATATTCGTAACTCATAATAAAAGAGCCTCCCCGCAATACACGGTATTTCCCAATTTTAGGACCTTTGGGGTCTCTTTCTATAATTTGGGTACGTTTTTTATATTCCTTAGTATTAAACCAATCAGAGCACCATTCCCAGATATTTCCACTCATGTCAACGCATCCGTATGGGCTATCGCCTTGTGGCGAAAAATGACCAAGAGGTGTTACTCTTCCTATTTTTCTTTCAGCTGTATTGCAATACTTTGTGTTGAACTGATTTCCCCATGGATAAAGACGCCCATCTGTGCCTCGTGATGCTTTTTCCCACTCTGCTTCGGTAGGTAATCGATAGTTTTTATTAGTTTGCTCGCTAAGCCATTCACAATACTCGTTAGCGGCTTTCCATGTGACATTTACTACTGGGAAGTCGCCTTTATCTTTAGGAAAGTTATGGTTTTGCCAGCCAACTGGTTGCTCTAATTTTACATCTCTAATAAATGCTTGATATTCATGATTGGTGATCAGGTATTTGCCAATACGATAATCTGAAAGATTGACCGTATGTTGTGGTGTCTCACGCCGTATTCTTTCGAGCGATATTCCTGAATTTATGAGATCTTGAACTTGTTTTTGAGTGCTTCCCATGAGGAAATTGCCTGCGGGGATATGTATTGTTTGAGGTTCAAAAAAAATTCGCGGATGGGTTATTGATATATTTTTGTTCATCTCAACGTTACGCGTTAGGGTGAAGTAGCTTCTGATCTCGTTTGGTGTCAGATCGCTAAAGTTAACATCTGGCATATTGAGAGGATGAAGTGTTAAGATGCGATGTACAGCTTCATTGGTAGAAAATGAGGCTACAGTTGGGTTTAGTTCTACTTTTCGTTTTCTGTCTGGCTGAGAGTTATCTTGAGAGTTATCTTGAGAGGCTGGTAAAAAATCAACAGTGTAATAGTTTTCTAAATCACGTAAAAAACGCGGAGATTCTTTTAGCCTGCTGTATAGCTCAGGTGCTACGGCTTGAATTGTAACTATTTTGGCTAAACGTGCTGGTTTGATTTGGTGTTTTGATTGAGTAAAACGTTTTTGTGCTAAGTTCCAGAGCAATAGAAAAACATTTACTGTGCGTTTCACGAGGCGTGGGTTATCTTCTAGGCCCATTGCAAAAATTTGGGGACAAGCAGGGTGGGGCCATTCAGGTACCAGAGAATTAACAAAATTAGTTGAGATTTGCCTATCTATAGGTGGGATTTGAAATGGAAGTTGAATGATTTTTTCAAGATAACGTGTTCCTTTAAGAAGGTTATTATATTCATTTGGTTTTTGTTGAATATCGTTGTTTCCATTTTCGAAATCAGCGTATTTGATTTCAATACCTTGTGTAATAATACTTTGGTCTGCACCTATGACAAAAACACAGCCAGGTGTATCAAGAAAGAGTTTGATAGCCTCTAGCGTTTCTACTGCTTTCTCTGGAAGGCAACGATCTAAATCGTCAATAAAAATAACTAACCGTAAATTCTTTTTGATTAGATATTCATCTGCTAATTCTGTAAAATGTTTCTGAAATTGCTCTGAAAATCTTACCTGCTCAATATGTTCATTGACACGCTCTCGTTGAATTGAAGAGAAAATTTTGGTAAGTGCTTGTTCGGAATGTTCCGTATTGCGCAGTTCTTTTAATAGGTCAGAGACAATTGTGCCGCCCGGTAAAATTGATAACCCTACCTGTACTGCACTTTCAGCGGCTCCATATCCTAGCTTATCCCACTCAACTGTGATACCGCCGAGTTTCTCTACCGTTACGGGTTGATAGAGTGCCATTTTCAAGCGTTCAAGTTTTTCAATATCTTCAGGTTTATCATTAGGGATTGCCTCTTTGAGTGATACTAAAGTGCTTAAAAGGAATGCTCTCCAAACTGTCTCTTCTTTATCATACATCCATGCGTTGAACCATGTTGTGCGAAAAGATTTGGGCAATCTTTTGCGCATCATAAGCATTAACGATGTTTTTCCTGAGCCCCATGTTCCAAAAATGCCAATTGTTAATGGGGTGTCTGTAGTAGGAGAAATGATAATATCGACTAAGGAATCAACGTAAGGTGTAAAATCAAGTGTGTCTTTATCTGTAGGGAAATCATTTAATGTATATGCTTGTGAAGGTTTCATAGTGTTTTTGCTTTCTTCAAACGAACCGTAAAAATTGTGCCTTCATTGGGCCTGCTTTCTACGGTGATTTCTCCGCCCATTTCTTTGATGATTGAGCTTACAATATAAAGCCCTATGCCGCTTCCCGGAATTTCGGCAAGGGTCACGTTTTTAGCACGGAAAAAACGCTGGAATAAATAGGGGATATCCTCTTCGGGGATGCCAACGCCATTGTCTATAATCGCGATATTTGTATGGGTTTTGTTCTCTGACACTTCAATTTTCACTTCGCTACCATTCGGAGAGAACTTGGTGGCGTTGGTGAGTAAATTAATAAAGACTTGTTGCAATCCACTTTTATCGCCTAAGGCGGTATAAGTTTTATTTCGCCCGCTAAGGCGTAATGATATTTGCCGCTTTGCAACAATCGGTTGAACAGATCGCATAGATTCTCGTAAGACGGGGAGTAATGAAAGCGGCTCAGATTTGATTTCCATCATACCGCTCTCTAATCGTCCGGCAGATAATAGGCGGTCTATGAGGGTTTTCTGACGCTTAAGCTCAGCGTTTAGGGTGTGCCAGTATTTTCTTAGTTCTTCTCTTGAGCCACCTTCTTGAATGAGTTCTACCATCAGCATTGCGGCGGTTAAGGGAGTGCGTAGTTCATGAGAAGCACGGTTGATAAAATCTGATTTCATTTCATCTAGTTTGGCTTGTTCTGTAATATCTCGAATGATAATGATAGCTTCTTCTGCATAAATAGGTGAGAGTTGGGCTTCATAAACGCCTTTTGCATAAGGAAGGCGAAAGGTGGTCGCTTTTTGAGGTGAAGCGAAAGTGTTTTTATTCTCTTCTCCTAAAAATTGTGAGACAATTTCTTCGGGAAAAGTCTCTTTTAGTTTCCTTCCATAAGCTAAGTCTCGATGAATATGAAGGGGATGCTCTGGTTTCGCACTGTAATCTAATATATTTCCTTTAATATCAATACGAATGATTAGGTCTGGCAGGGCATCGACTAAAATTTGGTTTCGTGTTTCATTGAGCCGAATGGTTTCTTCATAATGATTGCGCTGTAGTACGGCATTAATTAAGTTGACCGCGGTTTGAATGGCATCTACCTCAGATTGTGACCACATTATTCTTTGCTCGTTAAAAAAGCCTATGTAGCCGCGTGTTCTAAATGCCCCGTCAATAGGGAATGAAATAAATGATATATTCTGAGGGGTGGCGCTATCTTTTAATCTGACAGAATGCACTTGCCGATGGGAATCTAGTGTTTCGAGTGTGTTGTTCTCAAAGACTTTAGTTATATCTATTTTTTTAGATTTCCAATTTTCCCAAATATATTTTTTTTGCATTTGGGCTGGTTTTAAAGTGCGATCTAGTGCAAAAATAGTGACGCAAGATATATTCATGATGCGCCCTAAAGCTTCTAACATAGAGGGGATTTTCCTCTCAATACTCGAAGACTGCAAGAGTTTTTCAGTTGCCTGGCTAATTGTAGAAAGAATTAAGGCATTTTGTTTTAGTATTCGCTCTGTGTTTTTCTTAACCGAAATATCACGAGCAATGCTTTGAATATAGGCGGGCTTACCATTATCGTAAATAATTGAGGTGCTTATTTCTACAGGAATTGTGGGTCCACCCTTGCATTGAAGAACTCGCTCTTGAAGTTGCGCCCCTTGTATATTTCTTATATCATTATTGAGTAACGCCCCTTGCGAAACCACTTCGTTTACTGGTTTGCCTACCAATTCATTTTCTTTATACCCCAATAAGTTTAACGCCTGCTGGTTGGCAGTAATATAGCGAAAATCAAGCCCGATAATAAAGATAGCCTCCCCCGTTTGCTCAAATAAGGCACGATACGATAACTCATCGTCCCAGCCTTTATCTAATGTGGGCAATGCAGATTTTTCTTTTTTTTCTTTAGCAAAATACTCACTTAGGGGAATAGTTTTTGCTTCCATATAGACCTCAGTAACTTATTAATTGGGTAACATGGCTACTACATGGCAACCGTGTTTGCTATCTATAATTTTCACGTATCCTTTATTCATTTCAAAAAATGCACGTGCGATATTTAATCCAACACCAAGCCCTTCGTGTTCTCTTGTATCGCCTTGGCTAATCTGATAAAAGCGGTCAAAAACTTTTTCTCTTAAATCGGCGGGGACGCCAATCCCGTTATCTTCTACACTAATGCCGATGCCATTTTCAAGAGATTTTATGATTAAATTCACTTTTCCTTTATTCGGACTGAACTTGAAGGCATTATCAACGAGATGCAATATGACATGGGAAAATTCTCGGCGGGGAACAAAAATCTCATCTTCTGTAAGTAGCTTGGCGTTAAAGTCTAAATCTTTTTCTTTATATCTTTCTAAACGTTTTTCTAATAAATTAATAAGGTGCGTTTTCACAGCCAGCGGTTGTCTTATGTCGTTCAAGTTTCCTTGGTCTATATTAGAAAGCAAAATTAAATCAGTAGAAAGAGATTCCAAGCGATTGGCATTAGATAATGCCATGCGAATAAATTGTATTTTATCTTCTGGGTTTATAACTTTATTGTTGACTGCCAGCTCTAAGGGCATGAGGATATTGGTAAGTGGGGTACGCAATTCATGATGAAAGTTTTGAAGAATTTCCTGTTTTAGTTTATTTAACTCTTCTTCAGCTTGCTTTTTCATTTCTTCGCGTCCGCGGGTTTGTTCAAAGTGAACTCGTTGTAAAATTGCATCAATGCGGGCAAGAAGTTCCTCTGTTTCAAATGGTTTTACAATATAATCATCTGCGCCCTCTTCGAAGCCTCGCAAGCGGTCTTCTTTCTCTGTTCGTGCGGTTAGAAAAATAAAAGGAATCGTGGCGAACTTAGCATCTTCGCGTATTATTTTACGCATTTCAAAGCCATCTAAGAAGGGCATCATCACATCTGACAGCACCAAATCAGGGGCATTCTTTTTCA
This sequence comes from Anaerolineales bacterium, assembly GCA_016744335.1. GTDB lineage: Bacteria > Chloroflexota > Anaerolineae > Anaerolineales > Villigracilaceae > Desulfolinea. The sequence continues at coordinate 69,809 of JADGEO010000008.1, forward strand.
CCTCTTCTATCCCTTGGCGTCCATCTTTTGCCGTAATTACGCGATATCCATGGCGTTCTATTTTTGCCTTTAATCCCAATAAAATTGAAGGATCATCGTCAATAACCAATATGGTTTGTTTAGCTTTCATGGGGCAATTCTCCTAAGGATTGAGTTACCCCATAAGATTTATCGACTAAAGAAGATTTGTTGTTTATAAACATAATTTGGATATTTGCCAAGGCAATTAAATCTCCCGAATTAAGCACACAGCGAATAATTTTTTTCCCGTTGACATAAGTTCCCCCAGTCGATTGCATGTCATAAAGCACGTATTGTTTTCCTTCAAGGATTATTTCAGCATGTTCACGTGATAAAAGAGCCTCGTGAAAAACAAGATCGTTCTCTAAATTACGCCCCAACGTAGTTTTCCTTTTATTTAATGGGACTACCTGTTTGTTGACCACAAGTGATGCCTGGTGCGAATATAGGTAGGATGAATTGTTCATGTTTTCGTCCTCTAATAAAGTTTAATAAGGAGTAATATAAGGGAAAGTTGACGCTCTTAATTTGAACTTGAGTGCAGATAGTGAGCATTTTCTTAGTGTAAGCTGTGTGAGGCGTTCACACTAAGATTCTGTTGGGGTTTTTGCACGCCTGCTAAAAACACGTACGGTACGGAGTTTCATCCAAATTATTTAGCTTAAAAAAACTATTCCTACATATGTTATTCTGACAGAGAATAAAAAAAACACCAATAGGGGGATTCCCTACGCATAAAATAAGGGAAACGCTTTGATTTAGATTGGCGCATCCCCGATGATTTCAATCATCGGTTCAAGCAAGAATTATCAGGCTAATTCTTGCTGAACCTGAATTTTACTCCCAATTAGTTTTTCTATTTTATATCTAATCCTGTAAGTTTTGTCAGCCCTTTATGCATTAATAAGAAGGGTAAAAGCAAGAAGATGTGCACACCTGCACTTAATCCAAAAATAGCGGCGACAGATTGAAAGAAGATATTCAATGGAGGGGCGATATTTTTCAGCATCCATACCCCTGCGCCAGCAAATATAGCAATTGTGAGTAGAAAGATGATAACGCCAGCCAAAGGTAGCCAAGCTTGTCTATCTGATTCTGAGGGAAGCATGGTACTGCTCACGGTGAAGGTGAGATAAAACCAGAGCAGAAAATCGGGCAGTGAAGGTAGCAATGCTAATCCAGACCAAAAGGCCATAAAATCTGCTTGACGAAGTGCGTCCCAAAGTGGCAGGAGATTTAGCTTATATACCGCCGCGTAAGAGATAAATAATCCGCCGACAATAAGGGGCGCCATGCCAATGAGTGAATCTCGTAGAATATCTGCTTTAGAGACTTCTACATATCCTAATCTTAAGCGTCCGTCAGGCATAGATTCTGGGATGAGGGAGACTTTTCCCGTTGGGACAAATAAAATTTTAGCCATAAGAAAATGGCTGAGTTCGTGTAGGAATACGCCGGGGAAAAAGAGCAATGAAAATAAAATCATTGTGATATTGGCGCGGCGCGTTAGAATTAACAAAACAGCTTGAATCTCACGATGCAAGCCGCGTTGTAAAAATATAAATGGCACCAGCATTAGCAGGAGCCAGATTAATCCGTTGAGGAGGGAGATATTCAATGTACGTTGCGGATTGCGGATTGCGTAATTTTTTACGCAATCCGCAATCCGAATTAGGTTTTAGTTTTGCGCGGCAAGCACAATTTCGGTGAATGCGTCTGCTTTGAGTGATGCGCCGCCGACTAAGGCACCATCTATATCAGATTGGGAGAAGTATTCAACAGCGTTGCTTCCTTTGACTGAGCCACCGTATAGAATACGGATTTTCTCGGCTTCTTCTTTGCCAAAAAGTTCGGCTAAAACGGAGCGAATTATTTTGATGGTGCTGTTTGCGCCATCGGCTGTTGCGGCAAGACCAGTGCCAATTGCCCAAATAGGTTCGTAGGCAATCACTAAATTTGTGTTTACGTCTTTTAGTCCCTCTTTGATTTGGCGGGTAACGACTTCGCTTGTTTTATCGGCTTTGTTTTCTTCAAGACTTTCGCCAACGCAAATAATGGGCATTATGCCTTCACTTTGAGCGGCTTTAACTTTTTTATTGACGGTCTCATCGGTCTCGCCGAAATAGGCGCGGCGTTCAGAGTGACCCAAGATGACAAAGTTGGCAAATTCGCTCACCATAGCGGGAGCAAGTTCACCCGTGTACGCACCGCCAGATTCCCAGTGCATATTTTGGGCACCGAGTTTAATCGCTGTTCCCTCTAATAATGCGGCTACGGGGAGTAGAGCAGACGATGGTGGGCAGAGAACAATTTCTGCCTTATTCATTTCTTTTACAAGTGGAATAAACTCAGAAACTAATTCACGAGCTTCTGAGACAGTTTTATTCATTTTCCAGTTTCCAGCAATAATGGGGATTCTCATATTATTTTCTCCTTAGGGGATTTGGTTTAGGGCATTGTCAATTTCGTTTGCTATCCAGTCGGGGATGTTGGGGTTCTCCCAGATAGATTCTAAAATTCCGCGGGCTTCATCGTATTCGCCCTGTTGAATGTGCATTTCTGCTTTTAGTAGGCTGGCTTCAGGGGAATAAGGGGCATTTCTTCTTGCTTCTCCTAAAAGGAGAAGAGCTTCTTTCTTGTCACCATGATAAAACTCATGGCGGGCTTGAGCGACTAGCATAAGAGTAGGGTCTGTGTTACCTATTCTTTCAAGGAGATTCTCTAAATTTTTAGATATGGGTAAGGCAGATGTTTTGTACACGCTTTCACCAAGTGCTTCTCGCAAATATATATGTTCTTCCCCGTTATTCGCAGGCATATTTTCTATTGCATGTAGAAGCATCATGGCGGCACCGCTCCAATACTCTCTGTCCATAAATTCGTAGCCCGCACCTTCGTAAAGATCAATATCGTCCCCGCCTATTCTTTCTATAGCTATAATCTCTTTTTGAATCTCTTCTCTATTTCCTGGGGTTTCTTCGAGTAGTATTATAGCAAGTTCTAAATGGGCATAGGGATTATCAGGTTCATCATCTACCCATTCCCTAGCCTCTTCTAGTCTATCTGTTTCTTCTTGTCCTATAGGGGGAAGAGGTGCATCGGGGCGATTCAATTCTTCGGAGGCTTCGTAACCATTTTCTATATTTTCAGCCTCTGATAAACGATCAAAAAGTCCATCTTGGGCTATTGCGTTTAAGAAGAAAAAAAACGCAATAAGCAGAAGAATGCCAGCAGTAACAAAAACCCAAACTTTAGATTTTTTCTTTGATTTTTCTGTAATTTTTGTTGTTTTTTGGGCTTCAATTGCTTCTAATTTTTCGGGCGCAAGGGTAGCGGCTTCTGCTCTATCCAAAACATCAGGTGGTGGAGGTATAGGGATATTTTGAATAGGCGAGGTCATTGTGGCATCTGCCATATCTACATTAGAATCGTCCCATGCTTTTTTGAAAGCGATATTTAATGCTTCTACACTTTCGTAACGATCTTCACGCTCTTTAGCAAGAGCTTTTAGCAAGACTCTCTCTACTTCATCGGGCACATTTGGGTTAACCAAATGAGGCAAAGGTAGAGGCGAATAAATATGGTCGTGAATAATAGAGAAGGGAGTATCAGAACTAAATGGCACTTTTCCTACCACCATTTCATAAAGCATCACGGCAAAAGAATAAATATCGGTACGATTGTCGAGATCTTTCTCCCCTTTTGCCTGCTCAGGTGAGATATATTGGGGTGTGCCCATAATCATGTCAGAAGAAAGGGTAGATTCACCCGATTGGGCAATCCGCGCCAAGCCGAAATCGGCAAGATAGGCTTTACCATCTTTTGCCATAATCACATTCGAGGGCTTAATATCACGGTGTAAAATGCCTTGCTGATGTGCATGTCCTAAACCTGCGCCAACAGCTTCAACCACTTTCCATACTTCATCTACCTCTAAGCGACCTTTATTTAAATCTGCCTTGAGCGTATCCCCTTCTATATATTTCATCACCAAATAAGGTTGTTCATCGTGCTCAGCAAAATCATAAACAGGCACGATATTGGGGTGTTCTAATCTAGCAACAAGCCGTGCTTCACGCTGAAAACGCGCTAAAAAGTTAGGGTCTTCTAAAAAGGCAGGGTGCAAAACCTTAAGCGCAACATAACGGTCTAAATTGGCATGATAGGCTTTATATACCGTTGCCATACCACCGCGCCCCAGCTTTTCCATTACTCTATAAGAGCCTACATTTTCGCCTTCATTGAAAGCCATGAATTTGTCCTTAGTTGGATAGTTTTGTGATTTGATTTCTAAATTATAGCCCAATTCAAAAGAATTATGTTTTCTAGAGGGTGCCTGATTCCAAATTTCATTTCTCCAATTTAGATATTGCACAGGCTAATATTTGAGCTTCTTTTCAAGCAGATTAAAACTAATTATAGGCGCAAAAGCTGTGAAGAGGTTGAGAGAGCACCTTCTTAGCGATACTATCATAAAAAGACCCCGTTTTTTCAAAAAACGGGGTCTCGAAATTTATTTGTCTGCCAGCGCAGATACACCAGGCAATATCTTACCTTCGAGCATCTCTAGCGATGCTCCTCCCCCCGTAGAAATATGGCTCACTTTATTGTCTAAGTTAGCTTCTTTGATTGCGGCAACCGAGTCACCGCCGCCGATAACACTAACTACATCTGCATTTGCAACAGCTTCGGCAACGCCGAAGGTGCCTTTGGCAAAATTTGGAAATTCAAAAACGCCCATGGGACCATTCCAAACAACCGTTTTAGACTTTTGGATGATGGATGCGTACGCGACGACTGTGGCAGGTCCTATATCTAAAATCCGCCAGCCAGTGGGGACATCGCCAATCGGCACGACCTTGTTTTCAGCTTGGTTGCTAAAATCGGACGCGATTGCTACGTCAACGGGAAGCACTAATGCGTCCCCAGCTTTTTCTATTAATTCTTTGGCAGTGGCAATAGCGTCATCTTCTACCAATGAATCAGCCAGATCATAGCCCTGTGCCTTGAAGAATGTATTCGCCATCCCGCCGCCGATGAGAATTTTATCGGTTTTGGCGAGTAGGTTGGTGATTACGCCAATTTTATCGCTCACCTTTGCGCCGCCTAAAATGGCAATAAAAGGTTTTTCGGCATTAGCAATGGTGTTGCCGAGATATTTTAATTCTTTTTCCAGCAAAAAACCCGCCGCAGAGGGGAGCAATTCTGCTACGCCTACGTTTGATGCGTGGGCGCGGTGTGCTGTGCCGAAAGCGTCATTAACGAAGACATCGGCTAAAGCGGCAAGTTCTTTTGCCATTGCGGGGTCATTTTTTTTCTCACCAGCATGAAAACGGGTGTTTTCGAGTAAGAGAATTTCGCCAACTTTCAAAGATGATGCGGCTGTTTGGGCAACGTCACCAAGACAGTTGTCTGCGAATTTGACGGGCATTCCGATTACTTCCGCTAGATGTTTGGCAACGGGAGCAAGTGAAAATTCAGGTTTGGCTTCGCCTTTTGGTCGTCCCAGATGAGAACATAGAATGACTTTCGTATCCTGATCCAATAAGTATTTAATGGTCGGCAGCGCGGCTTGAATTCGGGTATCGTCTCCCACCATCCCGTCGTTAATCGGGACATTGAAATCCACACGCACGAGCACTTTTTTATCTTTGACGTTGAGGTCTTTTAGTGTTTTTTTGTTGAGCATATTTTTCTCCAAAAAAAACGTGAAACATGAAAACGTGATGCGTGATAAAAAATCACGTTTCACGCACCACGTTTCACGTTTAAAGTTTTAGAACTAATTAAATAAGTTTACAGACTTTTTGCAATTTTTGCCGCAAAATCGGTCAGGCGGGTGGCGTAGCCCCACTCGTTGTCGTACCAAGAGACAACTTTGACCATATTGCCATCCATAACGGCGGTGAGGTCGGCATCTACGATGGAGGAGCGTTCGTCGCCTTTATAATCCATAGAAACAAGGGGTTCTTCGCTGAAGCCGAGGAAGCCTTTCATTGCGCCTTCAGATGCGGCTTTGAGGGCGGCATTTACTTCTTCTGCGGTGGTTTCTTTTTCAACTTCAAAGACTGCGTCTACAATAGAGACGGTGGGGGTGGGAACGCGCAGGGAGTAGCCATCGAGTTTGCCTTTGAGTTCGGGGATGACGAGGGCGATTGCTTTTGCCGCACCAGTAGATGTGGGGATGATGTTGATGGCGGCAGCGCGAGCGCGGCGTGGGTCGCTATCGGCAAGATCGAGCACGTTTTGGCTGGTGGTATAAGAGTGGATGGTGGTCATCAACCCTTTTTTGATGGTGAAGTTATCATTGATAACTTTGCTAAAAGGAGCCAAGCAGTTGGTGGTGCAAGATGCGTTAGAAACGATGTGGTGATTGGCGGGGTCGTAGTCTTGGTCATTTACGCCCATAACTGCGGTGAAAACATCGCCGCCTTTGGCTGGGGCGGTAAGAATAACTTTCTTTGCGCCAGCTTCGATATGAGATTGGGGACCAGGGGTAGTGGTGGGGTCACGGAAGACGCCGGTGCCTTCAAAAACAATCTCTACGCCCAGTTCGCCCCAAGGGAGGTCGGCGGGGTTGCGTTCAGCAGTAACTTTGATAGTTTTGCCATCAATAACGAGATTGCCATCTACAACTTCAACGTCACCGTCAAATTTGCCATAGCTTGAGTCATATTTGAAAAGTTGCGCGTTTGTCTCTGTATCCCAAAGATCGTTGATCCCGACTACTTCCAATTCTTCTGGGTAGCGTTCTAAAACAATTTTGAGCAATTGGCGACCGATACGTCCAAATCCGTTAATACCTACTTTTGTTGTCATTATTAAATCTCCTTAATTATGAGGTCTGTGTCTTTTAGAAAAACACAGTGAGTTTGTGATTTTTTTTGCAAAACCTATTGTATCTCATTTTTGTTTAGATGGTAAATTATAACCCACTCGCTCTGATTGCTCTAAAAACTCAGTTGCTCCCCAAAAAGCACTCAACTTTTCCCCAAGATGATAAAATAGCCCTTGTCACTCCTGTCACCCCTGTCACCCCTTGGTATACCCCATGCTCCCTACCCTCCCCGACTTCCGTGTTCGTCAACGAGATTATCTTCTCGAAATAACCCGTGCCATTACCCAAGAACTTAATCTCGATAAACTTCTTGCTCGTATTCTGCGCATCTCTATAGAAATGCTTGCAGGTCAAGCGGGTCTTATCGCGCTTAAAAAAGATGAGGGGTGGCTCGTTGGTTCGGCGCAAAAAATCCCCCCTGCATTGCTCGATTATCTAAAGCCCCTCCTTGCCGAAGAAACTGTCTCTGAGTTTGACATCAACGAACTAAATAGAATGCTCAAAAGCCTTGCTTATACATCCAGCCGTGGTCTGCTCAATGGCGTTGGGCTTCCGCTCGTAGCCCACCAGCAGGTAATTGGCGTAATCTTCATCTTTCGTAACTACGCCGATTTATTCTCTCTCAATGACAAAAGACTGCTCCGTGCCTTCGCCGACCAAGCCGCCACAGCCGTTTATAATGCTCAACTTTATGGGCAAGTGAGCTACGAAAAGCAACGTCTCGATGCCCTTTTAGAATCTGCCGCCGATGGCATTCTTATCCTTAACGCCGATCACACAATAGAGCGCGTTAATAGTGCTTTTCAGAAACTATATGGTCAGCCCCGTGAGCAAATTACAGGCAAAGCACATGCCGAAATTATTCGCTGGGCAACTGACCCACATGGCGCAACCCTCGAAGAATCCGAATCCGAAGGTTGGCCCCTCACCCCCAACGCCTCTCTCTATGTCGAAGGAGATTTGTATCGCTCCGATCCGCCCAACCTCCCTGTAGGGGTCACTTACGCACCCTTATTTTCTGCCGATGACAGCCTTCGAAACATCTTCATCACCGTGCGAGATATTACCCATTTCCGCACCGCAGAGCAGGTTAAAAGCACTTTTATTTCTGTCGTTAGCCACGAACTTCGCACCCCTGTTGCCCTCATCAAGGGCTACGCCAGCACCCTTCGCCGTGATGACGCTCGCTGGGACAGAGAAGTTATCGAAGATAGCCTGATGGTCATCGAAGACGAAGCCGACCGCCTAGCAAAAATGATAGACGATTTATTGGACGCTTCGCGATTCCAAGCAGGCGGATTAAGCCTCAATCGCCTCGATATCTCCATACAGAATCTTGCCATTCAGCTAGCGGAACGCCACATGACCCAAGCAGGAGCGCGGCAAATCAGCACCACCTTCCCCGAGCATTTCCCGTTAATTTTCGCAGATGAAACACGGATTCGCCAAGTGCTCACCAATCTTATCTCCAACGCCATTAAATACGCCCCTGAAGGCAATATCACCATCAGCGGAGAAGCGCGTCCCGAACAAATTATCCTCTGCGTCACGGACGAAGGTCCCGGCATAGAACCCAAAGATATGCCTCACATCTTCGATAGATTCTACAGAGCCACAGAATCGGTTAATAAAACAAAAGGCGCCGGGCTGGGACTCTACCTCGCCCGCGCCATCATAGAAGCTCACGGCGGCAGAATGTGGATAGACTCCAAAGCCACCGAAGGCGCACGGATTTGTTTCTCGTTGCCGAGGTAGAAAAATATACTAATTCCTCAAAAAAATCAGGTGAGTTTAGATAAAACTATCTGAAATTTAATGCCTTTGCCTTATTTTTTCTTTTTAGGGCAACTTGCCGAATATATAAATAAATTGTATACTTGGCGAAGCGCGAGCATTTGTAGACTTGCGTTAATTTATTCGATGTAGTAAAGAAGGAGTAAGAAAAATGAAAAAGTTATACCTTGTATTTGCGGTACTCGCAATTGCCGCTCTCGCACTTTCTGCTTGTGGAAGCTCTGAACCTGAAGCCGCCACAGTAAGCGAAGACGATTGTGCTGATGAAGCCGTCCTTTGCGTTGGTCTCGTAACCGATGTTGGAGAAATTGACGACAAATCTTTCAATCAATCTGCATGGGAAGGCGTTCAACTAGCTGTTGATGAAATGGGCGCATTTTCCAAATATGTTGAGACCAAAGATGCTAAAGATTATGCCGCTAATATCGGTCTTTTCGCTGAAAAAGACTATGATGTTATCGTCACTGTTGGTTTCGCAATGGGCGATGCAACATTAGCCGCCGCTGCCGAATACCCCGAAATTGATTTCATTGGTGTTGACCAAGGTCAATGGGGCGGAGAAGTGGCAAATGTAGCTGGGCTAATTTTCCCAGAAGATAAATCTGGTTTCTTGGCTGGTGCATTAGCCGCTCAAATGACCGAAACTGGCACTATCGCCGCTGTTCTCGGTACCGACTTGGTTCCCCCTGTTGTTGCTTTCAAAGAAGGCTACGAAGCAGGCGCACTTTATATCAATCCTGATATTAACTTGATCTCCACCTATCACCCAGGTGGTATGGATGTTGCATTTGTTGACCCAGAATGGGGCGCAACTACCTCCAAGCAAGCTATTGACCAAGGCGCAGATGTTGTTTTCGGTGCTGGTGGAAAAACCGGTAACGGCGCACTCATCGAAGTTGCTTCTCACGAAGGCTCTCTCTGCATCGGTGTTGACACCGATCAATGGGAAACTGTTCCTGAAGCACAGCCTTGTTTGATCACAAGCGCGATGAAACTCATTACCCCCGGCGTTTTTGACCTAATCAGTGCTTCCTCTGCTGGCGAATTCCCCGCTGGTAACTTCCTCGGTACCGTTGGTTTAGCTCCATTCCATGATTTTGATGATTCTGTTCCTCAAGAAGTCAAAGACACCTTGGATGAAATTGATGCTGGCTTGCAAGACGGCAGCATTACCACCGGTTACGGTGAGTAGAGTATCGTTAGCTTAGAACTTAAAAGAGCGTGGCTTTAGAGCCACGCTCTTTTTTTATAAAAAAATCCTTGACACAAATAGCCCTTAGCTATATAATCTCGGTCGCCTTCCTCATTAGCTCAATTGGCAGAGCGAGCGGCTGTTAACCGCTAGGTTCTTGGTTCGAGTCCGAGATGAGGAGCCAAGAGAAAAGCACCTGATTTCAGGTGCTTTTTTTCTTTAACCCAAGATGCCCTTCTAGGGCGCAGCGCGCACCTGCAAAATATAGCTAACGTATTCTAGCTTGCTGGCTCTTTTTGCCATTAAACGGAATTGGTAAGTCACATTTTTATACATATTTAAGGGGTAATCGCTATCTCCACAAGAGACAGGTTCCCATTCTGTTAATTGAATGCCACCTTGCCATAACTCAACATAAATTTTACCGTTTCCTTCACATTTCAAGTCGATCAGCAAATCTACGCGGTCTTCTGTTGAATCGGGGTGAAAAGCGACCCAATCTTCTGCATCTCCTTCGGGAGAAGATAAATCACTGCTATAGCTAAATGAGCGGGAATCCGATGCCGAAAAAGTAATATCAATTGCCGGCTCTTCCATCGAATCGCCATCATCCGGAGCGGGCGTGTAGACGGGGGCTAATGTTGCCGCTATTTCTGTGGCAATTTCTACCGCGCCTTCGGCAAGGGGCAAATCATCAAGAATTTCGCTTTCTACATAGCTTGCAAAAACCCAGCCTTTGCCCTCCTCCCCCGTTTCATACTCAATTTCTAGCCATGTTCCTGATATGTTTTTGGCAAGCAAAGAGATACTATCGCCCACATTCAACAATCCTAGAGCTTCAAAATCAACACCAGGACCTGAGCGGACGTTAATTTTTTGCGTAACCTGACCATTTCCCTCCGCATCTTCTGTGGATGTATCTCCTTCCGAAACGACCGGGACATTAGGCTTGCTTTCCGTTGAAATAAATCCTGCCGATCCCCAACCGGTAACGCGTTCTCCTTTTGGTAAATCGGCATTAAATTTATACCAATCTCCATCAGCATCTTTACCAATAATTTCAACTTCGGTGTTAATGCTTAACATACCCAAAGACGCACTCGAAGCGCGTGGAAGCTCGCGCACGTTAATTTGCGCAGTCACCGTGCCCATCACTGGGTCCACAGTTGGGGCGGCGGTAGCAGGCAGTGGGGTCGCGGTCGCTCGCGGTGTAAAGGTGGGGTAAAGCGTTGCCGTGATAATTCCCTCTGTCGGAACAGAGTCACCATTCACCGTTGAAACTTCCATACTGCAGGCTGTCAGGAAAATCATAAACAGCAAAAAGAAAGAAACTTGATATTTTTTCATAATTATCTCCACCCATATTCTAACTCAAGCTATAAATTTTGGCATCTGGCCAAATTTCCCATCTTTTTTCGTTTCGGTATATAATCCCCTTCATGAAACTATCAGTGATTATCCCCGTATATAATGAAGTTCAAAATATCACCGAAATCCTTAAACGTGTTCAGGCAACTGAACTCCCCTGGGAAATAGTAATCGTAGACGATGGCTCTACCGATGGCACGCGTGATGTTTTGAAAGAGATGGATGGAAAAGACAATATCCGCGTTATTTTGCATGATAAAAATCAAGGCAAAGGTGCGGCTGTGCGAACAGGTTTTTCAGAAGCCAAAGGTGATGTCTTCCTTATCCAAGATGCCGATTTAGAATATGACCCGCGTGACTACCCCGCCATTTTACGTCCGATAGAAGAAGGTATTGCCGATGTGGTCTATGGCTCGCGGTTCTTGGGCGCGGCTCGCCGCTCGACCATGTTTTGGCATATGATTGCGAACAAACTTCTCACACTGCTTACCAATATCCTTTATAACAACATCCTTACCGATATGGAAACCGGCTATAAAGTCTTTCGCCGAGAAGTGCTAGACGGCATCACAATTCACTCTAACAGCTTTAATTTTGAACCAGAATTCACAGCAAAAATACTTAAAAAGAAAGTTCGTATTTTTGAAGTGCCCATCACCTTTAACCCGCGCGATTATGACGAAGGGAAGAAGATTAAGTTCCACGATGCTTTTGAAGCGATTTGGGCATTAATCAAATATCGATTTGTGGATTAATAAAAAGCTCAGTACACGTACTTCGACAGGCTCAGCATACGTACTTTGAACTTGTGTGCCTTCGGTCAACATTCTTGCTGGCAGAAGGCACTTTCTTTTTCCCATAAAAAAACGCTCTAGCCGCTGTCCTCGGCGGCGGTGTTTATGTGGGATTGATTTTTCTTTTTCTAAACCCTGATTCTATGCTTGCTAACCCTTCTCCTCTTCTCAGCCTTTCTATCGTTAGCCACGGAGACGCGGATAAACTGCCTCATCTCTTAGAGAGCGTCCAACGTTACGAAAATAGCAAAAGTCTGCAAATTATCCTCACCGACAATCTCGGTCACGATTTGCCAGAAGCAGATGCCTCAGCTTTTGCTGAGCTTATAATTTTACGTAATGAAGACCAAAAAGGGTTTGCACATAATCATAACCAAGCCTTTCAACATGCTACGGGGAAATACTTTTGTGTGCTTAACCCCGATCTTCTTTTTGAAGAAGCTGTTTTTCCTCTCCTTATTAACAGAATTGAAAATGACGATGCGGCAATTCTTTCTCCTATCATTTTTGATGCTGATGGTGTTCTTCAAGATTCCTTTCGTGATTTTCCCACCCCTCTTGCAATTCTGAAACGAAAACTTCCCAACTACAAATTTCAGCCCCAATTGCCAAATGCAACAGGGCTAATTTCTCCCGATTGGATAGCGGGAATGTTTATGCTCATGCGGCATGAAACCTATAGTCAAATAGGTGGCTTGGACGAAAAATTCCACATGTATTTTGAAGATGTAGATTTTTGTGCCCGGGCGCGTGCTTTAGGCTTATTCCCCTTGGTAGATACAAATTTGCGTATTCAGCATAATGCCCAACGCGCTAGCCGAAGCAACCTCCGTTATTTGGGGTGGCATATCCAGAGTGCCTTTCGCTTTTTTGGCTCAACAATCTATCAAAAACTAGAAGAAAAATGATGGGGGAATTCTCGTGCGTGGTAAACTTGTGGCATTATTTGAATTTTAATGGAAAAAAGTTTTTCGCAAAAAAATGCTCCTTAAGGGGTATCAAGTCTAAAACGCGCGTGTTGCGTATATTCCGATAGGAAAATTGGATTTGTCTATCATGTCAACCATAAAAAATATTTATACTGGGGCGTTATGGAGATTCTAATCCAAGAGCCGATAGCACAAGTTTTAGGCAGTGTTTTTGTTGCTCTAACTCTCTCTTTGGCAGTTGGACCTCTTGCTATCTTTTTAGCAAAAAGAATAGGCGCAATTGATGTGCCAGGAAGTGCGGCGCATAAAAAGCACAGTACGACCACGCCTCTGGCAGGGGGATTGGTTATTTTCATCACACTTCCTGTTTTAATTGTTTTTTCAGGTTTATGGAGAGTGTCCGTTTTATACCCCATTTTTTGGGGCAGTTTGGTGATTTTCTTCTTCGGTATAGCAGATGATATTGTTGGTTTTTCTGCGTTCAAAAAATTCTCAGGGCAATTTTTGGCAACGGCTATTCTGGTTTATGGTGGGATGACAGTTCGATTTCTCGAAACAGCGAATTTATCCTTGAGCGTATCTGTGATTACTGTTTTCAATTGGGTTTTAACATTTTTTTGGGTAGTCGGGATAACGAACGCGTTTAATCTAATTGATAGCATGGACGGCTTGCTTGCCGGGCTGACCATGATTATGGCGAGTTTTTTTACTTTTTTTGCGTTAATGTCGGGGCAGGTTGAGCTTGCTCAGTTCTCAGCACTATTGATTGGTATGAGTGTAGCTTTATATTTTTATAATAGAACGCCAGCTCGCTTTTTTCTGGGTGATTCTGGCTCTCAGGTGATTGGATTTTTATTGGCGGCAATTGCCATCTTGTATCGCCCTCCAGATTTGCACCCTGGGTCAACTTGGTTTGTGCCTATTCTTCTATTGGCTGTGCCAATTTTTGACACCAGCTTGGTAACACTCTCTCGTTTGCGGCGTGGAAAGCCCTTATTTCAGGCAGATAGAGCGCATACTTACCATAGATTAGTGCAAATGGGATTTAGTGCAAAACAGGCAGTTTTAGTTATTCATATTTCAGCTTTTCTCTTATCTTTACTGGCATTTCTTGCAATGTTCTTAGAGCCAAACGCCGCAATGCTTTTGTTTTTTAGCACGCTCTTACTCGGCGGATTTTTGATTGTTTTTTTTGAAGTTTCTGTGAAAATTGAAGGGTGATTTTCTAAGAGGCTCTAAAATGTTTTTGAATTGCTGATTTTTGCTAACCCTTACTGAACTTTATATTTTTAGCGATGATTAGCGGTTGTACACACAGTAATTTCAACCCAAGAATGCTATTGGAAATAAAATGACAAAATTTTTCCAAAAACACATAACCTTCATATATTTTTTAGTCGCCTTCTTAGAGGGTATGGTCGCGACATTTTTTATTATCCAATTGCCCTCAGAGGCGGGGCAGGGTATTCTTTTGGGGTATTCTGCTCAACGCCTTATTTTAGTTTTGGGGAATTTACTCATTGCGCTCTTCTTTTTATTTTTAGCCCTTTACACTTGGAAAAACCCACAAAGGAGTGAAGAAATAAAAGCGCGTCTATCAGAACGCAAAGTTCCATTTTTGCTTCTTTTTGCGCTAAATATAGCAGGGGCACTTTTCATGATTTTCGCCTTTTTAGTGCCAGACTATCGTTTGGCTTCTTATGCAGGGTATTTTGAACGACTACATCCTACAATTGTTTGGTTTGCTCTTATCTATTTACAAACGCTTTTTCTTTTCACTTTGCCACGCATTAAAGATTTTAAGTTTTTAGATAACGAGCAAGTTCAAAGTTTACGCCCTTTAGCGATAATCTTTTCTCTATTTCTTCTAATATGGGCATTTATCACTTTCTCGAGAATTGGCATCACCCCCGATGACCGTTTCTGGAATGAAGCCGGCGTTCCTCTGCTCAATGGGCAGATTTTTATAGCCATACTTCTTACCATTATCTTCTTTTATATCTCGTTGTGCGCAACCAACAATGCCAAACTACATTCT
>JADGEO010000008.1:84880-95720 GCA_016744335.1 Anaerolineales bacterium
CCTCGCATTTTTTCACAAATATCAAGACCTATTTATCTTTCTATCCTTGTGGCTAATAACGGCAATCCTTTGGATTAACGAACCACTTCCACGTAACTTTTTTGCCCCCGGACCTTATCCGCCAAATAATGAACTCTCGCCTTATGCCGACCCTGCCGCTTTTGATATAGGCGGTCAGTTTGCGCTCATCGGCCAGGGGTTGTTTAATGGCGGTTTTTATAATCGCCCGCTATTATCCGCTTTTCTCGCTTTTTTGCATCTCGTAGTGGGGCAGAACTATCATAGCGTCATCGCACTACAAACGGCAATTTTTGCATCCCTAGTGCCCATTCTCTATCTTATTGGTAAAGAGTTGCACAGCCGCACCGCGGGCGTTCTTCTTGCTGTGCTGGTCATTTTCAAGACCCTAAACGCCATCGCCTCCAGTACCTGGATTCTCTCCGCCCATACAAAGTATATGCTCACAGAGTTTGCCACCGCCATCACGCTCGCCTTATTTACGCTTTGGTTTATTCGTTGGAAAAAGGGTGGAGATAATAAATCGCCGCTAATCCTCGCAGGTGGTGCGCTGGGCTTGGGCATTATGTTGCGCACCAATATCTTATTCTTTTTTCCGCTCGCTATTTTTCTCTTTTTCTTGAAAGAAAAATCAAATTGGAAAAAACTCATCCAAGCGGCCCTTGTCTTTTTCCTCGCCTTTTTCGTCACCATTTCCCCGTGGATGTGGCGTAGTCAAAAAGTAGCTAATAAACCCCTCTTCTTCTTAGACATTATCACGGAAGTTATCCGTACCCGCTATTCTTTAGATGTGGATGAATTGCCCGCCTCGCACGTGAATTTGGGTATGAGTGCCGTAAACCAACATCCTGTGCGGCGAGAATCATCTACCCTTACCCTGCGCCCCCAAACAGAGACCTTTACCTCGCCTCTTCTTTTTATTCCCAGCCATTTTTTTCATAATATCGTTACCAGCGTCTATATTTTGCCCACTTCGCTCGAGTTTCATGATTTGAAGCACACCATTAATGATATTTTTCCCTATTGGGGAAAAGTTGATACAGAAACAAATCTTAGCGAAAAAACACTCCTGTTATGGAATCTGCTTCTCCTTGCCTTGGGGATAACCGCCGCTTGGAGAAAATGGCATGTAGCCAGCCTCATCCCTCTTCTTGTTTTTCTTATTTATCATCTCTCAAATGCTTTTGCGCGCACCTCTGGTGGTCGTTATCTTGTGTCTGTAGATTGGGTTATTCTTCTATATTATGCACTAGGCATCGTAGAGATTATAAGTTTTATGGCAACTTTCTTAGGTATAGATATAAAAAACACCGCTAGAAAAATGCCCGTTGAAAAAAGTGTCTTCTCCTATAAAAAAGGGTTTCTTTTTATACTCCCCTTTTTTCTCTTCGTTGCAAGTATTACAATTTTAGACCAAGTGCCATCACCGCGTTATACAGAATTAGCTTCGGCGCAAATTCAACAAGAGATTTTAGAAGGCAAATATCTTCGCGAAAGTGGTATTACAATAGAAGAGTTTAGCAAATTTTTAGAAGACCCTAACGCACGAGTGTTTATTGGGCGTAGTCTGTATCCACGCTTTTATGGCATTGGCTCAGGTGAACACTCAAAAGGAAAAGATGCCTTTGAAAATAAAAATTTCCCTCGCCTAACCTTCACCATGATTGGGCAATTTGGGCAAACAGGCGCAATTCTTCCACTTGCAGAAGTGCCTGTATATTTTCCTAACGGTGTGGATATAATTTTAATTGGGTGCCAGCACCCAACTGCAGGCTATCTTTTCCCTTATGTAGATGCTTATATGGTTGTCTTATTGGACGATATGGAAGAAATCATTTATACACGTGAGCCAGTGACAACACTCCAGTGTCCGCTCCCCGAGCCCGTTTGTGATGGTAATCGCAATTGTAGGTAAAATAAAGGAACGCGATATTTATATCGCTTTTTTAGGCTGTTTAGTCTAGTTTCTTACGCACATATATTGTATATTTCACCTTTTCAAGGAGACAAAAATGATAGATTTATTTGGTGGTATTACGGTCATCTTCGCATTTCAAAGCCTTGGCGAATGGTTATATCCGATTATGGCATTTTTTAGCTTTTTAGGCACAGAAGATTTTTATATTCTTGTATTACCCGTTATCTATTGGTCTTTAGATTCGGCATTAGGCTTGCGCGTTGGCGTAATGATGCTCCTCTCTTCGGGCACGAATACCATTTTTAAGTTTATCTTTCATTCTCCACGTCCTTATTGGGTAAATACGGAAGTGAAAGCCTATGCCGCTGAGGCATCTTTTGGGCTTCCTTCTGGTCATGCTCAGAATGCAATTTCGATTTGGGGCATGGTCGGCACATATTTCCGTAAGAGATGGGTTTGGGTGCTAACGACAATCATCATTCTTGGAATTAGCCTTTCTCGTACTTATTTGGCTGTGCATTATCCCGTTGATACCGTATTGGGGTTGATTCTTGGCTTCCTCTTACTTGTAGCTGTCAACCGTGCTTGGGACCCCATTGCGGCGTGGGCAAAAAAGCAAACGCTCGCAAAGCAGATTGGGGTAGCGTTCTTAGGCTCACTAACGATGCTTTTTCTTGGCATTTTCGTGGCGTGGATCTTTAGAGACTGGACTCTGCCTGTTGCGTGGGAGCAAGCCGCAAAACGCGCGAGTGACGAGGCACTTCATCCCTATGCTATTACGGGATTAATTACCTCATCGGCAACACTTTTTGGGCTTTTTGCCGGAGTCGCATTTGTGGAAGAAAAAGGCGGTTTTTCGGCAATGGGGACATCTAAAGAGCGTTTTTTACGCTATCTACTTGGTTTGGTCGGTTTGCTTATATTTTATATCGGATTGAAAGTTATTTTCCCTTCAGGGGAGAATTTTTTAGCTTATGCCTTCCGTTTTTTGCGTTATAGTTTGGTTGGTTTTTGGGTTTCTGGCGGCGCACCTTTCGTTTTCGTTAAGATAAAATTGGCGAATTCGCCTAATGGGTAAAGCCGCTCTCTGTTATAATCGCCAGATACTAATTTTCATGGAGCTATTTCTCAATGACGCTTGAACGTGGAGCACTTCTTCATAATCGATATCGAATTATAGAAATTTTAGGGCAGGGGGGGATGGGATCTGTCTATCGCGCTGTAGATGAAAATCTTGGCGTGGATGTTGCTGTTAAGGAAAACCTTTTTACTACCGATGAATACGCTCGTCAATTTAGGCTTGAAGCCGTTATATTGGCAAATTTGCGTCAACAAAATTTGACGCGTGTTACTGATCACTTTGTGATTGGCGATCAGGGGCAATACCTTGTAATGGATTATATTGAGGGGGAAGATCTTCGGCAACGCATGGAGCGCACTAGCAACCTGCCTGCAGAAGAAGTGATTTTGATTGGTGCGGCGATGTGTAAGGCATTGACTTATCTTCACTCTCGAAATCCCGTTATTTTACATCGAGATGTGAAACCAGGGAACGTAAAAATCACGCCTGATGGCGAAGTTTTCCTTGTAGATTTTGGCTTGGCAAAGGTTGTACAGGGGAGCGAAGTAACAACAACCGGGGCGCGTGCAATGACGCCCGGTTACTCTCCGCCCGAACAATATGGCACGGCACGCACAGACCCACGCACAGATATATATTCTTTAGGGGCAACACTTTATGCCGCGTTAACGGGGGTAATTCCCGAAGATGGTTTAGCGCGTGCGATGGAAAATGCAGAGCTAACGCCTGTTCGTAAGCGTAATTCAAAAGTACCTCGTCGTTTAGCAAATGCAGTTGAAAAAGCCATGCAGGTAGATGCCGATGATCGCTTTCAGATGGCTGAAGAATTTAGAAAGGCATTACTTTCCTCTAGTTCTAAAACACAGAAATTAACGGAAGATGATTTTTCTGTTTCACCTTCTCCTTCTGCGCCTTTAGCTGTAGCTAAAAATGATGAAAATGTAGAGAAAGAAGCCAGTGCGGGTGAAAAGATTTCACAGCCAACTGGGCTTCCACTTCCGTCTCAACCTGCATCAGTGCCCACAACATCAGAGACGCCTCGCAAAAAACGGCGCAAAAAACGGTCAAAATTCATTCGTTTCTTATTGTGGATGATTTTTATTGCGGGTAGCTTTCTCGCACTTATGGTCTTTTTTCCTCAAGTTGTAGATGCACTAGCAGGCTTTGGGCTTATTTCTACGCCCACGCCTACGGCAGTTGCCACGGAAGACGTTGCGCCTGTTATAGTCGAAACAGAAGAGCTTGTAGGAGAAACGATAGCTGAGACAGAAACGCCAACATTGGAGCCAACTGCTACAGTTCCCGTAGAGCCTACGATGACGCAATTGCCAACAGATACGCCTGAGCCTTTGCCTACACCATTTGGCGGCGGTGCTGGACAGCTTGCTTTTGTTTCTGATCGTACGGGAACATCTCAAGTTTATTCGATTAATAGTGATGGCAGTGACGAGTACCCAATTACCAATTTGTCTGCTGGAGCTTGTCAGCCAGATTGGTCTCCCGATGGCAAGCAAATTGTTTTTGTCTCTCCTTGTGAAATAGACCAAGATGTTCTCACTGGCTCTAGCCTTTATATTGTTAATGCCGATGGCACAAATCTACTACAACTACCTTCCATTCCTGGTGGTGATTTTGAACCTGCTTGGTCGCCAGACGGCAAACGGATTGCATTCACCTCTATGCGAGATGGCTATATGCAAATCTACACGATTCATTTAGATGATAATTCTCTCGAGCGATTAACAGAAACCAATAAAAGTAATATGGAATATGCGCGCCAACCAGCTTGGTCTCCATTTGGCAATCAAATAGCCTACGCAATTAGACGTTATGGCTCTTATCAAATTTGGACAATGACAAATGAAGGGGAATCGCAAGAGCAACTTACACAAAGTGGTTATGAACTTTGGGATATGAACCCAGCTTGGTCGCCAGATGGAAATATTATTCTCTATAACCAAAGTGTTCCCAGTGCGCCAGCACGCGTTTGGTTGATGAGTATTCTATATGAAAATCGTGGTGAAGCAGGTATAGATGTAGGCGCAAAGCCGCTCCCTGTGCAGAATATAGATTATTCTGAAGATGGATATCAGATCGCATTTGATGGGAAAGAAGAAACAAACAGAGATATTTTTATAATGACCTCTGTAGGTGCTTCTCGAATACGGTTGACCACAGACCCAGCGAATGATTACGACCCTGTATGGCGACCATTGCCATAAAAAGTACAGAATAGATACTTTCAAAAGCCGCCAATTTTGGCGGCTTTTTCTGTTAACGAACTTCTTATTTGACCCTCATTTTTGCGCATGGTATCATCGTTTTTTAGTGCTTTAGCACCCCGAAAGAAAAGGTGCTAAGGACTTAGGAAGAAATAAATTATCCATTAATGATGTGAAATTTGAGCGAAGTATGCTTCAAATGTATAAGTTACTCAATTCTCCTTCCTAAGTATTATTAATAATATGAAAAAACTGACTGAACGCCAAAAAACAATTCTTATATTGGTTGTCCGAGAATATATAAATAGCGGACAAGCAGTTGGCTCAAAATCGCTCGTTAAAAATTATAAATTGGATGTTAGCTCTGCTACCGTTCGCAACGAGATGCGTGCCCTTACAGAAATGGGATATTTACGCACGCGAACGGGACGAATCCCGACCGAGGCTGGGTACCGTTATTTCATCCGCCAAGTAATGAAAAACGCTGACCTGCCAAACGCGGTGCAACGAACAATTTCTCATCAATTTGCACAAACGCGCACGAATACAGATGAGTGGATGCCCCTTGCCGCATCTGTTTTAGCGCATCAGACACAAGCGGTTTCGCTAGTTACTGCGCCACGAAATGAGCAGGTGTTTTTTAAGCATGTAGAACTTATTTCTACGCAAGGACGGCAAATTTTAATGGTGCTCGTTTTTGATGGCGGCGATGTTTCCCAGCAAATTCTGATGTTGGCAGAATCTGTCTCCCAAGAAAAACTCAGCCAAGTTGCCGAGCGTCTTAACCAAAAATTATATTCTCTATCTATAGATGCCCTTTTCTTATTACGCAGTCCCGCCGATTTGTTAGAAAAAGATATCTTTCTACTCATTCAAGACGAGATGAAAAAGAGAAAAACAGGCTCATCGGGCGAAATATATATGGATGGCATGGAAAACATCCTTGCCGAGCCATCTTTCGCTAAATCAGATGAAGGCAAGCGCGCCCTCCGTTTTTTTGATGAACGTGAAGAACTCGAAGACGTGCTCTCGAGCAGTGCTATCAGCTCTAGTATTGGCGGTGTGCAGGTTTTGTTGGGCAATGATGAGGGCTTGAAGGAGTGCTCTTTAGTGCTTTCTCGTTACGGCATTCCCGGTCAGGCCGCTGGAACGCTCGGCGTGTTGGGTCCCATGCGAATGCCCTATGCCCGTACCGTCCCCACCGTGCGTTATATGTCGGATTTACTGAGCGAATTGATGATGAGTGAAAGCTAACGCGAGTTTTTAGCTTGCGTGTCTTCGGTCGGCATTTATCGTAGATGTGCATTGCATCTTGGTAGAGGCAATCCAGTTCTGTCGTAAAGAAAAATGCTCACGCCACACAAACGTTACATAAGGGAAAATAAGCCCAAAGCACGAGCGTAGCGGAGCGTCTAATTTGAAAAACTGAAGTCTTAATTCTAATGTCTGAGGTCTTATAAAAAATGGCAAAAAAGAAGAAAAAATCAAAAAAAGAAGAAGTTGAAGAAATCGTTGCTGATGCAGTTGCTGATGCAGTTGCTGATGCAGTTGCTGATGCAGTAGAAGAGGTCACCGCTGATGCTATTGTCGAAGAGACAGAAATGGTTTCGGCTGAAGAGTTTGAGAGCGTGCAAGTTGCTCTGGCTGAAAAAGAGAACGATATTTTGCGTGCCAGAGCAGATTTTGCGAATTATAAAAAGCGCATAGAGCGAAACCGCGTGCAGGAACGCCTAGATATGAAAGGCGATATTGTTAAGCGGTTTTTGCCTGCGATGGATGATATGTTGCGCGCTTTGCAAAATGCACCAGAAGACCCGTGGGTGGAGGGTGTTCAGCTTATTTATCGAAAATTAGAAGGTGTTTTAGAAGCCGAAAATATAACGCGTATTGAAGCTGTAGGGGAAGAGTTTGACCCGAACTTTCACGAGGCGATTGGCGAAGTTGAAAGCGATGAATATGAAAGCGGGCAAGTGGCTGATGTTTTGCAAGAAGGATATATGCTCGGTGAGCGCGTTATTCGCCCAGCGATGGTGAGAGTAGCGGCGTAAAACTTACCGTTAAGGTGAGGCACTTTGTCGTAAGTGTTTTGGTGATTATTTTTTAGAGGAGAATGGAATTATGAGCAAAATCATTGGTATTGATCTCGGAACAACAAATTCAGCTGTAGCGGTTATGGATGGTGGCGAGCCGGTTATTATCCCTTCGTCTGAGGGTGAGCGACTTGTACCTTCGGTCGTAGCCGTAAATAAAAATGGGGAGCGTTTGGTGGGGCGTGTTGCACGTAACCAAGCAGTGATTAACCCAGATAATACGATTTATTCAATTAAACGTTTTATGGGCAATAAATTTGAAGATACCGAAGTACAGGGAATTATTGACCGTGTTCCCTATACAGTTTCTGGTGCGTCAAATGGTGATGTGCGCGTAAAATTAGATGGTAAAGATTATTCTGCACCTGAAATTTCTGCCATGATTTTGGCAAAAATCAAAGCGGATGCAGAAGCGTATCTCGGTGAAACCGTAACTCAGGCTGTGATTACTGTTCCCGCTTATTTTAACGATGCTCAGCGTAACGCTACGAAAGATGCCGGCAAAATTGCAGGACTTGAAGTTTTGCGCATTATCAACGAACCGACTGCTTCTTCTTTAGCCTATGGTTTAGATAAGAAAGATAATGAAATTATTATTGTTTATGATTTAGGTGGCGGAACTTTTGACGTTTCTATTCTCGAAGTGGGCGATGGCGTTTTCCAAGTCCGCTCTACGAGTGGGGATACATTCTTAGGTGGCGATGATTTTGACCAAATTATTATGGATTATTTCGCCGATGAATTCCAAAAAGATAATGGTATTGATCTTCGAAAAGACCGTCAGGCATTGCAACGCTTGAAAGAATCGGCAGAAAAGACAAAAATTGAACTTTCAACCATGATGCAGACTGAAATCAATTTGCCCTATATCACGGCAGATGCTTCTGGTCCTAAACATTTAGTATTAACCATGACCCGTGCTAAGCTCGAGCAACTTACTGCCGACTTGGTAGATCGTACAATGGCGCCTGTTCGCCAAGCTCTTACAGATGCTAGTTTGAAGGCTGGTGAAATTAGTGAAATTGTAATGGTCGGTGGAATGACGCGTATGCCCGCTGTGCAAGAGCGCGTGAAAGCCTTTTTTGGTAAAGCCCCACATAAGGGCGTAAATCCTGATGAGGTTGTAGCGATTGGTGCCGCAATTCAAGGCGGTGTTTTGGGTGGAGACGTTAAAGATGTTTTACTTCTTGATGTAACACCACTTTCACTTTCTATCGAAACTTTGGGTGGCGTGGCGACACAATTAATTGAGCGCAATACCACCATCCCAACCCGTAAGAGCCAAATTTTCTCCACAGCTAGTGATAACCAGCCCCAAGTTGAAATTCACGTTTTGCAAGGCGAACGCCCAATGGCAAACGATAATAAAACGCTGGGCAACTTCACTTTAGATGGCATCCCGCCCGCCGCACGCGGCGTTCCGCAGATTGAAGTTACTTTTGATATTAATGCCAATGGCATTATCAAAGTTTCCGCATCCGATAAGGCAACTGGGCGCAGTCAAGATATTACAATCACTGCATCATCTGGTCTTTCAGACGAAGAAGTAGAGGCAATGCGTAAAGATGCAGAAGAACACGCGGGCGAAGATGCCAAACGCAAAGAGTTAATTGAAATCAAAAACCTGGCAGACAATACCGCTTATGGCGCAGAAAAAGCGATCAAAGATTTGGGTGATAAACTCCCCGAAGAAATCAAAACAGAAGTTGCCGATGCTGTCGCTGAAGTTCGCAAAGTGCAAGATAGTGATGATGTAGAAGAAATCAAAAAAGCCACAGAAGCCCTCACTGAAGTTGTGCAAAAAATTGGCGCAAGTGTTTATGAAGAACCTACTGCACCTGCAGAAGGGGAAGATGTGTCTCCCGAGGAAGAAGCTCCCGCAGAAGATGACGATGATGTAGTTGAAGGTGAAGCAGAAGAGGTCGAATAGTCTAAATTGTCTAAATGGTCTGACTAGTCAGACCATTTAGACAACCCGACCCTTTGACTAATTAGACCACCCGACCAAAAGACCAAATTATGAGCAAAAGAGATTATTACGAAATTTTAGGCGTTCAAAAAGATGCTTCTGAAGGCGATGTGAAATCCGCTTTTCGGCGTTTAGCGCGTCAATACCACCCAGATGTGAGTAAAGAAGAAAACGCCGAAGAGAAATTTAAAGAAATCAACGAAGCCTACGGAGTTCTTTCAGATCAACAGAAACGTGCCAAATACGATCGCTTTGGTCATGCCGGTATGGGGAATATGGGCGGGATGGACTACGATTTCACAGGTGATTTCGGCGACCTTTTTGAAGGATTATTTAATTCCTTCGGATTTGGCGGGATGGGCGGAGGCTCGCGTAACTCTCCTAGACGTGGACGTGATTTACAGAAAGAAATCAAACTGGAGTTTGACGAAGCCATTTTTGGCGTGGAAAAAGAAATCGAATTCGCGCGTGATGAAGTTTGCTCCCGTTGTGGAGGCGATGGTGCGGAACCTGGCACCTCTGTCAACACCTGTGGCACTTGCAAAGGTCAAGGTGAAGTGCGCCAAGTTCGTCAGACTATTTTGGGGCAAGTCGTTCAAACCACCACCTGTCCGCATTGTAACGGGCGTGGAAAAAGCATCGAAAATCACTGCAATATTTGCCGTGGGAATGGCTTAGAACGTAAGACAATTAAGAAGAAAGTCAAAATCCCTGCTGGTGTAGAGAAGGGGACCCAAATCCGTTTAGGCGGAGAAGGACAGCCTGGTGCAAACGGGGGACCACGCGGCAATCTTTATCTAGTGCTAAACGTGAAAGATCATAAATTCTTCGAGCGCAATGATGACGATATTTTGCTCAAACTTGATATAAATATAGCCCAAGCCACATTAGGTGCAGATATTGAAGTCCCTACCGTAGATGGGAGCGAAACACTTAAAATTCCTGCCGGAACGCAACCAGGAAAAACTTTCAGAATTCGCGCGCGCGGCGTGCCACGTCTACGCCGAAGCGGACGGGGTGACCAGTTAGTGGTTGTTAATGTGAAAATTCCCAAACGGCTGGATGATGAACAACGGGAATTATTTGAGAGTTTAGCCGAAACCCTCGATACCGAAGTCAAGCCTCAGGAACGTGGACTTATGGATTGGCTGAATGACGTTTTTGGGGGATGATGGTTAGGAATCAGTAAATCGGTAAACCAGTACATACATGACCTGATAAGTTTTTGATGCTTATCAGGTCTTTTTTTGAGAATAAAGAAAATGCTTGCTTTGCTTTCGCAAAATGGAGTTGGTGGTAAAATTTCGAGCGCGATGCGAAAAGATGTCCATGTTAAAAGGATGTTCATTTATGGCACTCAAGCTAAAAACACGTGTGCTGAGCTTTATCGAAGTACGCGTGTCCCACTACTCTTAATCCGCAGGAGAAAAATATGACCTTTGATAATCCCGCTCCACTATCTATTAATATAATGGTTTTTAACCTTTTGGTAGGATTGGTGCTATCTATTTTACTTGCCAGCTATTATGCAAAATTTGGTGA
>JADGEO010000090.1 GCA_016744335.1 Anaerolineales bacterium
AGGTTTTTGCCAAGTTTACCAACTCCCTTAGTTTTTGAAAACCACTTAGTGACTATTTGAGCCTAAGTGTACTAGGTAAAAAACATCTTTTAGCTCAGGTATTTTTGGCATAGGGAGATCCTAAATATAATAAGATGGAGCATTCTAAGGCTTTGAGGTATTTTAAAAAAGAATGAGAAAAAGTCTGCAAAATCTTTAAATAATTTTAGGACTCGTTAGCTCTTTATCACGGAATTTCAAGATAAAAACTCAATTTTGCACGATACCCTTAAGGAAATCTATCCTTTCGTGTCACTGGCAAACGGATAATAAAATTAGTCCCCTGCCCTGGGACAGAATTTACCTCCAGAGTCCCGCCGTGGTTTTCTGTAATAATGAAATATGAAACGCTCAAACCCAACCCTGTCCCATCTCCCACAGGCTTGGTTGTAAAGAAAGGCTCGAAAACTCTTTTTCGGGTAGCCTCATCCATTCCTGGACCATTATCTTCAATCTCGATACGGATAAAATCAGTGTCCTTTTCATATACAAGGCGGAGGAAGAAGCGCGGCGGGCGCATTTTATCTTGAGTGCCGTACTCGTGCATTGCCTGTGCCCCATTGCGGAGGATATTCATGAAAACCTGTTGAATTTTGCTTCCCTCACAAGGCGCAAAGGGCAAATTTTCAGCGTATTCTTTAGTCACCACGATATCTTTAAAATCGTAGTGTTTTTTGAGATTATAATCCGTAGACGCCAACTCTAGGGCATCATCTAATAAAACTTCAACATCAAGAGTAGAAATAAACTCTTCACCTTTACGAGAAAAACTGAGCATATTCTCTACAATTTTAGAAATACGCTGACCAGATATATTGATAGCATCCAACATGCGAGGGATATTACGCATCTCCATAAATCTCTTCAGAGCTACCATATCGATGCCAGATTCTTTCGCCGCATTTAGGTTAGCGGGAAGCTCGATATCGGTTAAACGGTAGGACAAGACGCTGGCAGACTGCATCATCCCTGCCAGTGGGTTGTTGATTTCGTGTGCCATACCTGCGGCTAAGCCTCCTACCGAAAGCATTTTCTCGCTCTGTATCATCGCTTCTTGCATTTTTTTACGATCAGTGATGTCTATCATAAGCCCACGCATTTTGACGACTGTCTGCTCTTTCATCTCAAGCTGAACAACATCGCGCAACCAAAGAGAATCTCCATTTTTTTTCATAAATCTATATTCAAACTTATGCGACTTACCTTTTTGAACTTGTTCAACACAATAAGCAGATGCCCAAGCCCGATCATTTTCGTCAATACGATCGACCCAGAATTGTAGATTTGTAAACTCCTCAGGAGAATAACCTAATATGCGCTTCACTTGCGGAGAAACATAAGTCCAGCGGTCGAGTACAACATCAAATTCCCAGAGAATTGCATCTATATTTTCACTTAATAGCCGATACTTCTCCTCACTCTTTTCCAATGCCTTTTTCATCCAAACCTGCTCGGTAGTATCCTGAATAATTACTAAGGCACTATCGTTGCTATAAAGTACAACACGCGCCAAGAAATGCCTTAGCTCTTCAGCAACAGGTAAGGAGTATTCGTGCATTTGGGTTTCTCCACCAGAAATAGCACCTTTAACTAATTTCAAGAAAATACTAGCAAACTCAGAAGGAAAAACCCCGCTTAGTTTTTTGCCTAAGAAACGATCTGGATGTGCGTAGAGCATGCTTTCGTTAGCTGTGTGATAGTCCAAAAAAGTGCCGTCATGGCTAATTACAAACATCAAATCAGGGATGGCATTTAAAATAGCACGATTTCTGATTTCACTCTCGCGTAGCAAGTTTTCTGCTTTTATACGCTCAGTAATATCGTCTATGCGAATCACAGCACCTTCAACGCCGTTGGCTGTAAGAGGGAAAATGGTTAAGTCTTCGTAATGTGTTTTGCCTTCTATCTGGCGCACTTTGCGCAAATGCTTTTTCACCTTACGCATTTTTATGGCACTTTCTACACGTGCCTGCTCAGAAGCAAGGTGGGGAATAGCCTCTTCCAGCCGAAGACCCAGTGTCTCGGAGGCACGCAAGCCAGATACGCGTTCGGCTTCGCTATTCCACTGGGTTATGCGCCCCTTGGCATCCAATCCTATTAATGAGGATGGCATCGAATCGATGATGTTTTCCAAATACTTACGCAGGTATCTCAATTTCCCCTCTGCATTTTTTCGCTTTGTAATATCTTGTACCACGGCATAAAAGCGGATGACGCGTTGCTGCTTTTCGTCCCACACGGGGTGACGGGTAACACGTATCCAAATGAGTGAGCCATCTACTTTATATTTGCGATGCTCTGTTACTGTTGGCTCATTTTGCATGGTACGCGCCAAATCTCTATCTACTCTTTCGACATCGTCTGGGTGTGTATATGATTTTACAAGTGTTTCACCTTCTGGTGGCTCTCTACCGATCATTTCGAGATAGGAGCCTAGTGTCCACTCTACAGTTAGCTTTTTATCAGAGGAAACCCGCAACGAAATAATATAATCGGATGTTATTTCAGTGAATAACTTGTATAAGTTTTCGCTTTTGCGTGAAGATTTAAGACGCTCTCTTGTTTCAACTAACTCTGCGATAAGCTCTGCCTTTGTTTTATTTTCATCTTTCATTTTTAGGCTCCGTTATTTATAAACCACTTCTCTACCCTACATCTAGCAGAGAAATAATCAGTCACAGTGTAAACTCTTGTTAACCAAAAACAAAACAGGAGACC
>JADGEO010000091.1 GCA_016744335.1 Anaerolineales bacterium
GGTTTAACCCAAGTTTTGAGTGATGGCACGAATACTTATCTCTATGGGAATGGGCGTATTTCTCAGCACTCCACCCAAACCGAATACTTCCTTGGTGATGCTCTGGGTTCTGTGAGGCAACTGGCTGACACTGCTGGAGCAGTTACACTCACGCAAAGTTATTCTCCCTACGGAGAAACGATTTCAAGCGTAGGTACGAGTTCAAGTGTGTACCAATTTACAGGTGAATCGAGAGATGCAAACGGGCTAACGTATTTGAGAGCAAGATATTTGAATAACAGCACAGGGCGGTTTACACAAAGAGATCCGTCAGGACTGGAAGCCAATTTGTATTTGTATGCGGGGGCTAACCCCGTGATGAATGTTGATCCATCTGGTTATTGGTATGAAATGGAAGAAGATTTTAGCCTTTGGGCAATCTGGGAACCAGGAGATACATGGTTTACCTTATTTGACTTTTTAGGTATAAAGTTTACGGGTTATCGCGGCAATCTTGGGGAGGTTCCAAAACGTTATTTCCTCGATGGACCAGAGCCTGTTGTAATAATCGCTTGTGGTAAGGACATCATCTGTTCACCAGGCAATACTGCCAGCCTAGACTTATATGAAAACTGGGGAGATGAAGTCAAGCGCATGTCTGCGACTCCATTCGAAACGGGTGTTAAATGGAGAATGGCTTCGAAAATACAAACATACGTTGGGGGCTATTATAAAACACCCAAGAGAGGACCTTTCTTTATCGTTGGACATAGCGCTGGAGGAGATGCAGTTACAGCGTACATCTCAATGATGACCGAGAGAGAAAAGAATAGGATAGGTGGAGTGGTCATTATAGATCCCACATTGAGCGCAGGTTGGGACATTAATGATGAGAGTTGTCCCGAAGCCAAAGACTACCCATCTGTTGGAAGCATGGCAAAAATCCTAGATAATCGTGGGCTTGGAAGTAATAAACTCATAATTTACGATAGCGACAAAGATGGAATAATCTTGAAGCCGTTTTTAAACTCAAATACAGACAAATACAAATATGAATTTGAAACTGGTTTAAATCATCTGGAAATGGCTGGTAACGGTTGGGAAGGACAAAGAGTTTATAACTTTTCGGCAGGTATATTGAAACCATCGCAGTGGAGATAGCTATGAAAAAAACAGTAATCAGTATTGCACTTGTTTTTCTGTTAGCTGCTTGTCAAGGAGTAGATGAAGTTCTCCTTCCTCCCACAAGCGTTCAGCAGGAATCTGCGCCTTTTGTTCAGACAGAAAACAACTCTGTTTCTACAGCTACACATGTTCAACAAGGAACAGCAACACCTACTACCAAATCAGAGGAAAATTTCGTTCCGACACCTACAACTTCGTTACAAGAAAATATAATTCCTGTGTTAATGGAAGCAAATATTGTCCCAACTGAATTCGTTGTTTCTCAAGAGCCTTTAGCTCTTATTGACGGGGAATGCCTTCCACCTATTACAACTTTTTCCTATTACCCAAGTGGTGGTGAAAGGCCGGGTCCGCTCCCTGTAACTCAATTGCCGACAGGTAACTGGGAGGTTGTTACAATAATTCCCAAATATCCGCCCCCAGAACTTCCGGGAGGGAACAATATTGATCTTGAAGTATTACAAAGCGTAAATAGCAAGGATAGAATATGGGTGATTGTTGAAGATACTGAAGAATATCACCTTTCTTATTATCAGCTCGATGATAGTCGCTGGATAAATATAGAATATCCTACAGAGGGTTTTAGTAATGAAGATTTCCTGGAAAATCCTGATATTTTTCTTGATAAACGTAATTCAATTTGGTTTACCCCAAACCCTATAAACTACAGCGAGCAGATTAAAGCTAATACACCACTATTGAGAATTTATGATGAGGGTAATCAACAATTCAAGACAGTTTTTACGCTAAAAGATTTGTACACTCCCGATCCAAATCAAAAGATTGATGGTATAAGGATTACCCATCTCCAAATGGATAATCAGGGAAACATGTGGTTTTTTCTGACTGTTGAACTGAGCGGAGAAGAAACAGAATATCAACTCTTTACCTTCTCACCATCAAACCATACCCTTGAAAGGCATTTGAGCGATCTGAAACTAAATTACGATAACGGTGGTTCTTTAGTTATTTCGCCAAAGAATGTCTTATATCTATTAGATTCGCAAAAAGATAGCTTTATCTTCTATGATCCTGCAAGAGAGGATGTGAAGGAAATCAAAATTCCAAGTCAAGTCCAGATACCATCCACATCATCTCTTTTTTTAGATAATCTCCAACGACTATGGATTAACGATAAAATCCTGTTAGATTTATTTCAAGGTGGCGATTGGCATATTCTTATAGAGCCTCCTGTTTTTATTACCTACTACTACTATGGTTCTGGGATATGGGGACGAACATTGCCTACCTATTCTCTTGAAACAGAGGATGGAAGGCTCTGGTATTCCGCAACAAACAGAGGTTCTGGTTGGGTTGATCCGAATAGTGGGGAATGGTGTATCTTTACCAGTTATCCAAGCAATATAGTTAAAGATAGCGAAGGTCATCTTTGGATGATTGCCGATGGAAAATTATACAGAAATTCACTTCAACAATAATTGGAGTATGCAAGTAGCATACGGCGGTCTAGGAGACCGCCACCAGCAAAACGGCGTTAATTACACGCTTGACTTGAACACTGGTTTGACCCAAGT
>JADGEO010000092.1 GCA_016744335.1 Anaerolineales bacterium
GTCGTAGGGGTGGGTCGTAGGGGTGGGTCGTAGGGGTGGGTCGTAGGGGTGGGTCGTAGGGGTGGGTCGTAGGGGTGGGTCTGAGACCCACCCCTACGATCGTTAAAAATTGATGGGGTTGTCATGGTCTTCTTGCCAATTGATTGGGTTATTTTCAATGTACAGGTGAATTCTATTCCATTCGTCTTCGTTACGGATGATGCGGTCGTGGAATCCGCGTTGCCAGATTTTTTCAGGGGAGAATTCGTCTGTTTCGTGGATGCGGCGTGATGAAAATGATTTGAAGGCACGCATGATTTCAGATAGGCCGTGTTGTTTTATTGGTGGTGTAGGGGCGGGGCTCAGACCCGCCCCTACGATATCATGGATAATAATTATTCCATGTGCATGATTTGGCATCACGATAAATGCGCCTAATTCGATGTGTAAATAATGTTTGGGCAATCCAAGCCAAACTGCTCGTGCAATTTTGCCTGCGTCATTTAATTGCATGATTTCATTTTTTATTTCCCCAAAAAGATATTCTCGCTGATGCGTGACTGTTGTGACGAAATATGCGCCTGATTGTGAATAATCGTATCCTTTTAGGCGAAGGGAATTTTTGCGGCGTGGTTTGTTTGTGTTTGATTTCATGGATATTGATTTGGACGCGTAGGGGTGGGTGGATGCGTAGGGGTGGGTCTGAGACCCACCCCTACAATTTCGTTCATTGTAGAAAATCCCGCCGCAAAAAACGTAACCTCAATCTGCCTTTTTACCAATTCAATTGTCTCTACCACTTTCTCCGTAGAAATCATGGCAGATTCTAAAAATAACCCAGTCATCCCGCCCAGTGTTGCGCCTAGCGCAATGGATTTGGCAATGTCTACCCCATTTTTCAAACCACCGCTGGCGAAGATGGTCATTTTGGGGGCAACTTTCTTCACGTTTAAAATAGAATCGGCTGTGTTGATTCCCCAATCTTTAAATGTTGCCGCGAGTTCTCTGGTGAACTCATCTGGGGCACGGTGCATCTCTACTTGTGACCAGCTTGTGCCGCCTGCACCAGCTACGTCTATCGCATCCACGCCGCAATTGGCTAGAAGTTTGGCAGTGCGCTCCGAGATGCCCCAGCCCACTTCTTTGGCTATCACGGGGACTTCCAGTTTTTTACAAATTTCTTCAATCTTTTTTGCCAAGCTCATAAAATTTGTGTCCCCGCCTATTTGCATTGCTTCTTGGAGGGGATTGAGATGCAAAATCAGGGCATCGGCTTCGAGCATGTCAATGGCGCATCTACATTCATCTATGCCGTAGCCATAATTGAGTTGAACTGCGCCAAGATTGGCAAAAAGGAGCGCGTTTGGTGCCATTTTTCGGGCAATGCTAAAGGTGGGCGTTTGAGATGGGTTTTCGATGGCGGCACGCTGTGAGCCTATGCCCATGGCTATGCCGGTTTCTTGCGCGGCTTCAGCTAAGCGAGCGTTAATTTCACCAGCTTCTTCTGTCCCGCCCGTCATGGAGGAGATTAAGATGGGGGCAGACAACTGTTTACCGAAAAGTGACAAGCCTAAGTTTACGTCTGCTAACGCTATTTCGGGGAGAGCCTCATGCACAAATCGGTA
Source organism: Anaerolineales bacterium (assembly GCA_016744335.1). Lineage (GTDB taxonomy): Bacteria > Chloroflexota > Anaerolineae > Anaerolineales > Villigracilaceae > Desulfolinea. The sequence goes on from JADGEO010000092.1 coordinate 1,605, forward strand.
TCGTTCTAATCCCGTTTTGACAGCAGACCTCACATCTTCCTCCAAGCAAATTTGAATATGCTCGGATTTTCTTTGGTCAATGGGCGCAACTTTTGACATAGGTCTGTGTTCCTTATTTTGACATAAACTGGTAAAATATCCAGTATCAATAAAAGCACTCAGGAGGCTGTTATGGCTGATACACTCAGCAAAATTCAAGATATTATTGCCGATTTACTCGGTGTAGATGTAGAAAAAGTGACCCCAGAAGCGAACTTTCGTGATGATCTCGAAGCCGATTCTCTCGATTTAGTTGAGTTGATTATGGCGTTTGAAGATGAATTTGGCGCAGAAATTTCTGATGAAGATGCCCAATCTATCACAACTGTAGGCGAGGCGGTCAAATATATCGAATCTCGTAGCTAGATTATACCGCTATCAAATAAAAAAAGCCGCTCTTTTAGAGGGGCTTTTTTTGATTCTAATAGAACGCAGGTAAGCGGATTTCGCAGATTCTCGTGGTTTTTTAAAGCCTTTTTTAGATGAAATGTCGCTTCGCGCGTGTTTTGTCTTGGGACGTGTTTAATGGGCGTTTTTTTGGATGTAAACTTTATGCTTTTCTTAGAGTTTACTGCAACTTTGGCGTGTTTTTAGAAAACTCATAGACAAAAAACTTGACCCCCAAAAATGCTTGTGGTAAACTATCGCTCGTTAGTTGGTCCCGTGGTGTAGCGGTTCAACATGCGGCCCTGTCAAGGCCGAGATCGCGGGTTCAAATCCCGTCGGGACCGCAGAGCGTAACAACGCAAAAAACCGGCTCTCAATGAGTAAATCATTGAGAGCCGGTTTTGCTTT
>JADGEO010000093.1 GCA_016744335.1 Anaerolineales bacterium
GATGATTTTAGTTGTCAAGAAACTTATTATCTCAGAAAAACTCCCCACTTTCCAACTACCTCCCCGAATTATGCAACGCTCTCTAGATTTGGCACTTGAGGCAAGTGGCTTGAAGGATACCATTAAAAAAACTCTTAATGATGCAATAGATACAGAACAAAATCCTTATACTAATCATACTCCTGTGCCTCCCCCTAGTCCTCCCTCAACACCAGAAGGAACACCAACTCCAGGAGATAATAAATAATGAAAATTGCGAAAGAATGGACTTTTCTGCAAGCTATTGGAGTACTTCTTGGAACCGGAGCAATGGTAGCTTTATCAGGTGTAGAAGCTAACCCAAATGAATTTACATACAATTACACGGCTATGTATATTGCATTATTTTGTTTGATTATTATGCTCACAGCAGGAGTTTTAGCTAAACTAAGTATCAAGAAATGGTGGATGGGATATATTGCAATTGTTGTTTATATGCCATTGCTCACTGGGGTTATGGCGTTTAGTTGGGCCACATCAGGATTGCGAAATTGGATAATTGGAATACCTTTGCTATTTACTTATTTCTTGGCAGTGTTGATGCCTTTTATTAACGTAAAGGCTGCCGAATTTTTGCACGACGAATTGTTTGCACCAACAACAAAATTAGGGAAAACAATAGTTTTTTCTGTTTTAGCGCTTGGGCCAATTGCCGGGAGTTTTGGCGTCTTTTTATCAAGTCTATTTAAGCGGGGAGAAGGGCTTAATGGTTACATGGTTTTTGGAGCGTTTTACTTCTTATTTCTTTGCTGGGGAACAGTCAATCTAGTATATCAAGCTTGGGAGCAACGCCCTTGGAAGGATGAAAAATAAATGGAAAATATATCATTCTGGCAACTTTGGATTGCGGGTATTATCGGTGCATGGATTGGAAGGTTTCTTTGGCGTTTGTGGAAGCGGAGAAAATCATAAAATGCTGACATCTCTTCAAAAATATGCTCCCGCAATCTCCATCTTACTCCTTGCAGCCCTTGTTGTTGCACTATTCTTCTCGCCGCCTTCTGCGCGGCTGCTTTCAACCATCATTATCGTTTTCGGTATTGGCACAGCAATACTTTTTACCATCAACAATAACTGGGAAAAGCATAAAGAAAACGAGCTAACCCGCCCAGAGTTCATTCGCAACTCCATCATAGACTTGCTCGGTCTGGCGCTGGTGATGGGAGTGGCAGTGTGGTTTGGCAGGCTAACGGGCTTCTATGTTGGCGGGGTTTTAGGGAACCTTGCTGGAATCATTATTGCGATGATCGTCGGGGCGGCGGTCGCTTTTGTGGTGAAGAAAGTGTGGGGGAAAATTGCGGAGCCGATGAAGGTTAGAACTGCCTAAAAAACATGCCAGTTGTGTGTATCCCTGCCCATGTGGAAATTTTAATTCGGACAAATCCTGTACTTGTTCTCTACAAATCGTTACCCGCTACCAAAAACGTATCTCCGGTCCCATGCTCGACCGCATCGACATCCACATTGAAGTCCCGCGCGTGGATTTTGAGAAGCTCTCAGACAATAGAAGGGGAGAAAGCTCAGAGACAATCCGCGCCAGAGTGGAGAGAGCGCGCCAAAAACAAAGAGAAAGATTTGCCAGTCTCAATAACGGGGTAATGACCAACGCCGATATGCGCGTCGCTGAAGTTCGTCAGTTTTGCGAACTAGATGAAGCGGGGTCCCAACTTGTCAAAGCTGCAATGACCCAGCTACAACTCTCCGCGCGAGCCTACCACCGCATCCTGAAATTGGCACGCACGATTGCCGATCTGGCAGGGGAGGAGAGTATCCAATCCGTGCATCTGGCAGAAGCGTTACAGTACCGCCCGAAGGGGATGATGGTCTAACCTTACAATTCTGTAAGGGGGGGGGGAGAAAAGCCTTGACTGCGAAAAAACGTTCCCCTAAAATGTTTTTCAGTGCAAGGGCAAGACAAATACAACCACTAAAAACATAAGAACGGTTCTATCTCATTCCCGAAGGGGGAAGTATGGTAAAAAAGCGACTCTCCATTACTCTGTTTGCAATTTTCTTTCTGTTGACTTCAAGCGGTTTCAGCACGAACCCGGCCCCCCTGTTCGCCACGCCTCTGCCTGCGGGCAGAATGCTGGATGAAGGTCATGATACAGGTTATATAGATTGGCATGGCCGCTCAACGACAACTACAATTACCCATCAACGACAACTAGAAATGCCCACGCAAGGGGCGCAGAAAGCCGTTAGA
>JADGEO010000094.1 GCA_016744335.1 Anaerolineales bacterium
GAATTTGACCCAAATAAAAGTAAATCAAACCTTGAAAAACATGGCATTGATTTCATCAGAGCGCAAAAGCTTTGGGATGATTCCGACCTTGTTGAAATTCGAGCTAAGATAAAAGGTGAATCGCGTTTTTTCATCGTTGCTTCTCTTGCGGGTAAATATTGGTCAGCAATTATTACTTACCGCAAAGGAAATATACGCATTATTTCTGTAAGAAGAGCAAGAAAAGTTGAGGTAAAACTTTATGAAAGCTAAAGAATTTGATAAGAAATTTGATGATAACGAAGAAGACATCATTGAAAATCTTGATTTATCCACCCTTAAACATCCCAATCAAGAACAAAAACGACTTGGGATAGATTTTCCTGTATGGGTACTTGATTCTTTAAACAAAGAGGCAAATCGTGCAGGGGTAAGTTTAGAATCAATTATAAAAATTTGGCTGGTAGAGCGATTGGAAGAACAAGCAGTTAATAAGATGAGGCAGGTTAGTTACGCCGAGTGATTAGAAAAGATATAGCTGAAAAGTAGAGAGCGAGTTCTTTGAAGAGAATTCGCTCTTTTTTTTGTTTGCCAGCCGCGCGGAAAAATTGGGAAATCAGGCAATCAGGTAATCGGGAATTAGAAATCGGGCAAAACGAACGAAACACCAAGTCCACTTGAGTGGACTTTAGCTTTGAGCGTGGATATTTATCTTGTGCTTCGAATAGGGTACGTCCACGCGGGACACGAATTAGGCACTTTATTAGGTATTTTGAGATACCCAATTAGTAAATCTTCCATTGTTATCTTCTCCAGCAATAAGAGTCCCATCAGGTATAAAAGCTACTTTGCATGCAGTAGTTAGAAGAACGAACTTGCTTCCTGTTTTGCCCACTAGTCCAGTGGCAATTAAGCTATTAGCAATTTGCTCTAGGTTATCTTCACCCCATTCGCGCACAAACTGAGAATCAGCTATGTCTACTTCAAGATTTTCTAATAGATAAAAGAAAAGGGGTGCTTGTTCATCATTGAGCTTAGTAGGTTTCCACGTATCAAATGGGGAAGCAGAAGATAGTACATCTTCTCGAATGCTAACATATTTATATTCCCACCCAATCTGATTGTTACGCCTGATAGCCTTAGCGTATAACATCTTTTTTAAGTTTTCTACTTTTAAATCATTATTATATCCATCGACAAAAAGATGAAAGGTATAAGTGATTTTTGTCCAAATTAATTCAAGAAGAAGGACTAAAGGATTGCCTGCATAAGATCCAAGCAGGCCCCAAAAATTATCATTCCGATTGATTCTCTCTCCATAAGGCATACCATTTAATTTAACTATTGAAAAAGTGTTACTAATCATAAGGTTGGGGAAGTGAGCTGCCCCAAAACCATCTTTTCCCATATTTTTGTCAAGAAACTTAATAAATGCTTCTCGAAACTTTGATTCTTGAGAATATCCATGATACCCAAATGCGATTCTCACGGGTAACATTTCTTCCATGATTAATGTTCGTAAAATTTGTTCTTTCCAAAGAGGGGGATTTCCTGTTTCTTGATGTGATGGAGGTAGTTCTCCCAGAATTGCAATATAAGCATCCCAGAACAAATTGTTTTCACTCTCTTTTGGCTCGGCTAATTTGTATACACTTAGCAAGTTGTTATAGCTACTTGCTAGTTCGGTTGAATAAAGTTTTTTCTTTACTTCAATAACAGCTATTACATTTTTAGATTTGAACTTATAGTGGTCTGTATGAGGAATTCTTTCTCCCTCTCCGCTAACTAACATACAATCTATTTGACTGCTAATCTCACCATTATCATTTGCGATAAAGCCATCAACGATTTGTAAATTTAACTCATGTGGAATGCTTCTGTTTAAAAAATTATGAGTTAAACCCTCATACATATCACCTATTGTGGGTGCGTGGGAAATTTGATATTTGTCAAGAATTTCCAGCTCAACTTCGATAAATCTTTTCAGCAAATCAGCATAAGAAGTAATCATAATGTTTGGGGGTGTCAAGAAGATTGTGTAAACGGACTATTATTTAGGCCATCGGTCTTCAAACCGAATGGCTAATTGATTA
>JADGEO010000095.1 GCA_016744335.1 Anaerolineales bacterium
TGTCTGCAAATATGCACTTTAACGATGAACAAAATCTCGATATAAAAATGCGCCTAAAAGGAGATTGGACAGATCATTTAGAGTCAGATAAATGGTCTTATCGCGTTCATATCACTGAAGATGATGGTGCTGTTCTTGGGATGAAGCGTTTTTCTTTGCAGGCACCTAAAACAAGAAATTATGTGAACGAATGGGGTTATCATCAAAATTTATTTCTTGAAAATATTCTTACTACTCGCTACTTTTTTTTGAATGTTGTTATTAACGGTAAGCATAAAGGTGTCTACGCGCTAGAAGAAAGCTTTACAGAAGATTTACTTGAATCGCAAGACCGTCGTGAAGGGGTTATTATCCGAATGGATGAAGACACGATGTGGACGAATCGGGCTTTTTTCGAAAAAGATGATTTGTTTGAAGCCACAGCCAGTTATACTGGTTTTTTTTGGCAAACGGACGGGATAGAATATAACGCGATCACACCTTTTAGAGGGAATCAAGTTAATAATAGCGAGGTATTATCTGCTGAATTAGAAACAGCGATGGAGTTGTTAGATTCGGTTATTCGCGGTGGACTTCCTATTAGCGAAATCCTTGATGAGGAATTATGGGGACGATATTATGCTATCTCTGATTTATGGGCGGCAGGACATGGAACTGTTTGGCATAATTTGCGGTTTTATTACAATCCTGTTACGGGGCTTTTAGAGCCGGTGGCGTTTGACGGTGTGGCTTTGGCTTCTTCTTATAATAAAAATGAATTAGCCTTTCCCTTTTCTAAAGATGTTTTTTTCAATACCCCAGGTATACAAAAAGCATATACCGAAACCTTAGAGCGGATTACCACACCAGAATATGTGGAGATGCTCAAAAAAGAATTTGGGAATGAAGTAGGCATCTATTATTCTGTGTTGATTGATGAATATAATAGTAAAAATCTTTCTGGTCCAATAGCACATAAATTACCTTGGGATAAATTAGCATTGCGAGCCGAGATATTATCTCTAAATTTACAGCCAGAACAACCGATACGCGGGAGTTATCATCTGGTAGAAGAAGGTAATGAGACTTACGTAGCTTTAGACTTGATCAATACGATGGTGCTACCCGTGCAAATAAACGAATTCGCAATTGGGAACGATCTGATTGAGTTTCAACATGAATGGTGCCTTAGCGCGGATTGTCTTGTCAAAACTGTTGCGAATACAGATGACACAGTCTTACTTTCAGGGAGAGAGAGTGATTTTTCTACAGTTTCTTTCCTTATCCCCATAGAGAATTTTGAAGGAAGAGATCTTGGGACGGAAATTCTTTCTCTCCATGTGAATCTGTATGGTGGCTCAGAGTCATTTGATATTCCTATTTACTCAAATTACGTTCCTCAAGGGATTGAGATGGGCGCGAAACCATCTGTGACTTTGGAAGAAGCTTTGTCCGCACATCAATTTTTATTACCCTTTGGTGAGCAAAAATTGATGATAGAATCTGGCGACTGGTTAGTTAAAGGCGATTTGGTGATTCCTGATGATTATGACCTTTTCATTCCAGAAGGCACCAGTCTACGCTTTGAAGAAGGGAGTGTCTTCTTGATTCACGGTAGTGTAGATATTCATGGCACAGAAGAAACCCCCGTTCTCCTCACAGCACAAAACGAAAGTTGGGGCGGCATGGTCGTTCTGAATGCACCAGA
>JADGEO010000096.1 GCA_016744335.1 Anaerolineales bacterium
TGTCAACGTTAAGTTAAAATGTCCGCTACTTGCTTCAAGTAGAAATGTCCGCTTTAAGGAGAAGAAAACCCTCTCCGCCATGGATGGTCAGCAGCAGGTTTGTAATGTTTGCGAACCTTGTCTACCTTACGGTCAACATCTTTTGATGACAGAACTTCAGATTGCTTGGCTTGTTTTTTGAAAATAGTATAAGCAAGCTCTTTTCCTTTGTAGAGGATGGCGACATTACCATCTGCACTCAAGCAAACAGTTACTTTGGCTTTTCTCAAGGCATAAGTAGGGCGTTCAGTTTGGATTTGATAGACGACATTGTTGAATTGGATACTTAAGTTTTTTGAGATAATCCGTGTCTCCTGCCAAGTCAGGATCTGGTCAAGATTATCGGTCAATAAGAGGGGACGATGCGCATCGTTATTGCTCCTGGGGATGACCGCAAAGCGACCATTGAAATCCTCCATAAATTGTGGCATGTAGGCATTGCCTTCTTCCATGCTGGAGATTCCGAGTAGACGCATTTCTTTGACCAAGCGATCTTGTAGCGTCAGGTTTACACGTTCTACACGCCCTTTTGCTTGAGGCGTATTTGCACAAATAATTAGGATATCCAGTTTTTGCATCGCACGCCCAAATTGCGTCAGATTCTCTCCTGAGCCTACGCTGGGTTGGTTGACCCTGAATATGCCGTGTTTATCGCTGTAGAAGGCTACAGGCTTGCCGTGACGCTCAATATAGGCTCTGGATGCCTCTGCGTAGCTAAAGAAACTTTCGCTTTTTGCAAAACGTAATTCTCCCAATTTTCCGGTTGCGTCGTCTATATACACAAGAAGAGTACAAGCGGGAGCTCGGTCTTCAAACCAGCGATGGGGGGAACCATCGATTTGGACTAGCTCGCCAGCGCAAGCTCGCCTTTCTCGCATCTGATGAGCAACTATCTTTTTCACTTTGCGAGGTGCCCATAAATTCTCGCTAATCATGATTTGGCGGACGCTCCCTGACGAGAGTTTGAGTCTATGTTTTTCGACTAGTTTTTCATGGGCAAATGTTGGCCCAAAATCTGCATAATGGCTATGTAATAAATCAATTGCTTCTTGCCTTGTTTTGGCTGGCAATCGGTTGTTACTTGGCTTTCCTCGGCTTTTATTCTGTAATCCAACAGAGCCTTTTTCTGCGTACTTTTTTCGCAATCGTCTAACTTGACGGACGCTAATGCCAAGTGTTTCTGCCGCTTTCTTTTGTGTCATCTTTTCTGCTCTTATGCGTTCCATGATTTCCACACGGCTTAGTTCTTTTTTACTCATTTCTAGTAACTCCATTCTCCATATCTCCTTTTTCTAAAAGGGGACATTTTAACTTATGGGAAACAGGACATTACTACTTAACGCTAACA
>JADGEO010000097.1 GCA_016744335.1 Anaerolineales bacterium
CTAGTACACTTAGGCTCAAATAGTCACTAAGTGGTTTTCAAAAACTAAGGGAGTTGGTAAACTTGGCAAAAACCTAAAATAAAGGAAGAAAAAATGCCCTCTCCAAAAGCTGTAGATGTGAATTTGACAGAAGAAGAACAAAAAAACTTAGAAGCCTTGATACGCCGCCATAATATTGGACAACAAATTGCATTGCGAGCGAAGATAGTTTTATTTTCAGGGCAAGGTCAAACAAATAGTGCAATCTCTAGGCGATTAGAGATAAATATCGAAACAGTTCAACGCTGGCGCAATCGTTGGGTGAAAGGGCAAGGAATTTCATTAGATGACTTGAGTGCAGAAGAACGTTTGCAAGATATGCCCCGTCCTGGCGCACCGCCGAGGATTACAGCGGATCAACGTTGCAAGATTGAAGCATTGGCATGTGAGGCACCAGAGAATTCAGGTAGACCAATCAGTCAGTGGACAGCACGAGAAATCGCAGACGAAGTGATAGAACGAAAGATAGTAGACACCATCTCCAGCAGACATGCTGCGAGGCTTTTAAAAAGATGCTGATATAAAGCCTCATTTAAGTCGTTACTGGCTCACACCTGCTTATGAAGAAGATTTTGATGAGAAAATCGAAAAGATAAACGAAGTTTATAAAGAAGCACCAGCCCGGGCTAAACGTGGAGAACGCACAGAAAGTGTTGATGAAATGACAGGAGTTCAGGCATTAGAGAGAGAACATCCGGGGCTGCCTCCCGTTCCAGGGAAAGTAGAACGCAGAGAATTTGAGTACAAACGTCACGGCACTTTGTCTTTCACATGCAATTTTGATGTCGCAAGTGGAGAATTATCTGCTTGTACTGCCGATAAAACTCGCAATGAGAAGGATTTTCTAGAGCATATCAAAGGTCGTGTTATTTCAGAGCCGCTTATTACTCGTTGGCATTTTGTCTCGGACAATCTCAACACTCACAAGTCCGAATCTTTGGTACGCTATGTCGCAAAAGAATCTGATGTTAATATTGATTTAGGCGTGAAGGGTAAATCGGGCATTCTAAAATCTATGATTTCTCGAGCCAATTTTTTGAGCGACCCCACACATCGCATTGTTTTCTATTACACGCCAAAACATGCTTCTTGGATGAACCAGATTGAGATTTGGTTCAGTATCTTAGTCCGAAAAGTCATCAAGCGAGGCAATTTCATTTCTACAGACGATTTGCGGCGTAAAGTTCTGGCTTTCATTGAATACTATAATCGCACTATGGCAAAACCCTTCAAGTGGACTTTCCAAGGCAAAGCTTTGAGAGTTTGACTTGC
>JADGEO010000098.1 GCA_016744335.1 Anaerolineales bacterium
AATAGTGTAAACTATTTTCTGTAAATTCATAAAAAGAGTAGGTCAAGTGTTATCCTCTAGTTGATCAAAACAAATAAGGAGAACACAATGACCTACCCCTCTAATTTTACCCTGCCCTCGGATGCTTTAGAAGCAGTTGCCCAAGGCGGTATGGATGCTTTACCAGAATTGATTCGGATTGTTATCAATGCCGCCATGCAAACAGAGCGTCAAGCCTATTTGCAAGCAGCACCTTACCAACGCACACCGGAGCGCCAGGACTACGCCAATGGTTATAAACCGAAAACGGTCAACACTCGAATGGGTGCGATCCAATTTGAGATACCACAGGTGCGTCATGGAGACTTTTACCCAAGTGCATTAGAAAAAGGATTGCGTAGCGAACGAGCTTTGACACTGTCTCTGGCCGAGATGTATGTTCAAGGCGTCTCTACTCGCAAGGTCAAAGCAATCACAGAAAAATTATGTGGTTTAGAAGTCTCGTCTACGCAAGTAAGCAATGCTGCCGCTAAATTGGATGAAGAGCTAGAGAAATGGCGCACTCGTCCTTTGGGAGAATATGCCTATCTGTACCTGGATGCCTACTACGAAAATGTTCGAGAAGACGGGCTAGTGAAAGACTTAGCGGTTTTAGTGGCAATTGGCGTTAATTTGCAAGGAAAACGAGAAATACTGGGGCTTTCAGTCTCGCTGGGCGAACATGAAATTCACTGGCGCACCTTCTTGAGCCAATTGCGTGAGCGTGGTCTAGGTGGTGTGCAGCTGGTCATTAGTGACGCTCATAGCGGTTTGAAAGCTGCTCGACAAGCGGTGTTGGGCGGAGTGCCTTGGCAACGCTGTCAGTTTCATTTACAACAAAATGCACAGGCTTATGTGCCGCATAAAGACAGGCAAGCCGAAGTGGCTGAAGATATCAGGACAATTTTCAATGCGCCAGATAAGGCTACAGCTTCAGCCTATTTGCAAAAGACTGTTCAAAAATATCAAAAGGACGCTTCCCGTTTGGCAACTTGGATGGAAGAAAATATCCCTGAGGGCTTGACCGTTTTTGACTTTCCACGAGAACACCGCCGAAAGATTCGCACAAACAATATCACCGAGCGATTGAATAGGGAAATTCGCCGTAGAGCCAGGGTTGTTTCTATTTTCCCTAACTCAGCTTCTTGCTTACGCTTGGTTTCTGCCATACTTAACGAGACCAGTGAAAAATGGCTCACTGGTAGAATTTACTTGACTTTTTAAGGTGCTTTTCAAACACTGTCGAAGAAACACTTGACCTATTTTACAGAAAAATATTTGCACAATC
>JADGEO010000099.1 GCA_016744335.1 Anaerolineales bacterium
GAAGAAAAACAGGTTGCCGCACAGCAGGCATTGCATGAAAAATCGTTTAATCATAAAGAGAGTTTGCTCGAACTAAGTGATTTGCCCGAAAAGGTTGGAGGGATTGGAGGATTGTTTAGCCCTGCTCAACAGGACGGTCTACCTCCCACAGCCGCTCCTGATGGGTATAAAATTCCTTTGGATAGGATAATTGGAGAGTACAACTTAATCTCGAAGCTTGAGCGCAACTCATTTAGAGGTGAAGAAATTCTACCAAATAAGCCCTGGCAATACGGCAATGTACGTAAATTTTTACAAGGAGGTTCGTTAAATGAAGCCCTAATTAATAAACTTTCTTCTCGTCATACAAATCTTTGTGGCTATATAACAGTTTCGGCTATTACTGGTATCCCTTTAAAGGATGTCCTTATTGCTTATGTGGACGATGCTGGGATTGGAAACAACTTGGAGGAAAATAAAGGGATAGGAACGACTGGGATGGTGGATGTATTCACATCTCAAGGCTGGTCTGCTGAGGTAGTAGGCCAAGGAGGAAATAATTGGGAAAGTGGTACTCCCGGTTTGGGCGATATCGGTTCATATTTAGGTGATGGGAAAGGAGTAGCCGTTTGGGTGACAATTAATGGGAACGAGATGTACGGCGCATCAACAGCCAATGGTCCGTTACAATTTAATGGGAACACCCCACATTGGGTTACAGTTCAAGATGTAAATACAGTGGCAAACGAAATAAGAATATACAATTCATTCAATAATCAAGAGCAAATCTACAACTACAATGATTTTCTAGCGGCATGGACAGATAGCGGAGCTAATAAGATTGATAGTTATGTCGCAGTTGTTGCTACACCGCCTACTAAAGCACCTTCATCTACTCCAACAGGCACATCTTCACTACAACCAGCATCTACCAGTAGTCCACCTGCTACAGAACCATGGGATAAGCCTCTCAAAGGAATGATAAAATTGGGGAAAAAGAAATGATGAAAAAGATATTTTTTGTTTTTCTACTTTATCTTTTTTGCGTTGGGTGCATTCAAAAGCCTGCTGTAAATGATATTTTACCCAAAAACACCCAAACAGAATTTGCTCTGCCAGTTACACCGACCTACTCCCCTCTTCCCGCAATGACTATAACACCATCACCTCTTCCTGAGCATTCGGTTAAGTTTCCGGTGCTAACTAAAGGCTTACCTGATGGCATGATAGTAAATACACAAGAATTGCCAATTCGTTTTAAAACATCTATATCTGATATCCCCAATGGAAGTTATATTGTCTACTCAACACAAGAC
>JADGEO010000009.1 GCA_016744335.1 Anaerolineales bacterium
AACGCTTCAAATGTGCTTTGAGCACCCAGTATCTTGAAAAGGTCTTGTTAGGGGCTAAATTTCATGCGTAAGCCCTGGGTAAATCATCGAGGGCAAAAAAACCTACATCAGGGGTTTCGTGGCTGGGACGCGCTTCTCCGTCTAAAATTTCGCAGAGAAAAAGTAATTTGAAGGCATGATAAAAAGGCATCCACTCTTCGTTGGGGACGCGGTTGGCATCGTAAACGCCAACAACGCGCATCACGCGCACATTAAATCCGCTTTCTTCGCGTACTTCTCGGATAATTGCTTCGGAGGGTGTATCGCCCACATCTGCCCAACCACCAGGGAGACTCCAGCGGTTATCATTAACTTCTTGGACAAGCAGAATTTTATCATCGCGAAAGACTGCGGCGCGCACATCCACTTTTGGCGTGATATAGCCAGGTTGCATGGCGAAACTTGCAGAAACTTCTTCTTGCGAGAGTGTGTTTTTCGAAGCGACAATCTCCGCAGAAATCTCTCGCAATCTTTCGTAGCGTTCGGTATCGTATCCGCTATGGGCGTGTTCCAAGCCAACTTGCGAAATCGAGTGCAATTCACGCGCGATTTTTAGCCATTCTGGAATTTTCACATTTTCTCCAAAGCCTTTCGGCAATATCATCATTTGACTTGAGGCGTTCCCGTTCTTTAGTTCTAACGCAAAAAATAGGCGGCAATCCCAAAGGCAACCGTTAAATTAAGAGACTCTTTCCCACCTTGCATAGGGATATATAAAATACGCTCAGAAATCTGCATAACTTCAGGGTCAATGCCAGCAAGTTCGTTACCAATCACTAGTGCAATTTTCTGCTTATATTGCGGAGGCTTTGCATCAAATAGCGATGTGGCTTCTTCTCCGCCCTCAATAGCCCATAGAGAAAAGCCATCATCTTGCAAACTTTTTGCCGCGTGCAACGCGTTATTGTGATATTCCCAAGCGACCAATTTTTCTGCCCCAATAGCGGTTTTGGCTAGACGCGGATTTTCTGGGGTCGCTGTCATACCACAGAGATGTAGTTTACTAACGCCCACCGATGCCGCGGTTCTAAAAATTGAGCCAACATTATAAATACTACGGATATTATCGAGCAAAACTTCTGTTTCGAGAGAAAGGGGAGAAAGACTTTCTTTTTTCACCCGATGTCGTCCATACGAAAGACCAACCTTTTTTAGTGGGGCAGCACATTTAGGACAAGAACTAATCACTTTTTCACCTTCCATTATTGGAAAGCGAAAACGGCAATTTTCAGCGGTACATTCTTGAATTTGAAAGGAAGGATTTTTGCTCATGAGTGATGGGGTTCAACCTTTAAAACCTTAAAACCCCACTGTATTGTAGGGCCAATTAATAATGCGAAAGCAAGTGTCCCGATACCCACAGGGCCACCAATGAGCCATCCGATAGTGACAACCGTAATCTCGATAATCGTGCGTGCCGTGCGAAGGCTAAGTCCCGTTGTGCGTTTCAAGCCCAACATCAAGCTATCTCGCGGCCCCGCACCTGCATCTGTGCCGATATAAATTGCACTGGCGAATCCCATCATCAGAATGGCTGACAAGAGCATGGAGATTTGCACCAATGATTTGTCGTTAACCGAAGGAATAAAGCGAAGAAATAAATCGAGCCAAGGTCCAATGCTAAGGATATTCGCAAGCGTACCCCAGCCTATTTGCTCGTGCATCAACAAGGCACCTGAAAGCACTAAAAACCCAGAGATTACCGTCATTGTTCCTGGCGTAATATGTAAAAGATTAGCAAGTCCCACCTCAAGCACACCCCAAGCCCCTGTGCCTAAATTTGCTTGAATCAAGAATGCAATAGAAAGCCCAAAAATTGCAAAGCCAATTTGAATTCGAAGAAAATCACGCGGGAAAGTTTTCCAAATAATAGGTTTAAACATGCCGGCGATAATACCACGTATTAAAGACTATCGAAAAGAAAATATAAGAACCCGCTCCCTTTAGGCGAAGGGATTTTTATATTTCATTAAACTCACTCACCACTACTACAAAAAACAAACCCTTTTTCACTGATGATCGTCTTTTCTTCATCTATTACATAGACCAAACGCGATTCTATGTGGGTGTCTGTAAGACATCCTAAAACGATGACATCTACACCATTAGGGAAGGTGGCGGGCATATCTTTAACGGGGAAGACCATATCCACTCTTTTATCTTTGATGAGAATAAATCCCATACGTGAAAAATCTTGTGCATCGTAGGCGGGCCAAGGGTTAGCGGAGACCATCCCATCGTTGCGATAATAGTAGCGTGGATAAATCAATCTCCCCATGACGATTTTTGCGTTTTCTTGCTCGGCAAATGTAGCGACTTCTGCACTATAAGGCACGATTGCTGTCAGAAGTTCTTCTTCGGTGAGCGCGGGGTAATGTGCGGGGATATTTTTCTCTAAGAGAATGGGGGAGAAGCCAATGATGAGAAAAAATACAGCGCTAAAGAAGATTTTTTTATAAAGATGTGGGGTTTTCTTGACAGAAGGGCTAAAGCCCTGCCTACTCGGAGAAGAAATCCCCAAAAGGGAAGCCAGAATAATGACAAGTTCTATAAACCCAATGCCAAAATAAAAATAGGCAACCCAATCACCGGGGAAGTCGTACCGCCAACCAGAGAAGCGGGCAATGCCATTGGAGAGGGCATAACCGAGATTAATAGCCAGAGGCACCAAGCCCGCCCATTTTAGTTTTCTCCATGCCGTGCCAATTCCTAGGGCTATAATGGCGAGATAAAAAACAAGTAAAAATTGATTGGCGAGACTAATATGCCCGTCCCAGTTTGTCCAGTAGATATTGATGGGTTCTTGAAAACCGTAAAAGGGTTCTATATGCGGGAGGGCGTTTAGTCCATTAATTTCTGTAGATAAAAAGTGCGTGGCGATAAAATGACTAACATAAAGAGGGTTTTCAAGTGCAAACTCGAGAACGGAATTAGAAACACTTTCATTTTCATAGTCAAAATCGAGCGATAAATTATCTGTTTTTCTGTATTGGCTGGCTAAAACCGAGAGTTGTTTGGGGTCGTCAAAGGTGAATTTGCCTGTCAGTTTGGCGTTGCGCGTTAGCCATGGAGAGATGACTAGAGCTAATCCAAAAATAAAAATCAGACTACCTTTTATCCATTTTTTCCAATTGGGGAGATAAGCAAAAAAGCTAAGAAGAAAAACAAAGGGCAGAATTAGCATGGTTTGCGTGCGGAGGAGGAGTAGCATTCCAAAAACACCACCAGCCACGAAAGGAAGCCCTTCGTCTGCGCTCTTCCCTTTGGTCATCGCTCCGCTCAGGGACTGGCTTTGTTTCAGCCAGTAAATGATGACTAGGGCAACCAAGCCCAAAACAAGGGCGGTCGGGAGGTCTGTTAGCGTCATCCGAGAATTGGAAACACGCGTCTGCGAGGAGACGAGGAGATTCGTCCACTCGCGGAATATCCCTAAAAAAGCAATAACGATGCCCGCTTCTTTGCTATGGAGCGTCTTCCCAAGAAAATAAAGGAGAACAGGGAAAAGGGCATAAAAGAGGGTTTGCCCAAGCATGATGTGATCGTAATTATTAATGCCAACAAGGGCGCGTAAGCCCGTTAGAAAGACGATATAGAGCGGGCGGGGTGGAATTTGGGTGATAAATCCCTGCCCGAGCAAAAGCCCCTGCGAGAGATAGTCATAAAAACCTGCGTCTGAATAGGGGAGCGATTTGCCAAGCGGATAGGCAAAAGGGGCGTAGAAGCTGTTTTTGAGCACTTCCATTGGCACGCTCCACCAAATGATGACAGCAATGCTCCAAATGAGGAGAGGGATGAAGATATTGCCAAGTTTTTTAGATGTTTTTCTGTATGAAAAAAGGAGCGTGAGAAAACCAAGCGTGAGAGCGAGAATAAATTGCCAGCCCTGTATAGCGATGCCGGGTTCTGACCAATATGCTGTATCGGGAATTAGCCCAATGCGAGTGATGGAGACAAAGGCAAAGAGGGCGAGAAAAATGGCGAAAATAATCAGTGAAATTTTATCCACAAATACTTCATCTCGGCTCAGTACAGGTTTTGTAGATTTTTTTGTTTTGTTGCGAAGATAAAATAACCAAAGAGAAAGTTGATAGCCTAAAACGATGATATAAAAGACAAGTGGTGCGGCACGCAAGTAGAGTGGAAGATATTTTTCAGGGTCATAATAACGTAAAAAGAAAAGGATAATTGAAGTAAAAAGAGCAAGAAAAAAAGAAAGCCAATTTAATAGACTGTAAGCTTTAGGATAATTTTGGGGGTTGAGATATTCTCTAAATTTCCCCTTTCTTTTTGTGAGAAATAATAGCCCCAAAAAGAAGAAAATAGCGAAGAAAAGAATAACTGCCATCAGCAAACGAGATGCTGAAAGTCCTAAAATAAGTGCATTTGAAGAATCTGTAGGAATACTAAGAAGCTTAAATAACGCAAAGCCTCCTTCAAGGGAGGCGATGATGAAAAAAAACTGCCAGTGTTTTAGTCTTTTTGTGGGGGACATATAAATAAAAACCGCCAAGATACGGAGCTCGCTAAGATTTAAAAAACTTGGCATTCTCTGTATCTTGGCGGTTCTGCTTTGAGATTAGCTAAAACTGAAATCCCGTTCGCGCAGGGACAATTTTATAAGAAAAATTATCGATAAAATCAAGGAGTTTTTCTTCTAAAACGCCCCATTCGACTGTACTTAACATGCGTTGCACTTCAGCAATATCTACGGCAATCATCCCGACCTGAATTTGGGGATAATCGCCATAAACGGTTGCCCAAGCATCAAGGGAATGAAAGCCAAGCTTTTGAACGCCAGGGATAAATTCACTAATAATGAACTCGAAGTATTTCTGTTCGTTTTCTTGAGAAATATCCCAAGTCATTATAATTTTTACAGCCATAAATTTGCTCCTATTTTTACTGAGCTTCGAGAACGACTACGCGCGCATCCTCTGATAGGCTTCCTGATTTAATCTTAAGTGATTCTTCAGCTTCCACAGTCCCCATGCCCATTTCTTTGATAAATTTATCTAAAGAATCAAGAGGCAATTTCGTATTAGGGGTAGCATAATTCATCGGGATAATAATACTCGGCGACAAAACACCAACAACCTCAGCCGCTTTTGCCGCGCTCAACCCCTCCCCTCCGCCAATTGGCACGAGAACGACATTCACTTCACCTAAAGCATCCACTTGTGAACGGCTGGGCACAGCGCGCAAATCACCGAGATGGGCAATTGTGATGCCATCGTAATCAAAAACATAAAGGGTGTTGCGGAGCTGGTCATCTTGTGTTTTTCCGTTTGTTCGCACGCCTGTTATAAAAACACCACCAATTTCATATTCGCCAGGTCCATTGAGCAAATGTTTATAGCCTTTCACGCCATCTACAAAATTATGCCCAGCGGCTTCATGACTCACCGTTACGATATCCGATTTGAGTTTTAAAGCATTATAACCAACGACCTTGTGATCGAAAGGGTCAGTAACAACAGAGTCTGAACCACGCTCTGCTAATCTAAAACAAGATTGTCCGTACCAAGTAATTTCCATAGTTGTTCCTCCACACCCTATTATACCTGCATTTTTTAGGATAGAAAAAGCGATTCGCTCGCGTTTTTGGCTTGCTAATTACTCTTCAACATCTATGCGAAGATGAGCCTCAACCTGACCGAAAAAAGCACCCAAGCTCCTCTGCCAAATCCGGGCATCTATATGGCAACCAAGCTCAAAGCAGGGGTGTTTCGACACTTTACTCCACGGACTAAACAATCCGACTAATACCACCCACTCTGTATTGTGACTTCTGTCACTCTTTGCCTGTAACACAAGTCACTATCCTGTTTGTGAATATAATCACATAATGAGTATAGAGGACCCCCTGCTCACTCCTGTTTCGTTATAGTAACGCAGGTTTTATGTTGTAGAGGAGTGGTCTATGTCTCATCTCGCCCCCCAAACAGAAAAAAACTTCAAATTAATGGAGCAAGTGGCTCAAAAAACTGGTAGCGACTCTAAATTAGAGACTTGCATTCAGTGCGGCACTTGTGGTGGCTCATGCCCTTCAGCAATGGATATGGAGCATACACCACGCAAGCTTTTTGCACTCTTGCGCGCTGGTGAACGAGAAGAAGTACTCAGCAGTAACACCCCCTGGGTTTGCGTCTCGTGCTATTTTTGCGCCGTGCGTTGCCCGCAAGAAATCAAAATTCCCGATGTGATGTATACCCTAAAAAGTATGGCGGTTGCAGAAGGCGCATATCGCGATTCGACCGCATCTGATTTTTCTCGAACCTTTGTTAGCATGGTCGAAAATTATGGGCGTAGTTACGAGTTAGGGCTGGCTACAAGACACTACCTTAGGCATTTTCCCTTGCGTTTGCCCAGTATGGCACCGATGGGCATAGGGCTACTCAGTAAAAAACGGCTCAATCTCAAACCTAAAAAAATTCAGGGCATCAAGCAACTTAACGCCATTCTTGATCGCGCCAAAGAACTGGAGGCAGCATGAGCAAATATCTCTACTACCCCGGCTGTTCAATGGAAGGAAGTGGCAAAGCCTATCATAATTCTCTTATGCCCGTTTGTGAAAAAATAGGGTTAGAGTTACAAGAAATTGATGATTGGAATTGCTGCGGTGCCACCGAATATCTCGGCATCAACAAAATTCCCGCTTACGCGCTCATCGGGCGCAATTTAGCACTCGCCGAAGCACAATCAAATGGTGCGCAGGATATTGTTGCGCCCTGTAGTGCGTGCTATCTCAACCTGACCAAAATCGATTCTTATATGGCAAAAAAAAATGGGGTGGATGAATTGATTAACGATGCATTATCCGCTGGTGGGCTTAGCTACGAACCCGGGCAACTCGGCATTCATCATCTTTTGGACCTAATCGTCTATGAAATTGGGCTTGACACCGTTAAAGAAAAGGTGGTGCGCCCCTTAACAGGCTTGCGTGTTGCCCCCTATATTGGTTGCATGGCTCCCCGCTACGATTATGCCAAACGCTGGTCAGATAGCGAACATCCCCTCGAACTCGATTGGCTTCTCGGAGCTTTGGGCGCAGAAGTAGTCGATTATCCCCTCAAAACCCATTGTTGCGGTGGACACATGCCCCAAATTGGTCCCGATACTGCCTATGAGCTAATTCATCGTCTCGTAGATTATGCCGAAGAAGTCAAAACCGACATTATGGTCGCCGTCTGCCCGATGTGTCAGATGAATATAGATGCCTACCAAAACGAGACCAATCAACACCTCGGCACAAAGCACAAGATGCCGATCGTCTTCTTTACTCAATTAATGGGACTTGCCTTCGGCATGAGGGAAAGAGATCTTGGGTTTGGTTCAGAATTGGTCAGCGCAAAAGAAGCTATACAAAAAATTGGATCAGAAGTGCCCAAGAAAAAACGCAAGAAAAAAGATAAATTTGCCTTACCCATGCCCCACCCCTTAGGAAATGGCATTCTAAAAAACGGCACTAATGGTAAGGAACTGATTCTCCCCACTGAGGGGAGAGCTAGAGGGGGGCGAGCATGAATACGCCAAAAGAACGTATCGGTGTATATATTTGTCACTGCGGCACCAATATCTCAGCCGTAGTCGATGTAGAAGATGTTGCCCAATGGGCAGCAAATAAATTAGAGCATAAAGGCGTAGTGATTGCACGAGACCATAAATTCATGTGCTCCAGTTTAGGACAAGAATTAGTCGAGAACGACATCAAAGAACTGGGTTTAACCCGTGTGGTTGTTGCCGCCTGTTCCCCACATCTGCATGAAAAGACTTTTAGAACAGCTTGTGAGCGAGCGGGGTTAAATCCCTATCTCTGCGAATTAGTTTCTATCCGTGAACAAGTTTCTTGGGTACATAGCGATAAAGTTGTTGCAACACAAAAATCAAAAGCAATTGTCTCTAGTGGCGTAGAAAGGCTCATATACCATGAAGCCCTTGAGCAGCTCTCTGTACCGATCAATCCTGCTACGCTAGTCGTTGGCGGCGGGATTGCCGGCATCCAAGCCACGCTAGAGTTAGCCGATGCGGGCAGTCCCGTTTATTTGGTTGAGCGTGAGCCATCAATTGGCGGGCACATGGCTCAATTTGACAAAACTTTTCCCACATTAGATTGCTCTGCCTGCATCTTGACCCCAAAAATGGTAGATGTGGGCATACATCCCAACATCACTTTATTGACTTGGGCAGAAGTAGAGCAAGTGAATGGCTATGTGGGCAATTTTGATGTAACCGTGCGTCAAAAAGCACGCAAGGTTATCACCGACCTTTGCACGGGATGTGGAATCTGCATAGAAAAATGCCCAAAGAATGTGCTAGATGATATTTACGAAGTAGGGATGAATTACAGAAAAGCCGTTTATACACCTTTTCCACAAGCTGTGCCGAATTATCCCGTCATGGATTTGGATAACTGCATCTATTTTGACACCGGGAAATGCAAAGCCTGCGAGAAGTTTTGCCCCACTAATGCGATAGATTTTGAACAAGAAGATGAAATGCTCAAATTTCAAGTTGGGAATATCATCTTAGCCACAGGGTTCGATCTCTTCGATGCCCGCAAAATGAGCAATTATGGTTATGGGCGTTTAGAAAATGTTTTTAACAGTCTCGAATTTGAGCGCATGTGCAATGCTTCTGGTCCTACAGAGGGTGAGATTGTCCTACGCGATGGTGTGACCACGCCGAAAGCAGTTGGCATCATCCACTGCGTGGGAAGCAGAGATAAAAGCCATAATGCCTATTGCTCATCCATTTGCTGTATGCAAAGCCTAAAATTTGCTCATCTGGTCGAGGAACGCACGGGCGCGCATGTTTATAACTTTTATATCGATATTCGCACGCCAGGCAAAGGCTACGATGAGTTCTATAATCGCATTGTTGAAGAAGGGACTCATTTTGTGCGTGGAAAAGTAGCAGAAGTGACCAACGCCGCGCGTCAGCCCGATGAAAAGAAAAAACTCATTATCCAAGTCGAAGATACATTGATTGGCAAACAGCGCAGAATTCCCGTAGATATGGTCATCCTTTCAGCGGGATTAGAGCCACGTCACGATGCCAAAGAAGTCGCCAAATTATTTGGCATTTCTTGTAGCGCAGATGGCTGGTATATAGAAAAACACCCCAAACTAGACCCAGTAGCCACAATGACAGATGGCGTATATATTGCGGGCTGTGTACAGGGACCAAAAGATATTCCCGCCAGCATAGCGCAAGGCGCCGCGGCGGCAGCTCGTGTGCAGGGCAAAATTCAGCAAGGTGAAATGCTAATGGAACCAATTCGTGCCAGCATCATCGAGGAACAATGTTCTGGATGCCGAATCTGCAACGATCTCTGTCCCTATAATGCAATTCTGTACCATGACGCCACGATGACGAGTGAAATTAATGCAGCACTATGTCAGGGATGCGGCACTTGTATCGCAGCCTGTCCCGCAGGAGCAGTTATCGGCACTAGTTATAGCAATGAGCAGGTTTTGGCACAGATTGAAGGGTTGTTGATGGATGTGAGTGTGTGAGAAGCAAGTAATTAAACGAAACCTTAGCGGAGGTTGAGTAACCGATTCTCTTCGGCGTATCGAAACCAAAGTGTATTAGCAATACCCGCTTTGGTTTCGATACGAATGACGATAACACTGTCATTCTACTCAACCACCGCTCTAAATTATTTAGTTCTAGAAAATGCTTCGCACATCGCATCATTTGGAGAAAACCATGACAGAAAAATCAAATTTTGAACCCACTATAATCGGCTTTACCTGCAATTGGTGTAGTTATCGAGCCGCAGACTTAGCAGGAATTGCGCGCATCCAATATCCAGCAAATATCCGTTTGGTGCGGTTGATGTGCTCTGGTCGCCTTGACCCGACCTTTGTGCTAAAAGCCTTCGCCGAAGGTGCAGATGGGGTAATGATTACTGGCTGTCATCCTGGCGAGTGCCATTATTTGGAGCAGAATTACAAAGCCTTGCGCCGTTATCTGCTTTTACGGCGCACACTGGTTGCTATGGGCATCGAAGCCGAACGTTTGCATTTAGCGTGGGCGAGCGCGGCAGAGGGCATTCAGTTGGCACGCGAGATTACAGAGATGGTTGAACGCGTTAGAGTTTTGGGCCCGCTCAACTGGCACTTAAACGGCGACCAAGTTCAAATCACGCACGACGCGACAGCGGAATTGGAGGTAGTAGCATGAAACCAAAATTCGCCATGTACTGGGCATCCTCCTGCGGCGGCTGTGAGATAGCTGTCCTCAACACCCATGAAAAAATCTTAGATGTAGACGCTAATTTTGATGTCGCATTTTGGCCCGTTGCGATGGACGCAAAATATAAAGATGTTGAAGCGATGGAAGACAAATCAATTTTGCTAACGCTCTTTAATGGCGGCATCCGCAACGATGAAAATGAAGAAATCGCCAACTTATTGCGCCAAAAATCGCAGATTTTGGTTGCCTTTGGCTCATGCGCCACTGAAGGCTGTATTCCTGGGATGGCAAATTTTAGCCCCTCACACGAGATTGTTGAGACCGCTTTTCACACCCTCAGCACCGAAAACCCCAATAGCATTTACCCGCAAACGAGCTACAAAATGCCCGAAGGCACGATATATATCCCCACCATCAACTCGCGCGTGAAAACGCTGGTAGATGTGGTACCAGTGGATTATTTTATGCCCGGCTGCCCGCCAGAATCGCATCAGATTTCAGCAGTGCTCGATTTGGTAATTGCGGTGGTGAAAGGCGAAGCCGAGTTGCCGCCAAAAGGCGCGGTGATTGGTGTGGGGAATTCGACTGTCTGTGACGAATGTGACCGCGAACGAGATGTGAAAAAGATTCGTGAATTTACCCGCGCACATCTGGTGGGCGCACTTGACCCGAACTTGTGTCTGCTCGAACAAGGGATCCCGTGTAACGGATCTGCTACCCGCTCAGGATGCGATGCGCGTTGCCCCACCGCTGGTGCGCAGTGCATCGGATGCTACGGTCCTGCCCCCGGCGTGATTGATTATGGAGCGCGGCTGATTTCATCCTTTGCTTCGGTGGTTGATAGCAACGATCCCGATGAAATCGAGCGCATCTTAGACGGCATCCCCGACCCGGCTGGGCAATTTTATAGGTTTAGTTTGGCGGGGTCACTTTTGAAAGGTGCGAGAGAAGCGGTTTGAATATTTGAAGAGTAAAAAGTTTGCCCCTTGCAATAAGGTCTTTAGACCTTTCAAAATTAAATAATAGCGGCGATTGATATGAATGACAACATTACCATCATTCATATCGAAATCAAAGCGAGTAAGCAAAAGAGCATTTCATTTACAAAATCCGCTCTGGTTTCGATACGCCAAAAAGCATCAGCTACTCAACCGCCGCTAGCACAAAAACACTCCCCAACGGAGGAACCCATGTCACAACGAATCACTATTGATCCCATCACCAGATTAGAAGGTCACGGAAAAATTGAAATTTTTCTTGACGATGAAGGCGATGTAGCCAACACTTATTTCCAAATTCCCGAACTACGCGGATTTGAACGTTTTTGCATAGGTCGCCCTGTGGAGGAGATGCCCTTACTCACCAACCGAATTTGTGGCGTTTGCCCAGAAGCACATCACATGGCGGCCGCTAAAGCCGCTGATGCCGCCTATCAGGTTGACCCACCCTCCGCCGCAAAGAAATTGCGCGAATTGCTCTATATGGCATTCTATTGCACCGACCATACCACCCATTTTTACGCTTTGGGCGGTCCCGATTTTGTAATGGGACCCGATGCCCCAGTCGCCGAGCGCAACATCTTGG
The DNA here is from genome assembly GCA_016744335.1 of Anaerolineales bacterium. Lineage (GTDB taxonomy): Bacteria > Chloroflexota > Anaerolineae > Anaerolineales > Villigracilaceae > Desulfolinea. The sequence continues at coordinate 11,824 of JADGEO010000009.1, forward strand.
GCGTAATCCACAAAGTTGGCATAGATGTGGGCAAGCAAGTCATCCAAATGCGAAAATATGGGCACGAAGTCATCGAAATGATCGGCGGACGAAAAGTACATCCCTGCACCGCCATCCCCGGCGGGCTAACCAAGGGAATCACGGAGGAGCAGCGCGTAGAAATCGAAAAAATGGGACATTGGGCAATAGACTTTGCTCAATTTAGCCTAAATCTCTTCAACGATGTAGTCCTCAGTAACCCCGATTATCTCGACCTCATCATTGGCGATATTTACACCCACGAAACCTACTATATGGGCATGGTAGATGAGAATAATCATGTCAATTTTTATGATGGCAAAATTAGAGTTGTAGACCCCGAAGGAAAAGAATATATTAAATATGCCCCGCATGAATATCTCGACCATATCGCAGAGCATGTTGAACCGTGGACATATCTAAAATTCCCCTATCTCAAAAATATAGGCTGGAAAGGTTTCGTAGATGGCAAAGATTCGGGCATTTATATGGCAACACCGCTCTCCCGTCTCAACGCCGCCGAGAGTATGGCAACACCCTTAGCGCAAGAACATTACGAAAAGATGTATGAAACATTGGGCGGCAAACCCGTTCACCAACGCCTCGCAACCCATTGGGCGCGTCTGATCGAACTTCTCTACGCCGCGGAGCATTGGGTAGAGTTGGCAACTGACCCAGAAATTACCTCACCCGATATTCACACAGTCCCCACCGCTATCCCCACCGAGGGCATCGGCATAGTCGAAGCCCCACGCGGCACGCTCACGCACCACTATAAAACTGATGAACGTGGCATTCTCACCGATGTCAATCTGGTTGTCGGCACGACCAATAATTACGCACCAATCAGCATGTCGATCAATAAAGCCGCCAGTAGCCTAATCAAAAAAGGCACAGTCGTCACTGAAGGCTTGCTCAATATGATCGAAATGGCATTCCGTTCCTACGACCCCTGTTTCGGATGCGCCACACACTCCCTCCCCGGGCAAATGCCAATGGAAGTAACCATCCGAGATGCAAATGGTGAAAAAGTTGACGTTTTGAAGCAGTATTATTGAAGCATAGGAGCGCAACATGCTGTGCCCCTACTGCATATACCTATGACAAAAACCCTCATCATCGGACTAGGCAACCCCATTCTCGGAGACGACGGTGTCGGCTGGGTTGTGGCAGATGCGCTCAAAGAAAAGGGGGTAAAAGAAGAAATCATTCGACTTTCTTTGGGCGGATTAAGCCTCATGGAGCGAATCAGCGGCTACGAACGTGTCATTCTCATAGATGCCATGCAGACTGGACAACATCCGATTGGCACCGTCAGCGTATTCCCCATAACGGACCTCCCCAACCCCTTTAGCGGACATTCCGCCTCCGCCCATGACACCAGCTTGCTCACCGCACTGGACACAGGTCACCGGTTGGATATTCCTCTGCCCACGAATAAAAACATCACCATCGTTGCCATCGAAGCAGAAAACATCTACAGTTTTTCGGAAGAGTTATCGGAGAAGGTTGAAGAAGCAGTGGATGTTGCAGTGGGGGAAGTGCTAAGGATATTGAAAAACATTTGATAATTTAAGAATAAAAAGCCAGATTTTACAATCTGGCTTTTTATTTTAGAAATCTTCTATTGGCGTAGCGACATCTACTCAAACTGTAGATTATATAATCCCTCGCCCGTACTTATAATAAGCCGCACAAGCCCCTTCTGTAGAAACCATAGTCGCCCCAAGCGGTTTTTCGGGCGTACACTCTTTGCCAAAAGCGGGACAATCATTTGGCTTCTTCAAACCCTGTAAAATCTCACCCGCAATACAAAGTGGAGATTCATCTGTCTTGATTTCGCCAACATCAAAACGTTTTTCGGCGTTAAAGGTATCGAACTCAGAACGTAATTCCCAGCCGCTCATAGCAATTGTGCCAATACCGCGCCATTTTCGGTCACATTCCTGAAAAACTTTTTCAATCGTCTTTTGAGCGGCTTTATTTCCTTCAAAAGTGACCGCACGCGGATAAGTATTTTCTATATCCACGCGCCCCGCTTCAAGTTGTTTTACATTTGCTAAAATCCCCTGCACGATGTCGAGGGGTTCAAATCCCGTAATTGCCATCGGGATTCCATATTGCTTTGCAATGTCGGGATATTCCCAATAGCCCATCACCGCGCAAACGTGACCCGCCAGCAAAAACCCCTCCACGCGGTTGTGGGGCGATCCTAAAATAACATGCAAAGCTGGTGGCACGCGCACATGTGAAACAATGATGCTGTAATTTTTCAACCCCATCATTTGCGCGCTCAAAACGCTCATCACATTGGCTGGGGCGGTCGTCTCAAAGCCTATGGCAAAGAAAACCACTTCTTTATCGGGGTTATCTTTGGCGATATTCACCGCATCTAAGGGAGAATAAACGACACGCACATCGCCACCATTGGCACGGATTGAGAAAAGGTCGTCCACAGAGCCAGGGACGCGCAACATATCTCCATACGAGCAAAAGATTACGTCTGGTTTAGCGGCAATCACTAGGGCACGGTCAATCAGCTCGAGGGGCGTCACACAAACCGGACATCCAGGTCCGTGTACCAGCTCGATTTCCTTTGGGAGCAGTTGGTCTATCCCATGTCGTACAATCGCGTGGGTCTGCCCTCCGCAGATTTCCATCAGCGTCCAATCTCGTGTTACTGTGTTTGCGATCTCGTCAATTACACCGCGCACCAACTCTGCATCTCGATATTCTGCAACATATTTCATAGGTCAGAAGCCTTACCCTCGTAGCCCAGCCCCAACTCATCTTCGAGGCTGACCAATTCTTTGAGCGCGTCAAGCGAACTGAGGGCTTCTTCTTCGCTCAAAAGGCTAATCGCAAAACCAACATGAATAACGGTATAATCGCCAACTTTTGCTTCTGGCACATATTCCAAACAGGCTTCGCGTACAATGCCGCCAAAATCTACTTTTGCCATTTTCAGGGCTTTGCTATCGTCTATTTCAATAATTTTTCCGGGAACACCTAAGCACATTTTTTACTCCTTTTTTCACTTAAAAATTTTTGAACACAGAGTTCACGGAGAACACAGAGAAAAACTTTTTTTGTTTTTTCTCTGTAATACTAAAAGTTCTCTCCGTGCAATCCACATAATCCGTGTTCAAAAAATCATCCTTTTAACTTCCAGGCGGCAATTACCGCCTGGCCCAACGCCAGCCCACCATCATTAGTAGGCACTTCTTTATGAATAAGAATTTCAAATTTCTCATCTTCCAACGCTTTCATTGTGCGCCGCAAGAGAAGCATATTTTGCCATACTCCACCACTCAAGGCAACTGTATTTAATCCGCTTTTTTCACGCTGAGAGATACAAATCTCAAGCACCATTTGAGCGATTCCCTTGTGGAATTTCGCAGAAATAATAGGGATGGCGACATTATTTTCTACATCTTCTAAGAGGGATAAAATACCGCGACGCACGTGAATTTTAGCTTGCTTACCGCTAAAAGCATAGTGCCCAACTTCATCATCTACCGCCCCTTCGGCTCCTCTCAGGGCAAGAGCCTCGAACTCAATCGCCGCTTGCCCCTCGTAATTGATGCGTTGCCGCACCCCCGCCAAAGCCGCCACCGCATCAAAAAATCTACCCATGCTGGATGTCATCGGCGTATTGATTTTCTTCTCTAATTGCACCCGCAACGCCATCCGCTCTTCAGAGCAAAGGTCTTGTGTGGGGGCAAAAGTCTCATCCCATTCTATGCCTAACGCCCAAAGCAACCCCAACGCCGTGCGAGAGGGACGCTTGGTCGCCGCGTCTCCACCTGCAAGGGGGAAATAGGGCAAATGCGCCACACGTTCATATCCTGCATAATCGGCAATCAAAAATTCTCCGCCCCAAATATTGCCATCTTCACCGTAGCCTGTGCCATCGAAGGCAACGCCAATCACTTTTTTGCTTCCATCCAATCCATTTTCTGCCATGACGGATGCGATATGGGCATGATGATGTTGAATGGGAAAAGTTTTCACCACACTATGCTCTATACGGCGGCTAGAGCTACTTTCAACAAGATTTTCACGCTCAATTCGTTCTAGGGCGTAGCGAGTAGAGAGGTAATTAGGGTGAAGGTCATAAGCGATGGCTTCGGGTTTTACTCGAAAGAGTTTCTCAAAATGCTCGATGCCTTGCTCAAAAGATTGCAACGTTTCAAAGTTTGATAAATCGCCAATATGATGGCTCATAAAGGCATATTTTTGGTTGGTGACGCAGAAGGTGCTTTTGAGTTCTGCGCCTACGGCTAAGATGGGCGGAACATCCCAAGGAAGTTTGACAGGGAAGGGAGCGTAGCCGCGTGAACGGCGCAGAGGATAGGTAATTAGTGATTGGGTATTAGGTAATTGTTTTTCCTGATTTCTGATTGCCTGATCCCGAATCACTCGTACCACAGAATCATCACAACGCACATGAACATCTCTATTATGCATCAAAAAAGCATCGGTTAGAGAAGAAAGTCTTTCACGCGCATCTTCATTGGTAAAGGCGATAGGCTCTTCAGAAAGATTTGCACTGGTCATGACGAGCGGAGGCAGGTTGAAAGTTAAGGGTTGAAGGTTTTCGTTCCCTTGTAGTGACGACTTTAGTCGTCCTTCTTGCTCACCGAAAGGGCTAAAGCCCTTACTACGAGGGGAAGATGCAAAAATAAGATAATGCAACGGCGTATAGGGCAACATCACACCAATAGAATCTTGATTGGGCGCAACTTCTTTGGCAATTTGCGACTCTGCTTTTCGTTGAAGAAGAACAATTGGGCGGGAATTAGATTCTAGCAATTCTCGTTCGGCATCGTTGAGGTAGCAATGCTCTTCTACCGTCTTCAAATCTGGCATCATGAGGGCAAAGGGTTTGTCTACACGAAGTTTTCGCTTGCGGAGTTCGCTCACAGCTTCAGCGTTGGTCGCATCGCAGGCGAGATGGAAGCCGCCAAGCCCTTTGATGGCGAGGATTTTGCCTTTGAGAAGGAGAGTTTGGGTTTCTAAAATAGCGGCATCTTTCTCGTATTGTCGTTGTAGGGGTGCAGCATGCTGCACCCCTACAACGACGGTTTCCAACCAGATATTAGGTCCACAATCTGAGCAAGCAACAGGTTGAGCATGAAAACGCCTATCTAGCGGGTCTTTGTATTCTGCCGCGCAAACTTCGCACATGGGGAAGGGCGACATTGTGGTTTCAGGTCTGTCGTAGGGGATGTCTTTGATGATGGTGAAACGAGGCCCGCAATTTGTGCAATTGATGAAAGGATAACGATAACGATGATCGGCGGGAGTGAAGAGTTCACGCAGGCAATCTTTGCAAATCGTAAAATCGGGGGAGATAGGTTGAAAGGCACCCTCCACAGCTTCGGAATGTACGATGTCAAACGAAGGGTATCCAGCCCAAATCACGGGCGTTGCGGTGATGTCGTCTATGCGGGAAAGTGGGGGGGCTTCATCTCGTAGTGCCTGGGCGAAGGAATCCAGCACATCTTTATCCCCATCCACTTCAATATCTACCCCCGCAGAGGTGTTTTTTACCCAGCCATTTAACGCAAAACGAGTCGCTAATCCATAAACGAAGGGGCGAAATCCTACCCCCTGAACTACGCCGTTGATGTGGATTTTAAGACCCGTTTTTCTTGTCATAGATTTCTTTTCCAACGCAAAGCGTTGGGAAAAGGGTTATTTCTTATTGGCTTCGACTTCGGCAACAATCCAATTGACCCATTCGTCTACGCCTTCGCTGGTAGCGCAGGAAATTGAAAAGGTGACAAGCTCGGCGTTGAGGACTTCGACACCTTTGCGGAAGTAATCCATTTTGAAGGGGATGTAGGGGAGAAGGTCGACTTTGTTGATGATGAGGGCATCTACGCCACGATACATGCCTGGATATTTATAGGGTTTATCGTCGCCTTCGGGGACGGATGCCACGAGGACGCTTTTATGTGTGCCAAGCACGAAATTGGCGGGGCAGACGAGGTTGCCGACATTTTCAACAAGGAGGAGATCAATTTCAGAGAAATCAATTTCTTCCATACCTTTTTGGAGCATAACGGCATCGAGGTGACAGTTTCCGCCTGTGTTGACCTGAACGGCTACGTCTGCGCCAGCTTCGGCAGCGCGGTCTGCATCTATGCTGGTGGCGATGTCGCCATCAATCACTGCAATGCGATAGCGTTCTGCCAACTTAGGCAAAGTCTGCTCGATAAGCGAGGTTTTGCCTGCGCCAGGGGATGCCATCAGGTTGATGGCGTATACGCCGTGTTCGTCAAGAAGAGCACGGTTTTTTTCGGCGAGGGTTTCGTTTGCGCCGAGAATCTTTTCTACTACAGGAATTTTTTTCGTCATGAGGTTCCTCTTACATATCTGCTCAAATGTGGGTAATTTTAAAAAACACTTCTTTTACTGATTATCATACATTCTGATAATTTCGCCAGTTCCTTTTCCTTCAACACTTTTGACATAGCCATTGATTACTTTTCTCATCGGGATAGGGTTATGACCGGGAAAATAGGCTTCGTACTTTTCAACGGCATCTTCAACAAGCCCCGGTGAAACAACATTTATTCTTTGTCCCTTTTCCAGCTCAAGAGAAACAGCTTTCACGAAACTATGTATTCCACCATTAACCATAGCTGCACTTACTGTCATCATCACAGGATGATCAGCCAAAATGCCTGTTGTAAGTGTAAAAGAACCACCTATATTTAAATAATCTTGTCCAATTCGCACAAGGTTTACTTGCCCCATAAGTTTACTTCTTAAGCCAATATAAAAATCTTCTTCATTCAACTCATTAAAGGGTGCCCATTTGGCTTCACCTGCGATACAGACAATGGCATCAACAGTCCCTATTTTTCCGAACATGCTTTCAATTGAGCTACTATCGGCAATATCGACTAATACATCACCTGCCTTTCTTGCCGCAATGATAACTTCGTGCTTTTTTTCAAAATGCTTACTTACCTTTTTACCTATTGTTCCGTTTCCGCCAACAAGTAGAATTCTCATTTTTTCTCCTCTAACTAATTTTCTATCTCAATCGAATCGATATTAAATTCATCACCTTTCGATACTTTTATGCGCGTGCTCTCACATCTAGGGCAAATTAGCTCTTCGTCTGTGGGCGTGTAGGTGTTGGCGCAATCTAGGCAAAATAATTCTACAGGAATGCGCTCAAAATGCAAAGTCGCACCTACGGCGATGGTATTTTCACTGAGTATATCCCAGTGAAATTGAATGGAATCATCAATAATAGTAGACCATTGCCCAAGAACGAGATAGATATCGGTTACCTTTGTAGCATTATGCGTTTCGGCATGGCGCAGGGTAATTTTTAGGATGCTTTCAGTTACAGGGAGTTCGTGCATAATCTAACTCTTCAAATAATTTTTTATTAGTCAGGCAAATTTTAGCATTTACTTATCTAAAAACACAGGGATAAAACTCATAATAATTAGTCTTCAAGTAATTGCCATTCACGTAAAATATTTTCGGCTCGTTCTAAAATTTCAGGAATTAAGGCTTCAACTTCGGGCGTCATGCCTACGCCAATTTCAATGCTAACCGGGTGAATACCAATTAGATGAAGATGTTCCGGAAAGAGTTCGCGGAATTTGGCTAACCCTAGCACTTCTTGGAAGGTAATTTGATGATCGGACATTTTTATGTCACGGTAGAGGGGAATTTCATCTTTTTTCAATTCCATTATTTGACCAGGGAGAGAAAACTTGGAATGAACCGCGTCCAGGACAAGCAAATGACTCGCTTCTTCTACCCAAGGGAGAAGATTTAGCCCTAATGCTCCACCGTCTAAAAACTCCACATCTGGTGCTTTATCTGCTAAGTGCTTTTCAAGCAACTCAACAGCATGAACACCAAGTCCTTCATCTAAATTAAGGGTATTGCCAATGCCCATCACGATTTTTCGTTTTTTTTCCATGCTACGCTTTCTCCATTTCAACAGTTAAGGTAACGCTCAGGGTATTAAGCCTGAGCGTTAGAATCTTACCAGATAAATACTAAATCTAATCTTTCTATTTTTTAATCAAAGGTGCTACCATAGCAGATTCTTCAGCTGCAACAAGTGCCATCACTTTTGCGATATTGCCACCGAACATTTTGCTCATCAAGCCCATATTCATCTCTGCAATATAGGTTTTACCATCTTCTTGCCCCTTATATATCGCAATACGACAAGGCATAATGCCAGCAACAACTTTATCTTTATCATTATGGGTCAAAATATCATAAGCGTAGTCTGGCTGGCAAAGAGATATAATTTTCAACTCACTCATATCTTCATGACCATTTTTTTTCAAGGTGCTTTGAATATTGTAGATCTTGGGAATCAACCAATCCTTTTCAAGGATAGATTTCTCAAGTGCGGCAACGGTCTCATCAACAGAGAGCTTGCTTTCGTGCACGGGTATCATCAGTTTTGGCATAAGTACTAATACAGCAACAGCTGTTAGAATAATGCCTAGAATTAATCCATAAATAAACATATCATTCTCCTATTCACACACCTGCCCCTTACTAAAATAGAAGGGGCAGGTGTTTTTTTAATCAATTTAAATTTAGCTCAAACAAACATTAAGCCCGCCAGCTTGAACTTCGCCGAGGTCTTTTCCATCTGCATCAACCATGTGAATGGCGCAAGCCATACAAGGATCAAAGGAGTGGATTGTGCGCAAAATTTCGAGAGGCCACTCTGGTTTTGCAAGAGGTGTATTAACAAGGGACATCTCATAAGCGCCAGCCTGTTCATTATGGTCGCGCGGGGAGGCGTTCCACGTTGTGGGGACAACCATTTGGTAATTATCAATCTTCTTATCTTTGATAACAATCCAGTGACCGAGCGCACCACGCGGGGCTTCCATATAGCCAAAGCCTTTTGCTTCTTTGGGCCAAGTATTTGGCTCCCATTTGGTCTCGTTGAAAGTGCGGGTATCGCCTTCTTTAATAGTTGCGATAAGTTCGTTATAGGTTTCAAGCATATGGTCTGCGAAAACCTTTGTCTCAAGAGCACGGGCGGCAGTACGTCCCAGCGTAGAGAAAAGTGCTTCAACAGGCGCACCAAGTGTGGTCAACGTATAATCGACCAATTCTTTGGTCTGTGCATGACCTTTTGCGTACATCATCAACACACGGGCAAGGGGTCCTACTTCCATAGGCGCATCATTCCAGCGTGGAGCTTTGAGCCATGAATACTTTTGCTCTACTTCAAGATGCTCGTAAGGAGGTTGCGGACCTGTGAAATTAAATTTAGTCTCGCCTTCCCACGGGTGCAAACCTTCTTTATCACCAACACTCTGTTCGTACCATGAGTGCGCCACAAATTCTTTCATTTTATCGAAATCATTCGGGTCTGGTTCGATGATATTACTTAAGTCGCGGTTCATGATAACACCACGAGGTACTAAGAATTTTGAAGTATCGCTATTATCCGTTCCAGGGAATTCACCCCAAGAAAGGAAGTTGCCAAGACCTTCGCCAATTGCCGCATAATCGAGATAATAGGGCGCGATTGCCAGCAAATCGGGGATATAAACTTGGTCTACAAACTCAATCATACGGTCAATTGAGTCTTTAATGATGCCCAAACGCTCTGAGTTAAGTGCGGCATCTGAATTCAAGTCAATGGGGAAAGGAACGCCACCAACAACAAAGTTAGGATGCGGATTCTTGCCACCAAAGATGGTGTGAATTTTAGTGAATGTACGCTGTGCATCGAGGGCTTCAAGGTAATGCGCCACGCCCAAAAGATTGATTTCAGGTGGGAGCTTATATGCGGGGTGTCCCCAATAAGCATTTGCAAAAATGGAGAGTTGTCCACTGTCTACAATAGCTTGGACTTTTTTCTGCACATCGGCAAAATAGCCTGGGGATGATTTTCCCCATTTGGAGATAGATTGTTGAATACGGGACGTTTCGTTGGGGTCAGCTTGGAGCGCGTTAACCACATCTACCCAATCCAAAGCGTGGAGGTGATAAAAGTGCATTACATGATCGTGCACATATTGCTGAGCAATCATCAAGTTACGGATTAGATTTGCCGCTTTCGGGATTTGAATATCAAGCGCATCTTCAACTGAGCGGATAGATGCAAAAGAATGTACTGTTGTACAAACGCCACAAGTTCGCTGGGTAAATGCCCAAGCCTCACGAGGGTCACGCCCCTGCAAGATAATTTCGATACCGCGCACCATCGTGCCAGATGAGTAGGATTTCGTGATTTTATTATCGGCATCCAACTCCGCTTCAACACGTAAATGACCTTCAATACGCGTAATCGGGTCTACTACAATTCGTTCTGCCATAAGTTACTCCTCTAATTTAGAACCAAAGCATCAGCAACCATCTCAATTAAGCCTTTGACTTCAACATCTTCTACGTTATAGAAGCCAAGACCTTCTTTGAGTTGTAACTGGCAATTATTACAGGTGCTAACAACCACATCTGCATCAACTTCTTCTACTTCATCAAGCTTAAGCTTGAAAGCCGCCATGCGGTTGTCAAAGGCTTCAGGGATAGCGCGTAAACCACCGCCACCACCACAACACAGCCCTTCTTCACGATTCGATGCCAATTCCTTAAAGGAATTATCACCAACCAGAAGTTTCAACGCTGTGCGTGGCTCATCCATGATACCACCAGCGCGTTGAATTTTACATGAGTCATGGAAAGTGTAGGTCTTGCCATCATCATATTTGCTGGCATCAACTTTTATCTTTCCATCGTCAATTAGTTTTGGCAAAAATTCGGCGATATGTGTAACTTCAAAGGGAAGTGCTTCGCCAAAGATATTGGGCATATTATCGCGAAGGGCAACGAAACCGTGCCCACATTCGGTAACAAGAATTTTCTTGACACCTAGATTCTTTGCCGCATCATAAATACGACCAAGCAATTTCTTTTGCAACTTTCCGTTGCCAACAATAGTGCCCATATTAAAAGCATCACGCGCTTCGAGACTTGTTGTCCAGGAAACACCGCCAGCCTCAAGCACTTGCGCTAAGCTATAGAGATTACTCTTCTTACCTGTAATCTCCAAACTTGTAAAGACGACTAAAACATCTGCGCCCTTAACATCAACTGGTACCTTGATCCCAACTTCTTTTTCTGCTGAGGCGAACCAATCTGCATAAGCTTCTGGTCCATCACCATTGGGGCTGCCAAATTCATCTTGTGCTTTGGCTTTGTCCATTAAGCCTTTTGGGGTATATCCAGCTGCAGTTACTCCAGCTCGAACAGTACCAATCAGTTTATTTATTTCTATGCCCATAGGGCAGACCGCAGCACATTTACCACACATAGAGCAAGCGTTAAAATCGATCAGGCTCCAATCTCGAACATCTTCATCACTAATTGCTTTATTGAAACCAAGAGCTGTCTTGACTTTTCCAACCAGCGTATAGCGTTGCTGATAAGCACGGCTCAAAAGCTCTACTTTCCAGATGGGGGTGTAGTCAGGGTTGCCCGTGGAGAGATAATAGGGGCAAGCTTCTGCACATATGCCACAGCGAGTGCAAGCTTCCAGTTGGCTAGCTGCCCAGCCACCGGTTTTCTTTATAAATACGTCCATTGTTTTATCAGTCATCTCATTCTCCTATGGCATCGTGCCACGTTTGCCCCACTCTACGCCATGAATTGTGCGTGAGAAGAAGTAAAAGACAAAGTGGGAAATTCGGCTCAGCGGAATCCAAATCAGTAAAATATTAATCGAGACCATGTGCAAAGCAAACAGATTTTCGTATGGCAAGAACATATGATGTGTCATCATATAGCCAGTAACCATTGGCACAAAAACCAAGAACCAATTAAAAAATTCGGCTGCGCCAGAGAGACGCTTGAGCACAGGGTGATTTAAGCGATTGATGAGCAGCATAACCATAGCAATAATGCCAACTGCGGCCATAAAATCTACGATGGGAAGTGGGAGAGTCCACCAGCCGAAGCCGAGTAAGCTCTTCCAGGCGAGCATGTGTGCAGCACCCAAGATAACGACAATAAAGAGACTAAGGTGAAATAATCCGCCAGCAAGATAGGTGATAGGGTTATTCACAAAAGCTTTTTTCTCACGGGGGAAAAATGGAAGGATCAAGCCTCCACGCAGGAAGGATTTCACGACACCGAGACCTTTACTGCCGCGCGGTTTCGATAAGTCTTTACTCCATCCAAGAAAGATTACATTTGCTATGCGGTAGAGCATTCCCGCAATGAAGAAGGTTATCGCGACATTGAAGAAGGGACCACGGGCAAAAGCGAGCATTGCTTGTGGATTCATTTTTTATTCTCCTTTTTTGCTTTTGCTGTGGCTGCCATGCCCGCACCAATTGCGAGACCAGCGGCACCAGCAACGCCAGCGGTTGTCATACTAGGTTTCTGCAAGGGGGCAGATTGACCCTGATAGAAGCCGCCACCGTCCCAGAAATCTGGTTCGGAACAACCCAAGCAGGGGTGGTTAGATTGCACAGGGAAGGATAAGCCAGAATCCCAGCGAATGGATGCGCAAGCGTTATAGGTTGTGGGTCCTTTACAGCCAAGTTTATAGAGGCACCAACCTTCTCGTGCGCCTTCATCGTCAAAAGTCAGAGCAAATTTACCCGCTTCGTAGAAGGGGCGGCGTAAACAACGATCGTGAACTGTTTTGCCGTAGAATGCCATTGGACGATTAAGTTTGTCTAACTCTGGCAATACGCCAAAGAGAGCAAAGTGAGTGATTACAGCAACAAAAGCTTCGGGAATAGGGGGGCAACCGGGGATATTTACAACTGGTTTATCTGTTATTAAATCCGTTACACTGGCTGCAGTGGTGGGGTTAGGCGAAGCCTTTGGCAAACCGCCAAAAGATGAGCAGTTGCCGATAGCAATAATTGCGGCGGCTTTCTCAGCGGCTTCCTTCAAAATCACTTCGGCTGTTCGACCACCTATCGCACAATAAGCAGCGTGCTCGCCCGTTGGAATGGAGCCTTCTACAACCAGAACATATTGCCCTGCGTATTTTTCCATTGCCTGTTGCTTGGCTTCTTCAATCTGAAAGCCTGCGGCGGCAGAGAGTGCCTCGTGATGCTCAATCGTGAGCGTATCAAGCACCAAACTCCCCAATGTAGGGGCATTTGCGCGGGTGAGTGCTTCACTGCACCCTGTACAATCTTGGAATTCAAGCCAAATTACAGGTAAGCGGGGTTGAGTTTCCATTGCTTTGGCAACATGATCGATTGATTTCTTCTCAACATGATTAAGTGTGGCGGGCAAACCACTTGCTTCTAGCGGGGGCATTGAGGTCATTCCCATTGCGCCAACAGCTAGTCCACACATTTTCAGAAAATCTCGTCGAGAAACTCCTTCGTCTTTCATATGACCATAAATTGAATCATCTGTCATTTGTATTCTCCTCGTAAAAATTTTTCAAATCTAAGCCTAAACACTTAGAATTTTTTTATTACCTCAAATAAAGTTCTATAAAAAACAATAAAAACCTCCTTTTATCAACACCTTCGGTATTTATTAATAAAATTCTAAATTACAAGGCACTAACTTCTGATATTGTTTGTAAACGAAGCATCATATCGGCACGCTCTGTGCTAATATCTACAAAAGTGTCAGCAACACGCGCCAACCATTTTTCTAAATCTTTTGGTTTACTACTTTCAAATAAATGAATTTCTTGCGCGGCTTGTAAAAGCAAGCTGGGGTTAATTTGACATTTTTTTGCCAACTTTTCTACTCTTTTTCTTTCTTCTTCTGCATCAGGGGGGGCTGTATAAAATTGCCCAGAGACCAAAGAGGCAACTAATTCACCCTTTACTTCAATCTTTGCTCTGGCATATTCCAAGCCTGCATGACAATGCCTAAATTCTGTATCTGTACCTTCTGCTTCTGCCAACTCTTTCCATGAAGAAAAACACCCTTGTCTTCCTTCTGCGCTCCCCAAAATTAGTTTACAAAAGTCGCAAGAATTACTGATTCGAGTAATAGGATTGCCATCTTTGTCTGTCACCACAGAGCCAACCTCAGCGATTTCAGCAAAAACATCTTGAATGGGCTGCATGCAGTGAATGGGGAGGGCTTCTTGCAAATTACTGGCAGAAATATCTATATCTTCGTCTATTGATCCCCCTAGCATTTCTTTTACTTTCTCATCAGAAAAACGCCATTGGTTGCCAACCTTAACACCTTCCAAGCGACCGTCTTTTAACATACGATAAATCGTAGTGCGGTCTACGCTAAGCAACTCTTGAACTTCTTTGGCGGTCAATAAATTAGGCATTTTTTATCCTGCGTCACAATTAAGTTGCGCAAATGTACTACAAAGAGCACGTATTTGCAATGGTTTGCTATAGTTTGTTGTTGCAAACACCAAACTTAAGTAAACTGTCACTCAAAATATATGACAACAAAAAAGAGACTTGATTATCTCAAGTCTCTTTTTTCTTTTGCCTTTTTATAACTATTCAGCTAAATAACGCTCAATCTCTTCCTCTAATTTGGATGGATGGAAGTCGTAGGGACCCAGCCCAGCGGCGTAGACAACGACCCCATCTGTGTCGATTAGGTATAGGCGGGTGGGCCAACCAGCATAGGATTTGTTGACTGCGTCATCCATCTCGTCAATATAAGTTCTAACGCCATAGGATAGGGAAGCTTCGCACGTGCTCGCAACTTGCCTCCGTTCATCCATCGTTTGCGGGTCGTAAACATCCATAGCCACTTTGGGAGAAAAGATTTTCATTAGTTTCTTGGTGAAAAAGTTGCCGCCAAACCACCACCCATCTACGGGATGCGCTTCGCGGATATAGATGGGAATAAACTTCACGCGCTCGTGGTATTTTGCGTAAATATCGGTGAGACTTACAGTCCCTTTTACATAAGGCGGTCAGGTAAAACTGCCAAAGATGAGGGCAACAGGCTCTTTTTTGCGAAAATCTGATAAACGCAGGGGGTTCTGCCCTTTTGCATCGCGCAAGCTAAAATCAGGGGCGATATCGCCCACTTTTGGGGCTTGCGAATCGTATTTCTTTTGCCATCCCGTTGCTGTTTTGCGGTTTTTTATCATCGCCATCCTTATAATTCACTGGTCATAATAAAGAGAGGCTTCATTTCAAAACTTTCATAATTTGGGCGGTAGCGGTCGGTATTATAGAATTGATCTACATTAACGAGTTTTTTGCGACTGGTGATTATTTCGATAGGAACATTATCATAGCGTCCATTTTTCAAGACGACCAAACGACCGTGTAAGCCTTTTAGTATCAGATCAAGAGCTAGGTTTCCGAAAGCCATCGGGACGATTGAATCGATGGCATCGGGGTCGCCGCCGCGCACCATATAGCCTAGTTTTTGATGTACGGTGCTAATTGTTTTTCCCTTATTAAATTGTGGAGAGAGTGCTTTTACCTCTTCAGAAACTAAATCGCCAATGCCGCCTAGTTTTGCGTGTCCGTAAGCATCGGTTGTGCGGTCTTTGAAGATCATTTCTCCCCCTTTAAACATGGAACCTTCTGAGATGAGGGCTATGGCATAGTGACTGGGATTATCTCTGCGATCTTTAGAGAGTAGCTCTGTTAGTTGGGCTATATCAAATTCATATTCGGGGATTACGCAACGATTTGCCGCACCTGCCATCGTGGGGAGCAAGGCGGTGAAGCCGGCATAACGCCCGAAAACTTCAAGAATAAGGAAACGCTCATGTGAGCCGGCTACGGTACGCAGGTTGTTGGTGAGTGCAATGGTGCGTGTAACGCAGGTGCTAAAACCAATGCAATAATCTGTGCCGGGCACATCGTTATCCATTGTTTTAGGAATAGCGACTACTTTTACACCTTCTTGATATAGACGCACACCGTAGCTGAGGGTATCGTCACCCCCGATGGGGATAAGGTAATCTACGCCAAGAAACTCTAGATTTTTGAGCACTTCTTCGGTGAGGTCATTCATATCATCTGTATATATTTCTTTAAGATGTTCAGGGACAGCCGTTTTTTTTACTCGACTTGGCTTGGTGCGTGATGAGTGTAAAAATGTCCCCCCTGTGCGCCCTGCTCTATCTACAATTTTTCGTGAGAGTACTCTATAGTTATTGCTATTGTCTACTTTTTTATCACGAATAATTTCGACCATGCCCGCCCAACCACGCCGAATACCAATGACTTCATACCCCTCGCGCAAGGCACGAATAGTGACTGCTCGTATAGCAGGGTTTAGCCCAGGCACGTCTCCCCCACCTGTTAAGATTGCGATTACACCTTTTTTTGTAGCCATAGATAAATCTCCTTATAATTTGCATTTCTCATTTAGAAGAAATTTGTAATAATAATTTCGCTCTATTATACCCTTCCCCTTTTACTGCGTGCCCACCAGCCTTCACCCCAAAAAAGGAGGAGGGCGACCCAAATAATACTAAACCCGATGGCTTGTGAACGTGTGAACTCTTCTTTATAGACCATTACGCCAATAAGAAATTGGATTGTTGGTGCTATATATTGCATTAGTCCTATGGTAGAAAGGGGGATGCGGTGTGCGGCTTTGGCAAAAAGAAGCAGGGGGATAGAAGTCACTGCTCCCGCACCAACAAGATAGGCAGATGTTTTGAAATCACCTTGTAGAAATACGCCTGTTCCGGTGGAAGCAAGATAAAGTAGATAGCCCAAAGCAGGAATAAAAATAATACCCGTTTCTAAGGTTAAGCCATAGAGTGAGCCGAGCATAGATTTTTTCTTAAATAACCCGTAAAAACCGAAGCTAAAAGCAAGGATTAGGGCTATCCACGGGAGACGGCCATAAACGAAGGTGAGGTAGAGAACGCCGATAGTTGCTAATCCCAGCGGAAGCCATTGAAAAGGACGCAATCTTTCGCCGAAGAAAATCATGCCAAGAAAGACACTAAGAAGAGGATTGATGAAATACCCCAAGCTACTTTCAATAATATAGCCATTATTGACCGCCCAAACATAGGTGAGCCAATTAATGCCGAGGAGCAGTGCGGCAACGCCATGTGCACGAAGTGTTTTCGGGTTTAGCTGTGCGCGAAAATCATTTTTTCTACGTGTAAAGAGAATGATGCTGAAAAGCATAAGAAAAGACCACAAAATTCGATGGGCTATAACTTGCTCTGCTGAAATATGCTGTAGTTGTTTCCAGTAGAGAGGAAATACACCCCATAAAATATAGGTGCCAAGCGCGTAAAGGATGCCAGAGTTCATAAATAAATATCTCCATTCAGAAAGAGAGGCGGCAAGAGCTTCCTTCCTTTTTATTTAGCCTTTATCGGGAGTAGGCTAGAAAAACCCGTTCCTTAATGGGAACGGGTTTTGAGTTTAATGATTCCTATTTTACTGCTTCCTACAGATTTTGTGGTTTATTAATTTACTAATTCCTAGTTTAATTTATTCCTCCAAAGATTGACAAATCGATTCCCCTGCTTGAACAATGCCCATGATGTCTCTGTCTCCGCTAAATTCAGCTTCGACTTCGCCCATAACAAGCATGGCTTCTTCGCAATAATTCTCTTTGGGTCTGCTAAGAGCGGCGAGGACTGAGCCATAGGTATAATAGTAAACAACGGTATTTGCAGAAAGGTCTAAACCTTCTACGGCGGCGGGTTCATCGTTGGGACCACATCCGCCGCGACCATCGCAAGATTCTTCAGCGGTACAGCCACGAATGGCGCATTTTAAGGCGGGAATTGATCCCTCATAGTTACGAGATTTAAAAAAGACAATGCCCAATTGCCCATAAATATCGGCATTGGCAGGGTCTATTTCGAGGGCTTTTTGCACATTTCTCGCCGCGATGAAGTATTCCCCTTCTTGGGAGTAGGTTTTGGCAATAGAGAGATAAGGGATAGGGTCTTCTATGCCTAATTGCTCATTTAGACGTGCGGCTTTGGCAAAATACTCTAATGATTTTTCGTAGAGTTGCGTGCGCGTTTCATCGTTTTGACTGCCAAAGGCAAGGCGGCGATAATTTGCCCCCGCTCGTAAATGCAAAAAGGTCAGATTTGGGGAAATGGCTAAGGCTTTGTCGTATTCTTGAATTGCTTGGTTATATTGCCCAAATGATTCCAGCACATACGCATAAACACGATGTACGTCCATGAGGTTTTCGTCTATTTCTAAGGCTTGAAGAACGTATTGCTCGGCTTGATTCCATTTTTGTTCATCTACCAAGATTTCGGCATAATAGGCAAGGGCAAGCGGATTCTTATTGTCTAGCTGAATGGCGCGGACAGCTTCTTGTTCGGCTTCGAGGAGATAATCGGCGGCTTGGTCTTCACCGAATAAAATAGAGTTTGAGTTCCAATCTAGCACAAAAGCTCGGGTGGCGTGGGCGGCACTATCGTCTGGAGCCAGTTCCACTGCTTTGTCGGCAGAGTCAAGCCCCTCTTGGAGTCGGTCGCGCTGTTCGTCATCCGTTGTTAAAAGGGCAGAGGAGTAGGTTTGAATACGTGCTAATTTTGCCCATACTTCTGCATTAGTTGGGTCTACATTAGCGGCTTCTTGATAGGCGGTGATGGCGGCATCTAGTTTTCCCGCTTCAAATTGAGCGTCCCCTTCAGACGCGTAGGATTGAGCAAAACGCGTTGGGGTAGGCGTAGGCGTAAAGGGGCGTTCTATATCCCCTTGCTCCACTTGTATAACTAACCAAATGCCCCCCATAATTAGAATTAGCAGAATAAAAATGCGATAGGGGTTGGTTGCGGGTTTACGAAAGAAAAGATCTCGTTGGCGTTTCATGCTTCTGGGGTCGGGGTTTCATCAACCAGAGCGTCTTCTGTTTCTGCGTCTTCTGTTTCTGCTTCGTCTGGCTCATCTTCTTCTACAGATGTTGATGGTGAATCAAGGTTCTCTTGACAGAGATTAATGGCTTCTTGGGCGTTATAGAGGGCTAACTCGTTGCTGGGAATGGTGCCTATTATTTGTTGGGCTATTTGAAGCGATTCGCCACAACGCTTGAGACGCGCAAGTACGAGTGCGTAAGTAAAATAGTATTCAGCAACACGAGTACCCTCATTGAGGTTTAATGCTTCTATGCTCATATCTTCGCCAAGTGTGCCACCGTATACAGATAGGGCTAATTCTTCGACAGCTTCTGTCCATTGATAATTGTGGTAATACATTACGCCTAAATTGCCGTGTGCATTAGCTTCTGTGGCATCATCTTTAACCGCTTGCTCAGCATATTGTACAGCTTTAGCATATTCGCCAATCGTAGAATAGGTACGCGAAATATAAAGGTCGGGCAGGGCATCGGCAGGATTAAGCGCATTCGCACGAGTGAATTCTTCGATTGCTTTATCGTAAACGCCTAGCGCACGGTAGTTTCGTCCAAGAGAGAGGTGAAGATCGGGGATATTTTCGTTGAGTGTAACTGCCTCTTCGTACTCTCTAATGGCATCTTCATAGTTGGCGGTGCTTTCTAGCACATAGGCTCGTGCGCGATGGGCTTCCATTAAGTTAGGGGCAAGGCTAAGTGCAACACGGGATTCTTCTGCGGCAAGTTCTATTGCATCAATGGGACCTGTGCCGGCATAATAAGAATCGGCAAGAATTTCAGCATAATAAGCATGAGCAAGGGCGTTATTGGGGTCAATTTCAAGAGCGCGTTTAATCGCGGCTTCTGCGGCAAGGTGGTCGCTTTGAAAATCAAGAGACCACGCACGCACAGCGTGTGCGGTTGAGTTATTAGGATTAAGCAATAAAGCTTTCTCTGCACTCTCTTGGGCATCTTCGTATAGACCAAGAAAAACCTGTGTACGCGCCATAGCTATATAAGCCGAGGCATCGTCTGGATCAGAGCGAATGGCTTCTTTATACGCGTCAATAGCCTTAACCAATTTGCCTTGCTCAAAATAATTCTCTGCATCAGCTATAAAAGATTCAGGTGCGCGAGTCGGGGTGGGGGTATCTATCCACGGCGGTTGAACTTCTGGAGCAACATAGCGATTGAAGTAAGCAACAGAAAAAATTGCCATTACTAAAACAACCACCCAGAACCAATTAATTCGTCTTCGCCGCCGCGTCATAGACCATTTATTTTTTTTCAAATACATATTTGCATCTTACCATTAGGGGAGAAAGGGCGCAATGTTTGCAATCTTTCCGTAGGATTATTTATAATTCAGGGTTTCTCAGGCTTTGTGGTGTAACTTTCCCGAAGTTTCAAATTTGCTCACTGATTTCACCAGCTTCACTGACTTCTCCTGCTCTTTCGTATCGTTTTATATGATTTCGATAGCTACTCACCTAAGTCTAAGAAACTCGTTTCTGCTTGTAGCCTGAGTAGTTACTGATTTCGTAAATAAAGTTTTGCATTAGATTGAAATCCCGAAGAGCCACATTTCAAATTAGACGATATATGCTGTATACTTGTTCCTACGCTAATGAACATCATATACAAGGAGCAAAATAATGAGACTAGCCATCTTTCTACTCGGCATACTCGCAGGACTATATATAAAAGGCAGCAATATAAATGAATGGCTAGAAAAAATCAAAAGCTATTTCGAAGGGCGTAAACCCAAAGAGCCTCAAATCCCCCTTCTCGTGGAAAAAGAAGAAAGCAAAGTAAAAGTTGAAAATACAGAAGAAATTTTCCCCGACCCGCTAGAAAAAGTCAAAGGAATTGGTCCCGTTATCAAAGGCAAACTTAACGAGCAAGGCATTTTCACCTTTGCCCAACTTGGTGCACTCACCCCCACAAAACTAGAAGAAATTGTCGGCGCAAGCATCAAACGCTTTGCAGATGAAGAAGAAATCATCCGCCAAGCGCAAGAACTTGCGAAATAAATAATGCACTTTGACCTCTTCTCTCTGCTCCCCGAAGTTTTCCCGCCCTATCTCAACAGTAGCATGATGAAACGCGCCCAAGAAAAAGGATTGCTCAGCTTTGGCGTTCACAATATCAGAGATTGGACGCAAGACAAGCACCATGTCACAGACGATAATCCCTACGGCGGCGGGGGCGGGATGATTATGAAGCCCGAACCCATTTTTGACGCAGTCGAAGATGTGATAGGATCGCCGCCCGATTGCCCCATCATCTTACTAACTCCACAAGGACGTGTCTTTAATCAGGATGAAGCACAACGCCTCGCGCGTGAACCAAGGCTTGCGTTGCTGTGTGGACGCTACGAGGGCGTAGACGAACGGGTGCGTGCCCATCTCGTTACAGACGAAATCTCCATCGGAGACTATGTGCTAACCGGAGGGGAATTGCCCGCCCTTATACTCATAGACGCACTAACACGCCTAATCCCTGGCGTGTTAGGCGCAGAAAATGGCGCAGCAAACGACTCCCATGCAACAGGCTTATTAGAGGGCGCACACTACACCCGCCCTGCCGAATATCGAGGCTGGGATGTCCCAGCTATTTTGCGCTCTGGCGACCACGGCAAAGTAGCGCAATGGCGGCGTGAGCAAGCGTTAATCCGCACCTTTGAGCGCAGACCAGAAATGCTAGAGAAAACAGAATTAAGCAAAAAAGATAAAGTCTTTTTAGAAAAAATTAAAAAAGGAAAAGCGTGAGTGGGACACTGCTTCCGCATAGATGTATGCAACTATACGAAGAGAGCTTTCTATCCAACGAGACTTTGCCAGCCACGTGAAAAGTTTAGGAATCAGGTAATTGGGGATTGGTAATTGCGAATTCGGCATCATACAAAATGAGTAAGACAACGCGTCCCCTTGCGGTGAGCTTTACTTAGAGCGTAGACGTTTATCTTATACCCTAGCTCCAGATGGGGTATTTTTGTTTTTTCTTGAAGTATAATCTTCGCCCATACGATGATGACAAAAGGATAATCATGAGACTTTCAGTATTAGAAAATAAGATAAAAAACACCACCACCCCCCTCGTCGTGGATTTTTGGGCGCCGTGGTGTGGTCCCTGTAAGATGACCAAACCGATTCTTGAAAAACTTCGAGAGGAATACGCCGGCAAAGTAGACGTACTCTTTATTAATGCGGATAATTCCAAGAAAATTATGCAGCATTACCGTATTATGGGCATTCCGACAATGATGGCATTTCGTGATGGGGAATCGATGTTCCGAAGAACAGGTGGACAAACAGAAACAAGCTATCGTGCAGTTTTTGATGCACTGCTCGCGGATGGCAAATTCAAGGCTCCTATGAAGCCCATCGATCGTTTTTTGCGTCTGGGTGCTGGGGCTGTATCTATTCTCTGGGGACTAAACACAGGTATTTGGTGGCTGATGGGAATCGGTGGGGTGGTCGCTTTGATGGGGATTGTTGACCTTCGTTCCTTGTGGACGACACTTACAAATTTCTTCCGAAGAAAGTAAATCTAAAAGAAAAACACCGAGCCTTTAAAATCTTTGGTATTTTTTATTGCTAATTGAGCATCAGGAAAAACGAGAAAGACGACGAGCCTGAAACTTCTCCCAATATGACTCAAAAAACAAGCAAAAATCATCGACATCAATAAACAACTCAACTAAACTCATGTTAAGCTATATTCTAACTGGGACCCCTTCCCTATCTGAAATTCAGGTTACTGATTCACTGGAGACAAAAATGGACATCAAAATTGCAAACCGGCTCATCGGCAAAAACCATCCCACCTACTTCATTGCCGATATCGCCGCCAACCACGATGGCGATATTGAACGGGCAAAAGAGCTGATCCGCTTAGCAAAAGAAGCAGGCGCAGATGCGGCAAAATTCCAGAATTTTAAAGCAAAGAAAATAGTCTCGGATTACGGATTTAAGTCAATGGGCGGGCAAGTTTCACATCAGGCATCGTGGGACAAATCCGTTTTTGATGTTTATAAAGCCGCCGAAGTCCCACTCAACTGGACATCGGAACTTGCCGAAGAATGTAAAAAGATTGGGATTGAATACTTTTCTTCCCCTTACGATTTTGAAGCCGCCGACACGCTCTATGATTTTATGCCCGCCTACAAAGCTGGTTCTGGGTTAATTTCTTGGCCCCAAATGCTCGTTTATATGGCAAAAAAGGGCAAACCGATTTTGATCGCCACCGGCGCATCTGATATCGGCGATGTGACCCGTGCTGTGCGTGCCGTGCAAGAAGTGAACGAGCAAATTATTCTCTTCCAGTGCAATACCAATTACACCGCCAGTGACAATAATTACGACCATCTAAACTTAAACGTCCTAAAAACCTACGCAACTATATTCCCTGATATGGTTTTGGGATTATCGGATCATACCCATAGCATCGCCCCTGTTGTTGGTGCAGTAGCGATGGGCGCACGCGTTATCGAACGTCACTTCACCGACAGCAACGAGCGCGAAGGTCCCGACCATAAATTTGCGATGAATCCCGATATTTGGGCAGAGATGGTGCACGAAGTCCGCACGCTAGAACGCGCACTTGGCTCACCTGATAAATTTGTCACGCCAAATGAAAAAGAAACCTATATGCTCCAACGCCGCTGCCTGCGTGCCGCTCGTGACATCAAAGCTGGCGAAACTTTCACCGCTAAGATGGTCGAGCCGCTCCGCCCCGCAGTCCCTGGCGCGCTAATGGCATGGGATATAGACGATGTTATCGGCAAAAAGGCGTTGGTCGATATGGTTTACGGGAAAGAACTTCGTTCAAATGCGTTAGAAGGTTAGAAAGTTTAAATCTAATAACCTTTCAACCTTCTAACATTCAAACTCTTAAACAGGAATATAAGATGACCTCAGAAAGCTACGAAATTACTTTATCAAAATTTATCTACGGCGGCGAGACAATGGGACGCCTCCCCGACCCTGACAAGCGTGCCGTATTTGTTCCCTATGCCCTTCCCAACGAACGTGTTGAAGTAAAGTTAACATTCGAAAAGCGCGGCTATGCACGTGCGAATTTACTCAAAGTTCTTGAAACTGCACCAGAGCGAATTAGCGCAAAATGCGCGCATTTCACAAATTGCAAAGGCTGTCATTATCAGCATATCCCTTACGAAAGCCAACTGCGCGCAAAAGAAGAAATTCTCAAAGACCAACTAACTCGAATTGGCAAAATTGAAAACCCACCTATAAGCAAAATCGTTCCTTCACCAGAAATTTGGCACTATCGTAACCAAATGGATTTTCAGATTGGCAGAAGTGCCTTAACGCCAAATATCCTTGAAGTTACAGAGTGCCACATCCCCGCGCCCGCCATCAATGAATTTTGGCAAGAACTAGAATTTGGCGAAAACAACCTTTTTAATCGCTTCACCCTGCGTCAAGATGCCGCCGACAACATCATGCTCATCTTCCATTCTGAGAATCCCGAAACACCAGAAATGACCCTCGAAGATGACCTTTCTGTCGTTCACGTCACCGCAGGTGAAATCATCGTCATGGGCGGCGATGACCATATCGTTACCACCCTGCACGGTCTCCCTTTCCGTGTTTCTGCCACATCCTTCTTGCATCCCAACACCGCGGTTGCGGAGAAAATGATTACACACCTACTCGAAACTTTACCCCTCAATGATGACACAACTCTTCTCGAACTGCATAGCGGCGTTGGCACATTTAGTGCCTTTTTAGCCCCCAAAGTAAAAGAATTGATTTGTGTTGAAAACTCAGCCACTGCATGTCAAGATTTCGCAATTAATTTGGATGAGTTTGAGAATGTTGCGCTCTACGAAGCCCCAGCAATGAATATCTTCCCCAGCTTAGATGCCCCCCCCAACATTATCCTCGTAGACCCGCCCGCGAGTGGGCTTGGTCGTCATACCATAGACAGGATGCTAAAAGTGGGCGCGTCCACGCTGGCATATGTCTCACGTGACCCATCCACTTTGGCGCGAGATGCAAAAAAACTAATCAAAGGCGGGTATACACTAAAAAATGTCACTCCTTTTGATGTTGCCCCGCAAAACGCGCAAATTGATAGTATCGCGTTATTTTTATTGACGTAAAAAAAAGAGCATGATAAAATGCTGTTTGTTCTGGGCGCGTAGCTCAATCCGGCAGAGCAGTGGCCTTTTAAGCCATTGGTTGTGAGTTCGAGTCTCACCGCGCTCACAAAAAAGCCATCCATTATTGGATGGCTTTTTTATTTAAGCTGAAGAAACTATTTTTAGCAAATTATACTTAATCTTGAAAAAAAGGCGATTTTATAATTTGTTTTTTCCTAATCGCCTATTTCTCTAACATCGGCATTTGGATTTTGTGACGTTTTGCCGCATCAATGGCGATTTGATAACCAGCATCTGCGTGGCGAACAACGCCCATACCAGGATCGGTCGTGAGTACACGTGAGAGGCGTTGGTGAGCTTCAGGTGTGCCGTCAGCAACAATCACTTGCCCCGCGTGCTGTGAATAGCCCATCCCCACACCACCCCCATGATGGAAGGAGACCCAAGTCGCTCCACCAACGGCGTTGATTAGGGCATTCAAAATTGCCCAATCGGATACCGCATCTGACCCATCTTTCATGGCTTCGGTTTCACGGTTGGGGCTGGCAACAGAACCAGCATCCAGATGGTCACGTCCGATAGCAATGGGGGCAGAGACGATGCCTTTTTCTACCAATTCGTTAAATTTCAAGCCCGCTTTTTCGCGCTCACCGTATCCCAACCAGCAAATACGGGAGGGTAAACCTTGCACAGGCACTTTCTCTTGCGCCATCTTAATCCAACGGTGGAGATGTTCATCTTCGGGGAAGAGTTCAAGAATAGCTTCATCTGTGTGGCGAATATCTTCGGGGTCTCCAGAGAGAGCGACCCAGCGGAAGGGTCCCTTTCCTTCGCAGAAGAGGGGGCGAATATAAGCGGGGACAAAGCCAGGGAAATCAAAGGCTTTTTCTAC
Organism: Anaerolineales bacterium; assembly: GCA_016744335.1. Taxonomy (GTDB): domain Bacteria; phylum Chloroflexota; class Anaerolineae; order Anaerolineales; family Villigracilaceae; genus Desulfolinea. Next base: position 37,641 of record JADGEO010000009.1, read on the forward strand.
ACCATAATCAAATGCCTGTTGGCGAATATTGTTGCCATAATCGAAAACTTCGCTACCTACTTTTTGGAAATCTAGCATCGCCTGAACATGGTCTGCCATCGATTCGCGTGCCATCGCTTTATATCTTTCTGGGTTAGATTCTCGTAAAGCATCTGCTTCAGCAACGCTCAGACCTGAGGGGACGTACATCAATGCCTCATGTGCGGAGGTTTGATCTGTGACCACATCTGGGACGATGCCACGATCGACCAGTTCGGGGAAAATATCTGCGGCGTTGCCAACCAATCCAATGGAGAGGGGCTTTTTGGCGGCAACCGCGTCATTTACCAAATCTAACGCTTCGTCAAGGGAACTCACGACCACATCCACGTAGCGATCCGCTAGGCGGCGATTTGCGCGCGCCGCGTCCACTTCTACACAAAGCCCAACGCCCTCGTTCATGGTTATAGACAGCGGCTGCGCGCCGCCCATTCCGCCTAATCCTGCTGTGAGAACAAATTTGCCCGCAAGAGATTTCCAGCCACGCTGACGGGCGAGTGCGCCGAAGGTTTCGTAAGTGCCCTGTAAAATGCCTTGCGTGCCGATGTAAATCCACGAGCCAGCGGTCATTTGCCCGTACATCATCAACCCTTTTGCCGCGAGTTCATCGAAATGCTCCCAATTTGCCCACGCGGGGACAAGATTTGAGTTGGCGATGAGCACGCGGGGGGCATCGGTATGCGATTTGAAAACGGCGACAGGCTTGCCCGATTGAACGAGCAGCGTCTCATCTTCTTCGAGATTCTTGAGCGATTCAAGAATGGCATCGAATGATTCCCAGTTGCGGGCGGCTTTGCCACGTCCACCGTAAACAACCAGTTTTTCAGGTATCTCGGCGACTTCGGGCGAGACATTATGCTGAATCATACGGTAGGCGGCTTCGATGAGCCAATTTTTGCAGGTTAGCTCGGTGCCTGTTGGAGGGTGTACTACACGGGGTTGGGACATTTTTTCTCCTGTTTATGAGATGAAAATTGAGTTTTTTATTAGCCTTTGTCGGAAATAAAATTATTAACTGCTAATTGGCAGGGCAGGATTCTGCCCTCTAATCTTCGCTAAAAAACAAAAAATTAGCGAGAATTGGTGAAGATTGGTGGTTCTGAATCTTGAGAACTTTAATCCAAAAACTGTTTCCGATATCTTCTACATTATAATCCTCGCCAAGATTCTGGTTTTAGTACTTCTTGCCCACGCAATAATGCGACATCTAAGATCGCTAATAGTCCTTCTTTATCTTGCGGTAAAGTCCCCCGAAGCGGCAAATAATTGGAAGCGTGGTTGGTACGGAAGATACAATTACTGAGCTGTAAATGCTCTATCACCTGACGCAATTCAGCCAGCATCTCTTCAGCGGTGAGCAGGTGAAATTCACCCGCCTGCCATTGGGCGTGGAGCTTGGTGCCCGGGACGAGCATTAAGGTGAGCATTGAAAAGAAATCGGGGTCTATGGCACTCACAACGCGTCCCGTTTCTTTGGCATGATGCGCGGATTTTTTCTGCTCTCCAAGCCCTAAAATAGCAATAACAGAAAAGAGAATGCCTGCTTTTTTGACTTTTTTCCCCGCCTCAATCATCTCGGCAGATGTGGCACCTTTTTCGATATTTTCCAGGATTTCATCACTGCCACTTTCTAAACCGATATAGATAATGCCTAATCCTTTTTCCCGAAGTGTTTGCAATTCTTCGGGTGTTTTTCGTAAAATATCTTGAGCATTGGCATAGCAACCCACACGCTCAAGTTGAGGAAATGCCGCTTGTAATTCTTCGAGAATTTTTACCAAACGCCTTGTAGATAAAACCAACGCATCGCCATCTGCAAGGAAAACGCGGCGCGTGGCGGGCATCCGCTCTTTGGCGAGGGCAATGTCTTCTAAAACTTCACCCATCTTTCTCGTACGAAAAGGCTTATCTAAGTAGGTGCCGCAAAAGGTACAGTGATTATGGGAGCATCCATAGCTGACTTGCAAAATATAACTCTTTGCCTCGCTAGGCGGGCGGATAACCATTCCATGATAGCGCATGATTATATTGTACTCCGAATATGAACGGAGAAAAGTTTTTCGGTAAGAAACCCCGCTATATTTTCATCTAAATAACACAAGGTTTAAAAGCCTGCGTTTTCTTTTCTCATCCCTTCTTGCAACGTTCCCATAATTTCTTAAAGGAGTATTTGCGGGTAAAATGGGTGCAGAAAAAACAGATAAAATCTCAAATATGGAAGAAAAATACTATGCAACTAAAACATGCCGCCCTTGTAATCGTTGATATTAGCGGATACACGCAGTTTCTGCGCCAACGAAATTTAACATTACTTCACGCCGAAGAAATCATTAGTCAACTTTTAGAATCTGTAATTGATGTTGCAGAGTTCCCCCTAACTTTGAATAAACTCGAAGGAGATGCCGCTTTTCTTTATGCTTTTATGGATGACGATTACGAAAAGGTAGCCAAGGATATTCTTAAACAGACAGTAGCCTTTTTTCCCGCCTTTGAGCGCAAGGCGGCAGAGTTATCTCAAGACACTGCCTATTGTGACTGCGATGCCTGCTCGCATATTAGCCGTCTTAAATTAAAAGCCTTCATTCATCACGGGGAAGTTGTGCAGAAAAAGATTCGACAATTTGAAGAACTTGCAGGAGAGAGTGTAATATTGATTCATCGTCTTTTGAAAAATGGTATTGAGGCAAATGAATATCTTCTGTTGACAGAATCTTTTTCTACTCTTGTTGATACTATTCCTGAATTAAAAAAAGAAAGCCGCATAGAAGAATACGATAACGCAGACCCTGTACGCGTGGATGTCTATTTCCCGCCTGCTAAAATTCCACCCTTAAAGACACAATCTTATACGCCACAAAAAAGAAGTATGCTTATGGCACAAACTAAACGCTTATTTTCTCATGCTTTAGACAAATCAAAGGCTGATAAGTTTAAACATATTCCCAATAAAAAGGTGGGCGTTTGGGCTTATTTTAAAGATATGCTGGGGAGCTAACTGTTTTTGGTTCAACATGAATTGACGTGATTGCTACCAATATCCTTATGTTTTCAACATAAGGATATTAGACCTCTTGCAAAAGCCTGTTTTCTCTACGCTCCCTGCGCCGTCCTCGGCGCAGGCTTCTCTAAAACACGCCGCCGAGGACGGCGGCTAGAGCACTTATGCAAGAGGTCTATTATGTAAAACCCGTTGAAACGGGTTTTATTGCGCGAGTTTTAGCGCGATTTATTGCACTTTCTATTTCAGACGATGATTTCAATCATCGATTCGGACATGAATTATCATGCTAATTCACGTTAAACCCTGTTTTTCACTTTTTCTTCATCTGTATTCCTAGCCAAAAGAGAAAAATCCCAAATATAAGACAAAGCGTGCCTATGCAAGGGAGCAAAGGCATTTTTTGATTCTCATCTTCGGTAGATGTTTCTTTTGTTGGGGTGCCGAGAGCAATGAGATCAACAGAATCTTCGGCATCGTAGGAAGGAATCGCGGTTGGGGGTACGAAGGCGGTTGATGAAGGCACAAATGTTGGAGATGCGGTGATGATAGCAGTAGATGTTGAGGTAGGTACAACTGGCGGGGGCGTGTACCCCTGTGTGGGTCGCGGCGGTAGCGGAGTAGATGTGGGTAGCGGGGTAAAGGTTGGTAATGGTGTAGAGGTTGGTGTCACCCACAAAAGCGCAATTGCGGCATCCATTTGAATTAGCCCATCTCCGTAATAATCATCTCTACCCGGCGCACCTAAATCTAAAGCTGTAGATTTCATTGCCCAAGCTAAGTTTGCAGGAGAGCCACTGCCAGGGATGCCGCGCAAAATTGCGGCAAGACCAGCAACATAGGGCGCAGACATGGAAGTTCCTGAATTATAAAAATAATTGCCTATCCCTGTAGAGTAGATATTTACACCAGGAGCAACCACATCTATTTCAGCACCATAATTTGAAAAACCAGCAATAGTATTGCTCGAATCGGTTGCACCAACAGCCATCACATTGGCATAACGTGCTGGGTAAAGAACAGAATTATTGCCATTATTTCCACTGGCGGCAACCAGCGTAACGCCCTGATTATAAGCATAATCTATCGCACTTTTAAAAATCGCTGAGTGTGAAGTAGCCCCCATACTCAAATTAATAATATGCGCGCCGTGGTCGGTTGCCCAAATAACACCCGAGGCAGCGTTAGAAAAACTCCCCCCAGCACTAGCATCGAGCACTTTCACGGGCATAATTCGCGCCCCCCACGAAGTCCCCGCCACGCCCACGCCATTATTGCTCGAAGCCGCCGAAATCCCCGCCACATGTGAGCCATGCCCATTATCATCATCAGCCACCGCATCATTATTTACAAAATCATAACCAGCCACAATTTTCCCCGCTAAATCGGGGTGCGTCAGGTTAACGCCCGTATCAATAATGGCAATCACAACTGCCGCAGATCCTGTAGTTGTATCCCACCCTTGCGGCGCACGGATTGCATTTAGCCCATACTGATTTCCCCAAGCGGGGTCGTTGGGAAAAGTGTCTACAGCGTATAAATGATAATTGGGCTCTGCTGTTTGAATATGGGGACAATCTTCTGCGAGGGCGATTGCTTCTGAGACGGATATTTGGTCTAATTTAAGGACGACCGCGCCAACTGCACCGAGTTCAGACGTGACTTGAACTTGCTCATTGACAAAACAAGCACTTGCCGCGGCAAGCGCGTTGCCCGTTGATGGAGCAAACCGGATGAGAATCTCATCTTCAACATAATCCCCACCTATTTGTGGAATATGCAAAGGAGCTTCGGGCGTATTTGTTGCTTGAGGAGAATCGGGAAGAGAATCAACAATTTCTGTAGCTGTAGGAGAGGCTGTTGAGCACGTAGGCGTAGCCTCTTCTTGTGCGATGACGCGAGAAGATTCCCCCAAAAACAGCGTGGTTAATAATAGAAAAAAAAGAAGAAGACTCGTAAAACGAGTCTCCTTTTGTCTTTGGACACTCATATTCTTTTGGGGTGCATTTAGGCCTTGGGGGAGGACAAAGTTTCAGGAATTTTAGCCACTGATTGCCGCTACGCTAAAACAGATTTCTTGGATTTTATTCTTAAGAAATCAGTGAAGTCCGTGGCAAATCTTATACCTCACCTAACCTTTAGATGCGCCCTATTCTCTTTAGGGTTACTCAGCGTCAATCATGGCAAGCTGAAGACTCTCTTGCCAATCTGGAATTTCTATTTCAAAAGTTTTTTCAAATAAACTACAATTTAATGCCGAAAAAGTGGGGCGTTGCGCGGGGGTGGGAAAATCGGCACTTTTTGCAGGGAGAATCTTTTGCGTTTTTTGCTCATCTTTTTTAGGGTCTAAAGTTAAAATTTCTTTTGCCCAATCAAGGCGACTGCAATATCCACCACCAGCTAAATGATATAAGCCTTTTCTTTCTTTGGCATAATCTATGCCCTTTGCTAAAACTTGCACAGTTAGTTTGGCGAGCATTTTTGCCCAAGTTGGGTTAGAGATTTGATCATCTACAATGCGCAAGGTTTCGTGCTGACGTGACCAAGCTAGGGCTTTTTGTACAAATCCGCTTTGATTGCGAAGGCTATAGACCCAACTGGTGCGAAAGATGAGATAGCTACCATCTTCGGCGATAATTGCTTCTTCGCCGTGAAGTTTTGAACGCCCATAAACGCTGAGTGGATTTGGGGAATCGCTTTCGAGATAGAGACTTCCCTTTTCTCCATCAAAGACATAATCGGTTGAATAATGGATGAGGAGCGCGTCTTTTTTTCGCGCGTATTCTGCTAGATATTGCACCCCACGCACGTTAATCGCTTCAGCAAGCTCAACCTCACGTTCGGCTTCGTCTACAGCGGTGTACGCGGTGGCGTTGACGATGAGATTCGGCGAAATTTCACGCAAAAGCGCGCACAGTCCATCTTCATCTGCCATATCCATTTGGGGATAATCTAACGCAGTCAAATCACCAAGTTGCGGTAAAAGTTCATTGAGTTCTGAGCCAAGTTGCCCTGTGTTGCCGAGTAATAATATCTTCATTTTTTGTATAATTCCGCCGCCGATGACGGCGGCTAGAGCGGGTTATTTTGCTTCTTTTTCTACTAATTTAGCAAGATATTCGCCATAGCTGTTGGGGTAAAGTTTTGCCAATGCGCTGAGGTCGGCTAAAGAAATATAGCCCATTCTGTAGGCAATTTCTTCGGGGCATGAAATCATTACACCTTGCCGATCTTCGACCGCTTGCACAAAGTTGGATGCCTGCAAAAGGGATTCGTGTTTGCCCGCATCAAGCCAGGCCGTGCCGCGCCCTAATTGCTGAACATGGAGTTGCCCTAATTCGAGATAAACTCTGTTCAAATCTGTAATTTCTATCTCGCCACGTGGTGAAGGTTTTAGAGCTTTTGCGAACTCAACTACACGATTATCGTAAAAATATAAGCCGGGAATTGCAAAATCTGAGCGTGGATTTTCAGGTTTTTCTTCGAGGCTAATGGCTATATCATTTTCATCAAATTCTACAACGCCGTAACGTTCGGGGTCTCGAACGGGATAGGCGAAAACGGTTGCGCCCTCTTTGATTTTTGCTGATGCACGTAACTGTTGAGGAATATCATGCCCAAAGAAGATATTATCGCCCAAAATGAGACAAACGGGATCGTTGCCGATGAACTTTTCGCCAACGATGAACGCATCTGCCAGCCCGCGTGGTTCAGCTTGCTCGGCGTACTCAAAACTTAATCCCCAACGTGAGCCATCACCAAGTAAACGCTCAAAGGTGGGTAAATCTTCAGGGGAACTAATGATGAGAATTTCACGAATTTCGGCTAACATCAACATTGAAAGCGGATAGTAAATCATCGGTTTATCGTAAACGGGTAAAATTTGTTTGCTAATTGCTTGTGTGAGAGGGTATAGACGTGTTCCTCTGCCACCTGCTAGAATAATACCTTTCATTTTTCTGTCTCCTTACGTTTGCTGTAATTTTTATCTACCCAAGATTGATAATCTTTTTCTTTGTGAATGGCGTCAATCCAATCTTCTTGTGCCAAATACCAATGAAGGGTTTTTAGTAAGCCATCTTTTAGATTATGCTTGGGTTCCCAGCCTAACTCACTTTTTATTTTATCTATTTTCATCGCGTAACGCCGATCATGACCAGGGCGATCGGTGACAAATGTTTTCTGTGAAGCGTAGGGCTTGCCTTCGGGATTTGGTTTTAACTCATCTAAAATCTCACAGATAGTATCTATAATTTCCAAATTCGCTGGCTGATTATTCCCGCCTATGCAGTAGCTTTCGCCCATTTCCCCATTTTGAAGCACTTGCCAAATGGCTTCACAGTGGTCTTCAACGTAAAGCCAATCTCTAATTTGCTGACCATCGCCATAAATGGGTAAATCTTTTCCATCAAGTGCATTCAAAATTATTAGAGGAATTAGCTTTTCGGGGAATTGATAAGGACCATAATTGTTGGTGCAATTGGTCAATGTAGTTGGCAGTCCGTAAGTATGCGTATAGGAACGGACTAAATGGTCACTACTTGCTTTAGATGCCGCGTAGGGAGAGTTGGGCGCATAAGGTGTATTCTCTTCAAAGGCAGGATCATCGGGAGCCAACGTTCCATAAACTTCATCGGTTGAGATGTGGTGAAAACGTACATCATCATCTCCCAGTTTCTTTTCATCTAGCCAAACTTTTTTCGCTGATTCGAGTAAAGAGAATGTGCCCAAGATATTTGTTTGCATAAAGGCATCGGGTCCAAGAATAGAGCGATCTACATGCGATTCGGCGGCAAAATGCACAATACCATTAATCTCGCGCTCTCTCAAGATTTTTTGTATCAATTCTTGGTCTAAAATATCCCCCTGAATAAAATGATAATTATCTTGAGAAGGCAAGTCCTTCAAGTTTTCTAAACTGCCCGCATAAGTCAACAAATCTAAATTGACAATATCTATTTCTGGGTAGTTTTCCAAAATATAACGAATAAAATTAGAACCTATAAAGCCGGCTCCGCCGGTTACTAAAATTCGATTAAACATTAATCAAAAACCTCCGCATTTTCAAATGAACTTCCTTCTAAATCTTTTGCTGATAAAACAGGTTCTTCACCGTTGGGAATCTGCCAATTAACCCCTAGAGTCTCATCATTCCATATAATGCATCTTTCAGCATCAGCATTATAAACATCGGTCACTTTATATAAAAAATCTGCTCGCTCAGAAAGAACGTAGAACCCGTGCGCAAATCCTGGCGGCACCCAAAATTGTTGCTTATTTTCAGCCGAAAGAAACGCCCCAACCCATTTCCCAAAAGTAGGAGATGATCGTCGAATATCTACTGCAACATCATAAACTTCTCCCGTAGTCACCCTCACAAGTTTTCCTTGTGTATTATCAATTTGATAATGCAAGCCTCTGAGTGTACCGCGTTTAGAAGAAGAATGATTATCTTGCACAAAGTTTTGTGTAATTCCCCTCTCTTTCATTTTATTTATTTGAAAAGTCTCCATAAAAAAACCGCGATCGTCATTAAACACACGCGGCTTTATGAGCAAAACATCGGGAATATCGGTTTTAATAAATTCCATAATCTTCCTTTTTAATAGTTGACCACAAATGCCTTTTTATTGTACACTCAACAGATGCAAAAGTCATCCCCGCTACGGCGGGATTTTTCTGCAATATCTTTATTAATCACAGTTCTTCTAATAGCCTCTATGCGTCTGGTAATGACCAAGTGGACGCCTTATCTTGGGCTGGCAGAGGTGGCTTTGTTTTGGGGAATTTTACTTGGTTTTGCCCTTGGTTATAGCACCTTTAATCGATTTAGCATTATCACCCTTACGCTAGGCTATAGCCTTTTCTTCACCCCCTGGTTACTGACAAATATATTCAACGATGCTCTTTATACAAACCTAGAAAAGTTCATCGAGATTAGCGAAAGGCTCAAGCTCACCCAAGAATTATATATTGCCCAAGACCCTATAGAAGACCCTCTTATCTTTATTCTTTTAGCCATACTCCTTTTTTGGATCATAGGCATCTATGCTGGCTACGCCTTTCTACGTAAAAAAAATATTTTTGCCGCTCTTCTCCCTAGCACGCTCGCCATTCTCGCCATTCAACACTACGACAATCGCAGTGCGTCCTCATTATGGATATTGGGCTTCTATTTCTTCTTCCTATTCCTTCTTCTGGCACGTCTTGACCATCTGCAAAATCAAAAACGCTGGGAAAGAGAAAAAATTATCGCACTCCCCGATGGCAAACTAGATATTAGCATTATCACTTTCATTGCCATTGCCTCCCTGCTCCTCCTTGCATGGAACATCCCCAGCACACGCACCGAATGGCAAGCGGTATCTAGGTGGTGGCAAGAACTTCCTATTAATAATAATGAGAAGTTCGATAATTTTTTCTCTGGATTAGATAACCCCAACCAATTTGAGAATGTTGGCGTTTTTTATGGCGAAGAACTTGCGCTCGGTAATAGAAGCTATCAGGGAGAAGAAGAAATTGTCGTCGTTCACGTCCCCAAAATGGAAACTCGCCCTCCACGCTTTTATTGGCGCGTGCGTAGTTACGATACCTACCTAAACGGCTCTTGGCAAAACTCATCTAAAGAAAATCCAACCGATTTTTCCGCCCAAACTGCGCTCCCGATTCCATTTTTTCCTCATAGCGAACTTGTAGCAATCACCTTCACCAACCAGTCAGATGGATTGACGAATCTCATCACCAGCCAACAACCCATTCTCTTAGATTTAGATATAGAAGCCTATCACACCACCCTACCCGAAGGCGAACTTGACCTCAACTTGGTGAGGACTAAAGAACCCCTGCCCGAAGAAGAACGCTATACCCTTCGATCCGCCCTCAACGCCCCTACCGTAAAAGAACTAAGAGAAGCTGGCACAAAATACCCCGATTGGGTTTTAGATCGTTATTTACAACTCCCCGCAAATTTACCTGAAAGCATAAAAGCACTGGCTACACAACTTTCTGATGGTAAAGAAACACCTTATGATGTGGCTAGGTCTATCACCAACCACTTGCGTGGAAAAATAGAATACAGCACCGAAGTCCCCGCCCCGCCAGCGGGACGTGATGCGCTAGAATGGTTTATCTTCACTCACCAAAAAGGATATTGCAATTATTCAGCCACTGCTCAAGTAGTATTATTGCGTGCATCTGGTATCCCTTCTCGTTTAGTGGTGGGATTTGCGCAAGGAGAGCTTAACGAAATAGGCAATTATGTGGTGCGCACGGAAAATTCGCACGCATGGGTTGAAGTTTACTTTCCTGAAATTGGCTGGGTTGAATTTGAACCAACACTCAACCAAACACGTATTCTGCGCCCCAGTGGTGAAGAAATTAATGAAGAGGAAGAAGACCTTTTTGACCTGAAACAATTGCGCGAAGATTTTATAGAAGAAGCAAATATCCCCCTCCCCGAAAGAGGTGGCGCAGAAGAAAAAGTTGTAGCAATGCTTTGGGACATGCTAAAAGTAAAAGGGCGAAAGTTCTTCTTTTGGGGTATCATTGCCTTGTTAGCAGTAGGTGTTCTCTTTGCTCTTTGGCACTTTAATCGGGAACAAGCTTGGGTCACGCGCGCGCTGCGGTCTATCATCCAAATTTATGAAAAAAACAATCGCGATGTTCCGGCTTGGATAGTGCGCTGGGCACGTTGGCGTAACACAAATCCTATTGCACGAGCATTTTATGGCGTAAATACAAGCTTGCGTTTGCTTGGCGAAGAAACCCCATCGCATTTTACTCCTCAAGAGCGAGTAGATTTATTGATAAAATTATTGCCCGAATATGAAGAAGAAATTAAGGCTTTGCTGACAGAGCATCAACAAAGCTTTTATACCCAAAATGAAGGCGATTTGGAAACGGCTCAAGAATTGAGCCGCTCCATTCGTTGGCAGGCATTTAAGAAAAAACTGAAAAGAGAAGATTATGGCTGAAGAAAAGAACAAAAATGAAGCTCCTTTAAAAGACCAGATACTTAGCCTAAGCAGGCAAATAGGGCGTGCTTGCACTACGATAAAAACTACGACTACAGAAGTGCCGCGCAACATTACAGATGAGCTTTCTCGTCTTGAGGGGCAACTTTATAAAATGAGCCGTAGTGCATCTGCTTTTGAAGATGAACACGACAATATGGTTGCGTTAACGAATATCAGCCAAATGGTGAACTCTTCTCTCGAAGTGGATGAGGTTTTACGAATAGCAATGGACACCGTTGTGAAAATGATTAATGCCGAGCGTGGTTTTTTAATGCTCCGTGATGATGACAACACAATGACAATTCGTACCGCGCGCAACTGGGAACAGGAATCAATTGATTCTAAAGAAACGGCAACAAGCCACACAATTATTAACCGTGTAATAGAAAGTGGGAAAGGGATTTTGACCACAAATGCGCAAGAAGATCCGCGTTTTGGTGGGCAAGAAAGTATTATTGCCCACAATATGCGTTCGATTTTATGCGTACCGCTGAAAGTAAAGAACGAGCTAATTGGCGTAATTTATGCCGACAATCGTATACGCTCTGGTATTTTTACGGAAGCCTCGCGGAATGTTTTATCTACTTTTGGCAATCAGGTTGCCATTGCTATTGAAAATGCGCGTTTATTTACCTCTTTGCGCCATACGCTCGAAGAAGTGACCGAACTTAAAAACTTGATGGATAATATCTTTGCATCCATTGCTAGTGGCGTAATTACCACTGATGTACAAAATCAAATTACGCTCTGTAATAAAGCCGCAGAAGCCATTATTGGGCAATCGGCACCTGAAATTATTGGTCATAGGCTTGATAAAATTATTCCCTCTATAGCCCAAGACCTTCTTCCTCAGCTTGCGACCATGCGTGAGACTAATGAAGATATTGTTGATTTTGAAATCAACCATAATCTTAATGAACGTGGTGCGGTAGATTGGCGGCTTAATCTTTCACCATTGAAAGATTTCAACGAAACAACCCAAGGGGTAGCCATTGTTCTAGACGATCTTACAGAGCGCAAAGCCCTCGAAGCCCAACGTCAGCTTTTTGAGCGAATGGTTTCACCCGCTGTTATTCAGCAAATTGATCCGAACAGTTTACATATGGATGGCAAGCGTAGCCGTATTACTGTTTTATTTGCCGATATTCGTGGCTTTACCAGTTTTAGCGAGAAACAAAGCCCTGAAAAACTTGTATCTGTACTAAATCGTTATCTTGCCGCGGCGGCTGAGGCTGTTCTTGATGAAGAAGGCACTGTAGATAAATTTCTTGGTGATGCTGTTATGGCGTGGTATAACGCCCCTGTTCCGCAGTCTGATCATACCCTGCGCGCAGTTAGAACTGCATTAGCCATACGCAGTGCCATTGAAGAACTTTATCTCGAACTGCCCCTAGAAGCTCAGCTTGGGTTTGGCGTAGGCATTCATTACGGAGAAGCCGTTTTAGGGCTTATTGGCACCGAGAAGAAGCTAGAATATACAGCCATTGGCGATAGTATAAATACGGCTAAACGTATTCAAGAGAATTCAAGAAAAAATCAGATTTTAATTAGTGATGATGCTTATAAACGTGTTAAAAAATATATTTATGTTGATAAGCTAGATACAATAAAAGTTAAGGGGAAATCTCAACCAGTTAAAGTTTATGAGGTGCTTGGTTTACGTTAGCTTTTCTCCAACACCCTACCGATGAGTGCAGTTGTCAAGAAAAAGAAAAAAGATAGCAAAAGCGCAGTAGTAATAGTAGTGTCTGTTGAAAATGTGGGCAAGATGTCTTTCTTGTCCACATTCTCAACAGACAATTCAGGATAAAAAAAGAAAAAACGGGGATAGGCTCGTCCCCATTCCAAGCACAAAATCCCCGCTGAAAATATTGCTAGAAACGGGGCAGAAAAAACTAAGAAAAGGGTAAAAAGAGCTATTCAAGCAAATGATATTCAGGTAAGAGAGCCAAAACTTCTTCGGCAGGAGCGATACGTCGAGGAAGACCGTTGCGAACAATGCGTGTAAGGTGAATTCCTTTACCAAGGCGCAAGAGACCATACTTAGCGAACTGCTGGCGGGTCATCCCCCGGAGAGCATTTTCATCCATGCGTTGAGACCAAATCAACATCTTATAAGCCAAGTCTTCCTCGGTGGAATGACAATGGGCTTCTCTTTTTGTTAGAACATGCCAAATAGAAACCAGTAATTTGCGGGCGATAGCAACAATAGCTGCGTTAGAGTGTTTGCCGCGTTGCTTGAGTTGCTCATATTGAACTTTCCAATGCGAATCACTACGAACTGCGCCCCAAGCGGCTTCGACCATCGCCCAGCGGAGTTCTTTTCGTCCAGCTTTGGTAATCCTTTTGCCCTGATGCTTCAACCCGCTACTGTGAATGCCTGCTCCCAAACCAGCATAGCCGACTAGATTTTTCGCATCTTCAAAGCGAGAAATCTCACCGATAGCAGAGAGAACTGTCATCGAGAGAACTACTCCCAAACCAGGTATCTGCATCAGAAAGACCATATCTTCAGCCCAAGGATCACGATTACTCAAGCAGGACAATTCTTGGTGAACGGCTTCTTTGTGGGCAGTAAGGTGTTCAAGAATTAGCAAGTCTTGCTCAATTTGAAGACGTACCATAGACGAGAATTCTTGTCCCTGCCACCAAGAAAGATTCTTTTTTGAAAAAAGCGGACCTTCTGGTGGAATTAGATTGAAACGGTGGATGAAACTGTGCAGGCGATTCTTCGTCATCGCGATCTGCTTGTGGATGCGCCAACGATGAGAGATCAAAGCTCGTAGGTCCCGAACATGGTCAGGTGGTACCCAGACTTCCGGAACGATGTCAGCGATGAGCAAAATCAGTAGCCTTTCAACATCCAATTTATCAGTCTTGACCTTGGCTCCAGCGATTTGACCCACCTTCAAGGGGTTGGCAACAAGAGCTTTGGCAACCAGAGGTGAGACCAGGTCATAAATTTCCCAAGCATTAGACGTGGATTCAAGAACAATGGCATCCGTTAGCTTTAGGTTTTTCTGAACCCACTCAGGGAAACGAGACATACGCACTTTGCGTGGGCGCAAAATCCAGTCCCTTTGGCAGTTCATCCCGCCAACCAGAATATAGTGCTTATGAATATCGAGAGCAAGAAAACGCTCGATAGGTATTGTTTCAGAATCGGCTTTCATGCTACACTCCTTATAAGTTGGTGGAGCGTGGTTTTTTGGGTCAAGAGATACATCTACCGATACGGGCTCTCCCGCACCCAAGCGGGGTCCCAGACTAGAAAGTTCGCTGAGTGACCAAATAACCCGACGGGCTTACTCAAAATGAAGATAGAAAGTATCCCATAGGCAGCGTCGGCCGACCCAAGCACTCATGCCCCAGGTTGTGCTCTCAGCATCGATCAAATATAGAGTAGCACATCCTGCCACGCCCCACTGCTCTTTATTCTAATAACCCTTAAATATGATTAGATTTTTTCCACTAAGTGAGCGTCTAAAAACAACTTCCTGAAAAGCACACTACAAAGACACGGAGAACACAAAGAACTTCTTTGTGACTTTGTGGTGAAGCTTTAGGAATTTATATCTAGATGATTACTAAGCTATATTATTCAATGAAGTATTCCCCATGAAACTAAGACGCGCACTTCTCTACACTCCCGGTGATTCTCGCCCTAAAATTGAAAAAGCCCTTTCTCTTGGTGCAGATTCTATCTGCATGGATATGGAAGATGGCACAGCTTATAATCGTAAAGAAAAAGCACGCAAGACCATTTCCCTTGCGCTCAAAGAATTTAATTTTGGGGCTTCTGAAAAACTGATTCGGATTAATGGCATTGGCTCAGGCTTAGAAGAAGATGACCTCACTGAAACAGTGATTCATCATCCCGATGGTGTGGTTTTGCCCAAGGTGGAATCTTTTGAACAATTAGAATGGCTCAGTGAAAGAATTGAAGAGATGGAACTTTCGCAAGGTTGGGACCTAAACAAAATTCGCGTTTTGGCGGTTATCGAATCGGCGAAGGGGTTTATTAATTTGCGAGAAATTGCTACACACCCCCGCCTAGATGCGCTTATTTTTGGTGCAGAAGATTATGCCGCCAGCATTGGCGCCACCCGCACACGTGGCGGGCTGGAGATTCTTTACGCACGTAGCAAGTTAGTGATGCATGCCGCTGTAAATGATTTGCAGGCGATTGACGTTGTTTTTGTAAATTTCAAAGATAGTGTTAATTTGAAAATTGATGCCTTGCTCGGCGCACAAATGGGCTTTACAGGCAAGCAAATTGTTCATCCTAACCAAGTTCTTCCCGTACAAGAAGCATTCTCGCCATCAAATGCTGAAATTGATTATGCTCAACGCTTGTTATCTGCATTTAAAATCGCTGAAGCAGAGGGCGCAGGCGCGATTGATTTTGAGGGAAAGATGATTGATATGCCACTGGTCAAATCTGCACGTTTGGTGATAGAACGCGCCACCTTAGCGGGGAAAATTGAATGATCGCTTCGCTTTTAGGGCTTGCTTCTGCCTTATCATGGGGAACGGGAGATTTTATTGGCGGCGTCGCTTCTCGTAGAATAGGTGCGCATCGTACAGTAATTTTTGTTCAGGTTTTTGGGTTGATTTTTATTCTTTTTGCAGTTCCATTTTTTGGTGAACCTTTTCCTGATAGTCACGTTATTAAATGGAGCATCGCCGCAGGCGTTTTGGGCACTACAGGATTTCTCGCTTTTTATGAGGCGATGCGCAGAGGACCGCTTAGTGTTATTGCCCCTCTTTCTGCTTTGATTGGTGCGATAATCCCTGTTACGGTAGGTATTATTACAGAGGGCCTTCCTTCTATTCGCGTTTTCTTTTCTTTTGCTTTGGCTTTTATTGCTATCTTATTGGTTTCACGAGAAAAGACTGAAGAGGAAGAAAATGCAAAGAAGAAAAAATATATTCCTCTCACTATTTTTGCCGGTATCGGGTTTGGAATTTATTTTGTGCTTATCCACGAAGCCAGCCAGAGTTTGGTTTTGGGTCCTCTTATTATTTCTCACATAGCGGGGGCAGTTGCGGTAACTGCTTATCTTTTTCTTCAAAAAGGAAGTCTGCGCACAGAAGTAAAACACTTTCCTATTCTTATCTTTAGTGCCATTCTTGACTTGGGAGGAAATGTTTTTTATATACTTGCTGGGCAAGTTGGGCGTTTAGATATGTCTGCTGTGCTGAGTTCTCTTTACCCAGGGATGACTGTTTTTTTGGCTTGGCTTATACTCAAAGAAAAGCTACAAACCTCGCAATGGATTGGGATTATTCTCGCGTTAATTGCCATTATTTTGATGACTGTAGCATAGAAAATTTAGCTGTGGATGTATAAAACCAAAGCCCCCGCTCTTTTGAAAGGAGCGGGGGCTTTGGTTAAAAGACTATCAGCCGCACAAAAGCACCCATCGGGGAAGCAAGATAAATTTACGCGCGTGCCGCTTTATCCTATTTAAATAAAAAAGTAGATGATTAGATAATATCCTAATGGTGCCGCCCAAATCCAGGAATCTATCCGATCGAAAATGCCACCATGACCAGGGAGGATGTGGCTGGAATCTTTAATGCCCGATTGTCTCTTGATCATGCTTTCGCCTAAGTCGCCGAGGGTGGTGAGCATAGATAAAACTAAGCCAAATATTGCGCCATTGAGCAAGGTGATTGAGATATTTTCTCGCCAGAGCCATGCAAAAAGGATGCCTGCTAGCACGCCAAAGAATACGCCGCCCCAGTAACCCTCCCAAGTTTTATTGGGGCTTAGGCGGGGAGACAATTTATGCTTGCCTAAATTTTTACCTACAAAATATGCCCCTGAATCAGTGAACCAGATGATGGGTAGAACAAGTACAAACCACCATAAGCCGTCGGGGAGATTGCGCAATTTGATGAGGTATGCACCCACCCAACCAAAATAGACTAAAGCGGTTACGGTGATGGCAAAATCGCTCGCGGCTTGGTTGCGCCCCCGCTCAAAAGCGATTGAATGATATGCCATTGCAAACAAAACAAGGAGTACTAAAACTACGCTTTCGTGTTGCGGGTAATAGATGCGTGTGACTAAAAGTGCCAAAACGCCCCCAACAGAAATAGGCATGGCGGGCTGTAAATTTGCGCCGCGCATTAGGTTTACGAATTCCCATGAAGCAATCCCTAGAAAAACCGCAAATAAAATCCAGAAGAAAATGCCACCGAGTATTAGCGCGGGGAGTCCTATTAAACCAAGTACAAGAACTGTTATAACTCGTTCTTTCATGAATTCTCCTTTTTTAAACCCCGCACGGGCGTTTATGCCCGTGCTAATAAGTCTATAGGAAATAAAATTTCGGAGGTCAGAAGCCTCCACTTACATCAATAGAACGAATTCTTATGACCTATTTCTGATAAAGTCTTTTATGGATTTCTATAATATTTAGCAAAGAAAATCGAGTGCCTCAGACACTAAAATGTCTTACTCATAATGTTCTTCTGAAACGCCGCCAAAACGCCTGTCCCGTGTGGCGTAGGTTTTTAAGGCTTTGCCATATTCTTCTTTGTCAAAGTCGGGCCAAAAAGTGGGCGTGATATACCATTCGGCGTAGGCACTTTGCCATATCAAGAAGTTGCTGGTACGCAATTCACCTGAGGTGCGAATGACTAAATCGGGGTCAGGGGTGCCGGCTGTGAATAGGTATTGGCTCATCATTTCTATATTCACTTCTTCGGGAGATACGCCTTCTGTTATCATTTTTTGAATGGCGTAAACAATTTCATCTCTGCCACCGTAGTTGAATGCGATATTTAAGATAAGCTTATTATTTTCTTTAGTAAGCTCTATAGCCCCTAATACCTTTTTACGAAGTTTTGGCGATAATTTTTCAAGCCTGCCAATATGACGGAGTTGAACCCCTTCTTTATGAAGTTCGTTTAGTTCTTTATCTATTACATTTTCAAAGATATGCATTAAGCCTTTTATTTCTGCAGGAGGACGCCCCCAGTTTTCTGTAGAAAAAGCATAAATTGTGAGATATTTAACCCCAAACTCAACGCTGGCTTGAATGATACGCCGTAAATTTTCAGTCCCTGCCCGATGCCCAGCAAGGCGCGGTTTTCCACGCGACAAAGCCCAGCGGCCATTACCATCCATAATGATGGCAACGTGCTGGGGAATTTTTTCGGGCTGAGGGTGCTTTATATTGCCCATCATTTTTTCTTATACTTCTAAGACTTCTTTTTCTTTCTTATCGCATATTTTGTCAATTTTTTCGACAAAACGGTCGGTCTCATCTTGTACCATATCTTCTCCCCTTTTTTTCTCATCTTCTGAAATCATTTTTTCATTTTCATAATCGCGCAGGTCTCTAATTAAATCTCGGCGCACATTGCGAACAGCAACACGTGCATCTTCTGCCCGATTTTTAACAACCTTAACCAATTCTTTGCGGCGGTCTTCTGTAAGCATGGGCAAATTAAGGCGAATAACTTTTCCATCGTTATTTGGCGTTAGCCCAACGTCAGAAGCGTATATGCCGCGCTCAATTTCTTTGAGCGTGGAGGGATCAAAAGGTCGAATTAGTATAGAACGTGGTTCAGGTACACTAATAGACGCTAATTGAATAAGTGGTGTAGGAACACCATAATACTCTACTTTAACATCATCTACTAACGCTGGGGTTGCACGTCCTGTACGGATACGCAAAAGGTCATTTTCAAGTGCATCTACGGCACCGTTCATTCGTTGTTTGGCATCTTCCTTAATATCGTTAAGCACCTTAGCCTCCATTTCTTTTATGAATACTGTGTCTCTAAGGATACCTTAAAATGTGTTTTTTTGCACGACACGCGCGTCTCTACATCTCTTTGCCCCATCTTAACAATTTCTAAACATCTTTCCTGTATAATCACCCCATGAAAACAATTTTGATAGTAGACGATAACGCCAGCATCCGCACCCTCGTTCGTGATTATCTTAACGAGCAAGGTTTTCGCACCATCACAGCAGACAACGGTCAAAACGCCCTCTACACCGCCCGCCAAGAAAAACCCGATTTGATCCTCCTCGACATCATGATGCCCAAAATGGATGGCTACCAATTTATCACCGCCTATCGAAAAGAAAACGACGCACCAATAATCCTTCTTACTGCAAAACTCGAAGAAAGCGATAAAGTGCTAGGATTAGAACTCGGCGCAGACGATTACCTCACCAAACCATTTGGGATGAGGGAACTCCTCGCGCGGATTCGTGCCGTCTTACGCCGAGCCGGAGCAGACGTGTTTCAATCGGACAGCCTTCGAGCGGCAGATATTCTTCTCGAACGTGATACCCGCCAAGTAAAAGTCAGCGGAGTCCCCGTCACCCTCACCCCCTCAGAATTTGATTTACTCGCCGCCCTAATAGAAAGCCCTGGCAGAGTCTACACCCGAGCCGATTTGCTCATCAAGCTACAGGGCACCACATTGGACGGCGTAGAGCGCACCATCGATGTCCACATCCGTAACCTGCGCACCAAAATCGAGCCAGACCCCACCAAACCGCGCTATATTGAAACAGTTTTTGGCATTGGGTATAGGTTTTGTGAAACAGTGGAACCGTAAATCAGTAGACCAGTTTCCTGATTTACTAATACCTGATTTATCCTAACCCCATGAAATCAATCTCATCCAAACTCACGCTCATCTTTCTCCTCCTTAGCCTCACAATTGCAGGATTTGTCGCGTTTTTTACGCGCCAAGCCACCGAACGAGAATTTGAAACCTTTGTTGTAGGCAGAATAGAAGAAGAGTTCGTGACAAAAGTGACAGAGTTTTATCAAAGTCACGGCTCATGGCAAGGAATACAAGAAATTTTCCCGCCGCCCATAGAACAGCAACAGCAAGAAAGCTCAAAGACCTCACAACCTGCACCAATCATATTTGCCCTCGCTGGCGATAAGGGAAGAATTATTATTCCCGCCGGAGAATATAGTCCACGCCAAATCGTAGATGAGGATATCTTAGCTGATGGCACACCCATCATCATAGATGATGTAGCAGTTGGAACAGCCCTCATCACAGGGAAAATCCCTGAACTAGACCCCATTGAGAAACGCTATCTGGAGCGAACAAATCAGGCTTTGCTTTGGGCTACAGGAACAGCCATCATTCTTGCGTTAATTCTTGGGGTCTTATTGGCACAATCTATGACGCGCCCTCTACGCGAGCTAACGACTGCCACCCGCGCAGTAGCCCGAGGCGAACTAGAGCAAAAAATCCCCGTGCGCTCAAAAGATGAACTGGGCGAGCTGGTAGAATCTTTTAACCAAATGTCTGCTGATTTAGCGCAGGCAACTGAATCTCGTCAGCAAATGACGGCAGATATAGCCCACGACCTCGGCTCCCCGTTAACCGTTATTGGTGGCTACCTCGAAGCAATTGAAGAAGGTGTCCTTGAAGCTACACCAGAAA
Organism: Anaerolineales bacterium; assembly: GCA_016744335.1. Classification (GTDB taxonomy): domain Bacteria; phylum Chloroflexota; class Anaerolineae; order Anaerolineales; family Villigracilaceae; genus Desulfolinea. The sequence continues at coordinate 58,134 of JADGEO010000009.1, forward strand.
GAATTTCGGTAATGCACACAGAGATTACACATTTGCAACATCTTGTGCGTGATTTACGGACGCTGTCTCTTGCTGACGATGGGCAGATGCCCCTTAATCGGGTGCAAGTTGAAACAGGGGCGTTTCTGCGGCGGGTTGCCTCCGCCTACCAATTAAGGGCAGAAAAGAAAGGGCTAAATCTAAAAGTAAAGGCGGGAGAAAATCCGCCATCCATAAAAATAGATGAAGAGCGCATGGCGCAAGCTCTCGGAAATTTAGTAAGCAACGCATTAAGACATACGCCTGAGGGGAGCATTACACTAGCGACACAGGCTATTGATAGCGAAATACTCATTACTGTTTCTGATACAGGTACGGGGATTGCAAAAGAAGATTTGAGCCGTATTTTCGAGCGTTTTTATCGTGCCGACCAAGCCCGCACTTTAAGCGCAGGGGAGTCAGGCTTGGGCTTAGCAATTACGCGTGCCATTATAGAAGCGCACGGTGGGGAGATTTTTGTTGAGAGCAAATTGGGGGAAGGAACAAAATTTGTGATTCGCTTGAGAAGTTAGATAGAAGCTAATGCCCTTATGAGCTTTTCCTTGCCCGAAAAGTAACTACAGTGTATACTGAATTTGCTGACGCGTTACAAATCCCAAAACTATCAAGTAGGTAAATTATGTTAAGCAACGCGAAACTAATAAAAATTGGAAATTCTCAAGGGCTTAGGCTACCAAAATGGATGATATCGAAATATGGTTTTGGTAAAAATATCGTTTTAGAGCAAAGACCAGAAGGAATTCTTTTGCGCACGGCTGAAGAAAATAAACTTAGCTGGGAAGATACCTATAAAGCGATGGCTCAATCGGAGCAAGGGGAATGGGATGATTGGGAAAGCGTAGATGTTGATGCCGAGGTGCATTTATGAAAATCAAAAAATATGACATCTATTTAGCTAATCTTGACCCTACTATTGGTGCCGAAATCAAAAAAACGCGTCCCGTGGTCGTTGTTAGCGATAATATGATGAATAAATTTCTTCAAACTGTTGTTGTTTGTCCTCTAACTACCCAATTACACCCCAAGTGGCGCGGCAGAATTCAAATCTTGTGTGAAGAAAGAAAATCTGAGATTGCGGTTGACCAAATTCGCACAATTTCAAAATTACGCCTAATCAAAAAAACGGATAGTTTATCAACCACAAAGGCAAAAGAATTACGCCTACTAATTACAGAGATGTATGGGGAATGTGAATAAAACACTAAAAAATAAAATTATAAAACCTTAATTCCCCCATGCCTTCAACCCCTAAAAATACAAAGACCTCAAAAACAAGTTTTCTTTGCACCTTTGCATGAGCTAGATTTTTATGCCCTCCACCCTCAATATCCTCCGCAATCGCCGTAAAAGGCATAATAGCCCCGATGCCCGCCTTCAGCGCGGTAGTCGGAGTTTTCTCGCGGGGTGTGGGCTTATTCTCAGTATACTGCTTGCTTTGGGTATTTTTACCATCGTTTTCGCTTACCAAAACCTTACCAAAGACCTCCCTGCCCTAAACGAAATTGAAACTCAGCTTAACCCGCGCAACGGCTCGTTACTTCAGCCCACCCGCGTTTACGACCGCAGTGGGGAAAAACTTGTCTATATTTTCTCACCTGAAGATAAAACACGCAGATATATCCCCCTTGGTGCTGAAAACCCGCAACGTATCCCTAACTCACTCGTAGATGCCACCATCGCCCTCGCTGACCCCGATTTTTGGACGCACGATGGCTATAAAATCAGCAATTTTGACCCTGATGTACATCCCACCCTTACCCAAAAACTCGTTTACGACCTTCTCTTGTGGGGCGAAACGCCCACGCTACGCCGCGCCATTCGTGAGCGATTGCTTGCTGTGCAACTCACTCAAAAATATGGTCGCCAGCAAATTATCGAGTGGTATCTCAACAGTGCAAACTACGGCAATCACGCCTACGGAGCAGAAACTGCCGCCCAACTCTATTTTGAGAAATCTATTACAGAATTAGATTTAGCAGAATCTGCCACACTCGCGGCAATTAGCCAAACGCCGGCTATTAATCCTATTTCTGCGCCTATCCCAACCCTTCAACACCGCCAAGAAACGCTTCATATTATGGATGGGTTGGATATGATAAATGCAGAAGAAGCAGACGCGGCGCGGCGCACGCGTTTCGACGTGCTTGCCCTTAACGAACTTGAGAATCCTGCCCCAGCTTTTTTGCCCTTAATGCTCGACCAACTTTCATCTTTTTACCCCCAAGAAAGACTCGAACGCGGCGGCTTGGAAATCATCTCTACCCTCGACCTAGATTTACAAAGAGAATCCACTTGTATAGTCGAAGCACAAGTAGCGCGTTTGAGCGGAAGAAATATAGAAGAATGTGATACCGCCTACCTTCTCCCTACCTTGCCCGCCATGGATGCGTTAAATAATGCAAAAGCCAGCACAATGATTCTTGATCCGCAAAATGCTCAAGTTTTGGCGGTGGTTGGTGAAACAACGCTAAACGGTGGGCAATCTGCCCAATTGGGAGCAAACAAAGCAGGAACAAGTTTATCCCCTTTTATTTATCTAACAGGATTCACGCGTGGGCTAAGTCCCGCATCGTTATTATGGGACATTCCCACCGAATCCCAAACGCAAAACTTTGATGGCGAGTTTCATGGTCCCGTCTCGCTACGCGTTGCACTAGCGAATGATTATTTAATCCCAATGGAAGAAGTTTTGGCGCAAATGGGAACAGAAAACGTGAACAACATCTCAGAATCTTTTGGTTTAGATTTTGATGCAATGAACTCTGCCGAAGCAATGGTTTCTCTGAGCAATTTAGCGCAATCTTATTCCGTTTTCTCAGCAGAGGGCATGATGCACGGGAAGTTTGTGGATGAAGATTTGCAAGCCGTGACGGTGCTAGAAGTGAGAGATGTGAAGGGTGAAACTTGGCTCAATTGGAGAAATGGCGATGCGCAAGCTGTGATTTCTCCACAATTGGCATATTTGATGAACGATATTTTGAGCGATGATGCGGCACGTTGGCAAAGCTTAGGCACGCCCAATGCCTTAGAGCTTAGCATCCCTTCGGCGGCGAAAATGGGGCAACACGCGGAGGGGCTTTCGGCGTGGACAGTAGGATATACACCCCAGCACATCGTTGCAGTTTGGGCGGGTGCTGACGAGGCTTTTGACCCCGAAATTTCTGCAGGAATTTGGCAAGCCCTGATGAAAAGAGCCAGCGTTGACCTGCCCCCCACTGGCTGGGAAATGCCCGCTGGTGTCACAAAACAAAACGTTTGTTATCCTTCTGGTTTGTTACCCACCGTAGACTGCCCTAGTATCGTTGGTGAAGTTTTTTTGAATGGCTCTGAGCCAAGCCAATACGATAATTTATATCGTAGCTTTGATATGAATCGTGAAACGGGATTTTTGGCAACAGTTTTCACTCCGCTAGAATTGCTTGAAGAAAAAACTTACTTGATTCATCCCGATGAAGCACAGGCTTGGGCAGAGTCGGAGGGATTAGAAGAGCCACCCGATGCTTATGATGCTATTCTTGCCCCCTCACGCGTAGCAAGTGCGCATTTTACAACCCCAGACTTTTTTGATGATGTGGAGGGCGTGCTAGAGATTACTGGTACAGCGGCAGGCGAGGGGTTTGATTATTATCGTATTCAAATTGGGCAAGGGCTAAATCCCCAAGGATGGATACAGCTCGGAGAAGATGTTCATGAGGCAGTTGCCGATAATTTATTGGCAACCTGGGATACAAGTAAACTCAACGGACTTTACGCCATTCAACTGCTGGTTGTGCGGGATGATAAATCTATGGATATTGCTACAACACAAATTAGCATTGATAATGAAACCCCTACAATGCAAATCATTTATCCCGAAATGGGGGAAGTCTTGAATTATCGGCGAGATAAACAAATCGAATTAGAGGTGGAGGCAGAGGATAATTTGGGTGTGCAATCCGTTGAATTTTATGTCGATTTTCAGCAAGTGGGCGTAGTCACAGAAGCCCCCTACGTTTGGACTTGGGCAACATCAGCGCGTCATCATCATTTGAAGGTTATTGTAAGAGACAGGGCGGGAAACTTGGTGGAGGAAATCGTGAGATTTAAGGTAGATGAATAACGCTGTATTTGTGCAATACAGTAATCTACAGAAAAGTTGCAATAAGAGAGACAAGTAAAAAGTGATACAATCTTTAAGGAAAGACTCTATCAAACTGTTGAGTTATTTTTGAATATTATCAGTTAACCAGAAAAGACCCCAGAACCATGCCTAAACAAAGAGAACTCATTTTACTTATTGAGAACGACCCAGACATTAGCGATGTTATCGCTCGTCAGGCTCTTTTGCCTTTAAGGTATCGCGTCAAAATTGTAACTGATGCAAATAAGGCAATTCAGGTTGCCATGAAGCTCTCTCCTGATTTGGTAATAGCCGATTTAAATTCACCCGGATTAAGTGGCAAAGATTTATTGGTTGCTTTTAGCGCACAGAAATTCAAATTCCCCGTTATTGTTTTAGCCGCAAAAGAACAAGAACGAGACGTAATGCAAACATTACGTCTTGGCGCAGTTGACTATCTGCTCTGGCCCGCTCGTGCAACAGAAGTCGTTACTGTTGTAGAGAATGGGCTTAGATTAACACGTGGTGCAAAAGACCAGCGCAAATTAGATCGCCGTTTAAGAGAAACAGATGCAGAGTTGGCGCATAAAACACGTGAGTTAAAAACAATACTTGCTATTGGTAAAGCTGTTGCTTCCATCAATGACCAACGCATATTATTTGACAGGATTGTTGCAGGTGCCATGCACGTTGTCTCTGCTGATATAGGGTGGCTTTTATTGCGTGACGAAAAGAATAAAAAATCTTTTCTATTAACGGCACAGCGCAATTTACCCACATCGTGGGCAAAAAAAATGAATAAGCCGCTAGACGATGGTGTTAGTACGCTTGTGGCACTATCGGGCGAAATACTCACAATTAATGGGACTCCCCTTAAACGCTTTAAAATCTCAGCTTTAGGGAAGTCTGTGGCAGTCGTTCCTATTAAGGTTAGAGCGGAAGTTATTGGATTATTGGTGATCGTACGTAAAAAAGATGTGCCAATTATGCAAAATGAAGAGGCATTGCTTGAAGCTGTCAGTGATTATGCCTCCATTTCATTAGTAAATGCTCGTCTTTTTCGTGCCTTACAGCAAAGCGCAAATGCTTCTCACTCAGGTGAAAAACGTCAAAACGCTCTTTGGGAAGCTTTGCGAGGCACACTTTATGAAGAACTTAGAACAGCTCGCTTTTCGATAAATCTTTTATCTGATGCAAAATTAGGTAATTTGAACGATGAACAAAGACAGGCACTCAAAACAGCAGAAGCCGCGCTAGAGCGTCTCCAAAACACAGCACAGAAAACAATCCCACTTAAGAAATGACCGAATTAATTCTCCTTGCCCTTGACAAATCATCTACGCTATCCTTATTTTCGCGTGCTTTTCAAGCTGTGGGATATAAAACCATAATCGCACACAATCGCTCTGGCGTTGAGAAGGTAATACGAGAAAGCCACCCAGATGCTCTTTTATTGGGGACAAAGCTAGATGAAGAACAGGGCATCAAGATAATTGAGAAACTTCTCACCCAATACCCTACCTTCCCCATCATTTTTCTGGCAGATAAAAAATCGCCTGAATTAATAAGAAAAGCTTTACATGCTGGGATCAGTGCCTATCTTGAACCCCCTTTAAAAACAGATGAAATTATTGAAGCGGTGCAAATCAGCCTTATGCGTGCTAGGCGCATAGGGGACTGGGTACGCAAAGAAATCACAGGAACAACAGCATCATTAGAAAAACGCGTCAGTGAGTTAGAAGTTTTATTAACCATAGGCAGAAACCTTACAAGTACCCTTGAACTTGATAGTGTCTTGAAAAGCGTGCTTAGTGCGGCAGTTAAGCTAACGAATGCTGAAGAGGGCAGTCTATTGCTCTTAGACGAAGAAACAAACGAACTTTATATGCGAGCCAGCCATAATTTTGAAGAAGGCTTCGCTGAGACTTTTCGTCTCCCCATCAGTGATACGCTTGCTGGGCAGGTCGTGGCATCGGGCAAGCCGCTTATTTTAAGCAAAAGCTCTTTAGAAAAAATAAAAACAGCCTACTTAGTACAAGCGTTAATTTATGTTCCTCTCAAGTTTGACGAGAAGATTATAGGTGTTTTAGGGGTAGACAATCGCTTACATCGTTTGCCTTTTACAGACAGAGACCTTTTACTCATTTCTCTTCTGGCAGATTATGCGGCAATAGCCATTGAAAATGCACGGCTTTATCAGACTACTGAAATTGAGCGCACCAAGTTTGAGGCTGTTCTTTCAAATATGGGTGATGCCGTGATGATTCTCGACCAAGAACAGCGCATCCAGCTAGTTAATACAACAATGTCAAACGCTTTAGATATTAGCGTAGAAAAACTGCATAACAATTTGGTATCTGAAGTAATCACACAAAGCGATTTTCTAATGCTCTTGAAGCTTGAGAAAAAAGATTCAACACAATATCATGAAATCAGTTTGAACGACAGCCGCATATTTAGCGCACAATATACGAATATCCCCAATGTTGGTGCGGTAATTACAATGCAAGACATTTCCCACCTTAAGGAACTTAATCGCCTTAAAGATAATTTTGTTCACACCGTTTCACACGATTTACGCTCTCCCCTTACTGCGGTTTTAGGATACGCTGAACTTCTTGAACGAGTAGGGCAAGTGAATAAACAACAAAGAGAGTTTATCCGCCGTATTAACTCTAGCGTTCAAGATATTACAGCACTCATTAACGATTTGCTCGACCTCGGGAAAATTGAAGCCGGCTTTGATGCTCGCCGAGAGAGCATACAACTAGATAGTATTTTACGTTATACACTAGATAATATAAAAGTACTCGCAGAAAACAAAAAACAAACACTAGAAATTGACATCGCAACCGACCTGCCTCCTGTACGTGGCAACCCTGTTCGTATCAGACAAATGTTTGATAATCTAATTGGCAATGCAATCAAATATACCCCTAGAGAAAAGAAAGTTTTTGTAAAACTTCAGCGTGAAGATAACCAAATTATCTTCAGAGTTGCCGACCAAGGGCAAGGAATTCCCCAAGAAGACCAGCCCCACATCTTTCAGAAATTCTACCGAGCAAGCAATATCTCCACATCTGCATCAGGCACGGGGCTAGGGCTTGCAATCGTTAAAACAATTGTAGAAAGCCATAATGGGCGGATTTGGGTTGAATCTAAAGTAGATGAAGGCTCAACTTTCTTTGTTGTTTTACCTTCATCGTAAGTAAAATTGCTTTAACTTGGATGAAATACCGCACACTTCGACAGGCTCGACGTGCTTCGACAAGCTCAACGTGCTTCGACAGGCTCAGCGTACACGTTTTGGGCTGGGGTGCTGAACCCAAGCTGGGGGTTTGGTGTGAACGTGATTCACGTTTACGCCAAGAAGAACTTCGTTTTGGGCACTCAAGTTAATATCACGCGCTATTGGGCTAGAAAATCCCCTTCCCACCAAGGAAACGGGTTTTTCTAGCCGAACAATCCTGCTCATAATCCCACCAAATCATCTCAAAAGGAGATTACTATATGCCAGAAACAGATGTATTTATCATCTCAGCCATTCGTAGTGCAATAGCACGCGGCAACGAAGATGGGGCACTTCACCCCTTAGAACCAGTTGAACTCTCCTCAAAAATTATGAAAGAAGCGGTACGCCGTGCAGGAATAGACGCCAAGAGACTCGATGATGTGATTTGGGGCGTAGTCACCCCTTTGGGCAATCAGGGCGCAAATTTAGCGCGTCTTTCTGTGTTGAACGCGGGTTTTCCCACCCATGTGCCGGGGGTAAGCGTTAATCGGATGTGTGGCTCGAGCCAGCAAGCTGTTCACTTTGCTTCCCAAGCTATACTCGCGGGCGATGCAGATATTGTTTTGGCGGGCGGCACTGAGATGATGTCGCATCAGGCCTTAGGCGCAGATTACCCCGACGAATTCCCTAAATCTATTCCCCACGAAATGGTACATCAGGGAATCAGCGCAGAAATGATGGCAGAAAAATGGGAACTAACCAGGGAAGAGCAAGATGATTTTGCCTATAATTCTCATATTAAGGCAGGTGCCGCAATGGATGCTGGCTATTTCAATAACCAGATTGTGCCCCTAACGATTCCTGCATCGGCAAGTGGAAAAAGGAAAGAGCATCTTTTCCATGTTGATGAAGGTGTGCGCCGTCAGCCCGAACGCGACAAAATGGGTAAATTGAAACCCGTCTTCAGAGAAGATGGTACAGTGACCGCAGGAAACGCTTCACAAATAAGCGATGGAGCGGGTGCGCTTTTACTCGCATCTGCAGATGCTGTGGGACGCTACAATCTAATGCCAATTGCACGTGTGCTAACCCGCGCTGTGGTGGGCACCGACCCAACCCTAATGCTCGATGGTCCTATTGCCGCGACAAAAAAGGCACTAGCAATGACCAACGGCTTAACGCTTGACGATATAGATTTAATTGAAATCAATGAAGCTTTTGCTAGTGTAGTTTTAGCATGGAAAAAAGAGCTAAACCCCGATATGGAAAAAGTAAATGTTAACGGCGGCGCGATTGCACAAGGGCATCCACTGGGGGCGACAGGTGCGATTTTAATGACCAAGCTGGTACATGAAATGCAACGCCGAAAAGCTCGCTTTGGTTTGCAGACCATGTGTATTGGGCATGGCATGGCAACTGCTACAATTTTAGAGCGAGTTTAAGGTTTAGTATTTAAGGTTGACCGTTAATCTACAGCCTTCCAACATTCCATCTTGAACCTGAAAAAAAAATATGAAAACGATATATATCGCTCTCGGTACAAATCTCGGCAATCGCCCTGCGAACCTTCGCTCGGCGATTGCTTCTTTTTCGCCTACCTTAGAGATTATTCATGAATCAACCATCTACGAAACACCACCATGGGGATATACAGACCAGCCCGCTTTTTTAAATATGGTTGTTAAGGCTAAAACAAGGCTAGAACCGTACATGTTGCTCTCTTATCTAAAGGAAAAAGAAAAAACGCTAGGGCGTGTGAAAAATTTCAGAAATGGTCCACGCCATATCGATCTTGATATTCTTTTTTATGATACGCTCGTTCTTAATGAAGAAAAACTGACCCTCCCGCATCCTCGATTGCACGAACGAGCTTTTGTGCTTGTGCCATTGGCTGAAATTGCCCCTAAATTTAAGCACCCACTTTTGAAAAAGAAAATAAGCGTACTTTTGCAAGATGTAGACACAAGCGAAATTACCCCTTTTTCGGTATAATCAAAGTCTAAAGCGTATAGCGTGATATACAAAACGTGAAACGCAATCAACCTTATTTAAGGAGACTCTCATGTCTGAAGTAAAACCCCTCAATTTCAAATCTGAACCCGGCATTGGCTACACTGTAGAACGCCGCAAAGATGGCGGTATGACCTATGTTTTTACCGATCTCAGTGAAAAAACAGTTAATCACTGGAAAAAATTTGCAGAAGAGCACTTGCTCGATGCCGATCGGCGCACGCGAAACCTTTATGATTTGCGTCAGGTAACCGAAATGACCGATGAATCCATACGCTCGGCAATCCGCTTAAACAGTGATCCATCAGCACGTAAAATCCGCTTAGCGGTTGTCGTCGCTAACGATGCTGTTGCAGATGCCATTCGTAAAGTTGGTGCATTGGCAGATACTAACTTTGCCGCAGTGATACAAATTTTTACCGATATAGAAAAAGCAGAAGAATGGCTCGCAAAATCCTTTGAACAATTTGCGTAAAAAATAAAATCTAATTCGTATTGCGTAATTATTTGCGCAATACGAATTAGGCAATCGCCCTAATGAAACCTCTCAAAATTGCTAAAAAAACCCTCAATTGGGGAGCTCGCACTTATATTATGGGTATCCTCAATGCCACGCCCGACAGTTTCTCGGGCGATGGTTTATACGCGCAAAATGCACAAAATGCCCTTGCTCAAGCAAAAGATTTCGTAGCATTTGGGGCAGATATTTTAGATGTGGGTGGCGAATCTACGCGTCCTGGCTCTGCACCAGTGGATGCAGATGAAGAGATGCGGCGCGTTATCCCCATCATCCGCGCGATTGCCGAGCATTTACCGCAAACGATTATCTCTATTGATACGTATAAGGCTAAGGTAGCAGAAGCCGCACTTAACGCAGGCGCACATATCGTGAACGATGTGTGGGGGCTGCGCGCGGACCCTGAACTTGCCTCCGTTATATCAGCATTTTCCTGTCCCGTAATTTTGATGCACAACCGCAGTAATCCCGCCAGTGTGGAAGTGCGCGAAAAGCTAGGAAACGCGTATCAGGGCGCAGAATACGCGAATTTGCTCGAAGAGGTAAAAGCCGAACTTTTAGAATCTGTTGAGATAGGCACCCAAGCTGGGGTCACGCGTGAAACGATGATTCTTGATCCCGGAATCGGTTTTGGTAAAACTGTCCCGCAAAATCTTGAGCTAAACAATCGCTTAGATGAAATCCGTGAGATGGGTTTTCCCCTTTTGCTAGGTCCCTCACGAAAATCTTTTATCGGGTATACGCTCGACCTTCCTGCTGATGAGCGTGTTGAAGGGACTGCCGCATCGGTTGCCATTGGCATTGCTCGTGGTGCAGATATTATCCGTGTGCATGATGTAAAAGAAATGGTGAGGGTAGCGCGTATGACGGATGCGTTGGTAAGAAAATGAGCGAAAAAGAACTTCGGCGTTTATTGGGCTATGGCGTAGCAGAATTAAAAGGTGGGCAATTGACTGCGGCAAAAAGATATTTACAACGCGCCTTAGTTTACGGGGGCAACAGCGGGGCAATGGCAGATGTATGGTTTTATTTGAGCGAAGCAGAAAGCGATAAAGACAAAAAACATGATGCTTTAGAAGAGGCACTTGCCTATAATTCAACGCACCCCCGCGCTCGCCGCTCTTTGGCTATTTTGAAAGGCACGCTCAATGCCGATGAAATTATAAATGCTGATCACGTAATTGCTCCATCTGCTAAAGAAAGAAAAACCAACGCCGACCGTTTTGAATGCCCCAACTGCGGTGGCATGATGAGCTTTTCCCCCGATGGGCAAACGCTGGTGTGTGATTATTGCGCCGTTGGCTCTGCGCAGGAGAACGAAGAAGCCAAAGAACAAGATTTTTTCTCAGCAATGGCAACTTTACGCGGGCATAGTAAACCCAATGCGCATAAAATTTTTCACTGCAAAGGCTGTGGGGCAGAATTCTTATTAGCCCCCGATGATATTTCAGAAACTTGTGCTTATTGTGCTTCCCCACATGTTGTTAACCATGGTGAAACGCGTGATTTACTCGATCCCGATGCTATTATTCCCCATCAATTTAGCCAACACCGCGCTATAAAAATCTTAGTCGATTGGGTCTTAACCAATAAATTTACGCCTCAAGGCACCGTTTTACCGCCGCGTGGGTTTTATGTTCCTGTTTGGACTTTTGACGTTGGCGGCTCTATCAGCTATAGTGGCGAGCGGCAAGCAGAAAACCCAAAACAAGATGGATTTGGCTTTAGCACAAAAGAAGCAGTAATCACCGTGCAAGGAGAAAGCTCTATTTTTGTCGATGATTTAATTATCCCTGCCGCAAAAAAATATGAGCGTTTTTTGCACAACCTTATCAAAAACTATAACTTAGCTAAAACAAAAAGCTATAAGGCGCACTATCTTTCTAATTGGTCAGCTGAAACTTATGAAATCGAATTAAGTACCGCCGCCTTAGAAGCGCGCAGCCGTGCCTATAAAGCCGAAAAGAAAAAATTAAAGCGCAGTCTTTTCAATTTACGCAATCTTCGCACCTCCTCAGCCAATATGGCAATCACCTCCTATAAACTGCTCCTTTTACCCGTCTGGATAACCAACTATCCTTATGAAAATGAAGATTATTTGGTGCTTATCAACGGTCAAAATGCCGAAGTTTTAGGCGAATTGCCAAAAGCGTTCAAGTCAGAAAAGAAAAAAAATGGATTTATGGGATGGCTGGATGATGTTTTTTAGAATAGGAAACGAGACGCGCGTGAATTTTGGCTTGAGTACCCTTTTCAACATTTCTTTAGTGTAAACATTTTCTTCTTCCCCTCGTAGTAATCGCTTTACGATTATTTCTCGTCCATTAGACTCTATCGGAAATAAAATACTTCATGACATACAAGATGTGAATTTGAAATCTAAAACCTCAACGCGAATTACGCTAATAGGCGAATGGCGCGAATAAAAGCAAAAAACATTAAAAAATTCGTGAAATTTGCTAATTCGCGACATTCGCGTTAAAAAAATATAGGTGTTTTTTATTCAACCACAAATACCTTTGCTCCTGTGGCTATTTCCGATAGAGTCTATTGCACTCTAGCAATCTATTGCCAACAGCGAGATTTTTATCTTTTAGGCAATGATATAATGGAAGTTGAGTATTTCATTTTCTACGGAGTAAAAAATCATGATTACTAGAGAACGCATTAAAGAAGAGATTGACAAAATAGAAGATAACTATTTAGACGTTATCTTCCATATTGTGCAAAGTTTTGAATATGCCCCGCCTATTCAGAACTATAGTACTCGCTCCTCATTACCGAAATCTTCTGATAATACACTGAAAGAATGGCATGATTTTGTTGATGCAACCTACGGCATTTTAGCGTCTGACCCAATTATGCGCGGCACACAAGGAGAGTATGAAGTCAGAGAAGCAATACGATGAGATATTTATTAGATACAAATACCTGTATTCGCTATCTAAACGGCACATCTGAGAAAGTTCAGAAGCGCATCAAGAATACTCCACCTTACGAACTAATCGTTTGCTCTGTAGTAAAAGCAGAATTGTTTTATGGCGCAGAAAACAGCCAACACCCAGAAGAAAACTTAAAAAAACAACAGTCTTTTTTGAAGCATTTTATTTCCTTACCCTTTGATGATAAATCAGCAAAAATCTATGGGCGTATTCGCTCTACATTAAAAAGGGCTGGCACACCAATTGGTCCAAACAACTTATTAATTGCCTCTATCGCATTAGCTCATAATTGTATACTTGTTACCCATAACACCAAAGAATTCAAACGTATCACAGAATTAAAGATTGAAGATTGGGAAGCGTAGAGAAAGTTCCTGAAAACTAAGAACCCGTTTCCTTGAAGGAAACGGGTTCTTCTCATATTTATTTCAGTTCGCATACAGAGACTAAAAACCCAATGAAACTCCCCCTCAACACCATCATCAAAGGCGATAGCATAGAAACCCTCCGCTCATTGCCTAAAAACTCTATCGATTTAGTCTTTGCCGACCCACCCTATAACCTCCAGCTTCAAAATGAACTTCACCGCCCCAATATGACAAAAGTAGATGCGGTAAATGATAACTGGGATAAATTCACCTCATTCGAAGCCTACGACAAATTCACTACAGCATGGCTCTCAGCAGTCAAAAGAGTTTTGAAACCCACAAGCACTATATGGGTAATCGGTTCTTACCATAATATCTTTAGGGTAGGAACCATCATGCAAAATCTGGGGTTTTGGACTCTAAATGATGTTATTTGGGTAAAAAACAACCCCATGCCAAATTTTCGCGGCACTCGCTTCGCCAACGCACACGAAACATTAATCTGGGCAAGTACGGGCAAAGGCGCAAAATACACCTTCAATTATCAAGCAATGAAAGGGCTAAACAATGAAAAACAAATGCGCTCCGATTGGTGGCTTCACCCCCTCGCAACGGGTTCAGAAAGACTAAAAGATGAGAATGGTAAAAAAGTTCATTCCACCCAAAAACCAGAAAGCCTTCTCTATCGCGTCATCCTTGCTTCAACCGAAGCAAATGATATAATCCTCGACCCTTTCTTTGGCAGTGGCACAACGGGCGCGGTAGCCAAACGCCTACATCGAAATTGGATTGGCATAGAGCGAGAAGAAAAATATATACAAGCCGCCAAAAAAAGAATAGATGCCATCCAACCCGCTCCCTTCGATGAAGAAACTTTCAACATAAAAAGCAAAAAGAAAAGCGCACCTCGCGTCCCCTTCTCAGCACTCTTAGAAGATGGCTATATCCAAGCCGGGCAAGAAATGCTATTCTCTCGTGACAAAGCAAAAAGTGCAAAAATAAAACCCGATGCCCGCCTCATCACCGCCGATGGATTTGAAGGCAGTATCCACCAATCTGCCAAACACTATATGAAGGGCGCGCCCAGCAACGGCTGGGAGCATTGGTATATAAAAAACAATGGCAACTTAATCCAATTGGATGAAATACGCCAACGCTACAGAACAGAAAAAGGATTGATTTAATGGGATGAGAAACCCGTCCCGCGCGTAAATTTGGGCTTGAGCGCCGCAAAATAACATTTTCTTGGCGTGAACGTTTTAGCTCTCCCCCTTGTAGTAATTGCTTTAGCGATTATTCTCTTCCTTCCCCCGCTCTAGCCGCTGTCCCCAGCGGCGGGAATTAACTAATACCAGCTTGCAACTTTTCAGAGACCCATAAATTGATCAGCGTCTCAATAGAAACCCCTTCTCTTTTGGCTTTTTTAGCAACCTGATTAGTAAAACTTGTCGCCAAAGGGATCCATTTTTGCCGAGACGCGCGCACATCAATTTCAACTTCGCTCGTCTCGTTCTGATAATCGGTTATGCTATGAGAATCCCAAAACTCAGCCGCTTCCTCTATGCTAGAGAAATTTTCAGGAATAGGATCTGTTTTTTTATTTTTTTCGCTCATAATATTTTCGCTCGGAACGAGTCATATCTCTGGCACTAATAATCAAAGCATTATGGGAAGATTTGAAGATAAAGAACACAATCAAATACCTTCCTCTGTCAGTTTGCCCAGCCGCCGTGTACATATTCTCACCTTGCACATGTCCCTTTTCGTAAAAGCGAAAACGCGGACGATTGAAAAAACATCTTCCACTTCTTCAGGTGTCACATAATATTTGCTTATTAGCTTATCAACGATATTGGGCAACCAGAGAAACTCTTCAATAAACATGTTAAAATAATTGTACTATTAATGAAGTTCTTCTCCTTCACGCTCTAACCGCTGTCCCCAGCGGCGGGATTATTAGAGACCAAACTTCTCCAAGATGCCCTTTTCGGGAATATATTTCTCTTTTTCGGTCATTGTTTTTATCCTTCGTTTCGTATAATACTTTAGAGACGATTTTATCATAATGATATTTTCACAAAATTACTTTTTCACCATCTGAACAACATTATATTTATAATGACAAGGAATAAGTTTTGATACATACTGAATTTAACATAAAACATGCACGTAAAGAAACAAAAGCATGCAATAGTATTATGCACTTTAATAATGCTGGTGCTTCGTTAATGCCTATTCCTGTCAGTAATGTCCTGCATGAATATCTGTACAAAGAAGAAGAGTTAGGCGGATACGAAACAGCAGGAAAAGAAAAAGAAGCTTTAGATAATTTCTATAGCGCAGCAGCTAAACTCCTGAATTGTGAACAGGAGGAAATTGCTTATGCCGAAAATGCAACTCGTGCATGGGATATGGCTTTCTATTCCTTTAAATTTAAAAAGGGAGACCGTATTCTGACCACAATCGCTGAGTACGGTAGCAATGTGATTGCCTATAACCAACAAGCCAAACGCTATGGTCTGGAAATCGTATTTGTGCCAAATGATGAATATGGTCAAATTGATGTCAATGCACTTGAAAACTTGATTGACGAACGCGTAAAATTAATTTCTATAACTCATATCCCAACTGGAGGTGGATTAGTCAATCCAGCCGCACAGGTTGGGGAAATTGCGAAAGCCACCAATATCCCTTATTTATTAGATTCATGTCAGGGGGTTGGGCAAATCCCACTAGATGTTGAAGAAATAGGATGCGATATTCTCTGTGGAACAGGAAGAAAGTATCTTAGAGGCCCACGAGGAACGGGATTGCTTTATGTGCGCCAAGAAATGATCGAGAAATTAGAGCCACCATTCCTTGACCAACATGCAGCAACCTTAATTTCGCCTTCAAAATACGAAATTCGATCCGATGCAAAACGCTTTGAAAACTGGGAGCAATACTTTGCTGGAAAGGCTGCTTTGGGAAAAGCAATCAACTATGCGCTTTCATGGGATATCAAAATAACACGCGATCGGATATATGCTTTAGCTACTGAATTACGAACTAAACTAGCAGATATTGACGGTATTAGCATTACAGACGAAGGCGTAGAAAAATGTGGCATAGTAACCTTTAGGGCAAGCCAAATGACTTCACCTAAAATAAAGGAAGCCTTAGCTACTCAGGGGATCAATGTCTCAGTATCAAATGGTTCCGGGACCCTTGTTTCATTTCAGCAACGAGGACTTAATGAATTAGTTCGTGCATCGCTACATTACTATAATACAAGAGAAGAAATTGACGCTTTTGTGACTATTCTTCAAAAGATTCTAAGGAATACAATCTAGAACTGTAATGCACTTTTCAAGTGCGTTGCAGTTTGGGTTGAAAAACCCGATGTGCAACGCATCAAAAGCAGATGCAGTATACATCTACAATTGAGTAAAAAAAATATGACAATAGCAGTTCACGTCGAGAACCTCGGCAAACGTTACAAAATAGGCACAGCCCCGCAAAATCGCGGTGGCTATAATACCCTGCGCGATACGATATCCAATACCTTTTCGCGTCAAAAACGACTTGAAGCCAAAAAGCCTGACAATATCATCTGGGCGGTCAAGGATATTTCTTTTGATGTGGAACAGGGTCAGGTTTTAGGCATCGTCGGGCATAATGGCGCAGGGAAAAGTACCCTGCTCAAATTGCTCTCTCGCGTGGTTGAACCTACCGAAGGGATGATGCAACTGCGCGGACGCGTCGGCTCGTTGCTCGAAGTCGGGACGGGGTTTCACCCCGAACTAACGGGGCGCGAGAATCTCTATCTCAACGGCGCAATTTTGGGGATGCACCGTTCTGAAATTACGCGCAAATTTGATGAAATTGTCGCTTTTTCGGAAGTGGAGAAATTTATAGACACCCCCGTCAAACGCTATTCTTCGGGCATGTATCTGCGGCTGGCTTTTGCCGTTGCCGCGCATCTTGAACCTGAGATTCTCGTTGTAGACGAAGTTCTCGCGGTTGGTGATGCTGAATTTCAGCGCAAATGTATCGGCAAGATGAACGATGTCGCCGAAGCAGGGCGGACGGTGCTTTTCGTAAGCCACAATATGTCGGCGGTTCTACGCCTAACCGATGAAGCGATTGTTTTGGAGAAAGGGCGCATGATTATGCGTGCGCCTACAGCCGAGGCTGTTGATTATTATCTATCGGCTGGGCACGCGCGAGCAGGGGAAAAAGTTTGGGAAGCGGAAGATATTCCTGTAACGGCACCCCCGTTCACGCCACGCGCGATCCGCATTGTCGATAATCGTGGAAATGTTGTTGAGACAATCCGATCTACTGAAGAGTTTACGCTCGAGTTTGAATATCAACTGGATGAAGCTATCACTGGTTTGAGAGTCGGGATTTATCTTTATACGGCGCGTGGTGAGCCAGTTTTCACCTCCTTCGATACGGATGACCCCAAAATGTTTAATACCTATACTGAGCGAAAAGCGGGGCGGTACGTGAGCCGCTGTGTGGTGCCGCCCGATTTGCTAAACACGGGACGATATACGCTGGGCGTGAACGCGAGTTCGTACCGCATCCGCCGCTATTTTGCCGAAGAGCGCACGCTGGAGTTCAATGTTGACCCCGCTGGCGCGCCCGGTATGCACTGGGATGAGCCGCGACCTGGTGCGATTAGACCCAGACTTGATTGGAAGATTGAGAAGGCTGATTAGTTAGGTTTTTTCGTAGAAAGGGAATCCAAAGTCTCCAGACTTTGGATTTTTGCTAAAAACCCGAATTTGGGAGATTTCTGGCTTCAAGCTATCGCTTTAAAAACCGTTTTTTAGGGTTCCCACTGTGGTTGCCAATCGGGTTCGGGGTGATCGGTGATTTGCTGAACTTCGCTTCCATCTGGGCGCATGAGGTATAAATCGGCTTGGTCGTTGTTGCGAAGGGAGTTGTAGGCTATCCATTTGCCATCGGGGGAATAGACAGCTGAATTGTTATTGCCGCCCGCGGTGAGACGCGTCATAATGCCTGTTTCTATTTCATAATCAAAAACATCTTTATCGAGGGGAGGTCCTGCGGAGAGGAGGAGGGAATTGCCGTCTGGGGACCAGGAAACGCTTCCGGTAATGCCAAGCAAGCCATAGGTCACGCGGCGAGGCGGGGTATCCACATTATCTAAATCTAAGAGAAAAATCTCATATTCGAAGGCTTGGTTTACTGTCATGGCGAGGGCTATTTCTTTGCCGTCTGGCGACCACGCCGCGCTAACAATGGGGTTTGCACCCGCTTCTTTTCTGCCCCCATAAACGAGATGGGCGTTTTCTCCATTTGCGTCCATAATCCATAACCCCGTTGGTTCACTTTCGGGTTTGTTAATAAATAGGATTTTTGTGCCATCGGGGGAGTAGGCGGGGGAGAAGACGTTGCCTATTTCATGTGTAAGCTCTATTTCTTGAGAGGTGCTGAGGACGAGCAGGTAAAGATCGAAGGTGCCGAGACTTTTATTTGAGGCGTAGATTATGACCTCGCCTTGCGGAGAGAGGGAGGGATAATAGTGGTTGACTTTTTCGTGCGTGACTTGAAGTAAGCCACTGCCATCTTTATTAACCATGCAGATTTGGTTATAGTCACCGCGCGTGCAAGTGAAGATGATGCGTCCACCGTGAACGCCAGTGGGGTAGGGAAGTGGGGTGCCTGTTGGTGGCGGGAGGGGTGTATAAGTCGGGAGGAAGGTGGCTTCGACCGTTAACCCAACAGGGGTGGGGATTACTTTAGGCTCCGCGGTGGGGATGAGAAAAAAAGGCAGGGCTAAAAGCCCCAGCAGGAGAAACCAGAAGGGAAATCTTTTTTTCTTTTTTTGGGAGAAGAGTTTTTTCTTGCGATTTAGTTTAGGCATGGTGAGGTTAGGTCGTAGTTCTTAAGTAAGTGATGATAAGATATACAGATGATAACAAAAATCTATCTATTACGTATAGGATAATTCAAATATCATACTAGCGATAAGGCACTTTAAGAAAATGCTTTTCAAATTTTAGGCAAAGATGCAAGGTCGCTAAGAAAAACTTAAAAACTTTGCGTTTTAGTGGCTTTGTGTGAGACAGTAACCACGATGTTTTATAGCTGTCGGGTAATTAGATATGAAAATATGTTTCGCACTTTTCCCCCTTCCCTTCAACAGGCTCAGGACACTGCTTAGCCTTCCCATTTTTTGGGAAGGGACAAGTGTCAGTTATTTTTAAAAAGCCTAGCCCTAAACAACTTCTTCCTTAGAGGAAATTTGGTCTTTCTTTTTTCAAAAAAGCTTTTACCCCGATTTTATGCTCTTCGTTTTTGCCCGCTATTTCTTGTAGCTCGCCTTCGTATTCGAGTATGTCTGCAAGATTTGGCAGGATGGCGCGGTTGAAGGCTTTTTTTGTTGCCCCGTAGGTGTGAACTGGTCCTAGTGCCAGCATCATGGCGATTTGTTGTGCGGTTTGTAATAAGTCTTCAGCAGGAACGAGACGGTTGACCATTCCCCATGCTAATGCGTCTGATGCAGAGATGGGCAGGTTGCTAAAAGTTGCTTCAGTTGCGCGCCCAAGCCCAATAAGGGCTGGTAGTAAAAGCGAAACCCCAGAGTCGGGAACAAGTCCGATGCCGGTAAATCCCACTGTGAAGCGCGCGTCATTTGCCGCTATCCGCAAATCGCAGGCGAGGGCGATGCCTAATCCTGCCCCTGCAACGGTACCGTTAATGGCGGCTATGACTGGTTTTTTTATTTCTCGGAGTTTTAAGATAAGGGGATTATACGTTTTGCGAAGGTGTTCGTGGTAAGAGATTTCTGTTGTTTGGACTATTTCCATTTCAGAAATATCTTGCCCCGCAGAGAAACTGCCGCCGGTGCCCGTGATGAGAATGCAACGAACTTCGTCTTTTTGCTCTGCTTCCTTGAGCGCAGATTGTAATGCTAAAATCATATCCTGATTGAAGGCATTGGCTTTCTCAGGATGGTTGAGGGCAAGGGTTAGGGTGTAATTTTGAAAAGTGGTTTGAATAAGAGACATTAACTTTCAAGCCCGTCATCGTCATTATTATCGTCACGATAAAATTCAAACTCGACTACTGTGGGGTCAAGATAGACCCATAGATGAAGAACGTGCCCGTCATCGGTGTCTACGGTGCGCGCGGCTTGAATGGGGGTTTTTTGCTCTAACCCCACTTCGTTTTTATAGTGAAGGTACATGGTGTGATGACTGCGCCAAGTACGATAACAGCGTTCTACAAGTTCGGGACCATTGAAGGTGCGCAATTTGGTGAGTGCGTTAACTTGGGGTCCGGAGCTTTCGGTAAGGCTTAGTGCCCAATTTTCTTGAACAGGCTCAAAAATGGGGGCGGGTCCTTCGATAATTGTTATTTGATTTTCCATAATTTCTACCTTTTATGAGATGAGGAAATGATACCACGAAAAGGGTGCGTTTTTACGGTTTTCGTTATAATTCAGTAAGTATTAAGTCACTAAGAACTTATAAAAAAAATAATTTATCCATTAATAAGGCAAAGTTTGAGTGAGGCTTGCTCCAAATGTATAGGTTATTTAAATCCCACTGAAAACTCAGTAAAAGTCAAAAATAGGCCGCGGATTAGACGGATCAGGCGGATTTTCACTGATTCTGAAAACTTTTTTGTGAAAAAAGGAAAGCATCTGTGGAATCTGTAAATAATGGGCAAAATATCTTTTCTTTTTAACGCGAAAGACACGAAAAAGGCGAAAAGCACGGTTTTTTAAAGGTTTTTTCGCGGTATTCGCAAAATCCGCGTAATTCACGTTGAAAATCTACGACAATAGTTAGTTCATAAGTTGCTCAAAAGTTTTACAGAGCTTTCAGAATCCCATTCCTTAAGTAATTATCTAGATATAAATTCCTAAAGTTTCACTATAAGGTGACAAGGGGCGTGAAGAACTTCTTTGTTTCCTCAGAGAAAAAATTTGTATTCTCCGTATTTTTGTGGTGTTCTTTTCGGGGGAGATTTTAGAAGAGGGCTTGTATTACTGGTTTGTTTTTTTCTTTCGTCAACGGGGTTTGTATATTAGCCTTATTTTTCAACATGAGGTAATTGCTAGCAATCAAGTCAATTTATGTTGAAGATAGAGGTTTCAGTGCGCTTGCCCTTTTCTCAACACCAGGACAAACACACTAAAATTTAGGTAAATTCACCTGGCTTTTTTGAGAAATCCGTATATTTTTCTAAGAATTTTTCTTCAAAAGGGTCTTTTTCGTAGAAAATAGCCAGCGGCGTGGACTAAAGTCCTGCCTCAGCGCATGGAAGTCGGATAAATCCGACTCTTTTCTAGCTCGAAGGGCTTTCATGTATTGAGAAAGTGGCTTCAGCCCGCACGAAATAGAGATTGTAGTGCGTACACCCTGTTCTTAACACCAGGGCAAACGCACTAAAATTAGAGAGAGTAGAACCCCTCTAGCACCTTGAGCAGATACTTTTCATCCCATCCAGCAAGAAGTCGTTTGCCTCTGATACTTCGTTTGCAAGATTTCTCCTGCTTGAGTAG